>DBEWUK010000012.1:0-5786 GCA_048205395.1 Collinsella sp.
CCTTTATATCCGCACGCGCGTAATTCAACTCATAAGGACCGGCTATCCCTTACCTGTGACACAATCTCAAACGCACAGAACAGAATCATCAGTCCAATCATCGCATAAGAGGCAGCCGAACCTTCAAGCACTATTCCACAAAGAACAATCTCCGCGCCGCCAATAAGAACTGTTATCAGGCGCTCTGCCTTTTTGCTCTCGCCGCTCGCATAAAAAGGCGGCAAAGCGCACAAGATCACATATAGCCCGGGAAGGGAATACAGGATCGATAGTCCAAGCCCCCCATCAACCGCAGTGTTTTGCGTAAGAATCAACTGAACCCAAACGGCAATTATCACTGAGCAGGTTGTCGATAAAAGAAGACTAGAAATATAGCACGCAACAAAGTCCCGGCGCATTCGAACAGAGAAATCCGCGAACTCTCTTCGCCGCGTGGAAACAATAAGGTACACAGAAATTGCAATAGAACCAATCAGAGAAAACAGCGGAACAACCAGCAATTCAAGCTTATTACCCCATCGATCAACCGCACCCCCACTCCAATGAGCGGGAATTGTATCAGGGAGGACTGACCAAGCCGCCCATAGAATCAGAAATGGAAGAATAGAGAGGATGAAAGATGATAACACTGCAGTAATTTTTTTTGAGGCTCTCATCGATTCCGCATCTCCTTGCGCGCCCACATTCCACTCCGCCAACAGCATTACGGCGCGAGCACATCCAACGGAACAACTTGGACGCCGCGGTCGGTAACGTAGGCTTGTGAACCAAATCCAATGATTGCAACTTTCGAAACCGGCGGGTTGTTTCCGGCGGCAACCATACGTTCCTCGACAGCAACAAGATTGTCAGATGCCTCTTCGATTTGAGCGGAGCTGAGCTTAACTTCAACCGGGATCCAGGTCCCGCCAGGAGCCGCAATGACTGCATCGACCTCTAGATCGCGAGAATCGTGATAGTGGTAGAGGCTCATTCCGTTTGCTCGCGCATAGACCCACAAATCATGGAGTGCCAGCGATTCAAAAAGTAGTCCAAGCGTCTTGAAATCTAACAGCAAAGTCTCCGGAGTCGCCCCGAGCGCAGCGGCCGCCAGTGACGGGTCAGCAAGATGATGCTTCTTTGATTCTCTTAAGTGCACCGGAGATCTCATTGCTGGATTCCACGCGGGAATATCGCGAACGAAGCTAACCCGTGCGAGAAGAGATATATACGATGCCGCCGTTTGTCTCGATACTTCTCCACCAAGATCAGCTACGAGCGTCTTGAGTGTCGCCAAAGTGGATTCATTACGCGCTAGCGATTCGATGACAGCTTTGACCTTTTCGGGATCGCGTCGAGAGCCATCAACACGAGACAAATCTTCTTCGGCAACTATGCCGATGTAACGTTTCGCCATCGCCGACGCAGCCAGCGCATCGCGACCGACCGCCGCGGGCCATCCACCACGGACAACGCACTCGGCAATCGAGGCAGAATCCAACGATCCGAAAGCGCCATTGAACTTTTCGCCAGAAATAATGCCCGACAGCTTAACCGCGCCGCTAGATTTCCCAAGTTCGAAAAGCGTCATGGTATCCATGCGCAATTTAGCGAACCTTCCAGCGCCACTGTGCATCGGCCGTTCATTGTCTCGCGGCGTCGCCGACCCCGTAAATATGAACTGGCCAGGCTCGCCGCCGCGGTTGTCGCACTCAAACCGCGCCGCGTCCCAAAGTTTCGGAACCTCCTGCCATTCATCGATCAGCCGCGGCACCTCGCCTGCAACGGCAAGCGCCGGGTCCGTCTCGGCACGCAAGCGATTCTCGAAGTTGCGCGACGGGTCCATGAGCAGGAGCCTGGACGCCGCACGGGTCCCGGCTGTGGTTGTCTTTCCACACCATTTCGGTCCTTCGATGAGAACGGCACCGAATATCCCTAGCATCTGGTCGAGCTCATTTTCGATAATTCGAGTGTAGTACTTTTTTGGCATATTTTTCACCATTGATTACCAGCGCGTTTAACTAAATTTATCGTTTTCATTTAACCAGATTTTGCTTTTTTGATTAACCAGATTTACGCATTTCAGTTAACGAAACAGATTAAACATGCACGAGTCAAGCCACGACAGGCTCGCGCCGTACTGCGGGAATCTCAGTATTACTTAGATTTACTTGCTACCGGAATTGACCCGAACAGCCTATCCCCTCTTCATTTCAATCATCTATACACAGTCAGGAATGAAAATGACGGCATTCTTGACGTGCTCGCGCGTGCTGATGCGTATTTTGATTTGATAGACCATTTTAAATTCGCAACCTACCTTATGATTCATCGAGATGGTAGAAGCATTGAAGATATTTTTGAAATGTATCGCGATCGTGATGCATTTGCCGCTGCAGAAAGCTATACGGCAACTCTAGATCAAGCTGGGGTGTATTATGCGGTTTCTTGTTTCGAAATCGACCGGCTGGCAATAGTTCGTCGAGAAGAAAGAGCGCAGGATGTCCTATTCTATCGATACCCTGTTCAAAAGCTTTATCAGCTCTTCATTGAGACTATGAACATTTCAGGCTTCGAATCAGTGACGAACACCCCGACAAAAATAGCCGTTAGGAGTGTCAAATGAACAAGAATGCCACTGCGCAGCTGCACGTCTATTCCGCCTTTTTCGTTCTCGCGGGATTTGTTTTAAATCGGGGAGTGTTTCTACTTTTCCTTGCGGAGAAAGGAATGTCTGTCACGGAAATCGCGCTTTATCAAGCTCTGTTTAACATTGCAACGGTCGTCCTCGAGCTACCAACAGGGCTGATAGGCGATTTCTTTGGAAAGAAGTTTTCGATTCAAATGGGCGTGCTGCTCCTTTTCTTCCATACGGCTGGCATGCTGCTGCTCTCAGGTCCCTTTCTTGTCGTGCTTTCCCTTGTTGAGGCACTCGCTTACTCCCTTCAATCGGGATCCGAACAAGCACTTTTATATGAAATTGCCCGGAATGCCGGTCAAGGAGAGCGCTTCCTCACCATCAATGCTCGGCTGCTTGCCGCACAATCAATCGCTACGGGAATGGCAATTGTGCTCGGATCTTTCATTGCCCAAGTATCTTGGAGTGCCCTTTACGTATGTGTTTCCGTTTTCTATCTCCTGCAGCTTTTCCTTCTGTATCCCATTGAGAGGACGGAAGCGACCCGTTCTAAAAGCTCTGAAAAGGGAAGGTTTGACGCAGCCAAGATGTTCAGACGCGAAACCTGGCGTGTTGAAGAATCCGCTTTTGCGGTATTGCTTCTCCTAATCGGCACGAGCATGCTCGACGGATTCTATGGGAGTTATTACAACTTGAATCAGTTGGTATTCGACGCATTTGATGCTCCCGTCTCCATAATAGGAATCTTTTTCGGTGCATCCTATGCAGTAAATGCGACGGCCTACATTGCAGCAGATTTCTTCTCATCGCGTTTCGGGAAAAGAAACACCATGCTCGGCTCGATGCTAATCGAGGCCGGCCTTTTCATGATTCTTCCGTGGTTCGCTTCAAATCCGCTGTGCTTGTTTGGCCTTAGCATGGTGCTTTGCTTTCTCCCAGAAGTGGTGTACATCACTTCGGAAAACTTAATCCAAGACGCGATAGCGGACGATCTCCGCGCGACGATCCTTTCCGTCGCGTCTCTGGTAAGGGCTCTCTTTTCTGCAATGTTTTTCTCCATATTTGGATATGTGTTGGGGTTATATCCCATTCAGATAGCGCTCGGTGTTATTGGCGCAATCGCGATAGCAATTACCGCCGTTGTTTCTTTAAAAATGGTAGGAATACATGTCTCCAAGAATTGATATATCGATTGACGAGCTGCCCGAAGCGTCGAGCCTTCTTGATGGACATGACTATTCGTCACAAATCATTCAGCGTATCGCCGGGGTTCCAGTAATACTCGATGCATCGGGATGCCCTCATTCCCCTTTTTTCGAAGTTGAATATGATGACAGGACGATTAGGTTTACAAGTCAAGCAAGTTAATAATCTATGTGGTCAATGTGATGCCGTTGAACCCGCGTATCGATACCGCTCAGCCATTCGCCTCGCCCCCGTCGCACGCATCTTCATTCGGTCTGTCATTATCAATCTAACGATGCTTTGAGAAATGTAGGTGCTTCCAAATGTACTGTCGACTTCTTCTCAAACTAATCCTAAGAGACAAGGCCGTATGGATTTGTACGCTCGTTCTCGCTGCAGCCTTTTCCGTCCCCATTGCGTTCAATTCACCCATCTACGGCCCCTTCTTCATGAAACAGGGCATGCAGGGCTTTGTCGACGCATTCAATACGCGCGCGCCCCAGGCCAGCGGCACAGACCTATCGCCAGAGCAGCAAGATGACGCTGAGCTTGCAAGATACGCGAACGCCGCCCTCGCCGCTCAAACCGACGCCGCCTTTCTCGACTCTGCCGAGAGCTACTACGCGCTCATGGGCGAAGGCTTCCAATCCGGGTCCATCGTGGGAGACCGAGAGACCAATGACGCAGACCTCGCGTATTGCCGCGCTCTGAGCAGCTCCGGCATCACGGATATCCCGGCCTCCGCAAACGACCTGCCATTCCTTTCCTTCCTGCCTTACGCCATTGCCACGGCGCCGTCTTTCCTTCCCTTCATCCCCTTCCTTCTCTCGTCGATACTCGTGCTCGGCGCCACAAGGCCCGGGACCCTGGCGGCGAAGGCGCCCGTGCCCAAATTCCGGCGCCTTATCCAGATCGTGTTTTCGATAATCGCCGCGGGGACCGCGATGCTCCTCGCCGGCCTCGCACCCGGGGGCATTTACGCCTTGGCCCTAAACGGCTTCGGGCAAATTGGGTACCCGATCGCCTTCTTCCATGACGGCGCGCTTACCACTACGACTGCGGGAAACGTCTTCACAGCCCTGTTTATCGCGCTTCTTGCGGGCGGAACCTTAATATCCGTTTGCTCCGTCGTCCTATCGACCGCAACGAGGCGCGTCCTCGCAGGCCCCCTTACCTCCGCGCTGCTTGTCGCGGCCCCGGTATTCCCGTTACTGTCCGATTCGGCACTGGAGCATAGCGCCGCGCTCAATCTCCTGCCGCTGGCCGTATTCTCGCCTATCGAGGCAACGGGTTACGTAGGATGCTTCCCAACAGAATTCATTGGCTCCGGTTCAAGCGGTGCATCGATGCTTGCCGTGGCCCTGATATACGTCGCGGTCCTTTTTGCGGTCGGCGCCGTTGCGACACGTTCCCCCAAACAGCCTGGACCCGCGAAAAAGCACCATGGGCTCGAGCTTCTGGACGTGAGCGTGGGATACGGAAGCACGACGATACTTTCAATCGGATCGCTTTTCTTGAGCCCGGGAACGGCGGCGGGCCTCATTGCTCCCAACGGCTCGGGGAAAACCACCTTTCTTGAAGCGCTGTCGGGCCAATTTCCCACCCGTATCCACTCGGGAAGCCTGGTGGCAGACGGAATCAGCCAACGTCAATCAGCCGAATTTGCAGAACTCGTCTACCTGAGCTCTTCAGGCGGCACGGATCTTTACCCCACGCTATCAGCCCTCGAGCACCTTGCTTTCGTTAGGGAGGCGTGGAAATCGGCCACCGACATCGACTCGCTCTGCAGCTCCCTCGGAATCTCCTCATATCTCGACAAGCCGACCCGTAAACTCTCGACAGGAATGAAGCAGCAGGTAAAGCTTGCCATGGCGATAACGACCGATTGCCCGTACCTTATCCTCGATGAACCGCTGAACGGCCTCGATCCGGGAAAGCGGAAAACCTCCTGCGACGCGATGCGCAGCGAGGTGGCGCGGGGACG
>DBEWUK010000014.1:0-2933 GCA_048205395.1 Collinsella sp.
CGGCATCATGCCCGGCATGCTCGGCATGATCGCCTTCTGGCTGTACTACTGGCTGCTGTCCAAGAAGATCAACCCCATGGTGCTGATCGTGGCCACCATGGTCGTGGGCATCATCGGCGCGTTCTTCGGCGTGCTGGCGTAGGCTCCTGCGTTCTATTCTGCCCCCAAGGGAAACGGCGACCCATTGCGGTCGCCGTTTTTTATTACCGAAAGCTAGCTGGAGGTGCTTCGTGATTCGATCTGACAATCCACCCGATAATGGCGTGAGCGGGGCGATGTATCTATTTGGCACTGCGCTCTTGTGGAGTTTTATCGGAATCCTCGTTCGCGCCAATTCGCAGTCAGCTCTTTTGATCGGTGCCGTCACGGCAATATTTATGGCGCTCTTTATCCTGCTCGTCGGCAGGCCCGTCCTCCGCGTCAGTCGTCTTATTGTCCTTGTGGCCGTCTGTAACTTCGTAACGGGCACCACGTTTAACTTTGCCAACCAGCTCACGACGGTCGGCAACGCGATCGTTCTGCAGTACACTTCGATGATTTTCGTTATCGTGTATCAATCGCTCGCAACTCGCACGTTGCCCTCGCCTGCGAAGATTGCCTCCGTGGTGGTTGCTTTTACGGGTATGGGACTTTTCTTTTTAGGCGATTTGAGTGTCGAGGGCATGCTCGGCAACCTGCTTGCCGTCATTTCGGGCGCCACCTTTGGGCTGTGTTTCTTTTTGAACTCTCGCCCCGATGCGTCGCCCATGGTGTCCTCGCTCATCTCCTGCGGTATCTCGATGCTGCCGATTGTCTATTTTGCCGGCGCCCTAGACTCCGTGAGGCCATTTGAGTGGGGACTCATGCTGGTGCATGGCCTTTTTTGCAGTGGCCTTGCGAGCGTGCTGTATGCCAAGGGGATTGCGCGCACCAACGCGTTTGCGGCCAACTTGGTTTGCATGAGTGAGGTCGTGCTCGCTCCCTGCTGGTCTGCGCTCCTCTTTGGCGAGGTCTTTCGCTGGAACGAGTTTTTGGGCGCGGCGATTATCGTTTTGGTGATTGTGGCCAACTTGGCATCCGATGCCTTTGGCGATGGCTTTCTGGTGACGCTTGTCCGCCATCGAAACAAAGAGCGCGCCTGACGGGATACGTCTGCCGTTTACGGTAAAAAACACCCCGCTGAGCGAGTGGTATTAAATAGTAAGAACCTGCATACCTATAATTGGTATCAAATCGTTTGTGCCTGGCATGGGTGTTAGCAGCACACCAGGTAGGCTTCGAGCCGTGTAATCGAACTCCCGGAATTGATATCAACAACGCGCGCGACGGGAGTGACGACGGTTCGAGATTCCTTATTGGGAGGAATTATGCTTGTCCAAGCAATCCTCGTCGGCTTAGTCGGAGCGTTTGGATGCCTCGACTACCAGCTCGGCACCCTCTACGCGTTCCGCCCCATCGTCCTGTGCCCGCTCGTGGGCCTGGTGCTGGGGGACCTGCAGACTGGCCTTGCCGTTGGCGCCAGCCTGGAGCTGCTGTTCATGGGTTCGGTTTCCATCGGCGCCTACGTGCCGCCTAACGAAACCATCGGCGGCGTACTCGCCTGCGCGTTTGCCATACAGCTCGGTCAGGGTACCGAGACAGCCATCGCGCTTGCCATGCCCATCGCCGTCCTTTCGCTGACGTTCGACAACATTACCAGTGCCTTGTTCCCCGTGTTTGTCGATATGGCAGACAAGTTCGCCCTCAAGGGAAATCTCAAAGGTATTTACGCCGTCCATTGGGGACTTGGACTTTGGGGCTGCCTCGAGTACTTCTTGCTGTGCGGCGGCGCATTCTACTTGGGGTCTGACGCCACCCAGGGCCTGCTCGACTTCGTCCCGTCCTTCATCATTGATGGTTGCGGCGTTGCCGCCAACATCCTGCCGGCCATGGGCTTCGCCATGCTCGGCCGCCTGGTGCTCACCAAGCAGCTCGTGCCCTTCTACTTCCTGGGCTTCCTGCTGTGCTCCTACGCCAACGTGCCCGTCCTGGGCGTCGCCCTGATCGCCATCATCATCGGCATCGACAAGTTCGACCTGCTCGGCCTGGGCGGAGCCCAGCCCCAGCTCTCCGCGGAAGGGGATGAGGACGATGACTTCTAGTCCCGAGAACAAGATCACGCGCTCCGACCTCGTCAAGAGCGCCGTCAACGTCGGCGCCCTGGGCATGGAGTTCTCCTGGACCTACTACAAGCAGATGAACATCGCCTTCTGCCTGATGGTCGCCAACATGCTCAAGAAGATCTACGCCGGCCGCCCCGACGACTACGCCGAGGCCCTGCACCGCCACTGCGCGTTCTTCAACATCACCGTCCAGTTCGCCCCGTTCGTCGGCGGCATCGCGATGGCCATGGAGGAGAAGGTCGCCCGCGGCGAGATCGAGCCCGAGAGCGTCAACGACGTCAAGGCCGCCCTCATGGGCCCGCTGTCCGGCATCGGCGACTCCATCTTCCTGTCGACGCTGCGCGTGGTCGCCGCCGCGGTGGGCATCAGCCTGTGCCAGGCCGGCAACCCCTTCGGCCCCATCGCCTTCCTGCTCATCTACAACGTCCCCGGCTTCGCGCTGCGCGTCTGGGGCGCCGTCAAGGGCTACGAGCTGGGCGTGGGCTTCCTGGACGAGGCCCAGAGGACCGGCCTCATGCAGAAGATCATGACCTGCGTGGGCATCGTGGGCGTCATGGTCGTGGGCGCCATGTGCAAGGACATGTTCTGGGCCAGCATCCCGGTGGCCATCGGCTCGGGCGACGACGCCCAGACCCTCCAGGACATCCTGGACGGCATCATGCCCGGCATGCTCGGCATGATCGCCTTCTGGCTGTACTACTGGCTGCTGTCCAAGAAGATCAACCCCATGGTGCTGATCGTGGCCACCATGGTCGTGGGCATCATCGGCGCGTTCTTCGGCGTGCTGGCGTA
>DBEWUK010000068.1:0-5234 GCA_048205395.1 Collinsella sp.
GCGAGTTCCGCACGCAAAGGAGGCCACTTAATGTGGCCTCCGTCTTGCGCAGGACTGCCCGAGCAGGCGATGTTGCCCCATACGCCCGCCCAGGTCCGCCAGGATCACGACAGCTTGACGATCGGTGCAAAACCTTTCATCAACTTTTTGGTCTGGCCGGTCTTTTCGAATTGAACCTCGATCATGTCTCCGACGACCGAGATCACGGTACCCGTGCCAAAGGTCTTGTGGCTCACGGTATCACCCGCGGCAAAGTCCTGCGATGCGCTGGCACGATCGACCTTGCGCTCCACCGTCGGGGACACCTTGGACGACGGCTTTTTGACGCGCGGCGCGCCCGAGCCAAAGGTCGAGGCAACACGGCCGGCGTCGGGCGAGACCCCACGATGGCGCTCGGTTCCGTAGCTACTGCCGCCAAAGAAGTCGTCGAAGCTCGATCCGCCGCGCGAACCGGAACCGCCGGTCGAGCGCGTATGCGAGCCAAACACCTTGCCGCCATACATGTCCGAGCCCACACCCGAGCCAAACGTGCCGTGACGGTCGCCGCGCTTCTCCCAGCCCGTGCCCTCAAAACCGGCAGAACCGATACCGCTAAACTCGATGTCCTCAAACGGAATCTCGTTGAGGAAGCGCGAGCGCGGATTGGCAGAGGTCGAGCCGTAGGTGCGACGCGTGGCCGCATAGGTCAGGAACAGGCGCTTGCGAGCACGCGTGATGGCGACGTAGGCCAAGCGACGCTCCTCCTCGAGCTTGCCCGGATCGTCACTACCGCCAAAGTCGTGCACGTGCGGGAAGATACCCTCCTCCATGCCGGCCACGAACACCGCCGGGAACTCCAGGCCCTTGGCGGAGTGGATGGTCATCATAGTGATGGCATGCGTCTCGCCGGCCAGGGAATCCAAGTCGGAGCGCAGGGCCAGCCACTCCATGAGTGCCGGCAGCGCCTTACAGGTGAGCGGACCGTAGGTGCGCTCAATCTCGTCGGCATGCACGGCACCCGCCGGCAGCTCCGTCGGTGAGGCATAGGCGTTGCCCGCGATAGCGGCAGCCAGGGCATCCTGCGGCGAGAGCGCCGGGGCCGCCAGGCTATCGAGCGGATTGGAACCCGCGGCATCACGCGCGCCAACGAGCGCCTCAAACGAAGACACGGGCGCAGACGGGCCGGGCTCGGGCGCAGACGCGCTCACCACAACGGGCTCGGGCTCAACGTCGGCGGGCACATCGGCAACACCAGCAGCGCGCAGCTCTTCCAAGCTCTCGAGCGTGCCTTCGATATCCTCGTGCGTCTCCTCAAATTCGGCAGCGACACCCAGGAATTCCTGGATGTTCTCGGCGCGGCTCTCGGACTCCATGGTGCCCTCGGCGCGGAAAGCCTGCAGCAGGCCCGTCTTATCGACAATCATCTCGACAACGTCCTTGAGCTCGCCGTCCATGCGGCGACCCTCGCGCACCAGCGACACAAAGCTCGACAGGCCATTGCGCACCTTGGCGCTAAACATGCCGGTTTCGGCGCACGCGATCTCGCAAGCCTGGAAGAACGAACAACGGTTGTCGCGCGCCAGCTGCTCAATCTTTTGGATCGAGGTGGAGCCGATGCCGCGGCGCGGCGTGTTGATGACGCGCTTGACGCTCATCTCGTCGGCCGGGTTCACGATCATCTTGAGGTAGGCCATGACGTCGCGGATCTCGGCACGGTCGAAGAATCGCGTGCCGCCCACAATCTTGTAGGGCACGCCTGCGCGCAGGAACATATCTTCGAGGATACGCGACTGGGCGTTGGTGCGGTAGAACACGGCGATATCGTCGTAGCTCGTGCCTTTGGCATGCAGTTTTTCGATCTCGCCGGCAATCCAGCGGCCCTCGTCGCGCTCATCGCTTGCCTGGAAAGCCTGGATCTTCTCGCCGTTGCCCTCGGCCGTAAACAGGCGCTTGTCCTTGCGCTGCGAGTTGTGACGCACCACGGCGTTGGCGGCGCTCAGGATATGGCCCGTGGAGCGGTAGTTCTGCTCCAGCTTAACGGTCTTGCAGTTTTTAAAGTCCTTCTCAAAGTCCAGGATGTTGGTGATGTCGGCACCGCGCCAGCTATAAATGGACTGGTCATCGTCGCCTACGACCATGAGGTTTTGGTACTTGGCGGCCAGCAGGTTGGCGATCTCGTACTGGACGTGGTTGGTGTCCTGATACTCGTCGACGCTAATGTAGCGGAAGCGCTCTTGGTACTTGTCGAGCACTTCGGGGCGGGCGCGCAGCAGCTCGAGCGTGCGCACGAGCAGGTCGTCGAAGTCCATCGCGTTGGCGGCGCGCAGGCGGCGTTCCAGCTCCATATAGACCTGTGCGGCCTTTTTGTCGTTGGGGCTGTCGGCGGATTTGAGCATGTCCTCGGGGCCGATCATGGCGTTTTTGGCCGAACTGATCTTGCTGCGGATCATATTGATGGGGAATTGCTTTTGCTCGATACCGAGCGCCTGCATAATATCGCGCACCATGCGCTTGGAATCGTCATCATCGTAGATGGTGAACTGACCGGTGTAGCCCAGCAGGTCAGCGTCCTCGCGCAGCATGCGCACGCACATAGCATGGAAGGTGCACACCCACATGCCGCGGGTACCGCTGGGGATGAGTGCCGCCAGACGCTCGCGCATCTCGGCCGCGGCCTTGTTGGTAAACGTGATGGCAAGGATCTGCCAGGGCTTAACGCCCAGGTCGCCGAGCATATGTGCGATGCGGAAGGTCAAGACGCGGGTCTTACCCGAGCCGGCGCCGGCAAGGACCAGCAACGGACCCTCGGTGGTCAGGACCGCCTCGCGCTGGGCGGGATTAAGGCTGTCGATGTCGACGAGCGGCTTGGCGGGTTTGGGTGCCGGCGCGGGAGCGTCGTAGATGTCGAGCGGGACGAGCTCGGGTTCCGGCGCAGCGGGGGCGGCATATGCATCGAGCGGCACGGGTTCCGGCGTGGGCGGCACGGGTACCGCGGCGTTCTTTTCCCAGGGCAAGGGCTGGGTCATGGGCGACTCCTCATCTGACGGACGGCGCGCCTGCGGGCAGCGCCATAGTTTGAGCCGTACCAGTATACCGAGCCGCGCGGACACCGACGCAAATCACACCACGACTCCGTGCGCCGCCGTCAGGCCCGCCCCAGCGGATTTGGCGCAATGGGGTCAGGTTAGTCTGCACCATGTTGCTGCAAAGCAACCTGTCCCCATTGCACCAATCAGGGAGCCACCGATGTCATGGCAACGGCAGCGAGCGGCGGCCAGAACGAACAAATTGGCATGAAAAGAGGGCGGCATAGACCTTTTGGTCATGCCACCCTCTTTGAATGACAAGTTGTCGTTCCGGCCGCCGCGCAGCGTCGACTAAGTTAGAGGCCGAGCATCGGCTCCAGAACGAAGAAGTATGCGAGCACCACGATGCCCAGAATGATGCGATAGACGCCGAAGCACTTAAAGTCGTGACGGCGGACGAAGCCCATGAGCCACTTGATGGCGATGAGCGACACCACAAAGGCCACAACGCAGCCCACGCCCAGGATAGCGACCTCGTTGGCGCCGAACGTACCGCCCTTGATGAAATACTTGACCAGCTTGAGCGCACTCGCGCCAAACATGACAGGGATGGCCAGGAAGAACGTAAACTTGGACGCCACTGAACGCGTGCAGCCCAAAAGCAGGCCGCCGATGATGGTGGAACCGGAGCGCGACGTGCCCGGAATCAGCGAGAGCACCTGAAAGCATCCGATGCCCAGTGCGGTCTTCCAACTTAGGTCCTCGAGCGTGGTGATGGAACCAAAGTCCAGATCCTCGTCCTCGTCATCGTCCTCGGCAACATCTGCCGCGGGCGCCGCAAAGTGTGCACCGGCGGGACGTCCACCCGACACCACAGCACGCGAACCAAACGAACCGGCAACGGCCATTTCCTCGCGCTTGCTCGCGCGCCAGTTCTCGATCACGATAAACAACACGCCGTACACAATGAGCGCCAGCGCCACGACGGGAGCATTGTAGAAATGCTCCTCCATCCAGTCGTTGAGCGGCAGACCGATCGCCGCCGCAGGAATGCAGCCGAGCACAATCTTGCCCCACAGCACCCAGGTGTCGCGACGGCCCTCCTTGCCCTTGCTGGGCGAGAACGGATTGAGCTCATGGAAGAACAGCACACAGACGGCCAGAATGGCACCGAGCTGAATCACGACCAGGAACATATTCCAGAACGTCTCGCTCACGTTCATCTTGACGAACTCGTCCACCAAGATCATGTGACCGGTCGACGAAACAGGCAGCCATTCGGTGATGCCCTCGACTAGGCCCATGAAGGCAGATTTTAGAAGCTCGATAATATCCAAAGGGACCCCCTCGTTAGACACCCGCCGATATTGTTCTGCGGACGGTGCGGGCGATGTCCCATTATCAACCGTTGGCGGCGCGCCTGCGCCTACCCTTACCAAAAAACTCGCCCGTTCACAGAATTGCGAGCGGTCAAACCCAAATCCTTGGGTATAACTGCAACAAGATAAAGTGTCCGGCGGCCGACGCGCCCGCGCCCGCCCGATGCACGAGCCCCGCGCCCGTGCGATAGACCAAGGAGGAAACCATGAACGAGGGCTACACCAAGGTATTTGTTTCACTCGACGGTACTGAGCAGCAGGATTTTGTGCTCGCACGCGCCATCAAGGTCGCCGCGAACAACGGCGCCAAGCTAATCATCGGCCACGTTATCGATTCCACGGCGCTCGAGAGCGCCGGTTCCTATCCGGTCGATCTGGTCAACGGCCTAGAGGAAGCATTTAAGAACTCCATCGCCAAGCAGCTCGAAGAGGCCAAGGCCAATCCCGACATTCCCGAGGTCGAGGTCATGATTCGCGCCGGCCGCATTCGCGAGACGCTCAAGGACGAGATGCTCGACGTGGTCAAGCCCGACCTGGTGCTCTGCGGCGCCCGCGGCCTGTCCTCGATCAAGTATGCGCTGCTGGGTTCGATTTCGACGTTCCTGCTGCGCAACACGGACTGCGACATTCTGGTCGTGAAGTAGGTTCCTTCCCGCCGGCGCAAGGCCTGCGGGGTTATCACGCCGACGTCCTCGCCGCTTCGCGGCTGCGGGATGTCGGCTTAGATAACCCCTCCCGGCCTTGCGCCTTCGTCACCGCACTTCAACGAGTTGGCTGATAAAAGATGGCGTGGCGCCCCCCGTTGGGGGGGCCGGTGTTTTTTTTGGGGGTTTAGTTTTGCCCCCAAATT
>DBEWUK010000070.1:0-22722 GCA_048205395.1 Collinsella sp.
TTGGTTAGAGCGTCCGGCTGATAACCGGGAGGTCACAAGTTCGAATCTTGTCAGGTCCACCATCAAAACTGTGAAGAGCCCTGGGGCGTTGCCTCGGGGCTTTTTTCTTGTCTGTGATAAATCTCATTTTGGTTTTGTGTGCTGTGCGAAAGATTGGGTAGTATAGCTATTCAATGCGGCGACCCTGCCGTGTGTTAACCGCTACGTACCGGAGGTGTTCCATGGTTCGTGTCGACATAGAGACCATCGTCATGGCCGCCGGTCCCGTGCCATCGCTTATCGTGCTTCGCGAGCGCTGCAGCAAATCGGACTCGCCCGCGCCGTTGCGTTCCCTTTCCATTCAGACTGGTTCGTTTGAGGCTGCTGCCATTAGCCGTGGCATCGATAGCGGCCGCGCCGAGCGCCCGATTACCCATGACCTGCTGCTCGATACTGTTAGTGCCCTGGGCGCCAAGCTCGAGCGCATCGAGATCGTTCGCGCCGAGCCGCCGGTGTTCTACGCGACGATCGTCGTACTGGCCGATGGTGACGAGCGCAAGATCGACGCCCGTCCCAGTGATGCCATTGCCCTTGCCGTGCGCAGCAATGCCGCCATGTTTGTGGAGGATGACATCATGAATCGCCTGGGCACCGTTTCTGCCCATGCCGAGGAAGTTGACGACGAGCAGGAGTTCGAGAAGTTCGACGAGTTCGTCCATACGCTCTCCCCCGATGACTTCTAAATGCGGGGCGTCCAGGTTGCGGAGCGTTCGCTGATGGCCGGCGGTATGTCGGCTGAGGCGGCGGCCATTGCGCGCGAGGCCCAGATGCGCTCGGAGGCTTCTGAGGCGGCTCGCATTGCCTATGTGACGCAGGCCCGCACGCTTCGCGAGCGCCGCGGCTCGTTTATCAAGATGGTTGTCGTCTCCGCCCTTGTCGCGGCAATCTGCTCGCGCCTTCGTGGTACAGTTGGTGCGCTTGTGTTTTCGATCTCTACGGGCCTCGTGATCTGGGGTGTGGTCGATGCAGTCATGCTGACCAGTCAGATCAAGGTGCTCGACAAGCGCGCGGCGGCCATGAGGCGCGCCCGCGACGCTGCCGCCAAGATCGCCGCCGAGGCACAAGAACTGTAACGACGCCAGACTCGATGGGAAGGTCTAAAGATGGCACAGGATATGCAGGACGCCGGTAACGTCTCCGCCGAGCTCGACGCCATGGTGTGTGACCTGATTGGTGCGTTCTTGGACGACCTTGCCGCCGGTGAGAATCCGGGCGTAGTTGTGGCGATCGAGGACGCCGCTTCCAACCGATATCTGGCGGCGCTCGACGAGGACGGCGAAGAGGCGTGCCTCGAGGCGGCTACCAACTTTATCTCCGAGCACAAGATGGGTCTTAAGGACGAGGGTCTGGGCCGTATCGCCCGTTACGCCATCGGCTACACCGGTTGTGTCGAGATCGATGGTGGCTATCACGATGCTCTGCTCGTGAGCTTCTTCGAAACCACGCTCGAGAGCGGTTTTTCGGCATATGTGCTGTATGAGGGCATGGGCGCCGGCGATGGTTTTATGTGGAGCGACCCTGAACCTGCAGGTGAGGAAACCCCTCTCATCTAAAATCGCTAAAATAAACGAGTTTTCGGTAAAAGGCTCAATATTCCCGCTGAGCGTTGTATCGCTGGGCGGGCCGCATACGCGTGCCGTTTGTATATGGATAGAAGATAGGGGAACTACATGCGCGTAGACAATCTGAGGAACATCGCCATCATCGCCCACGTCGACCACGGCAAGACGACGATGGTCGACAAGCTCCTGCGTGCCACGGACGCCTTCCGTGCCAACCAGCAGGTCGAGGACCGCGTCCTGGATTCCAACGACCAGGAGCGCGAGCGCGGCATTACGATTCTCGCCAAGAACATCTCTATCGAGTACAAGGACGTCAAGATCAACGTCATCGACACGCCGGGCCACGCCGACTTCGGCGGCGAGGTCGAGCGCGTGCTGCGTATGGCTGACGGCGCCCTGCTGCTGGTCGACGCCTTTGAGGGCCCCATGCCCCAGACCCGCTTCGTGCTGCGTCACGCTATCGACACCGGCCTCAAGATCATGATCGTCATCAACAAGATCGATCGTCCGGGCGCCAACCCCGAGAAGGCCTACAACGACTGCCTCGACCTTATGGCCGACCTGGGCGCTACCGACGACCAGCTTGAGTTCGCCATGGAGCACGTGGTCTACGCCAGCGCCATGAATGGCTTTGCCCGTCTTGACCCCAACGACGGCAACATGGACATGTATCCGCTGCTCGATATGATCATCGACGACATGCCCGCGCCCGAGGTTGACGAGAGCGCCCCGCTGGCCATGCAGTGCGTGACCATCGACCACTCCAACTTCGTTGGCCGTATCGGCATCGGTCGCGTGTACTCCGGCACCATCCACCAGGGCGATCAGATCCTGGTTGTCAAGAACGACGGCTCCAGCGCCACCGCTACCGTCAAGCAGCTCTTTACCTTCGACTACCTGGGCCGCACCGAGTGTCAGGAAGTCGGCGCCGGCGATATCGCCGCTGTCGTGGGTATTGAACGCACCGATATCGGCGATGTCTACACCGACCCCGAGAACCCCGTCGAGCTCGAGCCCATCGAGATTGACCCGCCGACCCTGTCCATCGTATTTGAGGCTTCGACCTCCCCGCTCGTCGGTCGCGACGGCGACATCGTGGGTGCCCGTCAGCTTAAGGAGCGCCTGTTCAACGAGGCCGAGAACAACGTGACCATGAAGATCGAGGAGCTCGAGGACAAGAGCGGCGTCGAGGTCTCTGGCCGCGGCATCCTGCACCTGTCCGTTCTGATGGAGTCCATGCGCCGCGAGGGCTTTGAGTTCCAGGTCGGCCGTCCCCGCGTTTTGTTTAAGAAGGACGAGAACGGCAACAAGATGGAGCCTGTCGAGCAGGCCGTCGTTGAGTGCCCGGACGAGTACTCGGGCAAGGTCGTTGAGGTCTTCGGTACCTCCGGTGGCATCATGACGAGCATGGATACCTCGGGTATCGTGACGCACCTCGAGTTTAAGATCCCGACCCGCGGCATCATGGGTCTTAAGAACCGCATCATGAACGTCACCCATGGCGAGGGCGTGTTCTACCACACCTTCCTGGAGTATGGTCCTTACGCCGGCGAGATCGGTAACCGTCAGAACGGCGCCATGATCTCCATGACCACCGAGAAGGCCGTTGCCTATGCTCTGGGTACGCTGCAGGAGCGCGGCCAGCTGTTTGTTGAGCCGGGCACCGAGTGCTATGAGGGCATGATCGTGGGCGAGCGCAGCAAGGCCGGCGACATGGTCGTCAACATCGCCCGTACCAAGAACCTGGGCAACCAGCGTTCCTCGACCTCCGATATCTCCGTCCAGCTGGTGCCGCCCCGCACCTTCTCGCTGGAGGAAGCGCTGGAGTACATCGCCGACGATGAGCTGGTCGAGATCACTCCCAAGAACATCCGCCTGCGCAAGCGTCTGCTCAACGCCACCGACCGCAAGAAGGCTGCCGTCCGCGCCGGCCAGGTCAACAAATAAGCGCTGGGGCTTATAACCGCCAATAAGAAAGGGCGTCGACCGCAATGGTCGGCGCCCTTTTTGTGCACAGGGACTGAGCTGGTCTGCACCATCACAAAGGTGCCTGGCCCCTTTGTGATGGTTGGCGGCTAAGCGGTGGGGAGTCCTGGCGTGTTAGCCGGCTGCTGCGGCTTGACGCGGGCGTTGCGCCAGATGATTTGGATGATGTAGCCGAGCATAAAGACAAAGGCCACGCCGCTGATGAAGCCGCCTACGAGGGGAAGCCCCGTGAGGGCGCCTGCGATTACGCCACCAGCGGCTGCCATGGCGTAGCGGTTCTGGCTGTGTCCGACCATGCGCGCGATCGCGCACCCTGCAAAGGCACTCGACACCAGCGCGATGCCAATAACACCGCACATGAGGGCTCCGGCAAGCGACAGACCAGCGATAGAGATAATTAGCAGTAGGACGGCGGGGACGATAGCAATCGTGCCCAGAAGACCGCTCACCCACAGGGGCATGGGGCGCTGGTGGAGCATACCGGCGGCGCTGGCAGTCGCACGCGGAAAGACGAGCTCGAGCAGCAGGGCGACAAAGCAGGTCGAGAGTGCCGCGGCGACGATACCGCCGATGACATCGTTAACGGTGGAAGTATCCTCGTTCTCGGTGCGGTCGATCTTGAGCGCGCCGACCTCGGCTCCCGCGGCACGCTCGGGGTCCTCGGAGACGTGCGCGTTCACGGTGCCGGTGATGTGGGCGTTCTTGCCCAGGATGAGCTTATCGGCCCATACCTCGACATCGCCCTCGACGGTGCCATCGATGGTCACCGTATCGCCCGCGAGCGCTGCCGACTTGGTGGAGCCTCGCAGGGCAACCGTCTCGCCTATCGCGTAGAAACAGTTGGCGGTGCTGTCGGAATTGAGAACGACATGCTGGCCAGCGACGGTCACGCTGCCATCAACCGTGGTCTTGGCAATGTCGATGGTGCGCGCCGCAAGACGGACGGCGCCGCCCACCGTGCAGTCGCGGATAGAGATGGTATCGCCCGCGGCGATAATATCGCGGTCGATGGACACATCATCCAAGTTGAGGGCCTGGCCGGCCCAGTACAGGTCAGCCTCGACGCCGGACGGATTGGCGTCATTGTCGGTCGCAAGTACGTTGCCTGCGGTGTCCGTGCCGGCGAACGACGCCGTGGGAAGCGCGGTGATCGCCAGCGCGATGAGCGCGAATGCCATAAGCAGGCAGCGACGCATCTTGTGTGACGGCGCCGCCGCGGTTTGATTGAAAGCCATGGTTGATCCTTTTGTTAGGTGTTCGGCATATACCTAACAGGGTACCCAACGTGCGGGCGCTCTAAAAGAACCTCTCGGTTGCATTTCGAAGGATGAGCCCGCGCTACCTACTTTTTGCGATGCAAAAAGCGCGCGATATCTTCTTCGGTGGGGCTTTTGATGTCAAAGCGCAGCGAGAGCCAGCGCAGACCCATGGTCACGACAACGCATACGACCAGCGCGGCGACATTGCTCATGATGCCGCTCATAACGAGACACACGTAGCTTGTCGATCCGGCGATGGCGGCGATGGCGTAAAAGTTAGTACGTTGGAAAATGCCCGGAACCACGCCCATAAAGCCGTCGCGCAACATGCCGCCGCCCACCGCGGTAAAAAAGCCCATCATGATGCACACCGCCGGTGCAAAGCCGTAGACCAGCGCCTTGTCCGCTCCGGTGGCGGCATAGATGCCGACCGAGATGATGTCGAGCAGGGGAATGAGTTTTTCGGGTTTGTCGACGATTGCCGGGAAAATGTAGATGATGGCTGCCGTGGCGATGGAGAGCGGCAGCGCCATTGGCTGGTTGAGGATGTAGACGTTGCCCACCTGCAGCGTCATATCGCGCAAAAGACCGCCGCCCAGACCGCAGACCACCGCGAGCGCAACTGCACCCACCAGGTCGAGTTTGTGCTCGCGCGCGACCAACACGCCCGAGATTGAAGCCGCGACGACGGCGAACATTTCGAGCCAAAACGGGATGGCGACCATGGCATCCGTGGCGTGTGAGGTAACGGTCATAGCGGCGACGACGGGCAAGATGGGGTCCTTTGGGTTGTGGGTTTAGACAATGCCCGTACATAGTACATGGTTGGCGGGCGTGGCGACCCTATTGCTCGGTAAACGGTCGGGACTGGGTGGGGGCGTAGGTACCAAACATGTACATCAGCCTCCAAAGATGTCAAAAAATGTCGGTTTTGGAGGGTGATGTACATGTTTTGGTTGGGGCGTGCTGGGATGACGCTACTCGGAAGGCGTGTCTTCGCCCTGCGCACTCTTCCAGTTGCGGATAAGTGTTTTGCGCAATTCGTTCTGCTTTCGCTGGTACTCGGCGTCCGTGCAGCGGGGCATACCGAGTGCTTCGCGAATGCTGTTCATGGCGCGGTGAAAGGCAAGCTGATTCGCGAACTGTGCCGAGGTGAGCGTAACGATTCGATATCCCATTTGGGCGAGCACGGCCTCTCGTTCCGCATCTGCTCCCTTGCGCTCGGTCTCATCGTGAAAGCCGCCCTTATATTCGATGCCGAGTTCTCTGCGCTGATAAGTAACAAGAGCGTCGATTTTGAGCGTTCGGGCTTTTGTGCAATGCCAGAGACGCTGAGGGATTTCGAGCGGTTTGTTGAGTTCGATGCCTCGGATACCAACGCCGCCTTCGCTTGTTGGGAGTGAGAGGGCGATGGACGATGCGGTCTCCATGGGCGAGGCTGAGTGGTCGTAGATGTGTCTGAGCGCGAGTCTGGCGCGTGTGGCGCCGGGTTTGCCAGGGTGCCGATCGAGTAGCTCGACAATTTCGTCCTTGGAGGTGGTGGCTGGTTGCTCAGTGTAAGGGTCAGAGGGATTGGGCCCCATGCGATAGTCGCCGCAAACTTCGTAACCATACTCGAGGTATTCGATCCTGTCCATCCACTCGGCAGCGAGCACGAAGGTGAAGGCTTCGTCGGTGATAAAGATGCCGGGCGTAAGCTCGACAATATGGTCGTAGGGTAGGTTTTGGCCGAGAACGTGGCAAGTGACACCGTTGGTGCGAATTCGCTCGAAAGCAAATACTACGGAGATGTCGATAGTCTTGAGCATGGTGGACGGAATGCCGCAGTCGGTAAGTGCCTGCCGAATGCGCGCGATGCGTTGCTGGGTAGAGAGGCCCCGCACACCTATCTGGTAGTCGCGTTGTGCGACGGCTTGAACCAGATTCCGCGGTGCATGATGGATGAGCCACGCCGTTTTATGCGAAATGAGAACAGGAGTATCCATTGGGGACCTCTCGCTTCGAGCTGACACCAAACTCTTATGTCCGTTGAGGTGGGGAAATATACCGGATGCGAGCAAATCGACTCATGCTCGGTGCGCGTCATACGCAAACATGTACATCACACTCCAAAAACGACATTTTTTGACATCTTTGGAGGGTGGTGTACATGTTTGAGATATGGGCTGGGATCGAACGCGATGGGGGCGTGGCTGAATAGGGGGGTGTCCAAATTTTGAGCGGAGCTCAAAATTTATCCGGTCGGCTTGCGCCGACCGCGCTGCGCTAAAAACGCGCCACGGGCGCGTTTTCTTTACGCTCCGCGCCCTGGCGGGTTCGAATCCCTCCTCCTCCGCGGTATTTGCTTGTTAGGGTCTCAAAACAAAAAAGCTCCCATTCCCGGGAGCTTTCTCAACCAAAATGGCGGAGGAGGAGGGATTCGAACCCTCGTGACCTTATACAGGCCAAACGGTTTTCGAGACCGCCGCATTCAACCACTCTGCCACCCCTCCGCGTGGGGTAAAAACAAAGCAGGCTCGAAGGCCTGCTTTGGAATTAACTGGCGGAGAGTCAGGGATTTGAACCCTGGAGACGCTTTTGACGCCTACACGATTTCCAATCGTGCTCCTTCGGCCACTCGGACAACTCTCCGTTAAATGCGAAAGTCAGTATACACGAGGAATCGCAAAGTGCAAACAGAAAAGTTGGCATTTTTTAAAACGCTTGGCCGCGCTTGGCGTTGCGGTGGGGTTTGAGGTGCCAAAAAACGGCTTCCGACCAGCGTGGTTGATCAACTCAATTGTTCAAAAGGGGTATTCATAAGCGATTTGGCAATGAATTTAAAAATCTTTGGGTGGTGCTGTGGGCCACTGGTATGCATTTTGTGACCACAACCATGCGCCCGTTAACCTGCGACTTGGCTCAGCTTGTCCTCACGGCACCGTATCTTGTCCACAGATCCGTCAAGCTTTTGGTCAGCATTTGGTTGGAATGCGCATGAAACGTCGTGCGAGTATGGGCATATGTGGAGGTCATGAGGTTGTAGCTGCATATTCTTGCAGCCTAGGAGGTTGAAAGATATTATTACCAAGTCTTTTCCTGCTTCAGGCGCACCTTCACGACCTGAAGCCACATTTGCCCAGAGGAGGTGACAATATGAAGGCTTATGAACTGCTGTTCTTTGTTGACCCGTCGCTCGACCCCGAGACTCGTCTCGCTGTTATGAAGCGTATCGATACCACGATCGCTGAGGGCGCTGGCAAGGTCGACTCCGTTGACGAGTGGGGCAAGCGCAAGCTCGCCTACGAGATCAACGACCTCACCGATGGTGACTACACCCTCATCAACTTCCACGCAGATCCTACCCAGATCGCCGAGCTTGATCGCGTCCTGCGCATCACCGACGCTGTGGTCCGCCACATGATCGTCCGTCGCGACGACCAGGAGTAAGACTGTCGTTTTGGACTGGGCTTGTGCCCCAAGAGGAAGTAGTGAGTTATGAGCATCAATCGAGTGAACATCACCGGTAACCTCACCCGCGATCCCGAGCTGCGCGCCACCGCCGGCGGAACCCAGGTTCTGTCCTTTGGCGTCGCCGTGAACGATCGTCGCCGCAACGCGCAGACTGGCGAGTGGGAGGACTATCCCAACTTTGTCGACTGCACCATGTTCGGCACCCGCGCCGAGGCCGTGAGCCGTTTCCTGGCAAAGGGAAACAAGGTCGCGATCGAGGGCAAGCTGCGCTACAGCTCTTGGGAGCGCGACGGCCAGCGCCGGAGCAAGCTTGAGGTCATCGTCGATGAGATCGAGTTTATGAGCTCCCGTGGTGGCCAGGGTGGCTACGATCAGGGCGGTTACGCCCCCGCAGCTCCCGCGCCCGCAGCACGTCCTGCCGCACCGGTGGCTACGCCGCCCGCGGTCGACGTCTACGATGAGGACATCCCGTTCTAAGGGTTGTTCACCTATTTTTGAGTGAGAGGCGGCTTCGGTTCGCCGAAGTTGCCAAACGAAAGGTATTTTGACATGGCTAATGATTTTTCTGCACGTCAGCCGCGTCGTAAGTACTGCCAGTTCTGCAAGGAGAACACTGAGTTCATCGACTATAAGGACACTCAGCTTCTCCGTAAGTACATGACCGACCGTGGCAAGATCAAGCCCCGTCGCGTCACTGGCGCTTGCACGCAGCATCAGCATGACATCGCCAACGCCATCAAGCGCGCCCGCGAGATGGCTCTCCTGCCGTACACCGTCCCCGTGGTTTCCTCTCGTGGCAACCGCGACCGCGGCTAAGAAGGGAGACGCATCATGAAGGTTATTCTTCTCGATGAGATCAAGGGCAAGGGCGGCGAGGGTGACGTCGTAGAGGTCGCTCAGGGTTACGCTGAGAACTTCCTGTTCCCCAAGAAGCTCGCTGTTGCCGCCACCAAGGGCAACCTCAAGCAGCTTGACGAGCGTCGCAACAACATCGCCAAGCGCGAGGCCGTCCGTCTGGCTACCGCCAACGAGACCAAGGCTGCCTTCGAGGGCAAGACGGTCACCGTTGACGTCAAGGTCGGCGACGAGGGCATCCTCTTTGGCTCCGTTACCGCCGCTATGATCGCTGACGCTATCAAGGCTCAGCTCGGTATGGACATCGACCGCAAGCGCGTCGAGCTCGGTAAGCCCATCAAGGTTGCCGGTGCCCACACCGTTGCCATCTCGCTGTACCGCGAGATCAAGGCCGAGGTTGTCGTTCTCGTCGGCGTTACCGCCGAGGAGCTCGCTGCCGAGGCTGAGGTCGAGGAGGCCGCTGAGGTCGCCGAGGCCGAGACCGCCGAGGTCGAGACTGAGGCTGCTGCCGAGTAGCATTTGCTGCAACGCAACAATCTTGTTCTAAGAAGGGCGCTCTGGAAAACCAGGGCGCCCTTTTGTTTTTTGCGCTGAGTGAGTGTCATGGTGAACGTTGCGTCGAAGTCCTATATACAGGACCGTTCATCCGTTTGGTTCGGTGATGATTGGCGGCGCGCGGCGCGTTTTGGGACCGTGGCTGATACTATGGATGCTCGCAAGCGATATGAATGAGGATGCTCATGGCATATGACGATAGGGAGACCGGGCTGACGGTTGAGGACCGCGGCTCAAAGTTGGGTCTTCCCCAAAACCAAGATGCAGAGGCCAATGTACTGGCCGCTATGCTGCTATCGCCCGAGGTGGTCGAAGAGGCCCAGGTCGAGCTGCAGCCCGATGACTTCTACCG
Organism: Collinsella sp.; assembly: GCA_048205395.1. GTDB lineage: Bacteria > Actinomycetota > Coriobacteriia > Coriobacteriales > Coriobacteriaceae > Collinsella. Next base: position 10,062 of record DBEWUK010000070.1, read on the forward strand.
CCCCATTCATAAGACCATCTATACCGCGATGGTCGATATGTACAACAGCCGCATTCCCATCGACTCTATCTCGCTGATCGATTACCTGCGAAGCATCAACAAGCTCGATGCCGTGGGTGGCGAAGCGTACATTTTGGAGTTGATGGGTCAGACCCTGTCGCTCGTGAACTGGCAGCACCATGCCGCCATCGTCCGTCGCGACTCGATGCTGCGCGAGCTGATCGGCGCCACCAACGAGATTAACGCGCTGGCCTATAACGCCCCCACCGACACCAAAGAGGTCGTGGAGCTGGCCGAGAGCAAACTGCTCAAGGTCACGGCACGCGAGGTCAAGTCGAGCTACAAGACGCTGACTGAGTTTATGGTCGAGGCCTATAACGAGGCCGAGGAAGTGTGCCAGGCCGGTGGCCAGGCTGCGGGCGTGCCCACGGGCTTCCCGTCGCTCGACCGCATGCTCATGGGCTTCCGCGAGGGTCAGCTCATCATCATCGGCGCCCGTCCTGCTGTAGGTAAGACGTCGTTCGCTCTGAACCTGGCGCTCAACGCTGCCGCTGCTGGTTATACCGTCGGCTTCTTCTCGCTGGAGATGTCGGGCAAGGAAATTGCCCAGCGTCTGATTTGCGCCTACGCCATGATCTCGATCAGTGACTTCCGCATGGGCCGCATTAGCCCCGAGCAGTGGGCCAATATCAACGAGGCCACGCAGACCTTGTCCAAGCTCGATATTCTGATTGACGATACGCCCGGCACCACAGTGACCGAGATTCGCGCCAAGAGCCGCCGAATGCTCCATAACAAGGAGAAGGCAATCATCATTCTGGACTACCTGCAGCTGGTGAGTCCTCCGCCGGGACGCCGCTCCGAGAGCCGTACCGTCGAGGTTTCGGAGATGTCGCGTGGTCTGAAGATCATGGCCAAGGAGCTCAAGATCCCGCTCATCGCGCTGTCGCAGCTTTCGCGTCAGGTTGAATCCCGTACCGGCAAGCGCCCGCAGCTTTCCGACCTTCGTGAATCGGGCTCCATCGAGCAGGACGCCGATATCGTTATGTTCTTGGACCGCTCCGCCGACGAGGCCGAGGCCTCGCGCGACGATCGACCCGACGAGGGCGTCACGCGTATCGTCGTGGCCAAGAACCGTTCGGGCCCGATCGGCGACGTCGACCTGATGTTCCTGCCGGCATCCACCAAGTTCTATGAGCTTGATGGGGCACATGCCGAGGAGTAGGACAGGCGCCCGTTGCACGGGTATACTGGGAATGTTTTGTGCTTCTGCGTGCCGGCGTGGCGCGTAGACAGTCCATGAATGTAAGGAGTAAACATGCCGTCAACCGTTTTGGTCGGTGCCCAGTGGGGCGATGAGGGCAAGGGTAAGATTTGCGACCTAGTCGCCGGCGACTTCGATGCCGTCGTGCGCTACTCGGGCGGCAACAACGCCGGTCACACCATCGTCGTCAACGGCAAGAAGTACGGCCTGCACCAGGTGCCCTCCGGCATCATGTATTCCGACCACGTGTCGGTGATCGGTAACGGCTGCGTCGTCAACCCCAAGGTTGTCCTTGAGGAGATCGATATGTTCGAGGCCGACGACATCACCACCAAGAACCTCAAGATTAGCGGCAACGCGCATGTCATCATGCCGTACCACATCGATCTGGATGGCGCCTTTGAGCAGAAGCTCGGCAAGAAGAACATCGGTACCACCAAGCGCGGCATCGGTCCGTGCTATCAGGACAAGATGGCCCGCATTGGCCTGCGCATGCAGGACATGCTGGACGAGGCGCTGTTCCGCGACAAGCTGGAGACCGCTCTCGCCCGCGTGAACCCCGAGCTCGAGCTCATCTACAACCTGCCCACCTACACCGTGGACCAGATTTGCGACGAGTACCTGCCGATGGCCGAGCGCCTGCGTCCCTACATCACCGAGACGAGCCTGCTGCTCAACAACATGATCGATGAGGGCAAGAACCTGCTGTTTGAGGGCGCCCAGGCGACGCTGCTCGACATCGACCACGGCACCTATCCGTACGTGACGTCTTCCAACTGCACCGCCGGCGGCGCCATTACCGGTTCCGGCGTCGGCATGAAGAACGTCGACCGCGTGCTGGGCGTCATGAAGGCCTATATCACCCGCGTCGGTTCGGGCCCCATGCCCACCGAGCTTTCCTATGAGTCCGAGGCCGGTCACACGCTGACCGAGGAGGGCTACGAGTACGGCGTGACCACCGGTCGCCGCCGTCGCTGCGGCTGGTTTGACGGCCCCATCGCCAACTACGCCTCGCGCGTCAACGGCCTCACCGACATCGCCGTGACCAAGCTCGACGTGCTTTCGGCCTTCGACACCATCAAGGTGTGCGTGGCTTACGACGTCGACGGCGAGCGTTACACCAGCGTGCCCGAGCATCAGGTTCGTTTTGAGCACGCCAAGCCCATCTACGAGGAGCTTCCTGGCTGGAAGTGCGATATCACCGGCTGCCGCAGCTTTGATGAGCTGCCGCAAGAGGCTCAGGACTACGTGGCGTTTATCGAGGATCTGGCACACACCCGCGTGACGTTCATTGGCGTTGGCGCCGGTCGCGAGCAGATCATCAACCGATTCTGGAAGTAATCGGTTTATACGGTTATTGCGATATACCCCTTTGCAGCCCAGACGGGCGGCCGAGGGGTATATTTGCTTGCAAAGGGCTCGCGCGGAGCGGGCCATTCATCCATAGAGGAGGCACCCTTGAAGGCGGACACTCAAACCATCGACATCCTGTTGTTGGGCAGCGGCGGCCGTGAGCATGCTTTGGCAGCTAAGCTCGCAGCATCACCGCGCGCCGGCAAGCTCTACATTGCGCCGGGTAACGGCGGCACCGCGAACTGCGGCGAGAACGTTGTTCTCGACGACTGCGATCCTGCGGCCGTGGCGGCGTTTGCGCAGAGCCACGGATGCGGACTCGTGGTAATTGGCCCCGAGGCTCCGCTTGTGGCGGGCGTGGCCGACGCCGTGCGCGCGGCGGGTATTCCCTGCTTTGGCCCGGGTGCCGAGGGCGCCCAGATGGAGGGCTCCAAGCTGTTCTCCAAGCAGCTCATGGAGCGTGCGGGCATTCCGACGGCAGCCTATGGTTCGTTTACCGACGAGGCTTCGGCTCTCGCCTACGTGCGCGAGCAGGGCGCCCCGCTGGTCGTCAAGGCCGACGGCCTTGCCGCGGGCAAGGGCGTTATCGTGGCGACCGAACTTGAGCAGGCCGAGGAGGCCGTGCGCGAGTGCTTTGGCGGTACCTTTGGCGATGCCGGCAATACCGTGGTCATCGAGGAGATGCTGACCGGTCCCGAGTGCTCGCTGCTGGCCTTTACCGACGGTAAGACCGTGCGCCCCATGGCCACCTCGCAGGACCACAAGCGCGCGCTCGAGGGCGACAAGGGCCCCAACACCGGCGGCATGGGCGTCTACAGCCCGGTGCCCATCGTGACCGATGAGGAGCACGCCACCATGGTGAAGGTCATGGAGCAGACCGTGGCCGAGCTTGCTGCCGAGGGCATCGACTACCGCGGCTGCCTGTATGGCGGCTTTATGCTCACCCCCGCCGGCCCCAAAGTGCTGGAGTTCAATGCCCGCTTTGGCGACCCCGAGACGCAGGTCGTGCTCCCGCGCCTTAAGAACGACCTGGTTGAGGTCATGCTCGCCTGCGCCAACTGCGAGCTCGATCAGATTGAGCTCGACTGGCGTGACGAGTGGGCCGTGGCCGTTGTCCTGACGAGCGCGGGCTATCCCGGCAGCTACGAGAAGGGCAAGGTCATCACCGGTATCGCCGATGCCGAGGCCATGGAGAACGTGACCGTGTACCACGCGGGCACTGCCGTGGTGGACGGCCAGCTCGTGACCAATGGTGGCCGCGTGCTTGCCGTGACCGCTCTGGGCGACACGTTCGAGAACGCTCGCAACCTTGCCTACGAGGCCTGCGAGAAGATTGATTTTGAGGGCAAGACCCTGCGTCACGACATCGGCCTGCGCGCGCTGCGCGGTCGCGACGCCTGGGATGCCTAAAATCCGAGAGGAATGAGATGGATGGACGAGAAGAACGAAGAGCTCGTGGACGCGCAGATCGTCGAAGAGGACAGCCGCATGTATGGGCACGCCGAGGGCGAGCCTGGTGGCGAGGTCGCTGACGAGCCGGCACTGGTGCTGGGCGACGACGACCCGCACGATGCCGAGCTGCACGAGAAGATTCTTTCGGAGGAGTGCGCCTGGAAGGGCAAGATCCTCGACGTCCACCGTCTTGAGGTTGAGCTGCCCAACGGTCACCGCAGCGCCCGCGATATCGTTCGCCATCCGGGTGCGGCGGCCGTTGTGGCGCTGACCGAGAGCGGCAAGATCGTACTGGTGCGTCAGTACCGCACCGCCATCGACCGCGTGACGGTCGAGATTCCCGCCGGCAAGCTCGATCCAGGCGAGGACCCGCTCGATTGCGCCAAGCGCGAACTGCATGAGGAGACGGGCTTTAGGGCTGGCCGTATTCGCTTTTTGACGTCGATTGTCACGTCCTGCGGTTTTTGCGATGAGATCATCCACATCTACTTGGCTACCAAGCTCGAGTTTGATGCGCCCAACCCCGATGATGATGAGTTTGTCAACGTGGACCTGGTGCCGCTGCACGAGCTGATCGACGCCGTACTCGACGGCAAGATCGAAGACGCCAAGACCGTCGTAGGCGCCTTGGCCTGCGATAGCATCGCACACCGCCTTGGGGGCACGGAGCTTTAACGAGTGGGGATAGCCCTGGGACAAGTACTACTGATTGCTTTGTTCCAGGGCCTTACGTTGCTGATATTTCTTTGAGGATCACATGCTGAAGAGGTTTCTTTCGTATTACAAGCCCCAGATGGGGCTTTTTGTTGCTGATACTGTTTGTGCTCTGGTGCTTGCCGCCATTGACCTGGCGTTCCCCATTATCCTGCGCAATTTGACCGGTGGGCTATTTACTCAGGGTCAGGCTGCCATTATGCAGGCGCTCGGCATGATCGCGGTGGGCTTGGTGCTGATGTATGCCGTCCGCTGCGCCTGCCGCTACTTTGTGAGCTATTGGGGTCACGTGATGGGCGCGCGCATGGAGTCCAAAATGCGCGAGGACCTGTTCGACCAGTATGAGCGCTTTAGCTTTGCGTACTTCGACCGCAACAGCTCGGGCGACATGATGAGCCGCGTGGTCAACGACCTGTTCGATATCTGCGAGGCGGCGCATCACGTACCCGAGTGGATCATCATCTGCGGTATCGAGATTATCGGCTCGTTTGTGATCCTCTTTACCATCGCTCCGGTGCTGGCGCTTGCCATGGCCGTGGTGACGGCGGCGTTTGCGGTCGTCATGTTTTGGCAGAACATGCGCATGCGCGAGGTCTTTAGCGACAACCGCAAGAAGATCAGCGGCATTAATGCACAGCTGCAGGATTCGCTGGCGGGCATGCGCGTAGTCAAGAGCTTTGCCAACGAGGAGACCGAGCGCGCCAAGTTCCGTGCCTCTAACGATCGCTACCTTTCGTCCAAGGAGAACATGTATCACGCCATGGGCGTCTATACCGCGACGTATGGCCTGCTCTCGGGTGTGCTCTATGTGATCGTGGTGCTGCTGGGCGGCTGGCTGGTCGCCCAGGGACAGCTGCAGGCGGTCGATATGGCGACCTTTGCACTCTATATTTCGCTGTTCTGCACGCCGCTCGAGACGCTCGTCAATTCGGCCGAAACGTATCAGAAGGCTATCGCCGGCTTTAAACGTATGGACGAGGTGCTCTCGACCGCGCCGGATATCCAGGACAAGCCGGGCGCTACGGATCTGCAGGTGACTGCCGGCGCCGTGGAGTATCACGACGTGTGCTTTAACTACGAGGATGTCGAGCTGGGCGAGGGCTATGCCGACGAGCGTCCCGTTATCGACCACATGGACCTGTCTATCAAGCCCGGCCAGACCATCGCGCTGGTTGGCCCCTCGGGCGGCGGCAAGTCCACGACCTGTTCGCTGCTGCCGCGCTTTTATGACGTGGCTACCGGATCCATTAGCATCGACGGTCAGGACGTGCGCGATGTGACGCAGCAGAGCCTGCGCCGCGCCATCGGCCTGGTGCAGCAGGATGTCTACCTGTTTGACGGTACGATTGGCGAGAACATCGCCTACGGCAAGCCGGGTGCTACGGCAGAAGAGATCTCCGAGGCGGCCCGTCGCGCCAATATCGATACCTTTATCGAATCGCTTCCGCAGGGCTACGACACCGTGGTGGGCGAGCGCGGCAGCCGTCTTTCGGGTGGTCAAAAGCAGCGCGTTGCCATCGCGCGTGTGTTCCTCAAGAACCCCAAGATCCTGATTTTGGACGAGGCGACGAGTGCTTTGGATAACGAGAGCGAGGAGGCGGTGCAGGAGTCGCTCGAAGAGCTGGCACGCGGCCGCACCACGATTATCATCGCCCACCGTCTTTCGACCATTAAGCATGCCGATGAGATTGCGACCGTTGAGCATGGTCGCGTTGTGGAGCGTGGCACGCACGAGGAGCTTCTCGCCCGTGGCGGCACCTATGCCCGTTACTATCGAATGCAGTTCGAAGGTGCGCGTGCGCACGAGCTCGACTGATTGATATGACAGGAAGTTTATGGCTGACAAGAACCCTTTGACTCCGGAAGAAGTGACGGAGTTATTCTCCGAAATCGATGCATCCGGCGTCTTGGATCCCACGCTCGCCAAAAAGCGTACCGAGCGCATGCGTGAGAAGGAGGCTGCGGCCAAGCGCGGTGACAAAGCGGCGCTAGCGCAGCTGCGCAGCGAGGACCGCGCGAGCCAGGCAAAACATATCGACCCGCTGTCCGAGGACGATCCTTCGGGCTCGCAGGTGAGCCATACCATTACGAAGACCGCGATGGCCGTGGTCATCGGTATTTTGGTGCTGATCGTGGGCATGCAGATCGGCTACGGCGTGATGCGCCGTCTGAATACCGCCAACCTGTCCGAGAGCGTTTCGGTTGATACCGTTTCTACAGCGCTCAAGGGTGGACTTGAATGGGGCAACGGCTTTACGCAGTTCCCGCTCGACTTTACCGTCGATGAAGCCGATGAACGCACGGGCACGGTCGAGGTGACGGTGTTGGACACATCGTCTGCCAACGAGCTCGAGCTGCTGTCCAACGGGCAGATTCAGGCCGCGGCGCTTGCGACCAACGCGTTGCTCAACGATAAGATCGACCGCGTGGTGTATAACGTTCACGCCTATATCGACGAGGATAGCAACATTCAGCACGATTCCTTCTTTGGCATGTTCCCCGCGCGCGGCCACCAGAGCGCCATTTTGACGTTCGTGTGGACCAAGAGCTCATCCAACGCCACGAGTATCGACTGGAAGATGCGTATCGTGAGCATGGACGACACGATTGCCGAGCGCATTCAGAAGCAGGTGAACTCGGTGTCGTCGTTGATTGAGGACCCGGTGGTGAGCCAGACCAAGATTGACGAGGAAAAGACCGAGCGCGATCTGGAGCATCGTCTGCATGGCCGCGAGATTTTCCGCGGCGGCAAGCCCGATCGCACACCGTCCGAACTGCTGGAGCAGGACAAGAAAAAATAAGACGCCATCATCCCGCGTGAGCCACAAGCCCCGCGGGATGATTTTTCTGGGACGGGGATTAAAAAACATTATGCATAGAAAGTCATAATTATCATTTCGTAAACATTTCGATGAAATTAACGCCATGAGGCATGCTTGCGGTTACAATACCGCGAGGCCTAACTACACACCTTTAAGCCGGTCCTGTGAGACCGGGAAGGAGAATTATGGCGAACAACCATACCGCGGGCGCTGCCGCCCGCACCTTCGCGCCCAGCGAGCTTTGCCAGCGTATGCTGGCCAAAACCAGCAAGGGCACCTGCGGTCCCTGCATCCTGTATCTTGAGGATGGGACCATTTTTTATGGACGTGCATGCGGCGCCGAGGGCACCGCGACCGGCGAAGTCTGCTTCAACACCTCGCTCGAGGGCTACTTTGAGGTCATGACCGACCCGAGTTATGCCGGCCAAATCGTAACCATGACCTATCCGCAGATCGGCAACTACGGTATCGACGAGACCGACGTCCAGTCGGCCTTCCCCGGCGACGCCGTGCGCCCTGCGAGCGCTCCGGCCATGCGCGGCATGATCGTTCGCGACATGTGCGCCACGCCTTCTAACTGGCGCTCGGCCGTTAGCGTGCCGGAGTACCTGCGCGCTCGCGGCATCGTCGCTATCGAGGGTGTCGACACCCGCGCTCTGGTGCGCCATCTGCGCGACAATGGTTCCAAGATGGGCATTATCTCAACCGAGTTCTTCGACGTCGACGAGCTTGCCGAGCGTCTGGCCGCAGCGCCCACGCTGGTAGGCGAGAACCTGGTCAAGACCGTAAGTTGCCCTGCGCCTCATGAGTTTGTGGCCGCCGACCTGCCTGCCACGCATGACTTTGCGCTTTCGGCTGCCGCTCCTGCCCGTCACAAAGTGGTCGCCTACGACTGCGGTGTGAAGCGCGGCATTCTGGAGGGGCTGGTCCGCGCCGGCTGCGACCTTACCGTCGTGCCGTGGGACACGCCTGCCCAGCAGGTGCTCGACATGAATCCCGATGGCGTCTTTTTGTCCAATGGCCCCGGCGACCCCGATGCCGTGGTGGAGACCTACGAGCAGGTGCAGCAGCTGATCGGCAAGGTGCCGGTCTTTGGTATTTGTCTTGGTCACCAGATGATCAGCCTGGCCTGCGGCGCCCAGATGGAAAAGCTTAAATTCGGTCACCGCGGTGGCAACCAGCCGGTCATGAACCTGGTAAGCCGTCGCGTGGAGATTACCGCGCAAAACCATGGCTTTGGCCTGCTGTTCCCCAGCCTGGGCAAGCTTGTCCCCGAGCTTTCCGGCGGCGAGACCGAGCATGCGGCCGATGGAGATCTGCGCGTCTGGGTGCGCCGCGGAATCGCGCCGGTCGTGATGAACGAGCGCTTTGGCCGCATTCGCCTGACGCACGTGAACCTCAACGACGGCACCGCCGAGGGCATCCAGCTGCTCGACGCCCCGTGCTTCTCGGTCCAGTACCACCCCGAGGCTTCGCCTGGCCCCACCGATGCCCACTATCTCTTTACCGCCTTTACGCGACTCATGGACGGCGAGGAGAACTACCTGGACATCGATACCGCGAAGGACCGCCTTGCCGGCTGGAACTTTGCTGAGTCCGAGACCGCTGAGACCGAGGAGAACTAATATGCCTAAACGTACTGACATCAAGCGCATCCTCGTCATTGGCTCGGGCCCCATTGTCATTGGCCAGGCCTGTGAGTTCGACTACTCCGGTGCCCAGGCCTGCAAGGTGCTCAAGGAGGATGGCTTTGAGGTCATCCTGGTCAACTCCAACCCGGCGACCATCATGACCGACCCGGGCTTGGCCGACCGCACCTATGTCGAGCCCATCACTGCCGAGTTTATCGAGCGCGTAATCAAGAAAGAGCGCCCGGACGCGCTGCTGCCCACGCTGGGCGGCCAGACCGGTCTGAACGCCGCCGTCGAGCTGGCGAAAGACGGTGCGCTCGACAAGTACGGCGTCGAGATGATCGGCTGCGACCTGGCCGCCATCGAGCGCGGCGAGGACCGCAAGCTCTTTAACGAGGCCATGGCCGAGATCGGCCTGGAGGTCGCGCGCTCGGGCTATGCCTACAGCGTGGCCGACGCCGAGGCCATCGCCGAGCGCGTGGGATATCCCTGCGTGCTGCGCCCGAGCTTTACCCTCGGCGGCGCCGGCGGCGGCATCGCTCACACCCACGAGGAGCTCGTCTCCATCGTGAGTCAGGGCCTGGAACTCTCGCCCGCCCACGAGGTGCTGGTCGAGGAGTCCATCGAGGGTTGGAAAGAGTACGAGATGGAGGTTATGCGTGACCACGCCGGCAACGGCATCATCGTGTGCTCCATCGAGAACCTCGACCCCATGGGCGTGCACACCGGCGACTCCATCACCGTGGCGCCGGCGCAAACCCTCTCCGACCTGGAGTATCAGCGCATGCGCGTGGCCTCGCTCGCCATTCTGGAGAAGATCGGCGTCGAGACCGGTGGCTCCAACGTGCAGTTTGCCGTGAACCCCAGCACCGGCCGCCTGATCGTCATCGAGATGAACCCGCGCGTGAGCCGCTCGTCCGCCCTCGCTTCCAAGGCCACGGGTTTCCCCATCGCTAAGGCCGCCGCGCGCCTGGCCGTGGGCTACACGCTCGACGAGATCGTCAACGACATCACCAAGGCTACGCCCGCCTGCTTTGAGCCCACAATCGACTACTGCGTGGTCAAGGTGCCGCGCTTTGCCTTTGAGAAGTTTAAAGGCACCGACCCCACGCTCACCACGCGCATGAAGGCCGTGGGCGAGATTATGGCGATCGGCCGCACCTTTGAGGAGGCCTTTGGCAAGGCTATGCGCTCGCTGGAGGATGGCCACCAGGGCATTTGCGCCGGTGGCAAGGAAGGTGCAGACAAGCTGAGCGACGATGAGCTCGCTCAGGCCGTGGCAACCCCGACCGAGCACCGCATCTTCTTTGTGGTCGAGGCCCTGCGCCGTGGCTGGGATGTTGCGTGCATCCATGCCATCTGCGGCATCGATCCGTGGTACCTCAACCGCATCAACGACATGGTGCAGGTCCAGGAAAGCATCCGCGGCCTGCGTGTGGAGGACATCGATGCCGACGCGATGCGCCTGCTCAAGCAGTACGGCACAAGCGATGCCGAGATCGCCGCGCTGACCGGCTCCGACGAGCGCTTTGTGCGCGCCTATCGCAAGGGCTTGGGCGTGGTTCCCAGCATGAAGACGGTCGATACCTGCGCTGCGGAGTTCTCGAGCGCCACGGAGTACCACTACAAGACGTACGAGAACATCTACCGCACGAGCCCGGATGCCAAGAAGTGCGTGGCTCCCGACGAGACCACGCCGGCGAGCAAGCCCAAGGCGATGATTCTGGGCGCCGGCCCCAACCGCATTGGCCAGGGTATCGAGTTCGATTACTGCTGCGTGCACGCGAGCTACGCGCTGGCGGCCCGCGGCTTCGAGACCATCATGGTCAACTGCAATCCTGAGACCGTCTCGACCGACTACGACACGTCCGACCGCCTTTACTTTGAGCCGCTCACCTACGAGGACGTCATGGATGTCATCGATGTTGAGCGCCCCGATGGCGTCGTGGTGACGCTTGGTGGCCAGACCCCGCTTAAGCTGGCGCGCATGCTCGAGGAGAGCGGCGTGAACATCATGGGCACCAAGCCCGATGCCATCGACTTTGCCGAGGACCGCGAGCGCTTTGCCGCCCTGCTCGACAAGCTGGGCATCATGTATCCGCCGGCGGGCCAGGCCACCTCGTTTGAGGAGGCCGAGGCCGTTGCCGCACACATCGGCTACCCGCTGCTGGTGCGTCCGAGCTACGTGCTGGGCGGCCGCGGCATGATGATCGCCTACGATGCCGAGCATCTGCGCGATTACATGGCCGAGGCTGCGCGCATTAGCCCCGACTACCCGGTGTATCTGGATCGCTTCTTGGAGGGTGCGATCGAGTCCGATGTCGACGCCCTGTGCGATGGCGAAGAGGTCTACATCGGCGGCATTCTGGAGCATATCGAGGAGGCCGGTATTCACTCCGGCGACTCTGCGACCTGCATTCCGCCGTTCAGCTTTAGCGGGAGCCTGCAGGCGAAGCTCCGCGAGACCACGTGCCGCATCGCGATGGCGCTGGGCGTGCGCGGCCTGGTCAACGTGCAGTACGCCATCAAGGGCGAGACCGTTTACGTGATCGAGGCCAACCCGCGCGCAAGCCGTACCGTCCCGTTTATCTCCAAGGCCACCGGCGTGCCGCTGGCCAAGTGTGCGGCGCGTATCATGGCGGGCGATTCCATCGCAAGCTTGGGCTTGCCGAGCGACGAGCGTCAGCTGGACTGGTTCTGCATGAAGGAAGCCGTCATGCCCTGGGGTCGTTTCCCGGGCGCCGACGTTATCCTGGGGCCCGAGATGAAGTCGACGGGCGAGGTCATGGGTATCGCCAAGAGCTATCCTGAGGCATACGCCAAGACGCAGCTGGCGATTGACTACAAGCTGCCCGACCCCAGTGCCGGCAAGGTATTCATCAGCGTGTGCGACCGCGACAAGCGTCACATCCTTTCTGTCGCCCGTATCCTGCGCTACCTGGGCTTTGATATCTGCTCCACCGAGGGCACGGCGCGCGTGCTGCGCGGCGGCAACGTGACCTGCGAGGTCGTGGAGAAGATTAGCGGCCCGCACGACGGCGAGCGTCCCAACATCGGTGACCTGATCGCCGATGGCAAGATCGCGGTGATCGTCAATACGCCGTACGGTCCGGGCTCGCGTGGCGATGGCTACCTGCTACGTACCGAGGCCGTACGCCGCGGTGTGACCTGCGTGACGGCGATGTCTGCCGCCAACACGTACGTGAGTGCCATCGAGGCCGTGCGCGAAGACCAGCAGGGTCACGGTAGCGCCAACGACATGGGCATGGACGTCATCGCCCTGCAGGACCTGCCGCAGTACACGGTGTAGTTGACCTGGCCGGCCGGGGCGGGAGGGGCCGAGAATTCCCCCTTTCGCTCCGGCTGCAAGCAGAGTCGCTCAGGAGGAAACTCGGCCCCTCCCGCTCCGGCCTGCGGTGACTCGG
>DBEWUK010000075.1:0-14196 GCA_048205395.1 Collinsella sp.
GGGGTGGCGTCTTGGCGCCTAGATACTGGGCTGGTTTTTTGGAATGACGGGGGCTCCTGGTGGGCAAGGAGCCCCCTTCTGGTTTGGTTACTTTAGGGTTGTGGGCACTTCCCTATTTGGCGTCGGCCCAGGTTATGCCGGTGCTGGCTTCGGCGATTAGGGGGACACGGAGGTCTACTACGTGTTCCATGACGTCGCGGACCATGGTGGTTAGGCGCTCGACTTCGTCGATGGGGCACTCAAAGTCCAGTTCGTCGTGTACCTGCAAGATCATGTGGGCGGCAAAGCCCTCTTCTTCCAGGCGGCGGCTTACGCGGGCCATCGCGATCTTGATGATGTCGGCGGCGGTTCCCTGCATGGGATGGTTCATGGCCGTGCGCTCGCCAAAGCCGCGGAGTTGCGGGTTTTTGGCCTTGAGCTCCGGAATATGACGACGGCGGCCGTACATGGTCTCGGCGTAGCCCGTCTGCTTGGCACGTGCCACCACGTTGTCGAGGAACGTGCGCACGCCTGGGTAGGCCTCGTAGTAGCGGTCGATCATGTCGCGCGCCTCGGCCATCGAGATATGCAGCGACTGCGACAGGCCATAGGCCTGCTGACCGTAAACGATGCCAAAGTTCACGGCCTTGGCGCGACTGCGCAAGTCGGGCGTTACCTCGGACACCGGCACACCAAATACGCGCGCCGCCGTCTCGGCGTGGAAGTCCTCGCCCTCGTTAAAGGCGCGCACCAAGTGCTCGTCACCCGAGAGATGCGCCAGCAGACGCAGCTCGATCTGCGAGTAGTCCACCGCCAAAAAGACGCTTCCCTCGCCTGCCGAAAACGCCGTCTTGACGGTACGACCCAGCTCCGAGCGCGTCGGGATGTTCTGCAGGTTCGGGTCGCTCGAGGACAGACGCCCCGTTGCCGTGATGGTCTGGTTGTACGTAGTGTGTACGCGACCGTCACCACGGCGTAGCGGGCCCAGCGTGTCCAGATAGGTGGACTTGATCTTAGACTTCTCACGCCAGTCCAAGATCAGACGCACGATTTCGTGGTCACGCGCAAGGTCGCTCAGCACCTTGGCGTTGGTCGAATAATAGCCGCGCTTAGTCTTCTTGAGGCCCTTGGTCGGAAGCCCCATCACATCAAAGAGCACGTGCGACAGCTGCATGGGACTGCCAATATTAAAGGTCTCGTCACCCGCCAGGTCGCGAATACTGCGCTCAACCTCGGTAATCTGGGTCGCCAGGCCCTCGGACAGACTGCGCAGGCGATCGGGGTCCACGAGCATGCCAGCGCGCTCCATCTTGGCAAGCACCGGCACGAGCGGCATCTCGATGCCATCGAACACGTTGGCGGCGTTCTCGCGGGCCATGCGGTCGCGCAGCGGTGCGACCAGCGCCAGCGTCAAGGCCGCCGTGCGAGCGGCGGACGCCGGAGCGTCCTCACCGGCACCCCCTGCACCGCGCGCCGCAGGCAGCGCCATCTGCAGATAGGTATCGGCAAGATATGCCTCATCGAACTCGGAGCGATCGGAATCCAGCAGATAGGCAGCGACCACGGTATCGAAGATACGCGTGGAATCGGCAGCGAGCGGATCCATGAGCTCGGGCTCAGAAGAATCGATGGGCGAAAGCTCGTGCAACAGCACCTTCATATCCGGACTCGCCACGCGACCCTCCATAAACAGACGCGCGAGCACGCCAGCAATCACGCCGTGGACGAAGTTGAAGCCCTCAACCTCAGCCGCCGCGCAGCTGTCGCCCTCCTCGAGCGCGAAGAGGCCCTTGGACGTCGCCAACCACAGCGTACGCGTCAGTCCAAAGAGCGCGCCCTCTTCCTTGTCATCGTCCACCACGGCGGCGACCCACTCGCCGGCATCAATCGCGCGGGAGACCTCAGCCGCAACGGCACCAAGCGCGTCAGCATCGCCGGCGGCTGCGCGGACCATCGCAGGTATCTCAAACACACTGGAGGCAGCAGCGCCACCCTCGCCGCCGATCAGCGCCAAGAAACGGTTCTGCATGGCGGTGATACCAAGCGTGCCCAGCGCCGCGGACACTTCGTCGGCAGAAAACGCCGGGAAGGACGTCGCCTCAAAATCGAGCTCGACGGGCGCATCGGTGCGAATGGTTGCGACCTTGCGGCTCAGCAGCGCATCGTCGATGTGCGCACGCAGGTTCTCGCCCATCTTGCCCTTGACCTCGTCGGCATGCGCGATGACCTCGTCCAAGCTGCCGTACTGTGCGATGAGCGCGCTCGCCTTTTTGGGGCCGATGCCCGGTACGCCGGGAATGTTGTCCGACGTATCGCCCTTTAGACCGTAAAAATCGGGCACGAGCGCCGGCGTAATGCCGTGATACAGGTCATCCACGCTCTCGGGCGTCATGATCGCCACGTCGGACAGGCCCTTGCGGGTCGAGACCACGTTGACGTGCTCGGTCACGAGCTGATACATATCGCGATCACCGGTCACCAGCAGCATGTCGCAGCCGGCCTCCTCACCCAGGCGCGCCATGGTTCCCAGGATATCGTCGCCTTCCCAGCCCTCAGACTGCAGAATCGGCACGTTGAGTGCGACGAGCAGCTCCTTGATCATAGGGAACTGCGCATGCAGATCGGGGTCCATGGGCGGGCGCTGCGCCTTATACTGCGGCAGCATCTCCATGCGCACGCGCGGCTTGCCCTTATCAAACGCCACGACCACGCCGTCGGGGTTAAAGGCATCGATCATCTTGAGAAACATGTTCAGGAAGCCGAAGATCGCGTTGGTGGGGCGACCGTCCGGCGCGTTCATGGTCGGCGGCACGGCATGGAAGGCGCGATGCATGAGCGAGTTGCCGTCGATGACAGCAAAGGTACGGCGCTTGTCAGACATATTGAATACCTCGCTTTGGGCTGGGCACGGTTTGCTCACTCCAGTTTACACGCTCCCCGCCCCGCGGCCACCTCACATCAAGCTCCCCCGCCACCGTGAGCCCGCGCGTGATACGATGGCTCACGGTACATCAACCAGCACGATCGATCCGAAAGGAGCCTGCGTCATGGAGCGTCCCTGCGCATGGAAAAAGTACACGCCACAGCAAATCGAGGAGCTCGAGGAGCTTTGCCGCGGCTATAAGCAGTTTTTGAGTGAGAACAAGACCGAGCGCCTGTGCGTCAAGGCCGGCATCAAGATGGCCGAGGAGGCGGGATACGTCGACCTGGAGACCGTAATCGCCGAAGGCCGCGAGCTCAAGGCAGGCGACAAGGTGTACGCCGCCAATCACGGCAAGGACCTTATGCTCGTCAACCTGGGCACCGCCCCGCTCGAGCAGGGCTTTAACATCCTGGGCGCCCACGTGGACTCGCCGCGCCTGGACCTTAAGCAGAACCCCGCCTTCGAGGCCGGCGACATGGCCTACCTCGACACGCACTACTATGGCGGCGTCAAGAGCTATCACTGGGTCGCTTCCCCGCTCGCGCTCGTAGGCGTCATCTGCAAAAAGGACGGCACCACCGTCGACATCAACATCGGCGACAAGGCCGACGACCCGGTCTTTACCATCTCCGACCTGCTGATTCACCTCTCGAGCGAGCAGATGTCCAAGCCCGCCAAGGACGCCGTCGACGCCGAGATCCTCGACGTGATCGTGGGCGGCCGTCCCGTCAAGTTCGATGAGGACGACAAGGACGCCCCCAAGGAGCCCGTCAAGCAGATGTTCCTGGACATCCTCAAGGAGCAGTACGGCGTCGAGGAGGAGGACTTCCTCTCCGCCGAGATCGAGGTCGTGCCCGCCGGCCCCGCCCGCGACATGGGCCTCGACCGTTCCATGATTCTGGGCTATGGTCACGACGACCGCGTCTGCGCTTACCCCTCCATGCTCGCCCAGATCAATGTGGCCAATGTCGAGCGCACGAGCATCACGCTCATCGTCGACAAAGAGGAGATCGGTTCCGTGGGTGCCACCGGCATGACGAGCCGCTTCTTCGAGAACACCGTCGCCGAGATCATGACGCTCGCCGGCGAGGGTAGCCCGCTGGCCCTGCGCCGCGCGCTCGCCCGCAGCCGCATGCTCTCCTCTGACGTGTCCGCCGGCTTCGACCCGGGCTATGCCGCCAAGTTCGAGACCAAGAACGCCGCCTTTATGGGTCGCGGCCTGTGCTTTAACAAGTACACGGGCAGCCGCGGCAAGGGCGGCTCCAACGACGCCGATGCCGAGTATGTGGCCCTCGTCCGCGACATCATGGACAAGGCAGGCGTGGATTTCCAGACCTGTGAGCTCGGCCGCGTCAACGCAGGTGGCGGCGGCACCATCGCCTACATCATGGCCAAGTACGGCATGAATGTCATCGACTCCGGCGTTGCCGTTCTGTCCATGCACGCCCTATGGGAGGTCGCCAACAAGGCCGATATCTACGAGGCCTACCGCGGCTACAAGGCCTTCCTCGAGCGCGCCTAACCAGCCCTTCATAACTTGCGGTGAAATACGGACTAAACTGGCCTATAAACGGCCAAAACAGACCGTATTCCACCGCAACTTCCTTTTTGACAGAGGAGAGTCCATGCTGCAGGTCATCATTTCGCCCGCCAAGCAGATGCGCTCGGCCCAAGATGCTTTTGAAGTCCTGGGCATTCCGCCCTTTGCGCGCGAGACGGCTCGACTGCATCGCGCGTTGCTAGATATTGAGCGAAATGAAGGCAGCGGCGGCCTGCAGGCGCTATGGAACGTGAGTGACAAACTGCTGGGGCCTTGCCTCAACACCCTGCATGAGTTCGAGCCCATCTTGGAAAACGGCGACCTCGACAATCCCGATATCGCCCGCAATACCTCCCCCGCCGTCATGTCCTATCACGGCATTCAATACCAGAGCATGGCACCCGAGGTGATGGATGCCGCGCAGCTCGCATGGCTGCAAGACCATCTGTGGATCCTCTCGGGCCTTTACGGATGCGTACGCCCCTTTCATGCCGTCGAACCGT
This sequence comes from Collinsella sp., assembly GCA_048205395.1. Classification (GTDB taxonomy): domain Bacteria; phylum Actinomycetota; class Coriobacteriia; order Coriobacteriales; family Coriobacteriaceae; genus Collinsella. The sequence continues at coordinate 4,946 of DBEWUK010000075.1, forward strand.
ATCGGCTGGAGATGGGTGCGAAGCTCGCCGTTGACGATGCCCGAGACCTCTACGCGTTTTGGAGCGACAAGCTCGCGCGGGTTATCGCCCCGGCAGGTTCAAACACCACGATCGTCAACCTCGCCAGCGTAGAGTATGCCAAAGCCGTTCTGCCCCACCTCGCGGGCGACGCCACAGCCGTCACGTGCCTCTTTGGCGAGGGTATCCGCAACGGGAAGCCCATCCAACAGTCGACCGCCAGCAAAAAGGCGCGCGGCTCCATGGTGCGGTGGATGGCAGAAAACAAGCTCGAGGATGCAAGCGAACTTACCGCATTCAATATCGGCTATCGGCACATCCCCGAGCTTTCAGACAAAAACACCCTGGTTTTCATGAACGCGCAGGCACAATAGGCCCGCCGTTTCCAAACACCCCATTACTCCGCCAAGCCATCGGCCTTTGCAATCTCGCTCGTCGAGCCATCTTGGTAGGTAATCTTAACGTGCTCTACGTCGGATACCGTAACGCCCGACGGAGGTTCCAGACGCCACTCCGTCAGAGCGATATCCATGGTCGTGGGCACGCCCCCTTGATCTTTGAGCTTCACCGTGAGTGTTTTGATTGCCGCATCAAACGTCACGCGTTCGATTTCCTCGCCAGGAATAGACCCGCCGCTCAGCTGCAGCTGCACAAACTCGTCGCACGGATACCAATAGTCGCCGGGTGCGGCAACCGTGTTGCCACCAGAAACTTTCATGGTCATAATCGGCAGGCCCTCGTCGGCTTCAAACTCCCAGGCGGCGCCGCCACGACCGCCGAACGTCCAAATACAAAAGGCAATCACCAGCACGGCAAGCACCGCAAAACCAATCGCGACCAACCCATGGTGCGCACGGCTTTCCTCGGCCGATACATCCCATTGCGTCTCTCGATATAGATGCTTGTCTTCCATGTACGCCTCCCCACAGGCACGCTCGTTAGGCCAATCGTACCCATTCGAGCTATACTTGAGCCCATTACATAAACGGGGAGCTTGCAGGACAAGACGGCAGGCTGAGACTGGGCGCGCCCGCCCTGACCCGCAAACCTGATATGGGTAATGCCAACGAAGGGAGCCGTGCCAATGAGCACACAGACCGAGCCCAAGCTCGTCACGCAAATCGACTTCGCCCGCGCCGGGCAGATCACACCGCAGATGAAGGAGGTCGCCGAGCGCGAGCATCGCGACCCCGAGTACATCCGCGAGCGCGTGGCCGACGGCCGCATCGCCATTCCCGCCAACATCGTGCACATCAAAAAGGGCATGCGCGCCTTTGGCGTCGGTGAGGGCCTGTCCACCAAGGTCAACGTGAACCTGGGCATCTCGGGCGACAAGGCCGATGCCGCCGAGGAATGGAAGAAGGTCAAGATCGCCGAGGACTTTGGCGCCGACGCCATCATGGACCTCTCCAACTCGGGCAAGACACGCCAGTTCCGCCAGCAGCTCATCGACGAGACGCCGCTCATGGTAGGCACCGTCCCCATGTACGACGCCATCGGCTACATGGAAAAGCCGCTGGTCAAGCTCACCAAGGACGACCTGTTCGAAGTCGTGCGCGCGCATGCCGAGGACGGCGTGGACTTTATGACCATCCACTGCGGCATAAACAAGTCGGTCACCAAGACCTTTAAGGAGACCGGCCGCCTGATGAACATCGTGAGCCGTGGCGGCTCACTGCTGTTTGGCTGGATGGAGGTCACCGGTAACGAGAACCCATTCTATGAGTTCTACGACGAGTTGCTCGAGATTTGCCACGAGTACGACGTGACGATTTCGCTCGGCGACTCCTGCCGCCCGGGCTGCCTCTACGACTCCAACGACGCCACCGAGACCGCTGAGATGATCGAGCTGGGCAAGCTGTGCAAGCGCGCTTGGGCCGCCGGCGTCCAGGTCATGGTCGAGGGCCCGGGTCACATGGCACTCGACGAGATCGCCGCCAACATGAAACTGCAGAAACGCCTGTGCCACAATGCTCCGTTCTATGTGCTCGGGCCGCTGGTGACCGATATCGGCGTGGGTTACGACCACATCACCGCTGCCATCGGCGGCGCCATCTCCGCCAGCTCCGGTGCCGACTTCCTGTGCTACGTGACACCGGCAGAGCACCTATGCCTGCCCAACGCCCAGGATGTGCTCGACGGCCTCATGGCCACCAAGATCGCCGCACACGCCGCCGACATCGCCAAAAAGGTGCCGCACGCCCGCGACATGGACGACAAGATGGGCCAGGCACGCCGCAAGCTTGACTGGGACGCCATGTGGGAGTGCGCGCTCGACCCGGTTACGGGCAAGAAGCGCTACGAGGAGTCCCCCGCCGCCACCGAGGGCACTTGCACCATGTGTGGCAAGATGTGCGCCGTCCGCACCGTCAACAAGATCTTCGAGGGCACCACGATCGACCTCGGCATAGAGGACTAACCCTGTCGCCGCGGCCGCCTCTGGCGGCGAGCTGGTGCCTGTCAATTGTTGACGTGTGAACATTTGCTTGCATTTGCGTAAAGATTGCATCGCCCGCCCGGGTTCGACATAGAGTCGGCCCGGGCATCTTTATAATGCTGGCTTAAAGACCCATTTGATTCCGACCGAACAAGGGAGCGAACATGGATCGTAGTAAGGTACCTGCCGTCCTGTCCATCGCGGGATCCGATTCCAGCGGCGGCGCCGGCATTCAGGCCGACATCAAGACCATCACGGCGCACCGCCTGTATGCCGAGACGGCCATCACCGCCATCACAGCGCAAAACACGCTGGGCGTCACCGCCGTACAGGATATCTCGCCAGATATCGTAGCCGCGCAAATTGACGCCGTTTTTGACGATATCCGCCCGAGCGCCGTCAAGATCGGCATGGTTTCTTCTGTCGAGATTATCGAAGTCATCGCCGACCGCTTGAGCGCCTGGAACGCAACGAACGTGGTCGTCGACCCCGTCATGGTCGCCACCTCGGGCGCGCGGCTGATTGCCGAAGATGCCGCCGAGGCGCTCACCCGCCGCCTGTTCCCGCTGGCGACGGTTATCACGCCCAATATTCCCGAGGCCATGGCCCTGCTCGACTACGAGGTCGACTCCGAGCGCACGCAGCAAAATGCTGCCATGCTCCTCACCCGCCGCTTTGGTTGCGCATCCCTCGTTAAGGGTGGGCATCTTGTCAACGAGGCCAACGATGTACTGGCCGAACCCGCGCCGCTCGATGACGAGGGCAACCATCTGGGAGATCCACTCACCACGTGGTTCCGCCACAAGCGTATCGATACCAATAACACACACGGCACCGGCTGCACGCTCTCGTCCGCCATTGCCTGCGCGCTGGCCCAGGGTATGGATCTTGCCGATGCCGTCAACGCTGGCAAGGCCTACCTGACAGGCGCTCTGGCCGCCGGCCTGAACATGGGCAAAGGCTCCGGCCCCGTCAACCACATGTGGCAGTATTAAGATTCGCAGTCCAAAACCACCGCAAAGGGGACAGGCACCCTTGCGGTGGTTCCCACAAACATCTCGATCTGTAACAGTTAAAGTCCATTTTTCGGCCCACCCGTTACAAATCGAGACATCCAAATTCCACTGAGAAGATAATCTCGATGTGTAACAGTAACTCGGCAAAATCGACCCTAGATGTTACAGATCGAGACAAACGACCGATATCGACCTAAATAATCTTAATCTGTAACATCTAGCCCGTTTTTGGCCTTACAACTGTTACAGATCAAAGCAAACCAACGAAACAAGCCGTCGCAAGGAGAACTATTGTGGTGGTTTGGGGCCGTGCTACTCACCGAGCATCTCTTGGAGCTTGGCCGCCACGGCGTGACCCAGGCTCTCATGGCTTTCGGGCATCATATGCAGATAGTCGATATCGCCCGGCTCGGCAAACTCCGCTGCATTCAAAAAGTCGCAGCCAAACTGCTCGGCTACGTGCGCGTAGTATTCAGCAAAATGCTCCGAGGCCTCGACGGAACGCTCGTCAAAATCGGTCATATATACATCGGCGATCTGCGGCTTGATCTTGATAGGAGCCATCAGCAGAATGCGCGGACAAGGCGCAGCGTCGGTCCACGGAAACGCGCGGACGGCGCGAATCAGCGCCATGGCGCCACGGGCGATATCGGCAGCCGTCACGTTAAAGACCGTCTTGCAGTCGTTGGTGCCCAGCATGATCACAATGGCGTCCAGTGGCTTATGGGCCTCGAGCAGCATCGGCAGCGCGCGGATGCCGTTAAGATTGGTGTCCAGATGGCACATGTCGTCGCGTACCGTCGTGCGGCCGTTGAGGCCTTCTTCAATTACATGCCAGCCCTCGCCTAAGTCACGTTGGGCCACGCCGCACCAGCGCACATCCCGCGCATAGCGCACCGCGGTGCCGTCGCGCATGCCCGCCGGATCGTAACCATAGGTGTTGCTGTCGCCAAAGCATAGAACGTTTTTCATCGTAAGCCCCTCGCTCAGTAAAAAGCCGACGGGAGCAGCCCTCCCGCCGGCTCGACCCATCTGTCAGCACGTACCGATTACAGGTACTTGCGCCAATCGTCCTCGTTCTCATCATCCTCGGTAGCAGCCTGGGCCTGCTCGGCGGCGCGAGCTGCCGCAGCGCGAGCGGCAACCTGGGCATAGGACTCCTCGTTGCGCTCGGGGAAGTTTGCCAGCACGTGCTCGAACTTGGCAAAATCCTCATCCCAGCGCGTAGAAGGCACGGCAAAGAAGACTTGCTTGACCTTAAAGTCGCCCGACGCGAGCTCCTTGCGGAAGAGCTCGGCCACGGCCTCGGCGTCAAAGCCGTTGTTGTCGCAGCCCCAAGCGCCCAGTACGAGCTTCTCGCGACCCAGCTCGTCGCAGATGGCAAGCACAAAGCGAATGCGGTCGCGCAGGGCGTCCAGCAGAGCATCGTCGCTCACGCGATACTCCTGGCGGGCGCGCTTAACGTTGGGCGCGGCGGCCACGATCACGTCGGCGTATGCATGCACGTGGTTGCGGTCGAAGCGCACCGCAGGCACCACCAGCGCACGGTTTCGGTAAAGCTCGCAGTTGATGTTGCGGCGACGGTTCTCGCCGTACCATTTGCGCTGCTTATCGAGAACGTTGTACAGATACGAATCGGCGCACAGCGTGGCCTCCTGGCCCAGATAACCCTGAATATAGCCACCGCCCGGATTGGTGAACGAGGCAAAGGCGAGCACGGCCATGTCGCAGAACTGCGCATAGCCACGACCGTTGTCCAAGATGGCCTGCGTGGTGGAGGCATCAAGCACGGTGACCTCGGGCAGAACCGGAGCGGGCTCCTCAGCAGGCGCGGACTCAGCTTCGGCGATTTCCTCGGCAGGCTCCTCGACGGGCTCGAGCGCTGCCTCGACCTCGGCAGCCTCCGCGCCCTCGACGTCCTCGGCAACCTGTTCTTCGGCGGCCACAGCAGTCTGAACCTTGGCCTTCATCGCCGCGACAAAGCCGGCAGGCATACCGTCAAACTCGCGAACACCGGCAAGCGAACGCTCGATATCCTTGGCGCACGCTTCGGACACAGTTGCCACGTGACGCTCGGCGGCCTTGGCACGGGCCTCGCGCTTGGGATTGGGCTGACCCGCTCGGTTGGACCTGCGGTTACGGTTCCTGTTGTCGACGTCTGCCATAAGTGGTCACCTTTCTCGGTCTCTGCCGCTATCGGCTTTTCCCATCCATGATACCCCGCCGCGTACAAAAAAGACGGCCCCGAAGGACCGCCTTTCGCATCGATTTGCACGCACGGCAAGCACCGCCGCAATTCGCCACTAGTCGCGACGGCCGAGGATGTTCAGAATGCGCAGGAACACGTTGATAATATCCACGAACAGGTTAGAGGCCATAAGCACGGCGTTGGGCAGCGTAGGCGGCACCGTCGTGGCAACATAGGTGTCGTAGCCAATAAAGCCGGCGAACACAACGATCACGATCAGGTCGGTGATGGTCTGTGAGACGCCCATGAACATCAGCACGATCTCAACCAGAATAGTAGCGAGCAGAATGCCAAAACCGATGCCATATACGCGCTGGAAAAACTTGGGGAACGTCACGCCCAAGGCGCCAAAGACAAAGGTGATGGCGGCCGTGGCGATAAAGGCAGTGTTGATGGTGGGCAGGTCGTAGTTGGCAAGGCCAAACGACGCGGTCAGGCCAAAGGTGCTCACAAAGATTACGTAGCCCACAAGGGACAGGCCCACGGACTGCTTGCTGGCGGCGGCCGACATCATGACCATGCCGACGATGGTCAAAATAAATGAGCCAAAGACCAGCGGCAAAGCGGCGCCGCTCATCATCATCATGCGCGCAAACGACATGGTGCTCGTAAAGTAAGCACCGACGCCCATGGCGCAAAAGCCCAAAAAGATCAGGGCAGACATGACAAGGTTGTACGCGCGCGGCGACATCTCCTTGGCACGGCTTGCACCGGTCTCGATGGGGCCGTTCTGATAGCCCTGGATATCGTTCATACTTCGTCCTTTCAAAAAGCGCACGACAGCGCCGTAGGTGACAAGATTCCTGCCATTGTACCCGAATGCCGCACGTCCTTACCTACGGCGCTCGCCCTCAAGCGTACGGTCGAATGCCCACACCCACCAACGCATCAGATGGGCCTGCGAGCCATCTGGTCGTTCACGCGTCTGGTCCTCCAGATACAACTCGGTCGCATGCCCGCCAAAACGCACCTTATAGGTTGCCGTACGAATGCCGTGAACCGTCAGGCCAAACCCAGTGGTCGAGACAATCTCGTCAATCGTAAAGCAACGACCGTCGACCCAGCAGACGGTGACCGGCACGACCTGCCCGCCCGCGAGGATGCGAGCCACGACGTCCACATACTGCTTGTGCACGCGCCGAGTTTTGCCATCTGTCTGTCGATATTCCATGTCTCCTATTATCGAACGCATGTTTGCATGTTGTAAAGCGAACAGACTGTGGTTTTGGAGTGTCGGAGCAATCGCACGTGTCCGCATGGCGTGTTAGCAAAAAGAATACCCGCGGTCAACAGGACTAATATTCAATTTTAGTGCCAAAAAATCCACTTCTCACGTCAGAACTCCGTTAAGAAACCCACAGGAGGTGATACGATTTATCATGTTTTTGTAACGTGCCTGCAAACTTCGAGAAAGCCCATATATGGACGTAACGTTCTCAACCTTCCTCGGCCAAATTGTGTCGAACCCAGTCCTTGCCGTCACCGTGATCCTCGCGTTGGGCGCCATCTTCGTCAATGGATGGACCGACGCGCCCAACGCCATCGCGACCTGCGTCACTACGCGTTGCATGCCCGCCCGCGCCGCCATTCTCATGAGCGCCGCATTCAACTTCCTCGGCGTGCTCATCATGACGCACTTTAATGCGAGCGTCGCCAACACCATCTCACATATCGTCGACTTTGGCGGAAACAGCACCATGGCGCTCGCCTGTCTGTGCGCGGCGCTGTTCTCCATCGTCGTCTACGGCGCCACAGCGTCGCGTTTTGGCATCCCCACTTCGCAAAGCCACAGCCTTATCGCCGGCCTGACCGGTGCCGCTATCGCCCTCGGCGGCGCGAGCAGCGTCAACGTCCACGAGTGGATGAAGGTCATCTACGGCCTGGCGCTCTCCATCGGCCTGGGCTTTGTCATGGGCTGGGTCCTGTGCAAGCTCGTCTCGATTCTTTTCGCCGCCGCCAACAGGCGACGTGCCAATGTCTTCTTTAAATACGCTCAGATCGCGAGCGCTGCGGCCATGAGCTTTATGCACGGCGCGCAGGATGGACAGAAGTTCATCGGCGTGCTCTTTTTAGGCGTGGCCTTTGCCAGCGGCCAGACGAGCGTCGGCGATGCAGGCATTCCCATCTGGATTATGCTGCTGTGCTCGGCCACTATGGGTATCGGCACCAGCGTGGGCGGCGAGCGCATCATCAAGTCCGTCGGCCAGAGCATGGTCAAGCTCGAAAAGTACCAGGGCTTCTCCGCCGACCTGGCGGGCGCCGCAAACCTGCTGCTTGCCACCCTTACCGGCATCCCCGTGTCCTCCACCCACATCAAGACCTGCGCCATCATGGGCGTCGGTGCCGTCAAGCGCCTTTCGGCCATCAACTTCGGTGTCGTCAAGGACATGATGTTCACCTGGTTCTTCACCTTCCCTGCCTGCGGACTCATCAGCTTTGTCATGGCCAAGCTGTTCATGATGTTCCTCTAGTCAAACCGAACGTCCATCCGGACTGCATTACCTCGCCCGCCCATCTTCACCTCGAAAGGACCACTCATGGCAAAGAAACCCGATTCGTTCTACTTTGACAACTACGTCGCCTGCGCCGACCTAGCCGTCCAGGCCGCAGAGCTGCTCACCAAGATTTTTGAGAACTTTGACCCTGCGCAGATCCACGACATGCTCGATAAGATGCATGCGATTGAGCATGCGGCAGACAAGAAGCACCATGAGCTCGAAGACGCCCTGCTCACCGCCTTTATCACCCCGCTTGAGCGCGAGGACCTGGACCTGATGAGCTGCTCACTCGACACCGTGCTCGACCGTATCGAGGGCGTCGTGCAGCGCGTCTACTTCACCAACATCCAGAGCATCCATCCCGATGCCATCGTGATCGCCCACAAGGTGACCGACGCCTGCCGCGCCATGAAGGACCTGATGGTCGAGCTGCCCAACTACCGCAAGTCCAAAACGCTGCGCGAACTCGTCATCCAGATCAACACGATCGAGTCCGAGGCCGACGAGCTCTACATCAACGCTATGCGCAACCTGCACGTTAACGGCAAGGACCCGCTCGAGGTCATCGCCTGGCGTGACGTGTACGCCTTCCTGGAGTACTGCGCCGACTGCTGCGAGAATGTGGCCGATGTCGTGGATTCGATTGTCATGAAGAACAGTTAATTGGGGGTACATGTCCCACCGGTCGCGGGCCCGACCACTCATAACCTTTTTCACTCCGGCTGCAAGCAGAGTCGTTCAAAAGCGGTTAATTAGTGGTACGCGTCCCACCGGCGAAGGCCCGGCACCTATTTGCTTTCTCACTCCGGCTGCGTGGCAGAGTCGTTCGAAAGTAAATAGGTGTCGGGCCTTCGCCTTACGTATCACCATTGGGAACCTGGGCTAATAGGCGGAATGTATGGTGGCTTTGGTTGAAAGCGTCTTTGGCATCAGTCATGACTTTGGGCAGCGCTGAGCGTTTGGCTGAATGTTGCTCTGGGTACCCTTTGGTTGTCTTTAATTTCGTTATTAAATTGATGGAGGGATTGTCTGTC
>DBEWUK010000076.1:0-19077 GCA_048205395.1 Collinsella sp.
GAGACCCCCGCGAACTTCGCGGCGGCGGTCGGCCCCATGCCGTCCTCCGTCGCCAGGAGGAAGAGCTCGACCTTCTCCCTGCTGTACATGCGAACCTCCAGTCCGGACCGCCCCGCGGTCCAACTTTCTGTCCGCACCCCCTTTTGCCTGGAATTAGGCAAATTTAGACCGTATTTCACCGCAACTCATATTGGGATGGCGGATGCCGACCTATCCCTGGATGACCAATCGGTAACCGATACCCACGTGTGTCTGGATATAGCGCGGATGCGCGGGGTCGGACTCGATCTTCTTGCGCAACGTGCCCATAAAGACACGCAGGCTCGCCAGGTCGCTCTTGGTCGACGTGCCCCAAATCTCGTGCAAAATAAACTGGTGCGTCAGTACCTTGTCGGCGTTATGCGCCAGCAGGCACAGGAGCTTGTACTCAATCGGCGTCAGGTGCAACTCCTCGCCATCCATCGTGGCAATGCCGGCATCAAAATCGATATGCAGCTCACCGGTATCGAACGAGCCCTCGGAGACAACGCCGCCCGTTTGCGCATACGAAAGGCGCCTGAGCGTCGTGCGAATGCGCGCGAGCAGCTCCTCGACCGAAAACGGCTTGGTCAGATAGTCGTCGGCACCGGCATCGAGCGCGCGGATTTTGTCCGCATCCTCGCTGCGCGCCGAGACCACGATGATCGGCATGCCCGACCATGCGCGCACCGACTCCACCACCTTGACGCCGTCCATATCGGGCAGGCCCAGATCGAGCAGCACAATGCTCGGCGCCTGCGATGAGGCGGCGGCGATGGCGGCATGGGCAGTCTCCACAGCCATATGACGCAAGCCGTGCGCCTCGAGCGCGGCAACGATAAGGTTGCGGACAGCGGGGTCGTCCTCAACGACCAAGATGAGCGGTTTTACGGCAGAGTTCGGCACAGCGCTACTCCTTATCAAACGAAACATCGGCGACGGGAAGCTCAATCGTAAAGACCGAGCCGTGCGGGTCCGCCGCGGCAACCTCTATGCTACCGCCATGCGCCAGCACAATGGAGCGGCAGAGCGAAAGCCCCAGGCCAACGCTGCGGTGGCTGTCGGCCAGGCCATGGTTGGCGGTATAGAACGACTCAAAGATGCGTTCGCGATCCTCGGGTGCGATGCCCGGACCATCATCGGCCACCGAGCACGCCACGCGTCCATCGTCGACGCTAATCGAAATCATGATATGCGAGCCTGCGGGCGTATAGGTGATGGCGTTGTTCACCAGATTGACCACCAGCTGCACCATCAGGCGCGCATCGACGTTGACGAGCGCCGGCTCATCGCACGCCACCACCTTAAGGTCGTGCTCGCGCACGGCAGGGTTCACGTGGCGCAGCGCCTCCTCGACGATATCGTCCATGAGCTCGAGTGTGGTCGACAGGCGCATACCGCCACCCTCGAGCTTGGTGATGGCGAGCAGGTTCTCGACGGTGGCGTTGAGCCATTGCGCATCCGAGCGAATGGAAAGGAGCAGGCCGCGGCGCGTCTGGGCATCGAGCACCGCGGTGCCGGTCGAGCCCTGATCGAGCAGGACATCGGCGTTGCCCGAAATACTGGTGAGCGGCGTACGCAGATCGTGCGAGATGGAGCGCAGCAGGTTGGCGCGCAGCTGTTCGTTTTTGGCGAGCACCGCCGCCTCCTCGCGGGCCTCCATGGCGCGGGCGCGATCGAGTGCCAGCTCGCCTTCGCTCACGATGGCATCGGCAAGTGTTCGCTCCTCGTGCGTCAGCACGTCGGGCTCGGCAACGATAGCCAGCACGCCCACCACCGAGGCGGGGTCGCCCGAGCGCGCGAAGCCGTCGCCTGTGCGAACCGTCAGGTAGATGCCATAAAACGCCGAGCCGCCAAACGTGGCGTCGAGCGGCGTTCCCACATAGGCGGATGCCGAGAGCCGCGGCGGCATCTGCGGCGCCAGTTCGTGCACCGGTGCGGCATCGCCCACGGCCGTGTATGTCGCACGCGGCAGCAGGTCATCGCCCTCGGCGTCGGCGCTGTACCACACGACCGGACAGCCCGAAAGACGCGCCAGCTGCGTGGCCATGGCATGGACAATCTGCTGCTGATCGGCGCACCGCTGCAGCATGCGGTTGGTCTCGAGCACCATATGCGTGCGGCGGTCGCTGGCGGCAGCCTGTGCCAAGGCACGGCGCAGGGCCAACGCAATCGAGCTCGACACAAGCGAGACCACGAACATGATGAAGAACATGCCGGGATAGCCGCGGTCGATAAGCGACAGCGAGTAGCGCGGGTCGACAAACAAGAAGTTGTAGAGCGCCACGGCGGCAGCCGAGCTCAGCAAGCAATACAGGCGACTCCAGGTAAAGAATGCGCACAGCTGAACGGCGAACACATAGACGATCATGATGCTCGGCGCGAGACCCGGATGGTCGAGCAGCGCGCCCACAATCGTCGCCGCGACCAGCAGCCCCACCGATACGCAGGCGTCATACAGAGGAGTGCGGCGCGTCAGCGTTGTGCGCCGCCACCAAAAGCTATCGGCAATATCGCCGTCCGTACGGACGTCCATCAGTGCCCCGCCCCTCTCTCAAAAACAAAAACCACCACAAAGGGACAGGCACCTTTGTGGTGGTTTCCCTTGTGGTGGTTCCAAGTGTATAGCCTTTGCAACCGACGGTCGCTAGACAAACAGCACGTGCGCGAGCAGGGCACACACGCACACCGCTCCAAATACCAGTGCCACGATCGAAATTACGCGATCGGCCATATCCATGTTGGCACGGTTCGTCAAAAACCGATCTTCGGCGGCGTCAGCGCGTGCCTCACGTACCAGCTCGGCAACCACCTCGCGGCCATCAAGCATCTTTGCATCCATGTTTGCCTCCCCGGTCTCAATCTTGTCCATCGAAAACCAACTCCGTGCAACCCGTCGGCGCCTACGGCCGCTCGTTGGGGGCCAGGCGCTGCATCTTGTTCACGGCCTTGAACTTGGTGAACAGCGGCACGTACTCAAAGCTCACGTTGGAGTTCTCCAGGCCGTACCAGCGTGCAGGCGTGCCGGCGGCGCGGCGGATGATGTACTTGAGCGTGATGGCCGTACGCTCGCTCGGCTCCACATCGCTTTCGGGCGCCAGAAGCTTACGGATCAGGACGAACTTGAACGTACCGATGTTGCCCGGATCCTTGTAGACCGAGTAGTCATGCGTCTGCGCCGGCAGCTCGCCGGTGGCAGCCAGGTCCTGAACGACCTGACGCAGATAGGCATTGACGCGCTGGTTGATCTTGTAGCCCAGGTACAGATGCACGCGGAACACGTAGTCGGTGCCGAACGTCTCGACCGAATAGGCAAAGGTATGCGGCTCATCCATGGTCTCGACATTCACGAACCACCAGGCGCGAGCGCGCTTGGGATGCTTGTCCAAAATCGAGTAGACGATGTCGCGGTCGATGTAGTCGGTATGGGTGTCCTTGGTCAGGTACACGACGTTGTCGCTCATGCGCTCGTAACGGTCGTCGTCGCGCAGGCGCTTGAGCTGCGGCAGGTAGCTGCGCAGCGGCAGCAGCGTAAACTGGCGCTGCTCAACAGCCGTACCGTTGTACCAGCACACCATGATGCCCATGATGAGCGCGGCCATGAGGATGGTGAAGTAGCCGCCGTGGAAGAACTTGGTAAGTGAGCTCACGAAGAAGAAGCCTTCGAGCAAAAGGAAGAAGGCCGCGAAGATCCACGGAGCAACCTTGAGCTTGCGCTCCTCGTGCAGGTAGAAGAAGAGCAGCAGCGTGGTGCACATCATAGTCAGCGTAATGGCAAGGCCGTAGGCGGCTTCCATATGCGCCGAGTTCTGGAACAGCAGCACCACGATGACGCAGCCGACAAGCATGACGTTGTTGACCATGGGGATGTAGAGCTGGCCCTTGGTCTCGGCAGGGTAGAAGACCTGCATGTGCGGCATGAGGTCCAGACGGCTGGCCTCGGACACCAGCGAGAATGCGCCGGTGATGAGCGCCTGCGAGGCAATGATGGCCGCGACGGTGGAAAGGCCGACGGCAAACGGGCGCAGGCCCGGGGCGAGCATCTGGTAGAACGGGTTGAGGTCGGCAATGCCCATGAGCTCGGGGTTGGCAGCGTTGTTCATAAGCCAAGCGCCCTGGCCCATATAGGAAAGCAGCAGGCAGCACTTAACGAACGGCCAGGTAGCGTAGATGTTGCCGCGGCCGACGTGGCCCATGTCGGAGTAGAGCGCCTCGGCACCGGTGGTGGCGAGGAAGCAGCTGCCCAGAATCATGATGCCCGCGTGGTTGTTGGGGCTCAGCAAAAAGGCGATGCCGCGCACCGGGTTGAGGCACAGCAGCACGGCGGGGTGCTGGAAGACAAAGAACAGACCCGTGCCGCCCAGGAACAGGAACCACAGCGTCATGATGGGGCCAAAGGCGTGACCGATCTTGGCCGTACCGATGCGCTGTACCAAGAAGAGCACGATGATGATGGCGAGCGTAATGGCGACGACGCGGCCTTGGTCATCGCCCAGCACGGCATGGACCGCCGGGATGGTGCGCAGGCCCTCGATGGCCGTGGTAACGGTAACGGCCGGCGTGAGGATGCCGTCGGCGAGCAGCGCGGCGCCACCTAGCATGGCGGGGATGATAAGCCACTTGCCACAGCGCTTGACCAGACTGTACAGGGCAAAGATACCGCCCTCGCCATGGTTATCGGCGCGCAGCGAGATGAGCACATACTTGATGGTGGTCAGCAACGTGACCGTCCACACGACAAGGGAGAGCGCGCCGAGCACGAACTCCTCCGTGACGCTTCCGATGCCGCCGTTGCCGGCAACGAGCGCCTTGGTTACATACATAGGGCTGGTGCCGATATCGCCGTACACCACGCCCAGCGTGACGAGCATCGCCGAGATGCTCACAGGAATCGCAGCGTGCGAAGCTGCCTCCTTGGCCTTTTGTTCCATAAGCCGGTTTCCTCCCAACTTTAATGTTCGAAGGAATTATAGGTAATCGGCCCATGTTTGAATGGCACTGTTTTCCCAGCTAGATAAACATTTATACGGCCTTTAAGCCACCTCGGCGATATGGAATGTGACAAAGGGACTGTCTCTTTGTCGCATCCGTCATTTTCCGAGCCAATTTTTGAACCACCACTCCATGGAGCGGCTCATCTCGGCCATAAAGGGACTCGTGTGCTTGCGGGTATAGATGTCCACGACGCGCTCCCCCACCACGCGGGCATGCGGACGGAACATCGCGTCCATCTCTGCCACCTGCGCGTCCATGGTCGCGGCATCGGCGCGGCAGTAGCGCTCCTCGTGCACCAGGTTCACCACGGGATGCGCAATGGCCGGACGCTCCTTACGGGGCGTGCCGATGATGAGCATCGACAGCGGCATGGTATAGGGCGGCAAGTCCAGCAGCCCGGCAACTTCCTCGGCATTCTCGATAACATCGCCGATGTAGCAGCTCCCCAGCCCCAGGGCCTCGGCGGCGACCACGGCGTTTTGCGCGGCGATCACGGCGTCCTGGGCCGCGATGGCAAAGTCGCCCAAACCCGGCGCGCGGCGGGGCGCCTTACCCGTGCGCTCGACAAACTCGGGCTCAAAGCAGCCCACGTGCTCAAACAGATCGATCCACTTGGCATAATCGACCACAAATATTAGTGCCCAGGGCGCCTTGGCGATCATGGGCTGGTGGTCGCACAGGTCGGCCAGACGATCCAGCGTAGCCTGCTCGCGAATGCTCACGATGGAATACATCATCATGGCGCCTGCCGACGGCGCACGGCTCGCCGCATGCAGAATCGCCGCCCGCCGCTCGTCGGTCACCGCCACGGGACGATCGTCGTCATCACGCGCGAAGGCACGCGTGGAGGAACGGTGCTCCAACGTGTCCAGCACCGCATTGCCCGTGGTCTCGACCGGATAGCCACACGTATCCACAGCCTTGGTGCAAACCTGCTCGTTCATCGCCTCATCCTCGCTAATTCTTTAAGAAGCCTTTACGTTTCCGTGTAATTCCCGTCCATTATCGCGCAGGTCGCCACTACATTGAGCCACACCGCCGCACATGCGCGTTAATATGGCTGGTTGTTGTGCGCAGCCCGCAAATGCAGCGCATATTTAGGTAACAATCGGGTAAACCCCCGCTTTCGTAGGTTTTAAGTTTGTGAGGAGTCTCAGCATGTTCGCTGCCGCCATCTCGCTCGTCGGTCTTGCGGCGACCGTCTACCTTGTTTTGCGCGAGGCCAAGACCATTCGCGCTCAGTCGGGCACCGTTGCCAAAAGCGCTCTTGGGTGGAGCGTCGCCTTCGGCCTGTTCCAGCTCTTTTTGACCATTTGGGGCGCCATTGGCCTCGTCGCCCAAAACGAGCCGCTCGCCTTTGTGATGCTCATCCTGACCAATGCCATCCTCACCGGCTGCGCTTGGGCCAGCATCGCACGCGACCGCATCGCCCCGCGCGTCTTTGCATTCGCCGCGCCCGACGCCCCCGCTCCCGCCGGCAAGCTCGCCCGTCTGCACGGCGCCTTTGTGGGCAAGCCACTCGTCGCCGCCGTGCTGTGCCTGCTGCTCGCCGGCGTCTTTGCGCTGCTGGGCATGGAGGTATCGTCCAACCACGACTTTACCTGGGTCTACCCCCTGTGCATCCTGCTCGAGTGGGCCATCATCACCGTGCTCATGACCGGCCTATTCTTCCTATTCCAGCGCCACGGCGCAGCTCCCGCGGTCCTGGCCTTTGCCCTCTTTGTCCTGGGCATTGCCGAGTTCTTCGTCATCACGTTTAAATCCATGCCCATCCAGCCGGGCGACCTTTCGGCCATCTCCACCGCCGCCGCGGTCGCCGGCAACGGCTACACCTTCTCCATCTCGCTATTCTGCGTGCTGTCCATGGGCTTTACCGCCATCGCCATGCTGCTATGCGAGTACGCCGGCCTGGTGGCACCGCACCGCCAGAAGGGTGCCGCCAACGCCAAGCGCATGCTGCTCACCAACCTGCTCGTCGCCGTGCTGTGCCTGGGCGGCGTGACCGCGCACGTCACCCTCATCGACTACTACAACACTCTCGGCATCACCGTCTACACCTGGCGCCCGCTCGAGAGCTACTGGCGCGAGGGCTACCTGCCCGCTTTCATTAGCGCAGCGCAGTCCATTAAGCCGCCCAAACCCGCCGACTACTCCGTCGACGATGCCAAGGCCACGCTCAAAAAGTACGCCAAGGCCTACGACAAGTCCGACGCGGCCAAGAGCGACGAGCGCGCCGCCGCAAAGGAGCAGTTCGACAGCGAGAAGCCCACGGTCATCGCCATCATGAACGAGACCTTCTCAGACCTTTCGATCTACCAGAACATGCGCGCCGGCTACGAGGGCCCGCAGTACTTTAAGAGCCTGTCCAACTGCCTCAGCCGCGGCAAGCTCTACGTGAGTGCCTACGGCGGCGGCACCGCCAATACCGAGTTTGAGTTTATGACCGGCAACTCCATGGCCAACCTGGGCTCGGGTGTGTACCCCTACACCATCTACAACATGGAAACGACCGGGAATCTGGCAGAGCAGTTCAAGTCGCTCGGATATTCCACCACGGCCATGCACCCCAACCACGCGACCAACTGGAACCGCGAGAACGTCTACAAGGACTTTGGCTTTGACCAGTTCCTGTCCATCAACGACTTCCAGGGAGCCGACACCCTGCGCGGCATGGTGACCGACCAGGCTACCTACGACAAGATTCTCGAGTTGCTCGACCAGAACGCCGATCCGCAGTTTATCTTCGACGTGACCATGCAGAACCACTCGGGCTACGACACGGGCCTGCTGCCGGTCGACAAGCAGATGCACCTGAATATCGACACGACCGATCTGGACGCCAAGACCGTCGAGGACGGCACGCTGTCCGATGTCGACGAGTATGTCTCGTGCATCGAGCAGTCCGACCAGGCGCTTCGCTACTTCCTCAACGCCCTGAGCAAGCTCGACCGTAAGGTAGTCGTGGTGTTCTGGGGCGACCACCAGCCGTTCTTCCCGTCCAAGTTCAACGATAAGTGGTTTACCGGCGAGGACGATGCCACGCACCAGGAACGTCTGTGGCAGACCGACTACATCATCTGGGCCAACTACGACGTTGCCGGCTGCGACCAGACGAGTGAGGTCGACGACCTGTCCACCAACTACCTGTCCACGCAGCTCATGCAGCTGATTGGCGCCCCGCTGACTGACTACCAGAAAGCGCACATGACGCTGCGCGAGTCGCTGCCCGCTATCAACTCGGTCGGCTACGAGGACGCCAGCCTGCGTTGGGCGCTCTCCTCCAACGTCACCGGTGACGACGCCGAAGCCGCAGCCGCCACCAAGGCGCGCGAGGATTACGCCAAGATGCAGTACTACGAGATGTTCCGCGACGGCAAGAACGTGTACACCGAGCACTTCCAGACCGAGGCCAACGAGACCGACCCCAACCTGGCACCGGGTACGACCAAGATCAAGTAGCGGGTCGCTCATAACTGAAACGTCTGTCCGGACGGAGGCATATAAGGTTCCCTGCTCGGACAGACGCCTTGTTGTTGAAGCGCGGCTTGTCATGGGGGCACCCGCAACATATATAAGTTAAAGGCCACGTCATGTGGCCTTTTTTGCATCCGGAAACCGTGTCCCACTCTGAATACATCCAGCGAACGCATGCGAGCGTGTCGTCCAGGACGGCCTCGTCATCAGGGCGATGGAAAATATCGCCCCAGACGCTTGCCATCGTTGCGCCCACGAGCGTCAAGAAAAAAGCCTCGAGGATTTCGAGGCTTTCACATTTGTATTGTTTTGCACGAAGCACCACAAACGACGAAGCTACTCGCCCAGCACGGCCTTCTTGGCGGCTGCGGCCATGTTGCCCAGGTCCTCCTTGGTGGGATGGTCCTTCGCGGCAACCCAGTTGTCGAGCAGCATCTTAAATCGGGCGTTGTCGGGATCTTGCTCGAGCATGGCCTCGTAGCGCTGCTTGACCGCGGGGCCCATCTTGCCCTGGCACATTGCCCAGCCCGCAAGCTCAGCATCCCCAGCCAAATTGGAAGTTACGCGGTCGATAATCTGCTGATAGTAGCTCTGGTCGGCGCCAAAACCGCAGGTGCCAAACAGGAAGACGCGCTTACCGTGCAAGGCGGAGAGCAACGCCGCGACCGAAGGCGTGCACGCGCCCTTGTCGCACCAAAAACCGACGAGCACCGTGTCGGCCGCGCAGGCGCCCTGCGCCTCGAGCGCAACCTGATCTGCATCCGCATCATCGCTCAACGCCGCGGCATGGACAAACTCAACACCCGCAGCCTGCAGAGCGCGCTTGATCGCGCCCGAAACCATCCTGGTATTACCGCTCTTGCTGTTAACCACCAAAGAGCACGTCATAGTCACGTTGCCTCGTTTCCCCCAAAACTAAAGCCACTAATGCAATTTATTAGATGAATATCTTAGTACTAACAACGCAGATGTAAACCATCTGCCGCTAATCGGTGGCCCCTACTGGGCAAACTGGCTGCGGTAGAGCTCGGCGTAGAAGCCGTCTGCCGCCAGCAGCTCGTCGTGTGTGCCCCGCTCGATAATCTGGCCGTCGTGCATGACCAGGATGCAATCGGCGTTGCGAATCGTCGACAGGCGGTGTGCCACGACAAAGCTTGTGCGACCGGCCATGAGCTCGTCGAATGCCGCCTGCACCTGCAGCTCGGTGCGGGTATCGATGCTTGAGGTCGCCTCGTCCAGCAGCAAAATCGCCGGGTCGGTGAGCATGACGCGCGCGATGCACAGCAGCTGCTTTTGGCCCTGGCTAAACGTACCGCCGTCCTCGCCGATCACCGTGTCGTAGCCGCCTGGCAGCTGCACGATAAACTTATGCGCATGCGCGCGCTTGGCCGCCTCGATAACCCGCTCGCGCGTGGCATCCGGGCAACCGTAAGCGATGTTGTCCGCCACCGTGCCCTCGAACAGCCAAGTGTCCTGCAGCACCATGCCAAAGGCACGGCGAAGGCTTGCGCGCGTGTAGTCACGCGAAGACCTGCCATCGACCATGATGCGTCCGGCATCGATATCGTAAAAACGCAGCAGCAAGTTGATGAGCGTTGTCTTGCCGCAGCCCGTGGGGCCAACTAGGGCAAAGCGCATGCCGGGCTTGGCCTCAATACAGATATCCTGCAGCAGCTTGCGGTCGGGCACGTAGCTAAAGTCCACATGCTCAAAGGCGACCTCGCCCTGCGGGGCGGCAAGCTCTACAGCGTCCGACTCGTCGGGCTCCTGCTCGCGGGCATCGAGCAGCGCAAACATGCGGCGCGCCGAGGCATACGCCGTCTGGATCTGCGTAATGACGTTGGTGACCTCGTTGAACGGCTTGGTGTACTGGTTGGCATAGGACAGGAAAATCTGCACGCCGCCCACCGTGAGCGCCGCCGGCACGCCCGTGATCACGCCCACGCATCCGATCACAGCGACCACGGCATAGATGATGTTGTTGATAAAGCGCGTACCGGGGTTGGAGAGCGAACCCATAAACTGCGCGCGCTCGCCCGCGGTGTAGAGCTCGGCATTGAGGGCGTCGAAGCGCTGCTGGGCGTTCGGGCCATAGGCAAAGGCGTCGACAAGCTTTTGCTCACCTACGTACTCCTCGATATGACCACCGAGCTGCCCTTGAATACGCTGCTGTGCCGTAAAGCTTTTGTTGGAAAGCTTGGCGATGGCGCCGGCTGCAAAAATGGAAAGCGGCGTGACGAGCACCACCACAAGCGTCATGGTCAGGTTAATGGAGAGCATAAACGCAAGCGTGCCCACGATGGTAATAACACCGGTGAAGAGCTGCGTGAAGCCCTGCAGCAGACCGTCGCCCACCTGGTCGACGTCGTTGACCACGCGGCTCATAAGGTCGCCGTGGGCATGACTGTCGATAAAGCTGAGCGGCATGCGGCTGAGCTTGTCGCTCGCCTCCACGCGCATGTCGCGCACCGTCTCGTAGGACAGACGGTTAACGCAGTAGCCCTGCAGCCACTGGAAGGCCGCAGCACCTACGACGACAATCGCGAGCTTGGTGACAAGCGGCAGCAACGCATCGAAGTCCACCTGTCCGGCGGCGACGATAAGGTCGATGCCCTCGCCAATGAGGATGGGCGTATAGAGTTGCAAGATCACCGAGATTGCGGCGCTCACAAACGATGCCGTAAACGAGACGCGGTGCGGGCGAACATAGCCCAGCAGGCGGCGGGTCACCGCACCCACGGGATAGCGCTCGGGGTCGCCAGGCTGGCGCGGGCCGTCGCCCAGGTCGTTGAGGCTATCGTTACCGGACACGTTGGCCGTCATCGTGGCGACCGAACCGGAAGAAGTATACGGATTCATTTAGCAGCCCTCCTTTGCGCAGGCGGATGCGGGGGCAGTCGGGGCGGACGCGGGCGCCGCACTCCCCTGCTGGCCCTCGAGCTCCTCGCGGCGAAGCTGCGACTGGCAGATCTCGCGGTAGAGCTGGCAGGTCGCGTACAGCTCATCGTGCGTGCCCAGGCCCGCGACCGAGCCGTGATCGAGCACGCAGATTATGTCGGCATCGCGCACGGTTGAAACGCGTTGGCTCACGATCACCGTCGTCAGCGGCAACCCGCCCTCGGCGGCACCGCGCACACTGCGCTCGCGGATGGCACGGCGAAGCGCCGCGTCAGTCTTAAAGTCGAGCGCCGATGCGGAATCATCCATGATCAGGATCTGCGGCGAGCCCACCAGAGCACGCGCAATGGTCAGGCGCTGGCGCTGACCGCCGCTGAAGTTCTTGCCGCCCGCCTCGACCGGGGCGTCGAGCCCCTGCGGCTTGTTGCGCACGAACTCGCTTGCCTGCGCCATGTCGAGTGCCGCCCAGAGCTCCTCGTCGGTCGCGGCTTCATCGCGCCAGGTCAGGTTGCTGCGAATGGTGCCGCTCACCAGCGACGCGCGCTGCGGGACGGTCGCGACCACGTGGCGCAGCTGGTCGAGCTGCCAGGCACGCACGTCGGCGCCCATCACGCTCACGCTGCCGGTGCTCGCATCGTACAGGCGCGGGATGAGCGAGACGAGCGTGGACTTACCGCTACCCGTGCCGCCGATAATGCCGAGCGTCTTGCCCAGCGGGAGCTCCAGGGTCACATCGTTGACGGCGTTGGCAGCGCCGGTGCCAAACGAGAAGCTCGCATGGCTCAAGCTCAGCGCAGGAACTGGAGCGACATTGCCCGGCTTGGGCAGCGCAACCGACTGATTGCCCTCGTCGGTGATGCTCGGCTCGCAGTTGAGCACCTCGTTGATACGCGAAGCACTCGCGCTCGCCTTGGTAAAGACCACGACCAGGTTGGCGACGTACACGATGGAGGTCAGGGTCTGCGTCATGTAGTTCACAAACGCCATGACCTGGCCCTGCGTAAGCTCACCCACGTTGACCTGGATGCCGCCCACCCACAGGATGGCGCACACGCCTAGGTTCATCACCAAAAACGTTACGGGGTTAAGGATTGACGAGAGCTTGCCCACCGCGATGGCAGTATTGGCCTGATCGTCGGCGGCTTGGGCAAAACGCTCGCGCTCGTGGTCCTCGCGTACAAAGGCGCGAACCACGCGAGCGCCTGAAAGGCCTTCGCGGCAGATAAGCGCGATGCGGTCGAGCTTTGCCTGCAGCTGCTTGTAGTACGGGATGCAGCGCGCCATGACAAACCAAAACACCAGGCCGATAGCGGGCGTGCAGATCAAAAAGATGATGCCGAGCTTAAGGTCGATGGCAAGGGCCGCGCACATGGAGCCCACCGCCAGGAAGGGCCAGCGGATGAGCATGCGCACGCCCAGCGCCACGGCAAGCTGCACCTGGTTGACGTCGTTGGTGATACGCGTGATGAGCGACGGCGTGCCAAAACGGTCGAGCTCGGCATAGCTCAGCTTGTTGATATGCTGGTAGAGCGCGCCGCGAATGTCGGTGCCCATGCCCTGCGAGGTGAGCGCCGCCATCTTTTGGCAGACGAGCGTAAACGAGATGCCGATCACGGCCATGGCGGCAAGTAGCATACCGTAGTGGATAACGGCGTTCACGTCGTGCGCCCCAATGCCCTTATCGATCATCTGGGCAATCACCAGCGGCGTCAGCAGGTCAAAGATCACTTCGATCAGCTTGCACGCAGGGCCGATCACAATATATCGGCGAAACTTACCACCAAAACGCCTGAGCAGCTCAATCATGTATAGGCGCTCCCTATCATCATCCACATTCAATTCGAACCATGATAGTACCGCCACCCCAAAGGAAGCGTAAACAACTCGTCATTTCTAACGGGATTCGGTTTCCAAAGAAGCGGAGAGCACACGCACACCCAGCCAGTATCGGGTCGACCACTTGGTATACTTACCTTAGTGCTACCAAGTTAGTCGCCGACCCTTGAAATGAGGTGCCGAGATGAACGACATTCTCGCAAGAAGAGCAAGACGAGCAACTGTGGGCATCGCCCTTTCCGCGGCACTTGTCGCGGGAATCGCCCCCGTAACGGCGATCGCGGCAGAAACCAGCGCCCCCACCGGTGCAGTTGCCTTGCAGACGGAAGACGCGGCCGCCGCAAAAGAAAAAGCGTATGCAGCCATGCAGGAAGCGCTCAAAAACCTCGAGGCCGCAAAAGACGCCGCAAGTCCCGAGAAAATTGCGGAAATCGATGATGACATTGCCGCATTTCAAGAACTCTACGACATGGTGGTGGCGGAAGCCGCCAAACGGAGGGAACCCCTTCCCGCCATGCAAGCGAACGTCGATGCAGCCCAAGCCAAATACGATGAGGCCCACAACCGGACAAGCGGCCTTCAGGCAGAATTAGATAAGGCACTTGAAGCACTCGGCGACGAGGAGCCCAGCATAACTATTAAAGAGCATATTAAGCAGTTGCGAAGTGAGATCATGTCGGCAGAAAGGCGAGAAAAATCTTATGAAGATGATCTTCACCGCTACCAACGCCGGCTCGAAAGCCAGGAAAAACAGGTTCAGTATTTCGAAAGTGAGGCAGAGGAAGCTAAAGCCCGGATCGACGAGGACATTGCCAAGCGAAATGCGCTCCTCGGCGATTTGGAAAAGGCGCAAGCGGCCTATGACGACGCCTGCAAGGCATACGAAGAGGCAAAGGCCGCGGCAGACAAGGCCACCTCGCCCGAGATAACGAAACCCGCTGAGACAGTGCCTCCCTCCGGCTCAACGCAACCCGCCGAGACGACACCGCCCGTTGCCTCACCTGCAACCGGCAAAGACGCCCTATCGAGCTCCACCAAGCAGGCGAACACGAGCAGCGGCAAGCAAGCAGATACGACCGCCGGCAAGCTCGCGAACACGGGCGACACAGCACCGAGCGCAATCGCACTCGCAGGAATCGCCGCCGCAGGCCTCGGAATAACCGCCACAGCCACACGCCGCATCAAGAACTCAAAATAGCTGCCAGCGGCTATTGTCTCCGCCAATCCACAAGCCCAGAGACAAAAAGAGGTCCGTGTCCCCAACCCAGGGAAACGGGCCTCTTTAACTGCAAAAAATCAAGCAACAGCACCGCCGCCTCTTGAACCACATAGCCATCAATGCCCAGACAACACCAGCAAGCCGCATTCCGCAAGGGATAGATTTAATTAGATAAACGCGCCTTTACGGGCGATTTTTGGACGACGGGGCCCGGCCGGCGACGAGGTATTTGGTAGTCGAGCGATCCCGCAGGCGCAGCCGAGGACCAGCGAGACACCAAATACCTCGTCGCCGGCCGGGCCATGTCGCGGCACCAAAAAGCGCCCGCGCACTCGATGGATTCGGATGCCCGACAGAGGCTCCTTATGGCTGCTTCCTTCCGGACCTGACCAGATTCGGAACATGTCGTCATCCGAACCCATCGAACGCGCTAGGCGCTCGGTATATCTTACCTGCTCCCGCCCGCCAGAGCAAGGTAGCTAATTTGGGACGGGGCTTTTTTGACCACTTTTTGACTGGAGGGGCATCAGGGTGGCGAAAGTAGTCAAGTAAGCCCCATCCTAAATAGACTGATCTGGTGCCGTGCCACGAAAAGGGCCTATCTACTACGTTTTGGTCACAGAGGTCAACCATAGCCGGCTTTTTCGAAAATCGGCAAGCTTTCTACCTGCGGTTTTGTTTTTGTAAATTCCGGGATGGTCGAGAGTGGCCGGTTTAACGTAGTAGATGGCCACGTTTCGTGGCAAACGGTCCGATCCAAGACCCAAGGCAGCCAACCTCGAATGGCCATTCTCGAAGTTGCGGTGGAATACGGACTGAATTGGCCCCTTAAAGGCAAAAACACTCCGTATTCCACCGCAACTTATAGGGAGATAGGCCTTAGAGGCGAGCGAGGTCATAGGCTTGTGCGGCTGACTCGCCGGCACAGATGAGGTTGGTTGTGGCTTCTTGCGGATCGAGTGCCTGTTCCAGGTCCATGGGCTTGCGGCAGATCGGAAGCACCAAGTCGATGCCCTGCTCGTACACCGCATCCAGGTTGTCGGCACGACCGCCCACGACGGCGACCACCGGCTTGCCATATCGCTTCGCGCGGCGGGCCACGCCCACCGGTGCCTTACCGGCGGCGGACTGCTCATCCATATTGCCCTCGCCCGTTATGACCAGGTCGACATCGCGTACACGCTCGTCAAACCCCACGAGATCGAGCACCGTCTCCACACCCGAGCGTAGCTCCGCGCCGAGCGCCAGCAACGCCGCGCCCAAGCCACCGGCAGCGCCCGCGCCGGGCACGCCGAGCACCGAGCCAAATGTCCGCGCGCCCTCGGGTGTGCGCAACAACCCCTGGGCTCGAGCTCCGGCAATCGCGGCGTCGAGCAAGCGACCGTAGCCGACCATCCAGCTGTCGCACCTGCGCAGCGTCTCGATGTCGCCCGCCGGCAGACCCTTCTGTCCGCCGAACACCGCAAGCGCGCCGCGACGCCCTACGAGCGGATTATCGACATCCGAAAGCACAACAATACGAGTGCCATCCAAAGCCCGAAGCGCTGGCGCCAAATCAACGCTCGCCGCCCGCTCAAGTCCGGCAAGACCGGGGGCGACATCGCAGCCCTGATCATCGACCACACGCGCGCCCAGCGCCTGCAGCATGCCGGCGCCACCGTCGTTGGTGGCACTGCCGCCCAAGCCAATATAGATAGTCTTTGCGCCCATGCGAACCGCGCGAAGCATGAGCTCGCCCACGCCATAGGTTGTAGCAGCCAGCGCCGACGACTCCGTGCAAGGCGAATACCCAATGCCGGCCGCCTCGGCCATCTCGATGACCGAGGACTCGCGCTCGACATCAACCAGCATCCGGGCAGACACGCGGTCGCCCAAGGGACCTGCCACCTCGCAGGTCACAATCTCACCGCCGCACGCGGCAACGGCATCGAGCGTCCCCTCACCGCCATCCGCCAGCGGCAATGTGCACACCTCGGCATCGGGCCAAACGCGGCGCACGCCTTCGGCAACCGCCGCCTCCGCCTGCGCACTCGAAACGCTGCCCTTAAAGGAGTCGATCGCCAACAGCACACGGCGGGGCCGGCGCTGCACGGGGCCAAAATCAACCGCCGCGCCAGCATCCTCTTCGGCACCCGAGAGCGCTGCGGCGTGAGCGGCGTGTGCTTCAAGATCGGCCCCACAGCCGCAATCAGCGCCGCCCGCTCCGCGCAGACCGTCAAAATAGCTACTCAGCAGCTCACGGCATTCATCCGCCAAGGCCCCAGCCGTCACGTTAAACCGATGATTCAGGCGCGAGTCGGCATTCAAATCGTATAGGGATCCCAACGCGCCCGCCTTGGCGTCGCTCGCGCCATACACGCAGCGCCCCACGCGCGCGTTAACCATAAGGCCTGCGCACATGCAGCAGGGTTCCAACGTCACATAGACCGTACAGTCGGAAAGGCGCCAGCGACCGAGCGCCTGGGCAGCGGCGCACACGGCCGCAAACTCGGCATGAGCCGAAGGGTCCTGGTCGAGTTCGCGCCGATTGTGCGCCCTCGCGGCGATCTCACCGTCGCGCACCACCACGGCACCAATCGGTACCTCGCCCACCGCAGCGGCGGCGCGAGCCTCCGCCAACGCCTCGCGCATGAATTTCTCGTCGATTTCGGTGATCGTCATCCTTCGCCTTCCCTGTTGCAAATTCAAAACGATGCTATCATTACGACTCACGGAGAGATGGCAGAGCGGTTGAATGCGGCGGTCTTGAAAACCGTTGAGCGCGAGAGCGTTCCGGGGGTTCGAATCCCCCTCTCTCCGCCACTTCTAGTGATGCACCGGCGTCATGGTTCGCTCGAACAGCGCATCGACCACGTCGGCCATCTCAGGTCGACGCTCAAGATCGTGGCCCGATTCCCACCATATCGTGAAAAGTCGAATAATACCGCCGGCGACAAACTCAGACGTCGTCTCGAGTGACACGGGGGCCAGGGCATCCTCGGCAAGCACGTTCATCACACGCTCGCGGATGGAGCGGGCAATGCGGTCGCAAATAACGTTGGTCAACATGCCCGACATGCTGCTTGCCAAAATGTTATCCATGAGCCGCTCGTGCGTCAGAATCAAATCCATGGCATCGTCCAAAATCGCGTGCCGAAGCGCGCGCACGTCCTCGGCAGACACCGCGCCGGCCTCATCGGGCTGTTTTTGCGGCAAGCCCGACATGAGCTCATCGATATAAAAGGCAAAGTAATCGTTCTTGTCGCGAAAGTGCTTGTAGAACGTCGTGCGGCGAATCATGGCCCGGTCGCACAGCATGGCGACCGTCAGGTCCTCAAACCGATGCTCCTCGAGAAGCTCGGTGAAGGCATCGAACAGGGAGCGGTAGGTTTTCTTAATGCGAAGGTCCACTGGTATCGCCATCCTCAGGGCAAAGACAACACTCGTCAATCTGTCGCATATCTTACACCTGTACCTCGCGCGCTTTGCCCCGGTGCCGGCCCCGCCGAAAACACAACGCTTACCGGAAAGTTCGGCACGGCAAAACGTTGCGGGTATACTAGTAGCGTTATACCAACGGCAGCTGGCGCATGCCGCCGCGGCCATTCGAAACGGAGACATCATGCTTCCCGTCATCATCGGCATCGTTGTTGTCATTGTGATTGCCTGCGCCATCGCCGGCATCTACAACAACATGGTCACCAAGCGTAACCGCATCGATAACGCCTGGCAGAACATCGATACGCAGCTGCAGCGCCGCAACGACCTGATCCCCAACCTGGTCGAAACCGTCAAAGGCTATGCCAAGCACGAGCAGGAGACGCTCTCCGCCGTGATCAGCGCGCGTAACACCGCCGTCAAGGCCACCACGCCCGAGGCCAAGATGGAAGCCGACAACGTGCTGACCGGCGCACTGCGCCAGCTCTTCGCTGTGGCCGAGGCCTATCCCGATCTTAAGGCAAACACCAACTTTACGCAGCTGCAGGCATCGCTCGAGGACACCGAGAACAAGATTAGCTATGCACGCCAGAGCTACAACGACTGCGTGCTCAGCTACAACAACGCCATTCAGACGTTCCCGGCTGTCATCTTTGCTGGCATCTTCCAGTTTAAGGAGCGCCAGGGCTTCGAGGCCGCCGAAGCAGCCCGTCAGGCCCCGACCGTCAAGTTCTAGTAGTTTGGCAGCGCATCCTTAATCGGCCAAATGCATAAACCGCGCCGTCGAATGCATACTTCGACGGGGCGGTTTCCTTTTTCGCGAAGGTCCCCCTCAAGGCGCCGTGCATTTTTGGGAGTATTCAGCATAACCAAGAGTTTCGGGCGCCACGATAAATGCCAAAGACCGCGAATATCCCTGCAATTCAAACGCTGCCAGCCCATAACCCCGCCCATCATTCGTAGAAAACATCGAGAAATCCCGATTTTTTGCCCGAGGTCGGTATGCAGGGGCCTTCGATTGCAGAATACTCGCAAAAATGCACGTCGCCACCACCCCCACATGGCGCGAACCAAAACAAAAGCGCGGCCTAAAAGGCCGCGCACCATCTTTAATTCAGATTAATTATTGTTCGTTGTGACATCGCCGAGCCCGCAGGGCGGAGAGCAAGCTCCCTCCCGGCGCACTCCGCAGGACGCAAGAAGCCCTCGCCGCACGAAGT
>DBEWUK010000013.1:0-4991 GCA_048205395.1 Collinsella sp.
CTCGACGAAGCAGCACAGGACGGGGACAGCGCGAGGATCCTCCGAGGCACGGCTCAAGACCTGCTGATACAGCTCCACGTCAATATTGCTCTTATAGATATAGCTACCGCGATAGATCACGCACGCTCCGTTGTCGGGACAAAAAGCGAGGTGGTTCTTAATGCCCTTGAACATTTCCTCGAGCTTGGGGGCGGGACGTCCGCTGGCGGGGCAGAATACGATGCCTGCGTCGGCGAGCTTGTCCAGACGCTCGTCGAGACCCTGGGGCAGTACGCGCTCGTCGGTCAGCAGCGTCTTGTCCATATCGACGGCGAGAATCTTAATGTTGCCGATGTTGGCGTCCGATTCGTAAGTTTGCATAAAAATGCGCCTTTCGTTTCGAGATTGTTTCAGACGTTATAACCATCAACTAGTAGTCGAGCGTATTTTCGCAGGAATGGTGCGTATTTGCACCACGCTTCACAAAGTAATGAAAAAACTTTTCAGAAATTTGAATTTGTCGCTTGTGCTGCGGGCACTTTAGCGTAATATAGCGACCATCGAAAACGGAGACGGAAAAACAACCGTTTACCGAGTAAAAGGTACCGTTTACGATATTTGAATTGCGCCCGGCGATACGTGAAAGGAGAGGCAGATGCAGTTCGTAAAGATCATCACCACTGCAGACAATGCCATCCGACGCCAGCGCGCAATTTCCCGACGACGATAACAATCGTCTCTGTCCGCATGGGGCGCAATGCCTCAACAGAGTCATTTTGAGGTCGTTGGGTTTAAGCACGACATAGCCGCATGTTTCTAGGGCATGCCTGTGATGCATTCTGCTGAATAACCTGATATTGCACGGTTTTTGACCTCAAGGTGACTTGCAACTGACCGATGTTCTAACTAGCTACCAAGGGCGAAAGGAAACAGCCATGAGCAAGGAAAAAGTCGTTCTCGCATATTCCGGTGGTCTTGATACATCCGTATGTGTCAAGTGGCTCCAGGACGAGAAGAATCTCGATGTCGTTTGTGTCTGCGGCAACGTGGGCCAGGAAGAGACCGGACTGGATGCCAAGAAGCAGAAGGCGCTCGACCTGGGCGTTCTCGATTGCCAGGTGCTCGACCTGCGCGACGAGTTCTCCGATGAGTTCCTGACCAAAGCCATCGCAGCAAACTCCATGTACGAGAACAAGTACCCGCTGCTCTCCGCCCTGTCTCGCCCGCTGCTTGCCAAGAAGCTTGTTGAGGTCGCCCACGAGTTTGGCGCGACCTACGTCGCCCACGGCTGCACCGGCAAGGGTAACGACCAGGTCCGTTTTGAGGCCGCCGTCAAGGCCCTCGACCCCGAGCTCAAGGTTATCGCCCCGGTTCGCGAGTGGGACCTGAAGTGCCGTCCCGACGAGGTCGCCTATGCCCACGCCCACAACGTGCCGGTTCCCGAGGGTGCCAACGACAACCCCTACTCCATCGACGACAACCTGTGGGGTCGTGCCATTGAGTGCGGTCACCTGGAGGATCCCTGGAACGAGCCGCTCGACGACGCCTGGGTTATGACCAAGAACCCCGAGGACACGCCGGACACCCCGACCTACACCGAGATTGAGTTTGAGGCCGGCAAGCCCGTCGCCGTCGACGGCAAGAAGATGAAGCTCTCCGAGATCGTCATCGCCCTCAACAAGATTTCGGGCGACAACGGCTTTGGCCGTCTTGACCTGGTCGAGGATCGTCTGGTGGGCCTCAAGAGCCGCGAGTGCTATGAGGTTCCCGGAGCCCTGACGCTCATCACCGCCCACAAGGCGCTCGAGGACATCTGCGTCGAGGGTGACCTGCTCAAGACCAAGATCAAGCTCGAGCAGGATTGGGCCACCGCCGTGTACAACGGCCAGTGGTACAGCCCGCTCAAAAACGCGCTCGATGCCTTTATGGCCGATACCCAGAAGTTCGTGACCGGCACTGTCCGTCTGAAGTTCTTTAAGGGCAACTGCCATGTCGTCGGCCGCAAGAGCCCCTTCAGCCTCTACGACTACGGTCTGGCTACCTACGACCGCGACACCACGTTCGACGAGAAGGCCAGCGCCGGCTTTATCGAGATCGATACGCTGTCGCTCAAGACGTGGGCAAAGGTCCAGGGCCCCAGCTCTGCTGCCGCCCAGGCCTAGCGCCTCCTTCCCTTGGTATCCGCGCGGCCCATCCGCGTGATACATAACGGGCGCACGGGGTCCCTACCTTTCGTTATGCTTGCTGACACTTCTTAACATCGGTGGCCCCTACGTTCCGCCCGCATATATGATGCCGCGTCTGCGGCTGAGTCCGAGCCCCGCCGGGGTTGTCCGGCGGGGCTCCTTCTATCAATTTGGCGGCTCTGCGCCTATATATATGAGGAGTATCCATTATGTTCAATGCTATTGCGCATGCTTTGCTTGCCCTCGCGCCCGAGTTCGATGCTGCAAGGGTCGAGGACGTCCCTATGAGCCTGAAGGCCTGGATCGATGGTTCGCAGGGCAACATCCGGAGGGAGACGTTGGGCGCCAAGTGCATGGCGCGTCACTTCTTTGCAAATTAGCTACATGGCTCCGCACACGGTGGGGAATGTGTAAAACTAGCGGTTGAAAAATCGCTTTAGCGATATGGCGCATTGCTTTGGGCGCTTGTTTTGGTATTTGGAGAAAGGGGACGGTTCCATGGCTCTTTGGGGCGGTCGTTTTGAGGCAGGCGTGGCCGAGGTCACGCAGGAGTTTGGCGCGTCGCTGCCGGTCGACAAACATCTCTATAAGCAGGATATCGCCGGCTCTAAGGCGCATGCCAAGATGCTGGCGGCCCAGGGCATCATCAGTGCCGAGGACGAGCAGGCGATTGCCAAGGGCCTGACCGGAATCGAACAGGATATCGATGCCGGCAACTTCACCTTCGACATCAACGACGAAGACATTCATATGTCCATCGAGAGCGAGCTGACGCGTCGCATCGGCGAGGCTGGCAAGCGCTTGCATACTGGGCGTTCGCGCAACGACCAGGTGGCGACCGATACGCGCCTGGGCGTCAAGGCGCTGGCCAAGGAGCTCATGGAGGCCAATCTTGAGCTGCGCCATGTGCTGGTGGATGCGGCCAAGAAGTACGACAAGGTGATTCTGCCGGGCTACACGCATATGCAGCACGCTCAGCCCGTGCTGCTCTCGCATCATCTGCTGGCGTATTTCTGGATGTTCGCGCGCGACTTTACGCGCCTGAAGGCCGCCTTTGATGCCGCCGACAACTGCCCGCTTGGTGCTGCCGCGCTTGCCGGTACGAGCTATCCGCTCGATCGCCAGATGACGGCTGCCGAACTTGGCTTTGCGGGCGTGATCCCCAACTCGCTCGATGCGGTTTCCGACCGTGATTTCCTGCTCGATCTGCATTACGCCGGATCCGTCATGGCGATGCACCTGTCGCGTCTTTCCGAGGAGATCGTGCTGTGGTCGAGCTCCGAATTTGGCTTTATCACGCTTTCAGACTCCTACTCCACCGGCTCGTCTATCATGCCGCAGAAGAAGAACCCCGACTTTGCCGAGCTTATCCGCGGCAAGAGCGGTCGCGTGTACGGCAACCTGGTGCAGCTGCTGGTAACCATGAAGGGCTTGCCGCTTGCTTATAACAAGGACTTGCAGGAGGACAAGGAGGGCGCGCTCGATACCGCCCATACGCTCATGCAGTGCCTGTCCGTTATGGCCGGAATGATTTCGACTTGGACCGTCAACGAGGATGCCATGGCGCGCGAGTGCGGCGTGGGGCACCTTGCCGCCACCGATGTTGCCGATTACCTGGCCAAGCGTGGCCTGCCGTTCCGCGAGGCACATGCCGTGGTGGGCCATCTGGTCCTGATGTGCGAGAAGCGCGGCTGCAATCTTGAGGACCTGCCGTTTGAGGTGTTCCAGGAGGCAAGCCCGCTCTTTGAGCGCGACATTACCGAGGCGCTCGACATCCCGTCGATTGTCGCCGCGCGCACGACTGAGGGCGGCACCGCCCCTGCCGCCGTTGCCGTGCAGCTGCAGCGTGCCGAGGCGCAGCTCGTGGTCGACGAGGGTGTGTTTGGGTCACTGACTAAGGTCGTCGAGATGGGCCGCGGGGTAAAGTAGGGATTTGGCTGAAGCCGTTTTGGCCATTTATTGATAAATCGTTTTCACTTTACGGGCGCCTGCTGATGTGGGCGCCCGTATTTTGTTGCTATGGGGGAGGGGCTTGTCGAGAACTTCTGTAGGACCTTTGGGCAGGTTGTGAAGGGGTTACGTTCGCGGGCGGCAACCGACCGCCTGCTCTGTTCGATGCGGTTGATGGGCGGTCGGATGGTACTCTAATCGGGCTTCGAAACAGAAGTGACACATATGGAGCGCTTTAATAAATTGCAACGTTTCAATAAACAGCTTTTTGTTTAACTGCAGCTAAAACTCTGTTACGATGCAGTCCAGGCGGGTGCCGGAATGGGACTTGGGCACGCGCGAACCTACTTGAAAGGCTACTTTTATGGCTATCGAGAAGACCTTCATCATGATTAAGCCCGACGCCGTGCGCGACCGCAAGATCGGCGAGATCGTTGCTCGCATTGAGCGCAGCGGCCTTGTCATCGAGCGCATGGAGATGACCACGCTCGAGCGCGCTACCGTCGAGGAGCACTACGCCCATCTGGCCGACAAGCCCTTCTTTGGCGGTCTCTGCGACTTTATGACGAGCGGTCCGGTCGTCAAGATGGTCGTTTCCGGTCTCTCCGCTGTTGCTAAGATGCGCACCCTCATGGGCGCTACCAACCCGCTTGAGGCTGCTCCTGGTACCATCCGCGGCGACTTTGCCGTCGATGTCAACGCCAACGTGATCCACGGCTCCGACTGCCTGGAGAATGCCGAGATCGAGATCAAGCGCTTCTTTGGCTAAACCAGCTTTGACTCCTTAAAGCTGTTAGCGTGTGGCTTGGGCGCCGCGGAACTCCATCCGCGGCGCCCTTTTATTCCAAAATCTATGCAGGGGCCCGCTCGGATATG
>DBEWUK010000015.1:0-8203 GCA_048205395.1 Collinsella sp.
TGGGGTGAATTCGGTAGTTTTAAGGCTTTTCAGCCCGCAAACCCGGCAATTTTACCCCGCAACTTAGAGAGGACGGCCTCGGTCGGCACTGCTGTGTCAGCCGAGGCCGCTACATCGTTAGCGCTGGACGTAGGCGCGAACCAGCTCAAAGGTGTTGCGCACACCGTCGATGTGGCTGCGCTCGTAGTTGTGGCTCGCGTACACGCCGGGGCCGATCAGGCCGTGACGGATGTCGTAGCCGGCAGAAAGCGTGGCCTCAACGTCTGAGCCGTAGTGCGGATACACGTCGATGGCGTAATCGAGCTCCAGCTCACGCGCGATGTTGGACAGCGTGGTTACCAGGTCGTAGTTGTACGGACCGCCCGAATCCTTGGCGCAGATTGAAACCATGCGCTCGGTGCAGCCCAGGTCGTCACCCACGCAGCCCATGTCCACGCTAATCATCTCGCGCGTGTCGGCCGGCACAAAGGCACCGCCGTGGCCGACCTCCTCGTACACCGTAAAGAGCAGCGATACCTTGCGCGAAAGCGTCACCTCGCCAGCGGCGACGGCACGCGCCAAGCCCAGCAGAATCGACGCGGACAGCTTGTCGTCAAGGAAGCGACTCTTGATGTAGCCGCTCTCCGTCACCGTGGTACGCGGGTCCATAGCGATGATGTCGCCGGTCTGAATACCCAGCTCGAGCACATCGTCCTTGCTGTCAACGTTCTCGTCGAGCAGGATTTCCATGTTCTTCTCGATGGTCTTGACCGGCTCATCGGCCACATGCGCCGAAGGCTCGGTATTGAGGACCACGCCCGTGTAGACATTGCCGTCACGCGTGTAGACGGTGCAGTTCTCGCCATCGGCCGTGGACCACTGGTGCCCACCGAGGGTCGTGGGGCGCAGGCGACCATTGTCCTTAATGGAGCGCACCATGGCGCCCAGGGTATCGACATGGCTCGCCAACACGAGCGGCTCGCCCTCGCCGCCAAGTTCAACCAGCACGTTGCCCTTATTGGAGCGCTCAGGCCCAAAGCCCATATCGCGCAACGTTTCCATCAGATAATCAGTCGCCGCACGGGTATAGCCCGTAGGCGAAGCGATAGAAGTCAGCGTCTTAAGCTGTCCCGCGATATAGGAGAGCGTCCCCTCTAAAGAAGCAATATCAGAAGCCATATGCATCCTTCCAAGTAAAACTAAGACCGAGTCCCGATTTTAACCGTTCTGCACGCGCAAGGCCCTGGGAGCCAAGCTGCCCCCAGACGTCCCCGCACTGATTTTGTGCATACGCCCGGTTATCAATCCAAATCTTGCATAAAGAATAACTGTATATGCATAAATATGAGGCATCAATTTCTTTCATCCCAAGGTACCCTACCCCGGACCGTGCAAAAAAACGGAGTATTCAGCACCGCAGTTCCCAACAGCCCCATCACGAACGACAGAACGACGCAGCCGCAGCAAGGTTACAGGTCGTTGCAACCCAAAAACGCGGCGACGGCCCCCTCCGCTCATCGATAGTCCGTCCGCAATGGCTGTCGATGGTGCCTGCGGGCCACTACGGCCCATTCACAACGTTATGCATTTTTCAGAGCCTGCTGAATACTCCCAAAAATGCACGCTGGGAAGTGCACCACCTATCCGTAGCGGGCAGTACGCCTTGGTTTTGCCCGTCTCAGAACATTGACGCAGCACAAAAAGCCCCGCCGTGCGTAGCACGGCGGGGCCAGCGGCAAGTCAAAAGACCATACGCCTACGGGCGAAGGACCACCAAACTGGGTTAGGCAGCCGGGCAGATCTTCTTGAAGAGCTCGATGACGTCGTCGAGCGTCGCCTCGCGCGGGTTGCCCGGGAAACAGGCGTCGGCCATGGCGTCCTTGGCCAGGACCTCGATCTCGTCAGCCTTCATGGCCTCGCAGACGTGCGGGATGTTCACGTCGGCGGAAAGCTGCTTGACGGCGGCAATAGCAGCATCGGCGGCCTCGTCGGTGCTCATGCCCGTGGTGTCAACGCCCATGGCAACGGCGACCTTGGCCAGGCGCTCGGCGCAAACCGGCTTGTTGAACTCCATGGCAATCGGCAGCAGCATGGCGCAGGCGACGCCGTGCGGGGTGTCGTAGTGAGCGGACAGGGTGTGAGCCATGGCGTGGTCGATGCCCAGGCCGACATTGGAGAAGCCCATGCCGGCGACATACTGGCCAAGAGCCATGCCCTCGCGGCCGGAGCCGGGCTGACCGGACTTGGCCTCGGCAACGGAGTCGCGCAGGTTCTCGCTGATCAGCTTAATGGCCTCAAAGTGGAACATGTCGGAGAGCTCCCAAGCGCCCTTGGTGGTGTAGCCCTCGATGGCGTGGGTCAGAGCATCCATGCCAGTGGAAGCGGTCAGGCCGGCAGGCATGGAAGCCATCATGTCGGGGTCGACGACGGCGACCTCGGGGGCGTCGTTGGTGTCGACGCACACGAACTTGCGGACCTTCTCGGGGTCGGTGATGACGTAGTTGATGGTCACCTCGGCAGCGGTACCGGCGGTCGTCGGCACGGCGATGGTGAACACGGCGTGGTTCTTAGTGGGAGCAACGCCCTCGAGGCTGCGGACATCAGCGAACTCGGGGTTGTTGATGATGATGCCGATGGCCTTGGCAGTGTCCATGGAGGAGCCGCCACCGATGGTCACGATAGCGTCAGCCTCGGCGGCCTTGAAGGCCTCGACGCCGTCCTTGACGTTCTGGATAGTGGGGTTGGGCTTAATCTCGGAGTAGAGGCTCCAAGCGATGCCGGCAGCGTCGAGCTCGTCGGTCACCTTAGCGGTAACGCCAAACTTGACCAAATCGGGATCGGAGCAGACGAAAATCTTCTTGTAGCCGCGACGCTGGAGCTCGCCGGGGATCTCCTTGATGGCGCCGGAACCATGATAAGAGATGGTATTGAGAACGAAACGATTAGCCATTGATAGCCTCCCATCGTGTGCGGGGCACCCATTACGCCCCACGCTATGAGTCCCATCCTAACGCTTTTGAAACGAAAAACACGTGAGAACGTCAAATTTGTTAAAGCGTTTCAACAGATGATGAAAAATATTGCGGCAAAGGGACAGCCCCTTTGCCGCATTCGGTTACTTTCGACAGCCCTCTTTCCAAGCCTCGGCCGCAACCTTCCAGCGTAAGCGCAAGTCGCGCTCGCGGTCGATGAACATGATGGCAAACGCGACAAACAGCAGCAAGCTCGCCACGACGATGGCGTGCAGGCCCATGCGCTCAATACACCAGTTGCCCAACACGGCGCCAAACACAAAGGTAAAGATCACGCCAAAGTACAGCAGGCCGTTTTCCAAAAAGCCGCGCCTGTGGGTGATGATGTAATCGTCCACGTTTTGCAGCGCGTTGCGCAAGTTGCCGATGCACATGGTCGTAGCGATGCCGTGACCGTGGATCTTGCGGAAGCTCTCGACCTGCATGCCGCAGGCAAACGAGGTGAGGCAGTTGGCGAGCAGGTTGAAATTGCCGCCCGGGATAAAGCTCACACCCAGCAAGATGACGGCTTCAAAGAACACCGTCACTTGGCGCCAGTGAATCACGCTGCCAAACCGTTCGTGTACCAGGTCGGCAAGCATAATGCCCACGGCAAACGACACCACAGGGAAGAAGTAGCGCCCCGCAAGTGCCCAATTGCCCTCCGAGATGCTCACGCCCACAAGCAGGATGTTGCCCGTCTGCGCGTTTGCGAAAACATGGTCGCGCCCAATGTACGAATACACATCCATAAAGCCGCCGGCGAGCGCCAGGATAATGCCCAGTTCGATGGACTCCGATATCTGTTTGGCACGCTGCATCGTCGTGCATCCTCCTTGTTGACGACCCTCTCGTGCGTTGGCGGAAACATAGCCGCCGTTCATACTGTAACCCATTGACAACATGGCGTGCGCGCGAGACGGCTCCTTCGACACGGGGATACACAGTCTGGAAACAAACGGCGCCCGCATCGGCACGCCGATCCGCCAGCCCATGTACTCCACCAGTCTTTTTAGCCCCGTCCCAAAAAGACTGGTTACAATTACGTGCAGCATACAAACACCGGGAGGGATCGTGGCAAAAAAGCCTCAGCACGCTCAGAATAACCAGCGCAGTCAGCAGGGCAAACAGGGCCAGCAGCAAAAGCGCGGCGGCAAGGCTCAGGGCGGCCACGCCGCTCATACCCCGGCAGCGCCCGCCCGTCCCTGGCGCCCGGGCCGCGATAAGTTCCTCCCAGTCAGCCGCGCCGATATGGACGCGCGCGGTTGGGACCAGTGTGACTTTGTCTACATCTGCGGCGACGCCTACGTGGACCACCCCAGCTTTGGTATGGCCATCATCAGCCGCGTACTCGACGCGCACGGCTACAAAGTGGGCATCATCTGCCAACCCGACTGGACCGATCCCGCCAGCATCAGCGTGCTCGGTGAGCCGCGCCTGGGCTTTTTGGTCAGTGCCGGCAACATGGACTCCATGGTCAACCACTATTCGGTGACCAAGCACCGCCGCCACACCGACGCCTATACCCCCGGTGGCGAGGAGGGGCACCGCCCCAATCGTGCCGTCACGGTCTACGGCAACCTCATCCGCCAGACGTTCAAGGACGCCCCCATCATTATCGGCGGCATCGAGGCGAGCCTGCGCCGCCTGGCCCACTACGACTACTGGCAAGACAAGCTCAAGCGCTCGGTGCTGCTCGACTCGGGCGCCGACATCCTCATCTACGGCATGGGCGAGCACGCGATTGTCGAGATCGCCGACGCGCTCGACGCGGGGCTGCCCGTCGATCAGATCACCTATATCAACGGCACCGTCTACCGCACGAGTTCGCTCGACGAGGTCTACGACTACGACCTGCTGCCCAGCTGGGACGACCTTGCCGCCGACAAGCTCAACTACGCGCGCAGCTTTAACGTACAGCAGCAGAACATGGACCCCATCACCGGGCATCGTCTGGTAGAGCCCTACCCCAACAGCGTCTATGTGGTGCAGAACCCACCGTCGGCCACGCTCACCACCGACGAGATGGACGAGGTGGCCGAACTCCCCTACGCACGCGATTGGCATCCCGATTACGACGCGGCGGGCGGCGTGCCGGCCTTTGCCGAGATCAAGTTTTCCATTAGCTCCAACCGCGGCTGTTTTGGTGAGTGCTCGTTTTGCGCGCTGACCTTCCACCAGGGCCGCGTGCTGCAGATGCGCAGCCACGACTCGATCATGCGCGAGGCCGAGCTGCTCACACACGACCCCGAGTTCAAGGGCTACATCAACGACGTGGGCGGACCGACGGCCAACTTTAGCCGCCCGGCCTGCGACAAGCAGCTCAAACACGGCGTGTGCAAGAACAAGCGCTGCCTATGGCCGAGCGTGTGCAAGAGCATGGTGGTCGACGAGAGCGGCTACACGCAGCTGCTGCGCGACCTGCGCCAGCTGCCGGGCGTCAAGAAGGTCTTCGTGCGCAGCGGCATCCGCTTTGACTACACCATGGCCGATGCCTCGGACGAGTTTTTGCGCGAGCTGTTGGAACATCACGTCTCGGGCCAGCTGCGCGTAGCGCCCGAGCACGTGAGCGACGCGGTGCTGTCCGTGATGGGCAAGCCGAGCCGCTCCGTCTACGACGCGTTCTGCCGTAAATTTGAACGTTTGAACCGCGAGTACGGACTCAAGCAGTACGTGGTGCCGTATCTGATCTCGAGCCATCCCGGCTCGACGATGAAGGAAGCCGTGGACCTTGCCGAGGCCGTGCGCGACATGGGCTACATGCCCGAGCAGGTGCAGGACTTCTACCCCACGCCGTCCACCATGTCGACCTGCATGTACTACACCGGCGTGGATCCGCGCACTATGCAGCCGATCTACGTGGCACGCGACCAGCACGAAAAGGCCATGCAGCGTGCGCTCATCCAATACCGCAAGCCCGAGAACTACAAGCTTGTGCGTGAGGCGCTGGAAAAGGCCGGCCGCCGAGATCTAATCGGCTACACCAAGCATTGCCTGATCCGTCCCGTACCGCCGCGCCCGGGCGAGACGCCTGTTAGCGGCGGACATGGGACCGGCAAGAAGGGCGGCAAGGCCCACGGTGGCGCCGCCGGCAAGGGACCCAAAGGCAGCAAGGGCCACGGCGGCATGTCCCGCGCGCAGAACACCGCCGGGCGCAACCGCGCAGCTCAGGGGCGTCAGGGTGCCAACGGAGGCGGTCGCCGCAACTAGGGCAGTGGTGCGCTCGCTGCGTCCATCCCACACGCGTGGCGCAGCGAGCGCATTGCCTCAACGAGGACGACGCCGGCGATAGCGACCGTGGCTACCGCGTCGAGCGGCGTGTTCACAAACCATAGCAGGCCCATGAGGTACGAGCCGGCATTAAAGGCAAAGTGCAGCAGGATCGTGTAGCGGAGCTTTCCGGTCGTCACGAGCACCCAACCAAAGATGAGGCCAGCGGCACCCGCGTAGCAACCCTGCACCCAGTTCATGTGCATAAAGCCGAAGACCGCCGCCTGCAGCACGATTGCCGCGGCGACGCCCCAGGTACTCGGGGCCGCCCAGGGCACTATGGTGCCGTCTTGCGCGTTCACGCGGCGCCGACTTTTCCAGAGCGGATGGCACTGTGGATTAAACGCACGCAGTGAGAACTCAAAGATGATGCCGCGCACCAGGAGCTCTTCACAAAATGGGGCGCCGAGCACCGTAGTCAGGACAGCGAGATAGCTAGTGTCGCCCATGCCTGTTTCCTCGACAAGTTCACTGTAATCGGCCGCAACCTCGGGCAACAATGACAGTACGGCGTCGGTCACGTAGCCAACGACCACCTGCAGTGCCAAGCCGATCACGATAACGCAGGCAATGCGCTTCCACGCGCTACGCACTCCCCCGCCAAGCGAACGCTCACCTTGCCAGCGCGCGATAAACGACCGCGGCCACAAATAACGCCACCATAGCAGCGCCATCAAAAACGACGCCGTCTGAGCGACGGCTTGAAACCATTGAATATCGAGGTTGTCGATCGGAAAACCCGTCAGCGCCGACACGATGTCCAGCACGGAGAACAAAACCATGCTCAGGACAATATCGGCAGCGACGACGCCAAAACAGGCAAGCGCCCAAACCAGCGCATTGAGCATGCCGACCTCCTCCCAACGACTAGTCATTGGGGACGTTCTTCAACGACTAGCTGTTGGGGACAGTCTTTGCCAAAGGCCCCGCTGGGCGAAATGTCGAACGGAAAGGTGCCGCAGCGATTGAACGCGGCGATAAACATGCGGATGGCGTTGGACGGCGTGGTGCCCACGAGCTGGGTTGCCGCCGCGAAGGCTGCCTTCTCCTCAGGCAAGACCTTCGCGACTACGGGGGTCATGTGTTCTGCCATGGCGCTTCCTTTTTGAAACGACGGTAGTGCGGATAGATGCGGGCCACGCGGCTGGGCGACGGGCTGTGAAGGCAACCCGATTGGCCCGCATCCGGAGTTTGTTTCTGCGGCGTTGGTATTACTTGGTAATCCTAAGTATTACCCCGCAGATAGAATACCACACCCGACCCCATTGGGACGGAGGAAAACGAATCATTTTGTTGCTGAGTAAGTATTTAGAGCGTGATGATGTCCGAGATATCGAGGGCCTGAGCGTCGGCGACATCGTGCGTGGCAAGCAGGAGCATGCGGCCATCGAGCAGGTCGAGCACGACCTCGGCGCATGCGTCGCGCGCAGCGGTATCTAGACCGGTAAAGGGCTCGTCCAGAATCACCGCGTCTCCTGGGCACAGCAGGGCTCGGGCAATCTCGATGCGACGGCGCTGCCCGCCCGAGAGCTCGGCCACGCGGGCATACACATCGACCCCCGGCACCAGCAGGCGCAACAGGGCCGCGGCACTCGAGGCGTCCACGCGCGCGTCGGCGCACACCAGCACGTTATCCAAAGCCGAGGCGCCCTCTACCAGGCGCACATCCTGAAACACCATGGAGCACGGCGCGCACTCCCCCGCCGCCAGCGCAAGCAGCGTCGACTTGCCCACGCCCGAGGTGCCCATCACGCAGGCGCGCCCACCGGCGGGCACACGAAGCACCAGTCCGTCGAGCGCCGGAGCCCAGGGAGCGCGATCGCCCACGGCGAGCGCAAGCTCCGCAGCAGCCCTGCCGCCAGCAGAGCCGCCTGCACGCCCGCGAGGACAACGCCCATGCGCCCG
This sequence comes from Collinsella sp., assembly GCA_048205395.1. GTDB lineage: Bacteria > Actinomycetota > Coriobacteriia > Coriobacteriales > Coriobacteriaceae > Collinsella. Next base: position 8,166 of record DBEWUK010000015.1, read on the forward strand.
CACAGCAGCACGCCATGCTGCGGGCCCCGAAGCCCGCA
>DBEWUK010000020.1:0-69819 GCA_048205395.1 Collinsella sp.
ACAGGCCGCGCACGGGCCCCTGTGGGCGAGCAGGCTGCGGAAACCCAGTAGGTCCAAAGTAATATCGTGCGAACGGAATTCTGGCTGATGAACTGTTCGCGACAAAGGCTCGATAGGTAGCCCCCTCTATACCCTTTTATAGGTTGCGGTGAAATAGGGACTGAATTTGGGGTTGAATCGTTTAAACAGTCCTTATTTCACCGCAACTTATAGGAGGGATAGAAAAAAGGCGGAGACCCTGGAGAGGGGCTCCGCCTTTATTACAGGGGGCGATGTTATTCGCGTGCTGCGGGATTAGACCAAACGGGCGTTGATCGTCTTGGCGATCTCGGCGGCGTCGGTGGAACCCTTGACAGTGGCACGGAAGTCCTCGTCCATGAGCGCCTCGGCAACCTTGGACAGGATCTTGAGGTGCGTGGTGCCGGCCTGTGCACCCGGAATAAGCAGAGCGATAGCCACGTTGACGGGAGCGCCGTCCATGGTGTCCCAACCGGTTACACCGGACTCGTCCTTGACGACGATGACGGCAGCCTCGGTAATGGCGTCGGACTTGGCATGCGGGATGGCGAAGCCCTCCATCATGCCCGTGGTGCCCTCGGCCTCGCGGGCCAGGAAGGCATTCATCACGGCATCGGCGTCGCTGGCGATACCGGCCTTGACAGCCTGGTTGGAAACAAAGCTCAGAGCCTCGTCACGAGAAGCGAAGTCCTCGGCGACAAAGACGTTCTCGACCTTCACGAAGTCGGAAGCCTCGGCCTTGGGAGCCTCGACGGCAGCGGCCTTGGGGGCTTCAACCGGCTTGGCGGGAGCGGCCTTCTGGTTCTTCTCGAAGTCGTACTTCTTGAAGGCCACGAACAGGATGCCACCGACCACAGCGCCGATGAGGATCGCGAGGACCCAAAGCGGACCGTTCTCGACAACGGGCAGGACCAGGAAGCCACCGTGAGGCGCCGGATCGTGAACGTTGAACATAATGGTCAGGATCGAAGCGATAGAGGAACCAAGCATCATGATGGGCATGACGGGCCAGATGTTCTTGGTCATGAACGGAATGGCGCCCTCGGTGATGTGGGTGCAACCAAGGATGAGGTTGACGACACCGGCGTCGTGGTCCTCCTGGCTGAAGTACTTCTTGCCGACAACGACGGCAAAGGTGGTGATCAGCGGCGGAACGATGCAGGCGGCGGAGACGGCAGCCATGAAGTTGGTGCCGAAGTTGTAGGTATCGGTGCCAACACCGGCGGCCAGAGCCTCGGTGAGCATAGCGGTACCGGTGACATAAGCAGCCTTGTTGACCGGGCCGCCCATGTCAAAGGCGCACATGCAGCCGATAGCAAGACCCAGGACAACGGCGCCAGAGGCGGACAGGCCCTTGAGGAAGTCCATCATGGCGGTGTTGATGGCAGCCATGGGGCCGGAAATGCCGAGCATGACCAGGCCGACGATAGCCGTCGAGAACAGCGGGTACAGGAAGATAGCCTTGAGGCCGTCCAGGTTCTTGGGCAGGCCGGCAAAGACCTTCTCGAGCAGCAGGATGACATAGCCGGCGAGGAAGCCGCCAACGATGCCGCCCAGGAAGCCGAAGCCCACGCCGGCGCCACCGGCATCGATCATGCCGGTCTCGGCGTTAACAGGCAGGCCCTGGATGGCGATCATACCGGCAACGAAGCCGGGGACGAGCGCCGGGCGCTTGCCGATGGATTCGGCGATGTAGGCGGAAAGCACCGGAACCATAAGGTTCATGGCGATGCCGCCGATGATCTTGAGCATCGCAGCAAAGCTGTTGTAGTCAGACGCCGTCGAATCGAAGGACGTAATGCCCCACAGGAACGAAACGGCGGTCAGGACACCACCGGCAACGACGAAGACCAGCATATGGCTGACGCCGTTCATGAGGTGCTTGTAGATGACGTGGCCGATGGACTCCTTCTCCTCGACCTCATCCTCGACATCGGCAGCGGCTGCAACCGTGCTGTCGCCCTTGGCGGCGAGCGCGCGGTCAATCAGCTTACCGGCGGCCTCAACGGACAGGGCCTTGGAAACACCAACGGAAACCATGGGCTTGCCGGCGAAACGCTCAGCCTGGACATCCTTATCGGCTGCGACGACGACGGCCTTGGCACCAGCGATCTCACTCTTGGTGAGCTCGTTCTCGACACCGACCTGGCCATGAGTCTCGACCTTAATAGTCAGACCGCGCTCGGCAGCTGCCTTCTCCAGCGCCTCCTTCGCCATGAAGGTGTGCGCAATGCCGGTCGGGCAACCGGTGGCGGCGATGATGTCAAACTTAGCCATGTGTCCCTCCTTCTTGAGTACAGCGCCCGCGGGCGCTCCCCTACACGCGCTTCGATGCGCGTTTTTCCACAACTGAAAGATACCAACCTACCGTCCGCGTGAGAAGAGGCATGGTGCAATTCTCCGGTGAAAGGTTCTTTCATAACCGTAAACGGTAGGTGAAAGTTTACCATCAACACTTGATACGGCAAGGTGTATCTTGTAATTGAAAATGCCCGTATACTATGGCATTGCAAATCAAATAAGATTTTCACGCCAACCAGGAGCCATCCATGACCGAGAGTAGCAAGAGCGCACTTTCCCTCATTAGTACCCACCAGGGATACAGCGAGTCCGAGCAGCGCATTGTCGACTATATATTGGAGCACCAGTCCGAGGCGCCACGCCTCACGGCGGCTCAGCTCTCGCGCGCCGCCGCCACGTCCGAGGCGACCGTTTCGCGCTTCTGCCGCAAGCTGGGCTTTGGTAGCTTCCGCAGCTTTCAGTTTTCGTTGGCGAGGGATTTGGAAAGCCAACGCAACGAGGGCCTGACTGACGAGGTCTCGCTCGACAATATGGAGCAGAGCCTCAAGAACATCCTGGCTGCCAAGGTGAGCGAGCTTAATGCGACCATCGACGGGATCGACCACGATACGCTGGCGGCTGTTGTGCATGCCCTTAAGCATGCAGGGGTTATTGAGTTTGCAGCTGTGGGCAATACGAACGCGGTCGCGCTCGATGCGACGTTTAAATTTTCGCAGCTCGGGCTGCGCTGCATGGCGAGCACCATTAGCGAGACATCAATCGGCTTTGCGCTCACGTTGCGCCCGGGTGACGTCATCGTGCTCATCTCAAACTCCGGCAAATCGCGCCGACTGAATCGCATGGCAAAAGCAGCTCACAACTGCGGCGCAACCGTGGTCGTCATCAGCAGCGACAGCAAATCCCCGCTCGCACGCCTGGCAGACTACACTTTTAATACCGTCAACCACGAAGCGCTGCTGACGACGGGCGACTTTGCGTTCTCCAAGATCAGCGCCACGATGATCATCGAAGTCATCTACAACTTCCTGCTGCCCGAGATTGAAGACGCGCGTGAGCATATCAGCTACTATGAGGAACTCATCCAACCGGATAAGGTCGTGGAGTAGGTTTTAACAGGGGCCGTTAAGTACCGTTCCCGCAAAACTATGCCGGTTTACTACGATGAAATCGGAATATGAGACCACATCGCGTTTTAAAAGAAAACCGCAGGCGTTCTACCTGCGGTTTTCTTTTTGCAATTTTTGTTGTGCTCGAGCTACGCCGATTCATCGTAGTAAACCGGCATAGTTTTCTGACGGTCGGGCCAAAAAGCGAGTAGTGGGATACGGCCTAACCCAGTGCTTCCTCGAGCATCTGCCTGGCGTGCGCCAGGCTTGCCTCCGATTGATCGCCGCTCAACATGCGGGCGATCTCGGCGATACGCGCTTCACCGGTTACCTCGTCCAAATGCGTCTGGGGAACATCGCCCGGTTCCTTGCTGACAACATAATGCTTGTCGGCCATGACGGCGACCTGCGCCAAGTGGGTTACGACAATCACCTGATGCGTAGCGGCGAGATCTGCCAGCACGCCCGCAAGTGCACGCGCCGTGGAGCCACCGACACCAGCATCGACCTCGTCAAACACCAGTGTATCGACACCGTCCGCGTTACCGAGGACAACCTTGCTTGCCAGCATGACGCGGCTGAGCTCGCCGCCCGACGCAATGCGGCGCAGGGGGCGCGGCGTCAAACCGGCACCGCTGCGGTATAGCAGCTCGTAGCTCGAAGGACCAACGGGCGTCCACTCAGCACGGGGAAGATCGCGCGACTCCCAGACGAGCTCGGCGCCGCCCATCTCCAGGCGAGCCATCTGGCGGCCCACCTCGTGGCAGAAACGCGGGGCCGCCGTATTGCGGGCGCGCTTAAGTGCCTTGGCAGCGGCAAACAACTCGCGCTCGGCGCTCCCGAGTGCCTCACGCGCCCTTTTGATCTGTTCATCGCCATCATCGACCAGGGACAGCAGCTCTTGCGAGCGATCGCGCATGGCAAAAACATCGTCCATGGTGGGACCCCACTGACGCAACAGGCCCTTTAGGTCGGAATAACGCTCACGCATGCGAGCGAGCTCGCGCGGGTCGAAGGCGACGCCATCGCGATAGGCACGAAGCTCGTTCGCACAATCCTCAAGGGAGATACATGCATCCGAAAGCGCATCGGCAATGTCGCCCAGTTTGCGATCGACAGTAGCCATATGGGAAAGCTCTGCCACGGCGCTGTTCACGGCATCGAGCGCTCCCCCTTCGGCGGCAAGCGATGCATGGGCATCGTTAGCTGTGGCAACCAGCACCTCGGCATGTTCGGAGCGCGGCAACAGTTCCTCGAGTTCCTCATACTCGCCAGGCTTGGGGTCAACCTCGGCAATACGCTCGAGGGCAAAGCGCGCCTCCTCGACGCGACTCCCCTGCGCACGCGAGGCCTCCTCGACGCGACGGACCTCCTTGGCAGCCGCGCGCGAGGCTTTAAAGCAAGCACGGTAGTGCTCGAGCGCCTCGAGTGCCGGGCGCCCAGCCCAGGCATCAACCATGGCAACATGGTGCGCCGGGTCGAGCAAGCGCTGATGCTCATGCTGTCCGCACAGATCCATCATCACGCCAACGCGCTCCGAAAGCTCGCGCACACTGGCGATGCGGCCGTCAATCTTCACGCGGCTGCGGCCCTCGGCAGAAAGGCTGCGCTGAACCGTGAAGCCCTCCGTGTCGTGCGGGCCGTCAAACAGGCGTGCCTCGACGCTCGCCAGCGCCTCGCCCTCGCGCACCGTCGACGAATCCGCACGCTCGCCCAAAATAAGCTTGAGGGCCGAGAGCAGCGCGGTCTTACCGGCGCCGGTTTCTCCAGTCAGAACCGTTAGGCCCGCGCTCGGAACCAACGTCGCCTCGCGAATGAGTGCAATGTTGGAAACCTGCAGCTCATCGATCATGACGCACTCCGTAGAATACGCGGCTCACCGAGTTGTAAAAACTCTCGGGGCCGTAGTCGAGCAGCAGCACATCGCCGGGGCCTCGGCGCACGGCCACGCTCTCGACCGTGCCGTCGCAGGTAATAAACTGTCCATCGATAGCGATCGCCGGAACGCTCGGGCGATCATCGGACATAAAGATTTCGACGACATCACTCGGCGAAGTCAAGAAGGCACGGGCCTGAATGGTGTGCGGCGCAATGGGTACGCAGACCATACCCGTATAGTCGGGGCTCACAATGGGGCCACCTGCACTGAGCGCGTACCCCGTAGAACCAGTCGCCGTGGACACGACCACGCCGTCGCCACGCAGTCGATCGATATGGTGGCCCGACACCGTGATGTCGAACTCAACCATATCGGACAGGGGGCCGCGCGTGAGCGCCATGTCGTTGAGGGCGAACGTGCGCACGACATCCTTCGTGCCATCGTCGCGCACGGACACGATATCCGCGGCGATGGTGGCGCGACGGCTCACGTGCAGCTCGCCGGAAAGGGCGTCGCTCACGACCTGCAGAATGTCGCGCTCCTCGGGGCTCGCAGCAGTTAAAAAGCCCAGGTGACCATAGGAAAGACCGAGGATAGGAATCTCGCGATGGTTGAGGATGCGGGCAGCGCGCAGCAACGTACCGTCGCCGCCGAGCGTAATGACCAGATCGGAGCCGTCAATATCAGGCGTGCTTTGGATCTTCGATCGCTGGTCGGCAGCCCATGCGACCTCATAGCCCTGGCGCGTCAGCCAAAGCTCGAGCATCAGGCCGCTCTCAACCGCCTCTTGCTTGTAGTAATTGGGAACCAGAAAGACCTTCATAGCGTTGCAGCTTTCTCGCTCAAAACCGATACCTGGAATTGCAGCTCGTCTTGCGTGCGGTCGCCGGGGTCAAATCTCGTGCCGTACAGGAAAAACTCAACGTTTCCCTTGGCACCATGAATGGGCGACACGCACACATCGACCGGGAACAGCCCCTTGGCAGCAAAGAGTTCAACTGCCGCAACGAGTGTATCGCGGCGCACGGCGGGATCGGTCACAATGCCGCCCTCACCCACCAGCGCCGCCGGAGCCTCAAACTGCGGCTTTACAAGCGTGCAGAATGCACCCGTAGGCGCCAGGCACGCCAGCACCGCATCGATAATGTTCGCGATGCTGGTAAACGAGACATCACACACAGCCAGGTCGATGGCGCCGGCATAGCCAAGCTCAGGCAGCTGCGTCACGTTTGTGCGCTCATGCAGCGTCACGCGATCGTCCTGACGTAACGACCAATCGAACTGGGCGCGACCAACGTCCACCGAGACAACGGTCGCAGCTCCGCGCTTGAGCAGGCAATCGGTAAAGCCGCCGGTAGAGCAGCCCACATCCAGACAGGCAAGGCCCGTCGGATTGATACCAAACGTATCAAGCGCGCCTTCGAGCTTAAGACCGCCGCGGCCAACATAGGGAATGCGCCCCTTCACGTGCAACGGCAGGCCCGGGGTCACCTTAAGGCCCGGCGAAGTCAAGCGCTCGCCGCCACTCGAGACCAAGCCAGCCATAAGAGTGCGAAGGGCATCCGCGCGATCGGCGCAGATGCCCTGTGAAATCAGTTCGTCATCAAGACGCACGCGTTTCATGAATGCCATCAACCATTCGTATCCGGAGATGCGGCCTAGCTATCCTGGGATTCGTTTGCCGCATCCTCATCGTATTCCTGCTCGAGCTTGTCGGCCTCACGCGGCGTCAGCTCAAACTTGTCGACCATGTCGACCGCACGGGAGCCCAGCTCAATCGCCTCGTCAAACAGATCGAGCGAACGCTCCAAGGACGTATCCTTAGAGCGAACGGTAGCTATGATCTGGTCCAAGCGGTCCGAAATCTCGTCGAAGTTGCGGACGGAACCCTCTGGCATGGCTACTCCTCGACGGTACCGGTCTCGGCCTCGGCGACCTCAGCAGCGTCCACGTCCTCGGACAGCACGCCAGCCTCGGCCTGGGCAACCGCAACCTTTGCGGCAGCCTCGGCAGCCTGTGCCTCCTCGCGAGCGGGATCTTCGGCCAGCAGCTCCTGGTATAGGTCCTCGCCCGGCAGCTCCTCGCTGCGAGCGATCTTACCCAGCACGCCGTTGACGAACGACGCGGACTGGTCGGTGCCATAGGCCTTGGCAAGCTCGACGGCCTCGTTGATCACGATGGCGTCAGAGACCTCCTCGTCGGTGAGGAAACGCATCTCGTAAACGGCGATTCGCAGCAGGTTGCGGTCGGCGCCGGGCATGCGCATAAGATCCCAGTTCTTGGCAACAGAGCGCAGAGCACAGTCGATGCGGTCGATATGCTCATAGGCACCGCGGCACAGCTCCAGCGCATAGGGGTCGAGGGGACCCTTCGAGATCAGGAAATCACCCTCGAGGACGCGCTCGAGCGGACTGTCCGTGGCCTCGGCCTGGAACAGCAGCTGCAGCGCCTGACTGCGGGCAAGCGTACGCCCGCGATAAACCTTAAGGCTCAAAGGTTACTCCTTGGGGAAAACGAGGCCGTCAATGCAAACGTCAACGCGCTCGACCTCGACGCCCACCTGAGCATCGATGGCAGCGACCACGGCGGCGCGAACGGCCTCGGCGAGTTTCTTGAACGGATAGCCAAAGAACACCACGACACGCACGGTGAGTGCGAGTTTGTCGCCGACGACCTCGGCCTCAACCGCCGGCTCGGAAGCCGGGGCCTTGGACGAGAGCATCATGGAGACAAGGTTGGTGGCAAGGTCCTTGACGCCAACGGAGGCGATGCCCTCGACATCGGACACGGCGCGCGAGACGATGGCGGTCAGAACATCGGGCGAAATGCCGATGCCGTCAATCTTGATTTCCTGGGGCATGAGTCCTCCTAGAAGAGTTGGTTGCTAGACGCGGGAGACGAACTTGCCGTCGCGGGTGTCAACCTTGATGACCTCGCCCTCGTTGAGGTACATGGGGACCTGGATGACAGCGCCGGTGTCGATCGTGGCCGGCTTGGTGGAACCCTGGACGGTGTCGCCCTTAAAGCCCGGGTCGGTCTGGACGATGGTAGTCTCGATGAACATCGGCGGGGTCACGCCCATGAGCTCATCGTCGGCGAAGAGCAGCTGGCAGATGTCGTTCTCGCGCAGCCACTTGGAGTTCTCGCCCACCATGTCCTCGGGAACGGGAACCTGCTCATAGGACTCGTTGTCCATGAAGATGTAGTCGGTGCCATCGTTGTAGAGGTACTGGAACTCGCGGGTGGTGAGCATAACGCTCTCGAACTTGGTACCGGCGTTGCAGGTGTTCTCGACGACGCGGCCGCTCTTGATGTCGCGGGTCTTGTAGCGCACAAACGCGCCGCCCTTGCCCGGCTTAACATGCTGGAACTCGACGATGGTGTAGACCTTGTCCTTAATACGGAGACCGAGGCCGTTCTTGAAGTCGGCGGTAGAAATGGTAGGCATAGTGACCTTTCTTGTTATGGGCAGAACGCACAAGCGTCCAAATTACATACGACCGAAATTATACACTTGCAGACGGCGCCTGCAGCGAGCGCATAAAAAGAGAACGCGAGGCGCCCGAATTGCTCCGGACGCCCCGCCCCAAAAATCTATCGAAATAGGCTAGCAATCGATGACGTGAAGGTCATGCGACGTCTTGGTGAAAGGCTCGTAGCCGTTCTCGGTGACCACGCCGTAGTCCTCCAGGCGCACGCCGCCCACGCCGGGCAAGTAGACGCCGGGCTCCATGGTGATAACCGAGCCGACCTCGATGGTGTTCTTGCTGCGGTTGAAGTTGGGCAGCTCGTGGATGTCGATGCCCACGCCGTGGCCCAGACCATGGTTGTAGTAATCGCCATAGCCGGCATCGCCGATGATCTTCTTGGAAAGCTTGAAAATGTCGTTGCCCTCGACACCCGGATGGATGGCGGCAACGCACTCCTCGTGCGTACGGCGCACGAGCGCGTACAGGTCGAGCTGCTCCTGGGTAGGCTCGCCCATCACGACGGTGCGCGTCATGTCGGAACGATAATCGCAGTAGCCCGCGCCGTAATCCATGAGGACAAAGTCGCCCTTCTCGATCACGCGGTCGCTCGGCACGGCATGCGGGTTGGCGGTGTTGGGACCGCTCGCTACGATGGAGCCGAAGGCAAGGCTGTCAGCGCCGTTGGCGAACATAAAGTTCTCGAGCTCGTTGCGAACCTGCTTCTCGGTCATACCGGGCTTAATAAAGCCGAGCATGTGCTGGAAGGCAGCATCGGTGATCGACTGCGCATGGCGCATGAGCTCGATCTCCTCGGCATCCTTGATGGCGCGCATCTTGCGGATGTCGTCATGCATCAGCGGCAGCATGCAGGCAACGGAGCGGTCCTCCAGGCCGCGCTGAATACCCTGGTAGAAGTTAATCTGCATATCATCCTCGACAGCACAGACACGGCACTTGTTAGCCGCAATCTTGCCGGCAACCCAGCCGGGGATGGTGCCCTCGTCCATGTCGTAGACCCAGGGGCTGCCGGCGGGCGTATTCTCCTCAAAGCTGTTGAGGTAGCGCGAGTCGGTATGGAACAGACACTGGTCGGCCGCAATAAACGCCGCGTGCGGGAATTCAAAGGTGTAATCGAAAACGCCCTTCACGCCCGTAAGCCAACGAAGATTAGCCTCGTCGCGCACCACGATGGCGTCGTAGCCGCGCTCGACCATCAGGGTACGGACACGCTCGATACGACCGGCAGGACCGGCAGCAAACTCAGACATGCAGATTCCTTTCTTGTTGTCTCTATATAGACGGGACGGGTCTCAACCGAACGACGGAATCGCATGCGATCCGCAACCGATTGGAAACCCGCCCCTCAACATGATACGAAAGACGATGGATGTCAATAAAACTTAGAGAAGTTCTTTACGAGAAGCCAAGTAGGCGTGAGCATGGCGCTCAAGAACCTCGTCCTCAACATTCGTTAGGCGAATGGCGCCGAGAGCCGCGGGCAGCGGCAACATGCTGCGGTTTGAGCGAACAAACTGCTGCCTACGGAACTCCTCAATATATGCGGCAGGCTCCAGATCGAAGGCAAGTTCCTCGATACCAAAGTCCTCCAGGCAGTCATCGACATCAAACACATAGTCGATATCGAAGTCGCAGGCATCATGTGCTAGGCGCGCCTCAAAGCGCATGCCCTCAGACAACAGCTGATAGGCAGGGACCTGCGAAGCGGCATCGCCCAAGCAGGCGCGCAGGGTGCGCTCCCCCGTCTTGCCAAAATCGAGCGCATGGCGAGCGCTCGGGTTCGTGGCCGTCAGCACGTCCTTGCGGGCAGTCTGAGACCATTGGACGGCATTGACGAGTGCGACCTCCTCGCCCGCGAGAATCTCGGGGACGGTCTCAATAAACTGATTCCAGCGGGACTTGCTGCTCGAAAGCATGGTGCCAACAAGTACCACAAAGCCGAGCTTGAGGTCCTCGGGGTCCGTCTCGCGAACAAGGTCGAGGTCACACACGACCAAGCCCGGTTCGGGACGAAACGCGATAGCGGGAAGCGCATTGGCCGACGAGGCGACGAGCGGCTTCATGGTCGTCGCGACCGTGAGCATGGCGTCGAACGTCGTCGGCAGCAGCGCGCACTCGGTGCGACCGCACCACTGGTTGGCGCACCAGCTAACAACCGAGCAGGTTGAGGCATCGCCAACAGCGACAACCAAATCGTCGCAGGTAATGCCGTTAGCCGACAGGGCACCAAAGACGGTATCGGCATCGGCCAGCGTAGCACCGGCAGGCGAAACCTCGAGGACGAGCAGCGACACGGCAAAGCCGGCGTCGACCAGCGCATGCTCGACGACCTCGCCAAAACGCTCGGATGTGGCGTCGTTCCAAACCACCATCGCGCGCTTAGGCTTGCCCACGGCCGAGGCAAACATGCGCGACAGCTCATCGAACGCACCCAATCCGACACGGACATCGACGCTGCGGTTTTGGAAATTGATCAGTTGACGGCGAATCATAGCAGTCCACGCTCCAAAAGCATCTCGGCACAAAGGTAGGAAACGTCCTCGAAGGACTTGTTGCGAATATCAAGGGTAAGGTCGGCGGCCTGTCGATACAGCGGACGGCGATGCTCAAACAGGCGCGCGGCATGCTCGGGCGAGCGGAAATCGGGGCGCGTGTCGGACCGACGAATCTGGCGAATCGAATCCTCGAAGTCGCCCTCGAGGTACACACACGTACCCATTTCGTGCATCAACTCAATATTCACCGGCGTCTCGACGATACCGCCCCCGCACGAAACCAACAGGCTGCGCTCGCTTTGGAGCGAACGGAGCGCCGAGGTCTCGAGCTCGCGAAAACGATCCTCGCCCTCGGTCTCAAAAATCTCGGTTACCGACTTGCCGCAACGGCGCACGACCAGGCGGTCGGTATCGATAAAACGCCGCTTGAACATAGTGCCGACGTTGCGCGCGAGCGTCGATTTGCCCGCGCCCAAAAAGCCGATAAAGAAGATATGGTCGCAGCCGTGTTTGATGTGCTGAGACATGGCGAAACCTATTCCTCGCAGGGAAGGTCGCGCAGGGCCCGGCGCTCAAAGATACGGAAGATCTGCGTGTACCACAGGTCCTGGGTTGCCTGCGGCTTAACCAGGATAGTATCGACGCCGGCAAAATTGCCGCTCCACACGTCAGTGTAGAGCTGATCACCGATCAGCACCGCCTCGTCGGCCGTGGCGCCGAGTCGCTTAAGACCCGCCTTGAGGGCAAACGGCGCCGGCTTCATGGCGTGGCTAATGGCCTCGAGTCCCAGCTCGCGTGCAGAGCTCATGACCTGGTCGCGATGCCAGTTGTTGGACACCATGCACAGCTTAAAGCCTTTGGCGCGGGCGGTATCGAGCCAAGCGGAAACCGCGGCGGGAACCTGCTCGGTGTCGCGCGGCACCAGGGTGTTATCGCGATCGAGCAGAATGGCGCGTTTGCCGTCGGCCCACAGGGTATCAAGGTCGATGCGATCGACCGAGGCAACGTATCGTTTGGGGCTAAAAATCCTCATGCTAATTCCAAGACTGTTGATGCTCTTCGTAGGTTTGCGAGAAGTACTCCTCGTCCTGCGTAATGTAGAAATACAGGTCATCGGAGTCGGTCGGCTCAAGCGTGGCCTTGAGTGCCTCGAGCGACGGAGAGCAGATGGGCGTGGGTGGCAGACCCTCGTGCTTATAGGTGTTATACGGACTATCGCTCTGCAGGTCGTCGGCGGCAACCTCGCCACCGGTGACATACATCATGGTCGCATCGCTGTTGAGATAGCGCAGGCCGTCGAGCTTGCCGGCAAGGCGGTTGTAGAAGACCGAGGCCACGTGCGCACGTTGATCGGCGTTGAGGCCCTCGCGCTCAACGATAGAGGCCAAGTTGACGATGTCGTAGTCGGACATCTCCACACCGTAGCGCTCCTTGATCTTGGCTTCGCAGCTCGCAAAGTCAAGCGACTTGTACTCGGTCTTAAACTGATCGAGCATAGCGCGAATCACGTCATCGGCCGTCGGCGAATCACCCAACGAATAGGTCTTGGGGAACAAGAAACCCTCGAGCGAGTCGTTGGCGGCGCCCTTAAGGAAGCTATAGTCGTCCACGTAGTTGGAGACCTTGGCCTGGTTGAGGAAGTCTTCCTTAGAGATGCTGTCGTAGGCCTGGGCCACACGATCGGCGACTTGATCGACCGTTAGGCCCTCAGGGATAGTCAGCGCATTGGAGCCCGCGTTGGGGCCTTCCATGAGCTGCTGAACAACCTTGGTCGCATCCATGAGTGTGGTGAACGAATAAGTACCAGGCTTGAGCGACATATCGGCGTTGAGTTTTTTCACCGCCGCATAGTAATCCTTGGGATTCTCGACGATATGGTTCTCGGAGAGAATCGAGGCGATCGTATCGCCCGAAGCACCGTCGGGAATGGTTACCGTAACCTGCTGACCAGCCGTGACCTTCGTATCCCCACCGGCAAAGAAGCCCTTGACGGCCGGCACGACAAAGAAAACGATCGCGACAAGCGCAAGCACCGCCACCACAACGCCGATGATCATGGGAACCGGAGAGCTCTTCTTTTGAGAACCGCGACGAGTATGCGTGTTGTAGCTCGAGCGGGTCGCCGGAGCAACGCCATGCGAACCGCGAGCGTGATGCGAATGCGATTGGGGGGCCTGCGTTCGCTGGGTAGGTGCCTGCTGCTTAAAGCGGGTACCGCCTGCAGGCTGGGCCGTACGAGCAGTGGGCTGCTGAGCCGCGTGAGAAGCCGGATGCTGAACCGAACGAGCAGAAGGCTGCTGACCCGTCCGTTGAACAGGTTGGGCCGAACGAGAGAAGGACTGCACCGGGCGCGCGGCAGGCTGAGCTGCGCGCTGCGTCGGCTGTGCCGGACGCTGGCCAGGCTGGGCAGGGCGCGACTCCGGCTGACGTGTACGATTCGGCTGGCGCGGATCGGAAGCACTAGGCATGCGAAACCTCCTCGTTTTTACGATCGAGCCACGTCTGCAAAAACAGGCTGGCGGCAATCATGTCGATCTTGCCCCTCATCTGCTTTTCGTTGAGTCCCTGCTCGCGCAGGATACGCTTGGCCTCCTGCGAGGACAGACGCTCGTCCTCAAACTCCAACGGAAGATCGAGCTCGTCGGCAATCTTTTGCGCCACAGCGGCAACGCGCTCGGCCTGAGGGCCGGGCTCACCGGCCATGGTCAGGGGACGTCCGCTTACCAGGATGTCGGGCTCATAGTCCTCAACCAGGTAGCGGAACGTCTTGGCCATACCGGTGACCTCGGCGGCCGGGAGCACCTTGACGGGCATCGCCATCTTGCCATCACGGCTCGAGACGGCGATGCCAATCCTGGTCTCCCCTATGTCCAGCGCAAGCGCGACCACAGTGACTTCTTAGATTCTTAGGCGCCGAGCGCGGTCTTAGCGGCCGCGAGGGCATCGGCGATGCCGGCAGCGTTCTTGCCACCGGCCTGGGCCATGTTGGGACGGCCACCACCGCGACCGTCGACCAGGCCCGCGATCTGCTTGATAACGTTGCCGGCGTGGAACCCGGCCTTCACGGCGTCATCGGAGCCGGCAGCGAGCAGGGCCGGAGTACCCTTCTCAGTCACGCTGGCGACGACACAAGCGACAGGGCCGGCGACCTTCTGGTGCACGGTATCCCACACGTTGCGCAGGTCGGCAGCCTCAAGGCCCTGGAGCTCAGCGACGACCAGCTTGTAGCCGCCGAGCTCGACGGCACCCTCGATGGCGCTGGAAATGGCGTCGGAGGAGCCACCGGTCAGAGCCTTTTTGAGCTTGTTGGAAGTCTCGCGCAGCTCGGCCTGCAGGTTCTCCACGCGGGCGGGAACCTCGTCGACGCGGCACTTGAGCGCAGCGGCGGCGGCGTCGACGAGCGCCAGGCGGTCGGCCATATAGTCGAGGACACCCTTAGAGGTCACGGCCTCGATACGGCGGACATTCGAGCCCGTAGAGGACTCGGAAATGATCTTGAACAGGCCAATCTCGGCGGTATTGGCGGCATGGGTGCCACCACAGAGCTCGCGGGAGAACGGCTGGTCCTCGGCGCCCACGGAGACGACGCGGACGACATCGCCGTACTTCTCTCCAAACAGAGCAACAGCGCCGGCAGCCTTAGCCTCGTCGATGCCCATGACACGGGTCACGACCGGCTTGGAAGCGAAAATCTGCTGGTTGACCAGGTCCTCGACAGCCTTGAGCTGCTCGGAGGACAGGGCCTCGAAGTGCGTAAAGTCAAAGCGCAGGTGCTCGGGCGTCACCAGCGAGCCGGCCTGGGAGACGTGCTCGCCCAGGACCTGCTTAAGGGCGGCGTCGAGCAGGTGCGTGGCGGTGTGGTTGCGGCGCAGGAAACCACGGCGCTCGGCGTCGAGCGCGGCAGTCACGGTAGCGCCGACGGTCAGCGTGCCATCGGCAACGTGCGCAACGTGGGCATACAGGCCGTTGTGGTTCTTGGTGTCGGCAACGGTCAGAACAACGCCCTCGGCGGAAAGCTTGCCGGCATCGCCCTGCTGGCCACCCATCTCGGCATAGAACGGGGTGCGATCGAGCACGACCTCGACGTCCTCGCCCGCGGCGGCGGACTCGACGGACTCGCCGTTGCGCACGATGGCGACAACCTTGGCGCCCTCGATCACATCGTTGTCATAACCGTCGAACTCAGTCGCGGCGACCTTGTCGGAAAGCTCGACCCACACGTCGTTGAAGCTGCCCCAGGCATCGCCCTTGGCATTGGCGCGGGCGCGGGCCTTCTGGTCCTCCATGCAGGCAGTGAAGCCGTCCATGTCGACGTCGTGGCCAGCGGTGCCAGCGATCTCGACGGTCAGGTCGATGGGGAAACCAAAGGTGTCGTGCAGCTTAAAGGCAACATCGCCCGGAAGCACAGCGCCCTCGGCAAGCGCGGCCAGGGCCTCGTCCAGGTAAACGCGGCCGTTGTCGAGTGTCGTGGAGAAGCGCTCCTCCTCGGAGGCAACGATACCCTTGACGAGCGCGACGTTCTTGAGCAACTCGGGATAGGCCTCGCCCATCTGAGCGTTGACCTCGTCGATGAACTTGGTCAGGAAGGCGCCCTCGATGCCCAGCAGGCGACCGTGGAACACGGCGCGGCGGAGCAGGCGGCGAAGGACGTACTCGCGACCCTCGTTACCGGGGAGGATGCCGTCGGAAATCATAAAGTCGACGGCACGGGAGTGGTCGGCGATGATGCGCAGCGAGCGGCTGGCACCGGAGTAATCGTCGGCGTCATAGGTCTTGCCGCTGATCTCCTCGCCCAGCTTGATGAGGTGCTGCATCAGATCGCCGTCGTAGTTGGCGGTCTTGTGCTGCATGATGGCGGCCATGCGCTCAAGGCCCATGCCCGTATCGAGGTTACGGTGCGGCAGCTCCGGCATGGAGCCGTCCTCCTGGCGGTCGTACTGGGTAAAGACGAGGTTCCAGAACTCCAGGAAGCGGTCGCAGTCGCAGCCAGGCTTGCAGTCGGGGCTGCCGCAGCCGACCTCCTCGCCCATGTCAAAGTAAATCTCGGAGCACGGACCGCAGGGGCCGGTGGGGCCAGCGGCCCAGAAGTTGTCGTCCTCACCCAGGCGGGAGATGTGGTCCTCGGCAACGCCCAGAGAACGCCACACGTCGTGGGTCTCGTCGTCCTCGGTAAAGACGGTGAAGTACAGGCGGTCGAGCGGCAGCTTGAACTCCTTGGTGATGAGCTCAAAGGCCCAGGCGCAGGCCTGCTCCTTGGAGACGCCGCCAAAAGAGAAATCGCCGAGCATCTCGAAGAACGACAAGTGACGGCCGTCCTCGCCGATGCAATCGATGTCGTTGGTGCGGACACACTTCTGGCAGGAGATCGCGCCAATCTCCTTCATGGTCTTCTTGCCCTGGTAGTACTCCTTAAACTGATTCATGCCGGCGTTGGCAAGCAGCAGTGAAGGATCGTCGGGGACGAGGGACGAAGAGGGATAGAGCTTAAGACCGCGCTCCTCAAAGAAGTTGAGGAACTTGGAGCGAATCTCGGCCGTAGTCATTGACGGGTAGTCAGCACTCATAGAGGGAATCTCCTCGGTTTCACATCGAAACAGTTCAAACGTAACGATATTACCATCCCGCCGCGCCTGTGCAAAAAAGAGGGCCGCCAAACAGCGACCCTCCAGCGAAAGTGCATGTTATTTAGGACAGTCAAAGTCTTTGAAAAACAAATGACTGCTGTAGAATTACATATAAGAGCTACTCGAAAGGAGCGATCGATGAAAAGCAAACGATTTTTCCTCAATGCACTTCTGTTAGCGGCACTTTTAACGCTTTTGGCTTTCTCTTGCTGGTATGCAAACCAACCAGCATTTGGCTACGTATTGTATGCAGTAATGTCCGGCGATAAGGCTTATTACACTCTACGCGCAATTGACGTTCTCTTTTTCTATGCAGCCGGCCCCTTATCAATCGCTTTGCTCGCGTTTCTTGTCATTTACAACTTCAAGAAACGTTAATAGGGCCTATTTAGAATCCGAATCGTCCATGGAGCCGTCGATGCCGGTTTTGGTATCGTCGTCCGAGTTGGAGTCATCGTCCTTGGCAAAGGGGTTCTTGAAGAAGCCCGTGGCATCGGGTTGCAGACCCGAGAGCTTGATCAAGGGGTTATCGAGCTCGGGTTTGGGCATGGCCTTGGCCTCGGGCGCAGTCTCGTTGCCGATGAGCTCGGACTCGTAGATGAAGGTGTCGTCGCCGAGCGCGTCGTAGGCGGCGACCGGGTTGCCATCGGCATCGCAGTACGGTGTGCCCTTAAACACGGCACCGTCATAGGCCACAAGCTGGCGGCCGGTCTCATTCTCGAAGTAGTACACGAAGATACCCTTGAGGGCCGCACACAGCGGGATGGCAATAATCATACCGATGGGACCCATAAGTGCCGAGCCAATAACGAGCGCAGTGAGGCTCATGATGGGATGCACCTGCACCGAGCTCTGCATGACCTTAGGCGAAATCACGTTATCGGTGACGTTTTGCGCGACCATCGTCACGATGAGCGTCCATAACGCCAACATGGGACTGAACATGAAGCCGAGTACCGTGGCGATTGCTGCGCTCACCCAGGGACCGACGACCGGAACCAAATGCATGATGCCGGTAAAGATAGCCATGAGCGCCGCATACGGATGACCGATGATCAAAAAACCGATAAAGGCGAGGAAACCACCGCAGATGGACGTCACGACCATACCGCGCATGTAGCCGCCGACAGAGCGAGAAAGGATGGCGACCATAAAGCGGTACGAGGTCTCCTTCTCCTGACCGATGATGGTGCAAATCTCGTGATGCATGCGAGGGTAGTCGCAGGCCATCCAGTAGGCAAGCACCAGACCAAGGAAGATCACGAACAACTGCGAGGCCGTATTGGTGATGAGCGGGAACACACCGCGACCAAGCTCGGCAGCAATCTGAGACACATACTTCGATGCCACGGTAACCAGGGACGAAAGATTATCGTCCAAATACTCCTTGAGCGGCGTGTTGTTGAGCGTCTTGGCATGCGAGATCATCTCATTGAGATCGCCACCCGCAACACGAAGCTGCTCGGGCAGGCGGCTCAGGACTTCCATGATCTGACCAAAGAGAATCGGCGACAAGATGCAAACGACACCGACGAGCACGGCAACAACAACAATAACCGCGATAAGCGAACCGATGCCGCGATTCACGCCATGGTGTTCGAGCCAGTTGGTGATCGGGGACATCACAAAAGCAATGATGGAGCCGACGGCAAGAAACTCAATAACCGGTGCCAGGATGCCCATAAGGTTAAAGATGACAGCAGCAATAACAATGCAGCCGACAACAGCCCAAATGCGCAGCGTCAGAATGCGGGTGTCACGCAGCACGCGATCGGTTTGTTGGGGGTGCTCACTCATGAACGAATCATCACTCCGTCGGGGTCGATCTTGTCCTGAATCTTCTTAAGCGTGCGGCGCAGCAGACGCGAAACCTGCACCTGAGAAATACCCAGCTTCTTGGCGATCTCGATCTGGGTCATGCCCTTCACAAAGCGCAGCTCGATCACCTCGCGCTCGCGCGGCGAGAAATCACGGATGGCTTCCTCGATCACTAGGCGGTCATCGGTAAAGTCGAGCTCGTTGTCATCGTCGGCGTAACGGTCGAGAATCGACGGCGCATCGTCGGAATCGGACGCACCAGGAGCCTCGATGGGCACCGAGGTATAGGCCGAAGACGATTCCATAGCCTCGAGGACCTCATCGACAGTCACATCTAGATACTCAGCGATCTCCTCAACCTTGGGCGAACGCTGCAGCTCGTTGGTAAGTTTGTCAGTAGCCTGGTTGACCTTGGCCGAGAGCTCCTGCAAGCGACGGGGCACGCGCACGCTCCAGCCCTTGTCGCGGAAGTGACGCTTGATCTCGCCCAAGATGGTAGGCGTGGCAAACGTGGTGAACTCGAGTCCGCGCTCAGGGTCAAAGCGGTCGATAGCCTTGAGCAGGCCCAAATAGCCGACCTGCATAAGGTCATCGAGCGGCTCGCCGCGGTTCTTAAATTTGTTGGCAAGAAACCTTACCAGATTCATATGGGACATAACGAGCTGCTCGCGGGCGTCCGGATCACCGGTCTCCTTGTAACGACGAAACAGCTCGCGGGTTTTCTCCTTGTCCCAAGCGGTCTTACCGCTCCGGGAACGTTCGGTCATATTAGATATCCGCCTTGAGGTCGAGGGAAAGCGTCAGGGGCGCAGCAGTCTTTTCGTAGGAGTCGCACACGCTCGCGAGGATGAGCTCGGCATACACCGCAGCCTGGTCGTCTTCATCGACCGTAGCCTGATCGCCAAAGGTAATAGTCATGCCAACGTGGGTCTCATCGACATCGAATTTGATGGTGATGTCATCGCAGTCGACCGCGGTACAACCAAAGATGAAAGCCTCCTCGGCAGCCATGCGGATGTCCTCGATGCGATCGACAGACATAGAGCACAGGGCACCAACGTTGGCTGCCGTCATGCGCACAAGGCGAGCGAGACGCGGGTCGCCGGCAACGGTCAACGTGATGGGGCAGGTTGCTTCGCTACTCATCGCAGGACTCCTCAGAGGTCTCGGCGGGCGAATACGTGTAATACTGAGCCGGCTTGGCTGAAGACTTCTGGGCCGCATCTGCGCCATCGGCGGGCTCGTCCTCCGCCTTGCCAATCAGGACGCGCTCGGTCGGCTGCTCGGCTTCTTCGGCGGCAGCGGAAAGCTTGCGCTCGGCTTCGGCTGCAGGAGCCTTCACCTTATTGAAGAGCTTCTGCACAGCACCGGCGGCAGAGTCGGTCACGCTAGACACAGCATTGCTGGCCTCGGCCATGCTGCCCGTAACCTCAGAAATGTCGCGAACCACGGCTTCGACCTCTACGAGATTGGAGGTAAGGGCATCGACGGCGGTCTTGCTCGACTTGAGGAGCGGCTCCATCTGGGCAAGCGCCGGCGTAAGCTCATCGACAGCGCCATCGAGCTTTGCCACCACAGGCTGAGCCTCGGCGATGGTGTTGTTGAGGTCGTTCACGGTCTTATCGAGCGAGTCGACAACATTGCGGGTCTTGCGCAGGGTAAGCGCGAGCTCAGCGATGGCCCACACGCCGGCAACGGCGAGCAGCAGCAGGGCGATTTGAATGGGACTCATACAAGCCTCCCGGAAGAATCGAAATACAGACGCTTTTCATGGTACCCCAAAGGGGACCGAACATGCCAAGAGCAGCAACGTGGGACAAAATCATCAGCAGCTACTTCGGTGCATTCCCGCTACGGTCGCGTTCGCTTTGCTCTACGCGCCACTCTTCCCAGCCGCGGCCCGCAGGCTGCCAGAACGCGCCACGCTCCAGCCCCTCGGGCAAATAGCGCTGATCGACCCAGCCTTCGGGATAATCATGCGGATACTTGTATACACCGTAATCGTCGCTACCTGGGCGATGACGATCGCGCAAATAACTCGGCACCTCACGTAAACCGCTGCTATGAATATCGGCCAACGCCGCGTCAATCGAGGCCTCGCATGCGTTTGACTTAGGCGCCAAGCACACATAGAGTGCAGCCTGAGCCAGGTTAATGCGGCACTCGGGATAGCCAATGACCTCGGCAGACTTAAACGCGGCATGCGCCACCAAAAGCGCCTGCGGGTCGGCGTTGCCAACATCCTCAGAAGCGTGAATCATAATACGGCGAGCGATAAACTTAGGATCCTCCCCAGCATCGATCATGCGCGCGAGCCAATAGATCGTAGCATCGGGATCGCTACCGCGCATGGACTTGATGAACGCACTGATGATGTCGTAGTGCATGTCGCCGTTTTTGTCATACGTAAAGCCGCGACGCGGGTTGGCGATCTTCACGTCATCCACGGTGATGGGATAGCGCTCCCCCGCCGCGGGCGCTGGCGTCCCTTCCGTATCGGGACGCGTGACGGCAATCTCGCTCGCAAGCTCGAGCGTCGTGAGCGCCGAGCGAGCGTCACCCGCTGCCAGCGTGCAGATGGTCGTGACCGCATCCTCATCGGCCGAGAACTTGCCGTTCAAACCCTGCGGCGCCTTGAGCGCACGCTCGATAAGCGTGGCGATATCCTCATCTTTAAGATGCTCAAGCTCCACCACGCGACCGCGCGAGAGCAATGCCGAGTTGACCTCGAAGTACGGATTCTCCGTCGTGGCGCCAATCATAATGACGGTACGGTTCTCAACCGCATGCAGCAAGGCATCCTGCTGAGACTTGGAGAAGCGGTGAATCTCGTCGATAAACAGGATGGTGCGGCGGTCGTAGGTATTCAGGCGCGTCTTGGCCTCGTCAATCACGCGGCGCAAGTCCTTCACGGTGCCCGTCACAGCGCTGACCTCGACAAACTCGCTCTTGGTATGGTTGGCGATAATGTGGGCCAGCGTCGTCTTACCCGTACCGGCCGGCCCGTACAGTATCACGCTCGAAAGAACATCGTGCTCGATCGCGGCACGCAACCATGAGCCCTTACCGACGGCCTTTTGCTGGCCCACATACTCGTCAAGCGAATTGGGGCGCATGCGCACCGCAAGCGGCGCATTCTGAAAGGAACGCTCGCGCGTCGAAGCAGAAAAAAGGTCGTCCATAGCCATCCCGTGCATCAATCAAAAACGTTTTCCACTAACAGTATACCGAATTTATACGAACTACCGTTCGTTAATATAGGTACGGTGCGGAAACTCCAGACCAGGGAACAGCTTGCTCGTCAGCTCGCAGAAATAACCGTCCGTCATGCTCGCGATATAATCCACCACGGCTTGATCCTTGTCGTCCCGCCAGGCATAGGTGCGATCGTAGTAGGAAAGCTGCTGCTCAATGCGCGAAATATGGTGCTTAAAGATGTAAGAGGACTCGTCGCCACTGTTTAGATCCCGCAGGCAACGGTCGTAGAGCTTTACGAACGCCTCGCGCAGCTCCGCCTCGGAATCGCCTTCGATACCACCCTTGCTATAGATCTTCTCGTAGTTCTCGCGCTTGGCTCGGCGAATTTCCTCAAACAGGTCCTCGCTCATCTCGATGCGCGGCTTACCATAGCTGTGCTCAACGATATCGATGGAGGCATGCGTGAGGATCCAACTGTTGTAGGCACCGCCCCGGCCATCATCAAAAGCGTCAGGCGAAAGCAGGCCCGCCGCGATCGCATCCTGACGGTCACGACCGACGTAGGCAAGAATATCCGAGATGCGAACGACGCAGCCCTCGAGCGTCATGGGACGCAGGTGCTCAATTGCGCTATAGCCCGTGGCAATGCAACCCTCAACCGTCTGGTCAAACTGGTCAAAGGAGCCCATGTCCGAGAGCTCAAACACACGCTGCTCGTACTCGCCGTTATGGCATAGCACGCCGTCGAGCGTCTGGAGCGACACGTTGCGGCCATACAACGCGTCGAGCACGCGGACAGACTGCACGTTATGGAAAAAATAACGCCCCGTACGCTCATGAAAGATATCGTTGAGGAAGCGCTCGCCGGCATGGCCGAAAGGCGTGTGTCCCAAGTCGTGACCCAGGCCAATCGCCTCGATCAGATCGCAATTGAGCCCCAGGGCGCGACCGATATCACGCGCAATGCGGGAGACAAGTTGCACGTGCAGGCCGCGACGCGACAGATCGTCATTGCTACGGAAGCTAAAGACCTGCGTTTTACCTGCATAACGGGTGTACGCCGGAAGATGAAGTATCTTTTCGGTATCACGCATAAACGCCGGACGCATAAGCGTGCCTTTGTCGGCGGCGCGATCAATACGACGAATGACCTGATCGTCGTTGCAACGATACGGGTTGACATAGCCCGAAGCACGATCGGCGGCAATGCGCTCGACAAGTTCGGGCGACAACACCGAGGGAATACGGTCCATGCGAGCCTTAATGACGGCCGTTTCTTGATTAGTTGCCATGGCATGCTCCTTATGAAGGATGCGCAATCGGTTACAAAGTGCAGCCCACGACCTCGATTATGGCAAAAATCGGCACCAAAAACGGGAGCAATGGCAGGGAGCGCGATTTTGTGAAGAGGCAGGAGAGAGCCAGGGCCAGGAGTGCGACGGCAAATGCCACGATGCCGCCCATAGGGTCGAGCGTGCAAAGCGCGAAGAGCGCCTTGGCATCCCCCATGCCGATGCCCGGGATTTGACGAAGACGACGCCAGAGGGACTCAGCCAGCACGAGAGCAAGATACACAATGACGGCAAGACCCGCATGGTCAAGCGCTGTGTTCAAACCGAGGTCGAGCCAAACACCCGCCAACGCCGCCACGGCACATGCGCCGGCAAGCCCATTGGGAAACCGTCGCTCTCGGGCATCAATTGCCATGCCGGCAAAGATGCAAATCCAAAACGGGATATAGACCATCGAACGCCTCCTCGAGCTGCATCGCAAAAGCAAAAACCACCACAAAGGTGCCTGTCCCCTTTGCGGTGGTTTTGGTCGTGGTTATTTGGCGCCTTGCATGACCTCGTCAAGGGTAACGTTGACGGCGTGCTGCGTCGGCACCCAGTCGACCTTCAGGAACAGCGCGGCCACCGTGATGGGGATATAGCTGAACATAAAGATCGGGAAGGTAAACAGGTTGGTCACCAAACGCCACTTTTGCGCGCAATGAATGTGCTTGTACTCGAAGATGGTCGTGAGTAGCGCCAGGATAAAGAAGGTCTGGTACATCATCGCGAAGGTCATAATGAGCGAGGCGGCACAAGCCTGCATCTCGACCTCGGTGGCCAAAAAGCCGTGCGAAAGACCGCCCACGATCAGGAAGGTGGCGTTGGCGAGCATGGAGATCAGGGACAGCAGCATGCCCGGAGCGATGGTCATAAACATGTCGTAGGCGGCAAAACGATGGTAGCGGAAGGTCGATTTGACCAGGTGCTTACCGTAAGTAAAGAACACCTGGTAGAAGCCCTTAGTCCAACGCATACGCTGCTTCCAGGAAGCCTTGAACGTCACGGGTTGCTCGTCAAAGAACTCCGCCGGTGCATAGCCAATGCGAATGCCGTGAATGGCGCAGAACGTGGTGAACTGGATGTCCTCGGTCAGCGTGTGGAACTGCCAGCCGTGCATGCCCTCAATAACACTGGCGGAGATGAGGTAGCCCGAACCCGAAACGGCGCAGGACGTCTTACAGATATTGCGCGCGTTGTTGAGAAAGCGCGCCTCGCGCAGGTACCAAGTAGCATTAGCTGCCGAGATCCACGAGCTGCCAAAATTCTTGGAGTTACGATAGCTCGTGACCACATGAAAGCCCTGGTCAAAGGCATCATTCATCTTGGAGACGTAATCGCGGGAGATAACGTTGTCGGCGTCGAAGATAAAGTAGCCCTCAAACGTATCGGGATACTCGTTGAGAATGCGATCGAAACCAAAGTCCATGACCCAACTCTTGCCCTTGCGGGCCAGGTCATTGCGCTCGTAAACAATGGCACCGGCCTCGCGCGCGAGCTGCGCGGTGTTGTCGGTGCAGGCGTCGGCAACGACAAAGACCTCGATGAGCTCGGACGGATAGTCCTGGTCCTTAATGGAACGTACGAGATTGGCAATTACGGCTTCCTCGTTATGCGCCGCAATAAAGAAGGCATAGCGGTGGAGTTTTTTGGCCTTGGGAGGCGCGACCTCGCCACGGAGAGCGCCGATGACAAAGAAGACCACCTGGTACAGAAAGCAGACCGTGAGCAGCGTGACGACAATCTGGTTGAAGATCACGATGGGCGTGTTAGTTTGTAAAAAGGCGAGCATGCAGGCTCCCAGGAACGCGTTACGTAAACAAACGTATATATTACCGTAGGGTGACCGAGTTCAAGAAACCACCTAATACTGGCTAGGCTTCGAGAAGACCGAGTTGCGGAACGATTTCGTCGCCGGCAGCGGTGCGGCCAAGCGAGCGCGGGGCCAGGTCGTCAAGAACCGCAGCGAGATCCCACGGCAGCTCGTCGCGACACTCAATGCGCTCCCCCGTCACGGGATGGTCGAATGCGACGCGCCAAGAATGAAGGAATTGCCTGGTCAGGCCCTGATCGGCGCGGGCATCGCACTTGCCGTAGAGCGGATCGCCCACGCAGGTGTGGTTGATATGGCGCATATGCACGCGAATCTGATGTGTGCGGCCCGTAAACAGGTGGCACTCGACGAGCGTGTAGCCGTCGTCAAAACGCGTGGAATCAAAGCGCTCAAGGACCTTAAAGGTCGTAATGGCCTGGCGCGCGAAAGGATCGTCCGAAACCGCCATCTTGACACGGTCACGCGTAGAACGGGCAATGCCGGTGTTGATGGTGCCCTCATCCATAGCGATATGACCGTGAACGAGCGTAATGTAGCGGCGGTCGAGCGTGCGCGTACGGATAAGATTTTGGAGCGCGCGCTGGGTGTCGTCGTCCTTGGCCGCAAGCATAAGACCCGAGGTATCGCGATCCAAACGATGCACGATACCGGGGCGGTCCTCGCCCTGCACGGTGCCCAGATGGTCGATACCACAGTGATAGACCAGGGCATTCGCGAGCGTACCGCTCTCATGACCATGCGCAGGATGGCACACCAGGCCGCGCTGCTTGGAGAGCACAATGAGATAGTCGTCCTCAAAGCGAATGTCGAGCGGGATGGCTTCGGGAATCACATCGGTGGGATCGTGCGGCTCGGGCAGATCGACCGAAATACGGTCGCCGGCTTGCACGGCGTACTTTTTGGACAGGCAGGTCTCGCCATTGACGCATACGGCACCGCCCTCAATCAGATGCGCGCAGGCAGAGCGCGTAGGGCAGCCGTCATTGGCGCCCAGATAGGCGTCAAGACGCTGACCAGCGGCATCGTCGGCAACAAGGATATGGATGTCGGCCATTAGCGCTCATTCCTTTCGCGAATCTTGCGGGCACGCTCCCCACGTTGTTTAGCCTTGCGCTTGGCGCGGGCCTCGTCACGGGCGTTAAGCTCGGCGGTCGCATCGACCTCACGGGCCGCGGGGCTCAAGAACATATAGCCGAAGAGGGCGAGCACGACGCCCAAGGTAATGCCGATATCGGCCACATTGAAGACAGGGAAGTCGATGAAGGTGGTGGCAATAAAATCGGTCACGAAGCCAAAGGCCAAACGATCGATAGCGTTGCCGATAGCACCGCCCGCAACCATCGCCATGCCCACAACCTCAAGATGGGCGAGCTGGGACGCACGAACGAGGTACACGGCAATAGCGATAATGACCGCCAACGCCAGCACGGCAAACGCGATGCCATGCCCCTCGCCCATGCTAAAGGCAGCACCGATATTGCGGACAAATAGAAAGTCGATCACACCGGGGATAACAGTCACATGCAAAGCGTCACCCACGGCACGAACCGCAAGCTTGGTCAGCTGGTCAACAAGCAGCACAACCAGCGCCACCCCACCAGCAACACCCAACCGCCAACGCAAAGGCGGCGTCATATCCGCACCACGACCCAAATCAATCCCCTACCCTAAGAACTCAAATTCCGCATAACGCAAATAACCATCTTATATTGTCACACGCAGAGCGCACGACATATTCGCTAACGCCAGATAAATAACCAGCATAAAAAGAAAGCGGCATTCCGAAAAACAGAATGCCGCTTTTATTCAGCGGAGCAAATGGGCCGAAGGCGTCCAAATTCTCCCAATAACTAAAATGCCGAGTTACCGTGCCTTAAAGGGCATTCGCGCAGCGTTTGCAGATGTGAGCGTGGCCGTTGTACTCGCCGACGGTGGTACGGTAGTTCCAGCAACGGTCGCAGCACTCGCCCTCGGCAGCCTCGATGGCAACGGAAAGCTCCTCGCCCTGGGTAAGCTCAACATCGGAGACGATGTAGAACTCGGCCAGGTCAACGGCCTTATCACCGGTCAGCAGCGCGTACATCTCGGCGGGAACGACCGCCTTGACGCGGACCTGCTGGCTCTTGGTAAAGGTGCCGGCGGAGCGGGCATCCTCAAGGGCCTTGGTCACGGCGCTACGGAGCTCGAGCGAAGCCTCGAGCACACCCTCGAACTCATTGGCCTCGTCGACCGTGATGGGCGACTTGTACCAATCGAGCAGCGCGGCGTACTTCTGGTGATCGACGCAGCCGGCGGGCGCATAGGCCATGGCCTCGTCGACCGTGTAGGAAAGGATCGGCTGCAGGTCGCGCATGAGCATCGAGAAGAGCTCGGCCAGCACGGTCTGGGCGCTGCGGCGCTCGAGCGAGCCGGGCTTTTCGCAGTACAGACGGTCCTTCAGGGCGTCGAGGTACACGTTGGAGAGCTCGGTAACCACGAAGTCGTAGAGCGCACGGTAGGCGCGCGGGAACTCGTAGCAAGAGTAAGCGTCGTCGACCTCGGCCTGAACCTGGGTCAGGCGGGCAACCATGAGCTTGTCGAGCGGCAGCAGGTCGGCAAAGGCGACGCCGTCAGTCTCGGGCTCAAACTGACCCTCGAGCTCGGAGAGCAGGAAGCGCAGCGTGTTGCGGAAACGACGGTAGGCATCGGACGTACGAGCAAGGATCTCGTGGTCAATGGACACGTCGGAGCTGGTATCGACGGAGGCAACCCACAGACGGATGATGTCGGCGCCCATCTCGTCGCAGACCTTGTTGGGATCGATGACGTTGCCGAGCGACTTGGACATCTTACGGCCCTGGCCGTCGAGCGTGAAGCCCTGCGAGACGACTGCCTTGTACGGGGCGTGGCCGTTGGCACCCACCGAGGTGAGCAGCGAGCTCTGGAACCAACCGCGGTGCTGGTCGGAGCCCTCGAGGTACACATCCGCCGGATACTCAAGCTCGGGGCGATACTCGCAGACGGCCTTCCAGGAGACGCCGGAATCCCACCACACGTCGAGGATGTCCTTATCGGCCTTGAGGTGATGGCCTCCGCACTTGGGACAGACGCAGGCCTCACCCAGGTAGCTCTCGGGAGCGTCGGTGAACCAGGCGTCAGAGCCCTTCTCGTGGAAGAGCTTGATGACGGCGTCGAGCGTGGCGTCATTCATGACCTTCTCGCCGCAGTCGGCGCAGGTGTAGCTCGGGATGGGCACGCCCCAGTTGCGCTGACGGCTGATGCACCAGTCGGGACGCTGCTCGACCATGGCACCGATGCGGTTGGCCGCGTGGGCCGGATACCACTTGACGTTCTCGCGAACCTCTTTGCCAGCCTGCTCGCGCAAACCGGTCTTGTCCATCGAGACAAACCACTGGTCGGTAGCACGGAAGAGCACCGGGTGCTTGCAGCGCCAGCAGTGCGGGTAGCTGTGCGTGATCTTCTTCTCGAGGACCAGGGTGCCGCGCTCGCGCAGGAACTCGATAATGTGCGGGTTGGCCTCATCGGTATCCATACCGCTGAAGGGGCCACCGGTGCCAAACTCCTCACCGGTGTAGAACTTGCCGTCGTCATCGACCGGCATGCAGATGTCGGTGATGCCCTCCTTGAGGCAGACAAAGTAGTCGTCGACGCCGTGGCCGGGCGAGTTGTGGACGATACCGGTACCGTCATCGACACCGACGTAATCGGCCAGCAGCGCCACGCCCTCGACACCGTCAAAGATCGGCTGCTTGTAGTGGATGTGGTGGAAGGTCTCGGCGGGAACCACATAGGGCTTGCCGTCGACCATAACCGGGGTGTACTCCCAGCCAAACTCCTCGCAGCATTTGGGAGCCAGGTCCTCGAGCATGACCTCGGCACGACCATCGTGCTCAACGGCGACGTAGGCGGCGCCGGGCTTGAGGGAAACGGCCTGGTCGGAGGGGATGGTCCACGGCGTGGTCGTCCAGATGATAAAGTCGACCGGGCCGTCGAAGTTCTCGAGGCCGGCGGGCTTGGAGGTCATCTCAAAGCGAACGAAGATGGAGGGGCTCGTCTCGTCAGAGTACTCGATCTCGGCCTCGGCCAGCGCAGTGTGGCAGTGCTTGCACCAATGAACCGGCTTATGGCCACGATAGATCATGCCCTTATCGAACATGGCCTTGAAGACCTCGATGTCGGCGGCGTCATGCTGGTGATAGAGCGTCAGATACGGGTTGTCCCAGTCGCCGAGCACGCCCAGGCGACGGAAACCGGCCTTCTGCAGCTCGATGTTCTCGACTGCGAACTCGTTGCAGAGCTCACGAATCTTGGCCGTGGGGGTCTGGTTAAACTTTTCGGTGCCGAGCTTCTCCTCGACCTTGTGCTCAATCGGCTGACCGTGGCAGTCCCAACCGGGGACATAGGGGACTTCACAGCCCTGCATCATCCAGTAACGGTTGATCATGTCCTTGGAGATCTTGTTCATGGCGTGGCCGATGTGGATCGGGCCGTTGGCGTACGGAGGGCCGTCGTGCAGCACGAACTTCTTGTGACCCTCGTTCTTCTTCAGAACCTGCTCGTAGACCTTGTTGTCCTGCCAGTCCTTGAGTCGCTTGGGCTCGGACTTGGAAAGACCGGCACGCATGGGAAAACCGGTCTTGGGCAGATTCATCGTCTGCTTGTACTCGTTTGCCACGGTACCCCTTTCATGTCGTGGGCGCGCACGCCCGTTGGGCACCAAAAAAGCGCCCGTCCCTACAAGCTGGGACGAAGCGCCACAAAACGGGCAGCCTGCCCGTAAAAGCTCTTCGCTTAACCACCCAGCTTAGATGCCCTCGCCCGCATATTCGCGCGCTCGCATCCGTTACTCGGCTGGCCTGTATCGACGACCATCTCGGCGATGTCTACTAAGACGAACCTGCACGGCACATCCGTTGGGACCGCAGCTCCGGGGTGATTTTCATCGGTCGCATGCACGGGTTCTCAGCGCTCCCCGCTCTCTGTAGCATGCGGACGGCCGACTACTCGTCCCCATCAACGCTTATGCGGAGTATGCTAGCACGTTCCGCGCCGGCGAAAAACCCTCAACACTGGTTTTATACGTTCGAAATTTCTCGCTATTACAGCCCTTCTCTAGGAGCAAAATACCTGAAAGCACTTTATCGAACGAAAGAAGGTTGCTATGCGCACGATTGGAATGAGCGACTACACCGTTGGCGAGGATTGCTTTACCGAGCTGCCAACCGCACTGGCGGAGTACGGCGCGAAGAAAGTCGCCATCATTGGCGGCAAGCGAGCCCTGGCTGCGGCGCTGCCGGGAATCGAGGCGGCACTTGAAGGTACCGATGTCGAGGTCCTGGAGACGCGCGTCTATGGCACCAACAGTACGCGTGCCAATATCGCCAAGGTCGTGAACTCCCCTGCCTGCCAGGAAGCCGACGTGCTCATCGCATGCGGCGGCGGCAAGGCGCTCGATACCGTCAAGACCGCAGCCATCGAGCTCAAGAAGATCGTCTTCACCGTCCCGACGATCTGTTCTAACTGCTCCGCCGCGACCGCCATTGCCGTCGTGTACAACGACGACGGCTCGCTCGAGGGCTATTCGTACCCCAACCGACCAGCGCACATCTTCATCAACCCCAAGATCATCGCCGAAGCTCCGGCGGAGTACTTCTGGGCCGGCGTGGGCGATGCCCTGTCCAAGCAGCCCGAGGTCGAGTACGCCACGAGCGCCGGCAACTTGGAGCACACGGCAGGCCTTGGCCTGGCACTCGCCCACACCTGCTCCGAGCCGCTGTTTACCTACGGCGTTCAGGGTCTTGAGGACGTGCGCCAGAACCTGTCAAGCGAAGCCGTTAAGCAGATCGCGCTCGACATCGTGGTCAACACGGGCTACGTCTCCAACCTGACCAACCAGAACGATTACTACTACAACTCGAGCGTGGCGCACGCATTCTACAACGCCACCTGCAGCATTCCGCGTGAGGGCACCTACCTGCACGGCGAGGTCGTGAGCCTGGGCGTGCTCGTGCTGTTTGCCTATACGGGAGACACCGAGAACCTTGAGCGCTACGCCGCCTTTAACAAGCAGATGGGGCTGCCCGTGACGCTTGAGCAGGTCGGCCTTACCGAGGCCGACATCCCGGCGCTGTGTGAGTATGCCCACGCCACCAACGAGTGGAAGCAGGGCAACCCTGAGCCCTTCACCGACGAAAAGTTCGCCGCCGCCATCAAGGCCGCCGATGCCTACGGCCACACGCTCCTCGCCTAACCAACCAAAACTGCCACAAAGGGGACAGGCACCTTTGTGGCAGTTTTTTATTGCCGTAACATGCTCGAGTCGAACTCGCTTGCCGGGATCACGCGGTAGCCGTGGCGCAGGAGCAGATCAACGAAGACACCGTTACCCGTTGTGAGCGTGCCGCTGAATGATCCGTCGTAGATATGGCCCACGCCGCACGACGGACTGCGATCCTGCAAAATGCACGAAACAATCTCGGACGGGCCGCCCGCCTGCTCGCACATATCGAGCGCACGTTGAGAACCCTGGCGAAACTCGCGATCAACCGACACGCCCTCGCAGGTACGGACCTCGCCATTCACAATCTCGGACGGCTTGCGCGGCGTGGGCAGGCCCCCAAAGACCTCAGGGCAAACCAAGAGGACCTCGGTCCCTGTACGCTCGCAGGCCTCTACCAACTCGCGATGATAGTTGTCGAGCCCGTTATACTTGCAGCTCTCGCCCATCAAGCAGGCGCTCACCACGATCTTCATTTCCATCCCTCTCAAGCAAAACGCCCCATTTGAGAAAGCTGCTCAAATGGGGCGTCGGCGTTTACTGGCTCGACCGCGGCTTTACTGTTGCTTGGGCATCAGCGGATTCTCACGCGTGAGGAGATTCATAAACTCCTCGCCCGTGATCGTCTCCTTCTTGTACAGATAACGAGCCAGCTCGTGGAGCTTAAACTTGTTCTCCTTCAGGATCTGCAGGGCGCGATCGTGCGCGTCCTCGATCAGCTTAGCGACAATCGCATCCACGCGCTCGGCCGTACCGGGGGCGCAGGTGAGCGACGTGTCCTGATTGAGATACGCGTTCTGCACGGTACCGAGCGCCATCATGCCAAACTCGTCGGACATACCAAAGCGCGTCACCATGTTGCGGGCGAGCTTGGTGGCCTGCTCGATATCGTTGGCGGCACCGGTCGTCATCTCGCCAAAGATGAGTTCCTCGGCCGCACGGCCGCCGCAGTAGACGGCAAGCTTGTCCAAGACCTCCTGGCGTGTCGTCAGGAAGCGCTCGTCCTCCTCGACCTGCATGGTATAGCCAAGAGCACCGCTCGTGCGCGGCACGATGGTGATCTTGGTAACCGGCGCGGAACCCTTTTGGCGGGCAGCGACGATGGCATGGCCGATCTCGTGGTAGGAAACGACCTGCTTCTCGTGGTCGGAAAGCACCGTGGACTTACGCTGTTGGCCGGCAATGACGACCTCCACCGACTCCTCGAAGTCGTCCTGGGTTGCACGCTTGCGACCCTCGCGAACGGCGCGCAGGGCGCCCTCGTTGATGATATTGGCCAGGTCGGCGCCCGAGGCACCGGGCGTGGCGCGGGCAATCGCGGTCAGATCGATCGGCGGCTCGGTCTTCACACTCTTGGCGTGGAGCTCGAGGATGTTCTTACGGCCGGTCAGATCGGGCAACTCGACGGGGATGCGGCGGTCAAAACGACCGGGGCGCAGCAGGGCCGGATCGAGGCTGTCGGGACGGTTGGTGGCAGCGAGGACAACGATACCCTTGTGGTTATCGAAGCCATCCATCTCGGTCAGCAACTGATTGAGCGTCTGCTCGCGCTCGTCGTTGCCGCTAAAGCCGCCGCCATCGCGCTTCTTACCGATGGTATCGATCTCATCGATAAAGACGATACACGGGGCCTTTTCCTTGGCCTGCTTAAACAGGTCACGAACCTTTGCAGCGCCGCGACCAACAAACATCTCAACGAACTCAGAGCCCGAAATGCTGAAGAACGGAACACCGGCCTCGCCGGCAACAGCCTTGGCAAGCAGGGTCTTACCGGTACCCGGAGGGCCAACAAGGAGAGCACCGCGCGGCAGCTTGGCGCCGATCTCCTCGTAGCGCTGCGGCTTCTCCAGAAAGTCGACGACCTCCTTGAGAGACTCCTTGGCCTCTTCCTGGCCGGCGACGTCCTTAAAGGTCACGCCCACGTCCTTGGAGGCAATCACGCGCGCGCCGGACTTACCCAGTCCGCCGCCGCCAAAACCGCCGCCGCCAAAGTTCATCGACGGGCCGTCATCACCCATGGCCTTCTTCATGCGGCGGTTGAGCCACCAACCGATGAGGAAGAAAATCGCCATGGGAAGAATGAGTGTGAGCAGGTAGTAGGTCATCAAACCCGAGTTTTTATCGGGAACGACCGACTCCAGCGAAGCGCCAGACTCAAGCACGCGATCGGTAAAGCCTGCATCATTCGGCACACCGGTCGTCTTATAGGCGATGTTCTCGTCCTCGCCCTTCTTGGTGTAATAAATCGTATAGTCGTCGGTGTTGTACTCGACCTTTTCGACGCTCTTCTTGTCGAGCGCTTTCACAAACGTCGAGTAATCGGTCTCCGTAATCTGCTGCGTGTGACCGATGTTGGGGAACAGAACGGTCGAGAGCACGAGGTAGACGACGAAGGCGATGAGCACGTAGAGGATCATATTCCGTCTACGCTTGTTGTCATCCATCTCCATCTGCTTGAACTCCATCTACTGGGGTTGATAATGCTAACTAGAATACCCAACCCGGCCGGCGATAAACCGACGCCGGGCACGAAAGGATAGAGATGGCATCACTGGAAGTCGGCAAGGTTCAAATCTATACGGGCAACTGAACGCGATGAAACCCGACACCACAGAGCTCATACTGACCGGCCGCGGCTTGCTGCCCCTCGCCGACCTTGCCGACCTAGTAACCAAAATGCGCCCCGTCAAACACTACTTCGACGAAGGCCTCCTAGCCCGCCAAGGCATCGAATACTAATTGATGCAAAGGGGACGGAGGAAAACGGATCACTTCGCCTTATCGCCAGCCAATGATCCGTTCTCCTCCGTCCCCTACGGACCAATTAGGCGGTGGCGCGGCCGAGCCAGTTGCCGCTGTGGTGGTAGATGGTGAACATCATGGCCGTAATGAGCCACGTTACGGGGTAGACCAGCAGTAGATGCTCGAGCGACGGATCGAAAGGCATGATCGCAAACACCCAGATCACCCTCAAGACAACGGTGCCAAAGATGGTGAGCATCATAGGCTGCAGACTCACGCCGGCACCGCGAATGGAGCCCGACGCGTTTTCGATAATCGAGAAGATCGCGTAGAACGGCGCGATGAAATGAAGAATCGTCGTGGTGTACGCCGAAATCGAAGCATCGTCGACAAACAGACGCGACAACGGACCCGAGAACACCAGCAGCACGGCAGACAGGCCACCAATGAGCATAAACGACAGCACGAGCGACGTATGGTAGCCCTTGCGCATGCGCTCGTAGTTGCGCGCGCCAAAGTTCTGTGCCGAGAACGTGGTGATCGACACGCCGAGCGCCTCGGTAACCATCCAGACAATGCCATCTAAGCGGCCCGAAAGACCCCACGCCGTGGTGACATCGGCACCAAACGAGTTGACCGACACCTGAATCAAAACATTGGAAATCGAATAGGCAGCAGACTGAAAGCCAAGCGGCAGACCACACGAGATCATGCTCTTGCAAATACCGCGATCGATGCCGAGCTTAGACAGCGAAAGACGCCATGCGCCCGGAGCGCGCATCATGCGAAACACGATCATCGTTGCATTGGAGCAAATGGTCAGCGCCACTGCGATGCCGCAGCCCAGCGCCTCCATATGCAACACAGCGACAAAGATGATATCCAGCACCACGTTAACCAGGCAGCCAGAGGCAATGATCACGGCGGGCCCGCGTGTGTCGCCCACGGCACGCAGCAGTGCGGTTCCCATATTAAGCAGCAGTGCCGCAACCATCGCGGCAAAATAACAGCGAGCATAGGCCACGCCCTCGGCCAATAGTTCATGCGGCGTGTTCATAAGCACCAGCATGGGCTCAACGAACACTATGCCAAGAATCGAGAAAACGATACCGCCCACCAGCGCAAGCGTCATGGCCGTATGGACCGAACGACTCAGTCGCTCATCATCGTGCTGGCCAAAATACTGACCGGTAATAACGGCACAGCCAGCACCCACACCGACGCAAAAACCAATGCAGAGCTCCGTAAGCACCATCGTGGCCTGAATGCCACCCAGTGCGAGCTTGCCGCCAAACTGACCGACGATATACGTACCGATAAGCGTGTAGGCCTGCTGAAAAAACGAACTAAAGAAGATGGGAACCCACAGCGAAAGCAGCTGCTGCCAAATGACACCCTGCGTTACATCGATAGCCGTAGATTTCTTAGCCACACGCCCTCCCCACACGCATACGTCAAACAACAAAACAGCAATTTAAAACCAAAGCCAAAACCAGCTTAGCACCGACTGGCGGCGACCGAAACACCCCGAACTAGAGCGCGGTGCGGAATAACTGCCTAGTGATACAAACCCGGCTGGTAGTGATACTCATTGCTCACGTGCGGGCACAACTGCCAAAAGGCGACGGCGCTCGCCGCGGCCACGTTGAGCGAATCGACCCCGTGCGCCATCGGAATGCGCACGGCGCGATCACAGCCCTCAATGGTCTTGGCTCCCAGGCCGGCACCCTCGGTACCCATAAAGATCGCCAGGCGGTCAATCTCCTGCAGCACTGGATCGTCCAGCGACACCGAATCATCCGTCAACGCCATGGCGGCACACGAAAAGCCGGCATCGTGCAGCGCCGCCAGCCCATCATGCGGCCATACGCGCGCCTCACTGCCAATACGCGTCCACGGAACCTGAAACACGGTGCCCATGCTCACGCGGGCCGAGCGACGGTACAACGGGTCGCAGCACGTCGGGCTGACCAAAATACCGTCAACGTTCAATGCGGCAGCCGAGCGAAATATCGCACCAACATTGGTGTGATCGACAATACCCTCAAGCACGCACACACGCACCGGACGATCCCCCGCCGCCTCGACGACGCCGCCCAAGAACTCATCAACCGGAATCTGACGCGGGCGACGGAACGCCGCGAGCGCACCACGCGTCACGTTAAAGCCCGTCAAATGCTCCATGAGCTCCATGGAGGCCACGAACACAGGAACAGGACCCGCGCCCTCGCGCACAACCAGGCGCTCGAACAGCGGCATCATCTGATCGAGCCAGCGTTCACCCAAAAGAAAGCTCACCGGCTCGTATCCGGCGCGCACGGCACGCTCGATGACCTTGGCGCTCTCCGCAATAAAGATGCCCTTTTGCGGCTCCAGCACGCAGCGCAGCTCGCGCTCGGTCAGTCGCACATAGGCATCGAGCCGCTCGTCCTCGAGCGAATCAATTCGCAGAACCTCAACGGCATCAGTCATAGCAGCCAGCCCGCACCTTTCTTTGCAGCACCTATACAAATATCGGGGCAACGCCATGCGCCGCCCCGTCATTCATTTCAACCCGATAATACCGAAGGGATAATCGGTTTTACGCCTCAATGCGACGATACGTCACGAACTCATAATCGACGCCCTCGTCACCCTCACCGGCGGCAATCGTCGCGACCCCGCTACGCTGCGCAATCTCCCACGCAGGATCGGCTTCCAAATCGGGAAAGTACGTATCCACGACATGCACGCAGTGGTTATGCGTGACCTCGGCCTCGGCGCAATACGGCAGAAACTGCCGATACACCTCGCCGCCACCGATCACCCAGGCAACGGACTCATCGGCAACCGCAGCGAGCGCCTCGTCGATGCTATGCACCACGTCGACGCCCTCGGCAGCAAAGCCCTCGTCGCGGGTGAGCACGATATTGCGGCGGTTCTTGAGAGGACGCCCGCCGGGGAAACTCAGCAGCGTCTTGCGCCCCATGATGACCGGGCACCCTTTGGTGCGCGCCACAAAATGGCGCATGTCGGCGCGATTGGACACGACCATATCGCCCTCGCAGCCAATGCCCCAGTCTTCACACACGGCGACGATGGCAGAAAGCTTACACGTCATGCCCGCCACCTACACCGCGATGGGAATGTTCTTGACCTGCGGGCCGTGCTCGTAGCCCTCCACGATCAGGTCGTCGGTCGTAAACGCATAGAAATCGTGTACATCGGGGTTAAGCGTTACCTTGGGCGCCGCAAACTGCGGACGCTCGATAAGCTCGCGGACGATATCGACATGACGGTCGTAGATATGGGCATCGGCGATCACGTGCAGCAGCTCGCCAGGAATCATATCGACCGACTGCGCAACCATCATGAGCAGAATGGCGTACTGGCACACGTTCCAGTTGTTTGCGGCCAAAATATCCTGGCTGCGCTGGTTGAGAATCATGTTGAGCGTTGGCCTGTCGTCCTGCGGACGCTGCGTCACGTTATACGTCACGCTGTACGCGCACGGATACAGGTGCATCTCGGACAAGTCGCTGAACACATAGGTGTTCGTCATAATGCGACGGCTATACGGCGTGTTCTTGAGGTCGTACAGCACGCGGTCCATCTGGTCAAAGTCGCCCTCGGCATAATGGCTCTTCTGGCCAATCTGGTACCCGTAGGCTTTACCGATGGAGCCAGTCTCGTCGGCCCACTCGTCCCAAATATGGCTGTTGAGATCATGCACGTTATTAGACTTCTTTTGATAGATCCACAGGATCTCGTCCATGGCGGACTTGAGCGCCGTACGACGCAGCGTAAGCGCGGGAAACTCCTCGCGCAGGTCGTAGCGCGCCGTGACGCCAAAGTTTTTAATGGTATAGGCAGGGGTGCCATCCTCCCACACCGGGCGGACCTTTTGGCCCTCGGTGGTGGTGCCATGGTCCAAGATATCGCGGCACATGGTTACAAACTGTTGATCAGCCTTGCTCATTGACCCTCCTGTCAGTCGTCTACAAGCGAGATTCATTGTAGCCCAGGCGCACGCGGCCCCACAGCCCAAACATAAGCCCTCATTTTCTGACATATGCCAGAAATTCCTTGCGCAAATCCGCAGGTTCGCTATTCTATTGTTGACATATGTCAGATTTGGAGAGTGCATGGCAGGAAGACGCGAAAAATTGCGCCGCGTCGGGATCATCCCCGAATATCGCGGTTTTACCCCCGATGGCCTGGCGAGTGGCGACGCCATCGACATGACGGTCGACGAGCTCGAGGTCCTACGCCTATGTGACCTGGAAGGACTCAATCAGGAGGAAGTCGCCCAGTGCATGGGCATTGCCCGCGCCACGGTGGCGGCAATCTGCAGCCGCTCGCATCGCAAGGTGGCAAACGCGCTGGTCAATGGACGGGCGATCGTCATCGAAGGCGGCAACATCGCGTACTCCCCCATCACCACGACAACGGCCGCATGGCCAGCAAAGGAGGTCGACACCGTGAGGGTGGCAACGACGTACGACAACGGCAACATCTTTATGCACTTTGGCCGCAGCGAACAGTTCAAGATCTACGACATCCAGGACGACAAGGTCCTCAACGAGCAGGTCGTGAGCACCGGCGGCACTGGTCACGGTGCATTGGCGGGTCTGCTTGCTAACGGTGGCGTTGACACGCTCATCTGCGGCGGTATCGGCGGCGGCGCCATCAACGCGCTTACCCAGGCCGGCATCACGGTCTATGCAGGCGCCCAGGGCAGCTGCGACGCCTGCGTCGAGGCACTCATTGCCGGCACGCTCGCACAGACCGGCGAGGCCACCTGTGACTGCCACGGCCACGACCACGAGCACATCCATGAGCACGGCGGATCCTGCGGTTGCCACGGCCATCACGAGAACGAGGGTCACGAGGGCTGCAGCTGCCACTAACAGCAGGCAATCGATGCCATCACGCGTCTGCTCACACAACATATAACGCACCAACGACGAAGGCCGCCTGGAATACCATCCGAGCGGCCTTCGCCATACACGACTCTACCAGTCGTTACTTCTTATTGCGCATCTGCGCTTCCATCTGGCGCAGCAGATCCATATCGGACTTGGGGCCGCCCGTTCCCAGGCCGCCCATGCCGCCCAGGCCCATGGCATCCAGACCGGGAATATTGGGCATGCGCATCTTTTTGCCCTTCTTACCCTTTTTGCCCTTCTTGCCGCCGGCCTGCGCCTGATTGGCCATCGTGCGCAAGCGGCCCATCATCTTGTTCATCTCGCCCCACTGCTTCATAAGGCTGTTGACCTCGGTGGGGGTCACACCGGCACCCTTGGCGATGCGGGCGCGACGCTGGCCGTTGATGATGGAGGGACGCAGGCGCTCCTCCTTGGTCATCGACATGATGATGGCCTCGTTCTTATCGAAGATGCCCTCGTCCAGGTTGCCACCCATCTGGTTGAGTGCGCGCTGGCCGCCGGGAAGCATACCCAGAATGCCCTTCATGCCGCCCATCTTCTTGACGGCCTTCATCTGGTCGAGCATGTCGTTCATGGTAAAGCCCTCGCGCAGCATGCGCTCGGCAGCCTCGAGCTGCTCGGCGTCAGCCGCCTCCTGGGCCTTCTCGATGATGCCGACAACATCGCCCATGCCCAAGATGCGCTTGGCCATGCGATCGGGGTAGAACGGCTCCAACGAATCGGGCTTCTCGCCCATGCTCACGAACTTGATGGGCTTGCCGGTCACCTGGCGCACGGAAAGCGCGCCGCCGCCACGGGCATCGCCGTCGAGCTTGGAGATGATCACGCCGTCAAAATCGGTGCGCTCGGCGAAGGTCGAGACGACGTTGACGATATCCTGGCCGGTCATGGCATCGACGACCATCAGCACCTGATCGGGCTTGACGGCCTTCTTGATATCCACGGCCTCCTGCATCATCTGCTCGTCGATCTGCAAACGACCGGCGGTATCGACGATGACTACATCGCGCAGGTGGTCGACTGCCTCCTGGATGGCACCCTTGGCGATATCGACCGGGTGCTCGCCGTCGCCGCGGAAGACCGGCACGCCGATCTCTCCACCGAGTGTGGCCAGCTGGTCGGCAGCGGCGGGACGGTAGACGTCGCACGCGGCGAGCAGCGGCGAGCGGCCCTGCTTCTTGAGCTGGTAGGCCAGCTTTACGGCCGCCGTGGTCTTACCGGAGCCCTGCAGGCCCACGAGCATGATGACATTGGGAATGCGGTTGCTAAAGACGAGCTTGCTCTCGGTGGAGCCGAGCATCTCGGTGAGCTCGTCGAGCACGATCTTGACGACGTTTTGCGCCGGCGACAGCGACTCCATGACCTCGGCGGTCATGCAGCGCTCCTTGGTCTTGGCGACGAACTCCTTAACGACCTTGAAGTTGACGTCGGCCTCGAGCAGCGCCATGCGAATGTCGCGCATGGCCGAGGTGATATCGGCCTCGGTCAATTTACCCTTGCCGCGCAGGCGGTCAAATGTGTCGTTGAGGCGATCGCTCAGAGAATCAAACACTAGTCACTCCTTAATTGGACTCGCCCACCAGGGCGCGGCAGAAATCTTTGGCATTGAACTCCTGCAGGTCATCGACCTGCTCGCCCACGCCGATGCGCAGGATTGGGAGCTTGAGCTTCTCGGCCACGGCCATGGCGATGCCACCCTTAGCCGTGCCGTCCAGCTTTGTCATGATAATACCGTCCAGACCCAACGCCTCGTTAAACTCAAGCGCCTGGTTCAGACCGTTTTGGCCTGTCGCGGCATCGATCACGAGTACGACCGAGACGGGCATGGGGCCGGCGGCCATATTGGCGGCGCGCTTACGCGTCACGTTGACCACCTTGGCAAGCTCGCGCATGAGCTCGGGGCTCGTGTGCAGACGGCCGGCGGTGTCGATAAGCACCAGGTCGCTGCCGCGCTTGTCGGCCTCGTCGAGCACGTCGTAGCAAACGCTCGCCGGGTCGGAGCCGCGGTCGCGCTTGATGACGGGAACGCCGGCGCGCTGGCCCCACACATCGAGCTGCTCGATGGCGGCGGCGCGGAAGGTATCGGCCGAACCGATTACGACGTTCTTGCCGCGGGCAGCCATAGCGCTCGCGATCTTGCCGACCGTCGTGGTCTTGCCGGCACCGTTAATACCCACAAACAGCACGCAGCTCGGCGTGTCGGAGAACGGATCGCGCTCGGCGGGCACAAAATGCTGCTCGAGCTGCTCGGCCAGGGCGCGACGGAGTTGCGGAGCGGTCTTGAGGTTCTTCTTGGCCGCGGTATCGCGCAGGTCATCGGAGACCTGAATGGCGACCTCGGCGCCCATGTCACCCATGACGAGGGTGTCCTCTAGATCCTCCCAAAAATCCTCATCGACCTCGCCGCCAAAATAAAAGACCTCGTTGAGGGCCTCGCGGCTGCGTTCAAGTCCGCGCGAGAGAGCATCGAAGAATCCCATTATGCATTCACGACCTTTCCGGTTTCGCGATCAAGTTTTTGCGAGACGACGCGACTGACGCCGTCGGCTTGCATCGAGACGCCGTAGAGGACGTCAGCGTCCTCCATAGTACGGCGCTGATGCGAGATAACCAAGAGCTGCGTATCGGAACGCAACACGTCGAGCGCGCCGATGAGCTTGGATAGGTTGGCGTCGTCGAGTGCCGCCTCGACCTCATCCAGCACATAGAACGGCACCGTACGCGTGCGATACACGGCAAAGAGCAGGGCAAGCGCCGTCAGGCTCTTCTCGCCGCCCGACATGAGCATCATCTTGCTGATGCGCTTGCCACGCGGCTGCGCCACGACCTCGATGCCTGTCTCGGCCGGATGCTCGGGATCGGTCATCTCCAGATGTGCCTGGCCACCCGGGAACAGCATGGCGAAGATC
Organism: Collinsella sp.; assembly: GCA_048205395.1. Taxonomy (GTDB): domain Bacteria; phylum Actinomycetota; class Coriobacteriia; order Coriobacteriales; family Coriobacteriaceae; genus Collinsella. Next base: position 41,949 of record DBEWUK010000020.1, read on the forward strand.
TCGCGGAAGTTCGCATCGACCTTCTCAAAGGTCACCAGGAAGGCTTTACGCATCTTGCGGTCGATGGCCACCGTGATCTTGGTGAGCGCCTTGCGTGCGCTCTCAAGATCGGCCAGCTGCTCCTCGATGTAATCGGCGCGGCGCTTGAGCTGCTCGTACTCCTCCATGGCAACCTGGTTCACAGGGCCAAGGTTGTTGATCTGGCGCACGAGCTGGTTGAGCTCGCGCTCAGCGGCGTCACGGTCGGTGGGCGCAGGAAGCATGAGCGCTTCCTCGAGCACCGTGGTGCCATCGGCGGTGATGGCCTTGATGGCAGCCTCCACCTGCACCTCGAGCTTGCCGCGTGCGACCTTGAACTCGTTTTGCGTCGCGGTGGCGGCATCGACCCGCTCCTTGGCGCGGGAGACCTCGGCCTTGGCGTCCTCAATGGTCTTCTTGAGCGAGGCTGAGTCCGCCTCCTCGAGTGAAGCTTGGTCACGCAAGCGCGCGGCCCAATCCGACGCGCGCTCCAGCAGGGCCGAATAGCGCTCGTGCATGGGATCGACGCGCAGGCGCAGCAACTCGAGTGAGCGCGAGGCCTGGCGTGTTCCGCGGATACGGCGGTCGATGCCCTCCAGGCGATGCTCCAGGTCGGGCACACGGCCCTTCAGCGAACGCAGACGCTCGCTCGTCTGAGCGAGGCGGACCTTGGCATCGGCGAGCTTACCGGCTGCCTCGGAATCGTCACGGCGCACGCGATCGAGCTCGTCGTTGGCTTCGGCAATCTGAAGACCCAGGTCGCTTGCCTGCGCACGGGCCTCGTCGCGCGAACGGGTGAGCTCGTCAACGCGCGGACGCGCAGCGCGAACGGCCTCGGCGGCCTGATCGCGGCGCTTGGAGATGCGCACGCGCTCGACCTCGGCATTGTTGGCGCTTTGCTCCAAGCGGCCGATCTCGGAGAGCAGCGAGCGGCGTTCGCCCTCAAGACGGGCGATCTCGCCGGCGGCATCACCCTCGGCGGCACGCGCCCCCTCGACGGCCGCATTGGCCTCGACGATCTGATCCGACACATGCTCAAACACGGCAGCGAGATCGGGCTCCAGGCCCTCCAGCTCGCGAATACGACGCTTGCGCTCCAAAGCACCCGAAGCCTCACCGGCATCGAGCCCCACGCGCACCAGGCCGCCACAGCTCACGCGGGCGCCATCGGGAGTCACGTAGGTCACACCGTCAACGACTGGTGCCGCCAACGCGGCAGCCAAGTCATCGACCACGTAAAAGCCACCGAGCAGGGCCTCGACAACCGGGCCATACCCGGAGCGCACGGACAGGCGATCAACAAGGCGGGTACCGGCGGCACCCTCGGCGGCAGCAGAGCCGCTCACGCTGCGCGAAACCAGCAGCGCCTCGCCCGAGGCCTTCTTCTGGTCCAGTGCAGCGCGACCGGCGCGCTCAAGTGCGGCAGCGTTATCGAACAACAGAGCATCGATATCGCCGGCGAGCAGCTGCTCAACCAGGCCTTCAAGCTCACGCGGTGCCTCGATCACATCGCCCAGACGGCCCGAAACATCGTCGCCCAGCGCGCCAACCAGGCGGCTTACGAGCGGCGAGCTGTCGGCCATACGAGCGTCGAGCTTCTTTTGGCTCGCGAGCTCTGAGCGCACCTCGGACAGCTTGTTGCGCGCCTCGCCCTCACGGGAACGCAGGTCCTTGAGGGCAGCGCGTGCCGTCTCGGTGGCCTCGCGCGCATCGCTCTGGGCCTGACGAGCCGCCTCAAGGGCGCTCTCAAGCTCCTCAGCACGGTCGCGGCGGCTATCAAGCGATGCCGTGACCTCCTCGAGCTGCTCGTCGATCTGCTCCAGGCGCGAGGCGTACATGTTGTCCTCGACCTCGGCGTTGCTCAGCGAGTCCTTCACCTTGGCGAGCTCGAGCGCGGCGTTATCGGCCACACGCTGCACATCGCGCTGCTCGCGCGTGAGCTGCGAAATCTGATTGTCGAGCGCCACGCGACGCTCGTGGAGCTGGGCGGCGGCAGGACCGGCGGCGTCAACGTCGTCCTGGGCCTGCATGTGCGCACCGGTCACTTCCTCAAGCTGGGCACGCGCATCCTCGAGCTCCTCAACCACGCGACGACGCTGATGCTCGGAGCTCGAGATCTGGCCGCGCATGTCGGACAGGCGCGACACCATGTTGTGGCCCTTTTCCTCGAGTAGGCGCATGTCGGAGTTGATGCGGCCGACCACGTCTTGCATATGACGGCGCTGCTCGCCCAGATCACCCACAAACAGGCCCTTTTCCTCGAGCATGACCTGGAGCTTCTCGAGCTCGCGCTCCTTTTCGCCCAAGCGGTATTGCGCAAGCTCAAGCTCGGCAGCGCCCTCCTTGGAGCGGCTCTCCAGGTCGTTCCACTGCGACTGCAGCGAACGAAGCTCGTCGACGGCCAGCATCTGCGTAAGCTCGTTCGCACGCGAGGACAGCTCTTTGTACTTGCGCGCGCGATCGACCTGACGCTCCAGCGGCCGCAGCTGGCGGGCGATCTCCTTATTGATGTCGCGGGCACGGGTCAGGTGCTCGTCCATCGATTTAATCTTTTTGAGCGCACGCTCCTTGCGGCGCTTGTGCTTGGAGATGCCGGCAGCCTCCTCAATAAGGGCGCGGCGCTCCTCGGGGCGGCTCTGCAAAATGGCATCGAGCTTGCCCTGGCTGATGATGGAATGCGTATCCTTGCCCAGGCCCGAATCGTGCAGGATGTCCTGAATGTCCATCAGGCGGCACGGGCTCGAGTTGATGAGGTACTCGCTTTCGCCCGAGCGGTACATGCGACGGGTAATGGCGACCTCGTCAAAGTCGACGGGCAGCAAATGGTCCGAGTTATCGAGCACCAGCGTGACCTCGGCGACACCCACCGGCTTGCGCGCCGACGAGCCCGAGAAGATGACATCCTCCATGGCCTGGCCGCGCAGCTGCTTGGCACTCTGCTCGCCCAGGACCCACAGAATCGAGTCGGAGATGTTCGATTTTCCCGAGCCGTTGGGACCGACGATGACGGTCAGGCCCGGCTCAAATGACATATGGGCGCGGTCGGCAAACGACTTGAACCCTTTGAGCGTGAGGGACTTGAGATACACGGTTCCTCGCTTAAACAGGCTTCTTGTTAAGAATCACGCCGTTGGTGGTGTAGCCCATGCGGTCGAGCGCCTCGAGTGCAGCGGCCCCCTCGGCCTCCTTCTTGGAGGACCCGGTGCCTCGGCCCTGGCGAATACCGTCGATGAGCACCACAGCGGTAAAGGTGGGCGCATGTGCGGGGCCCTCGGAGCCGACCAGCTTATACGCGGGAGGCTCGTGGCCGTCTGCCTGCACGCACTCCTGCAAGAACGACTTGGGGTTCGCGGGGTGCTCGGCTCGCTCGGTGGCCAGGTGCGGCTTAAGCGTACGGTGGATGAACTCCGCCGCCGCATCCCAACCGGCATCCAGATACAACGCGCCCACGAGCGACTCGTAAACGTTCTCAAGCGCCGAGTGCAGGCCGCGCGCACCGGTACCGGTCTCGGAGGCACCAAAGATGATGATGTCGTCGATGCCCAGCTCGTGAGAAACCTCGGACAGCGTAGCGCCCGAGACAAGCGACACCTTCAGGCGCGTGAGCTTGCCCTCGTCAAACTCCGGATAGGACTCAAACAGGGAGCGTGCGACCACAGCGCCCAAAATGGAATCGCCCAAGAACTCAAGGCGCTCATAGCTGGCAGAAACCGGCTGGCCCTCGACTGCCGAGGGATGCGTAAGGGCCGCGCGCAGCAGCACCTTATTATTGAACTCGTGGCCCAGAATTTCCTGGGCGCGCGTAAGTCGTTCAGACAAAGCCAAGACCTAGGCCTCCCTGGCGTTTTCGATAGCGTCGACGGCGTCGGCGACAGAGTTGAGCGAGAGCAGGGTCTCGTCATCGATCTCGAGGTTGAACTCGTCCTCGATAGCCGTAACCAGCTGCAGGCGCTCGAGCGAGTTGGCATCGAGGTCGTCAAAGGTGGTCTCATCGCTAATTTCGGCAACATCGACGCCCAGAACGTCAGCAGCGACCTCGGCGATCTTGTCGAAGATTTCGGAGCGATCCATAGCGCTTCCTCTCATAGTGCATGAATACCAAAAGAATGGTACCGCCCGGGCGGTACCAAGACACGGTTCTGATTCTACCCCACGACGCACGCCCCGAGACGCATAACGCCGCTGTTATAAAACGATGCCGTCCATGGAGTTGGCGACGTTCTCGACCAGCCCGGCGCGCACGGCTTCGGCCGCCGCGAGCGTACCGTTTTTAACAGCCTCGACCGAGGTGGCGCCATGGCCGATCAGGACCACGCCGCGCAGGCCCAAAAGAATCGCGCCGCCCTTGGCGTCGCCCGAAAGCTTGGCCTTTATCTCGCGCATCTGCTTTTTAATGAGCAGCGCGGCGATCTTGGTGCCGAGCGAGGCCATAAAGGCACCCTTGAGTTCCTGCAGCAAAAACTTGGCAGCGCCCTCGGTGGCCTTGAGCGCAATATTGCCCGACATGCCATCGGCAACGACGACATCGAAGTTACCGGAAGTGATGTCCGTTCCCTCACAGTTGCCAACAAAGCCGGGAACGGCGGCTTTCATGGCCGGGAAGCAGGCCTTGGTAAAGTTGGAGCCCTTCTCGTCCTCGGTGCCGTTACCAAGCAGGCCCACGCGGGGATGCTCGATGCCCAGGACGACGCGAGCATAGGCGCTACCCATCTGGGCAAAACGCACCATGTCATCGACCTCGACATCGGGGTTGGCGCCCATATCGCACAGCACCGTCAGACCGCCGGCACGATTGGGCAGCGCATTGGTCAGACAGGGGCGCACCGGCTGCTTCTTGCCCTCGGCCTGATACCTAAATGGCGTCACGTAAGCGGTAGCCGCGGCGGTCATAGCACCAGTAGAACCAGCAGAGAAGAACGCGTCCGCGTTGCCCTTCTTAATGGCGCGGCAGGAAAGCACAATCGAAGACTTGCGCTTGGTCATCACGGCGCGAATGGGATCGTCATCCATGGCGATAACGTCGGGTGCCTCAAGGGCCTCAACACGTGCATGGGAAGCGGCAAAGGGATTGACGATTTCGGCGGGACCAGCTGCCAAGACCTCGATATCGGGATCGGCGGCAAGTGCAGCCTCGATACCATCGAGAACAACCTGGGGCTTCTCGTCTCCGCCCACAACGTCTACACAAACGCGAACGTTACTCATATACATGCTCCTTATACAAAAATGGCCGACTCATTGAGCCGGCCATTGTGGTTCCATTTGGAACGGCATCGCATCCAGAGTATAGCGTTACTCGGTAACGATAACCTCGCGGTCCTTGTAGAAACCGCAGCTGGGGCACACGTGGTGCGGGAGCTTGACAGCGCCGCAACGGGGGCACGTGGACTGAGCCGCAGCCGAGATCTTCATGTTGGCGGAACGACGGGTGTGAGTGCGGATACGACCCTGCTTTTGTTTAGGTACGGGCATAGTGACCTTCCTTATGAACTATCCAGTGTGGCGATTACGCGCAAGTAGCGATACTACCACAGTTTTACTCATCGAGCTTGAGATTCTTCAATGCTGCAAATGGATTTTCCGTGGCAGCGGCCCATTCTGCCTCTGCCTGGGCGGCGCAATCGCATTGCTCGACGTTGAGATTGCAACCGCAAGTGGGACACAGACCGCGACAATCGGGCTTGCAGAGCACCACAAACGGCGTGTCCATAACGACCGCGTCGTTGATGGGCTCACCCAGATCGACGATGCGGTCCTCACCCAGGAGCTCGTAGCCGTCCTCGTAAGCCTCGGGATCCTCGGGCTCCTCAAAGAGGTAGAACTCCTCGATCTCGCCGGCGATATCAAACGAGGCGGGCTCCAGGCAACGGTCGCACTCGCCGGTGGCGTGCGCGCGGACCATGCCCGTAAGCAAGACACCGGTACCGGCATTGGTAAAGACAACGTCGTAGTCGATGCCGTCCTGTAGCTGGTACTCCTTCTCGCCCACCGTGTAGGTGGCGACATCGACCTTACCGGTCAGCGGATACGAATCTCCAGGAAACTCGAGCTGCTCGGAAAGATCGACGGTAACGCTCGGGAACTCAGCCATTACCACTGACCATTCTGTTGGGCAGCACCCTCGTTGAGCTGCTGACGGCAACGGGTAACGGTGCCGGTCAGACTCTTGAGGTTTTCCTCCAGGTGCGTAAAGACCTGCTCTGCGTAGTCCTCGGCAGCATAACGCGTCTCGCGCTCGTACTGCTGGGCACGATCGCGGATGTCGTCGGCCTGCTGCTGCGCAAGGCGGACGATCTCCTGCTCACCGGCAATGGTGAGGGCCTGCTGCTGAGCGTCAGCGATGATGGAATCGGCCTGAGCGGCGGCGGAAGCCATAAGCTCCTCGCGCTCCTTAAGGATACGGCGGGACTTCTGCCACTCCTCGGGATAGCTCATGCGGATCTCGTCGAGGATGTTGAAGAACACGTCGGCGTCGATGACCTTGAACTGAGCGTTCTTGCCGAAAGGCGGCTTGGCTTCCTCGATCAGCCCTTCGAGCTCATCGACCAAGCTGACGATCCTATCGCCAGGAAAATTCTCGCCCGGCATCCGGTCTCCTTTCATAGGTAACATATCATCGTACTAGTTTACCACATGCCACCAGGCAATAAAAAACGTCACGAAAAGCGATGTCTGAGCGCTTCGACCACGTTGGACGGGACAAACGTCGATACATCGCTGCCGAGCGAGGCAATCTGGCGAACGACCGAGCTCGAGATATAGCCGTACTGCGGCGCACTCATGACAAAAATGGACTCCAGCTCGTTATCCAAGCGATAGTTGAGGTCGGCCTGCTGCAGCTCGTACTCAAAGTCGGTCATGGCGCGCAGGCCCTTGACCACGGCCCCCGCCCCCTGCTCGCGAGCGAAGTCGACCAAGAGGCCGGTAAAGGGCAGGACCTCAACGCCGTCGATATCACCGAGCGCCTCGCGGGCCAGCGCCACGCGCTCATCGAGCGTAAACGTGGTGCCCACACCGTTTTTACCCTGCGACTCGGCAACAGCGACGATCACGCTGGGAAAGATGCGGCGGGCGCGGCGGATCACATCGATATGGCCAAACGTGATGGGATCGAAGGTGCCCGGGACGATCACGCGATTGATGGTGTCACTCATGAGCATCCTCCTGAAACGACGTGGCATCGTTGTTGTCAGCATCGGTGCCGGCGCTATCGCCCTCACCATCGTCATCGCCGACCCAACGAAGCAGGTCGACCGAGGTAATGCCGTAGCGCTTCTCACGTACAGTCTCAAAGTCTGCCGGATGCGCGCCCGCATCGGCGGCGGCATGCTCAAACAGGGCATAAGCGCCAGGTGCAAGTAAACCCTGCTGAGCCAGGTTCTGCAGCAGTTCCTCGACCGGCTCGGCACCAAAAGCATAGGGCGGGTCGAGCAGGACCAGATCAAAGGGGCCGCCCGGCACCCGGCCGCGCGAGGCGCTCGCCAGCACGTCACCCGTCACCACGCGCCAGCGCGCACGGTCACGGCAGAGCGACTCGATATTCTTGGTAATGAGCCGCGCGGCGTTGCGATCGATCTCAAACGTCGTGAGCGAGCGGGCCCCACGAGAGAGCATCTCTAACCCTAAGGCACCGGAGCCGCCAAAGGCGTCCAGCACACGAACCTCGTCCAGATCGAAGTCGAATGCCGACATGACCATAGATGCGCACGACTCGCGCACGCGATCAGTCGTGGGGCGGGTGACATCGCGACCACGGGGCTCCTCGATCTTACGACCGCGCCATTCGCCGCCGATGATTCTCATCCTCCGCTGACCTCCTTAAAAATGTGTCGATATCGCATGGCGACTGCATCGCGCAGGGGGCGCGTCGCCACGGAGTCAAGGGTGCAAGCATACCGCAAGAGCTCGACCGCGTCCAAATGGGCCCATTCGATAAGGTCCTCGTCGGCATCCAGGTCGACGAAGCGCAGGGTCACACCGCCATGCTGGCGGTACCCTAGGATTTCGCCCTCGTGACGCAGACGCAGGTCCATCTGGGCAAGCGTAAAACCATCCGAAGTTTTTTCGAGCGACTGGAGACGGTCTTGCGCCGCCGACGCGCCGCCGTTGCCCTTGGAGTGCGTCATGACCAGGCACGTGCCCGACACACTGCCGCGGCCCACGCGACCGCGCAGCTGGTGCAGGGCAGCCAAACCAAAGCGCTCGCCGTTCTCGATGACCATGACGGTGGCGTTAGGCACGTCGACGCCCACCTCGACCACCGTAGTCGAGACGAGCACATCGATCTCGCCACGTTTAAAGGCGTCGATCACGCGATCCTTCTCCCCCGCCGGCATGCGGCCGTGAAGGCGCTCGATGGCAAGACCCGGCAACGCCAGACGCAGGCGATCGAGCTCGGTCGCCGTATCGTGCAGCGGCACAGGGACCGTCACGCGGCCCTCGTCGTCGCGGGCGATACCGGGCACGTCTTCCAGCTCATCGGCCGAGTCACTCGGCTCCACGAGCGGGCAAATCACGTAGGCCTGCTGACCCTTTTCATGCGCCTCGCGGATGGCTCCATAGGCGAGGTCACGGCTTGACTCGGTGAGTACGCGTGTCGTCACGCCAGCGCCAGGGACGGGCCGATGGCGGATGATGCTCGTGTCCAGATCGCCGTAGACCGAAAGCGCCAGCGTACGCGGGATGGGCGTTGCCGTCATAACGAGCAGATCGGCACCGGGGCCCTTCGCGCGCAGGGCGTTGCGTTGGCCGACGCCAAACCGGTGCTGTTCATCGATGACCACGAGCGACAGATGCTTGAACGTAACGTCATCCGAAAGGACCGCGTGGGTTCCAAAGAGCACATCAAGCTCGCCCGATTCCAGCCGGGCATGGATCTGCTCGCGCTCAGAGGCCGGCGTGGCACCCGTCAGAAGCGCCCAGGACATGCCGGCCTGCGAGAGCAGAGGGCCGGTCTTATCGGCATATTGGCGCGCCAGAACGCCCGTGGGCGCCATAACGCAGGCCTGCGTGCCGCTATCGGCAGCCACTGCCAGCGCGCAAGCGGCAACGGCGGTCTTACCGGTACCGACATCGCCCAGCAGCAGGCGGTTCATCACGCGCCCGCCATCGCACATATCGCGCAGGATATCTTGAAACGCGGCCTCCTGCTCTTCGCTCAGCGAAAACGGCAGGGCTTGCTTGAGCGCGGCCAGGTGCTCGCCCGCGGTGTGGGCATAGGGCACCACATCGACCAAGCCGTCGTCGTTGCGCAGGCGCAGCGCCAGCTGCAGGTAGAGGCACTCCTCGTAGGCCAGGCGACGACGCGCGATATCGCGCTCGGCCATACTCGAAGGAAAATGGATTGAGCGCAGCGCGCGGGCATTACTCATCAGGTGGCGCTTGACGCGTAAGCGTGCGGGAATCGGGTCGAAGGGATTGCCGACAACCTCGAGCGCGCCGCTTACGATGCGGCGCATCCACGCCTGGCTCACGCCATCGCTCACATAATGGACCGGCAGTATGGTGCCCGCGGCACGCCCATCCTCGAGCTTTTCGAAATGCGGCGAGGCCATCTGCTTAAAGCCGTAGGCAAACTCGACCTTACCCATCACGGCCAGGCGGTCGCCTTGCTTGAACTGCTGGGCAATCCAGGGCTGACGGAAAAAGGCGACCTGCAGCACGCCCGTCTCGTCCACCAGCGAGACCTCGGTCACCTGCATACGCGGGCGGGGCTGCTTTTGAACGATACGATCGACCGTGGCGACAATCGTGCACACGGTACCGATGGGCGCCATCTCGATGGACCACGAACGGGTAAAGTCGAGGTATCGATGAGGAATATGGAGAAGGAGGTCCCCCACCGTCCGAATTCCCAGCCGGCGAAGGGCCTCCTCACGTTTACCCGAAACATATTTGAGTCGCGCGATATCCTCGTCGAGCGCATTGCTCTGGGCAAAGCGCTCCGAGACGCGCGGCACGGAGCACAGCTCGGACATGGGCAGTTGCCTACTCGATCGAGAAGATCACGGGATAGAGTGGCTGCTCGCCACGATGGGCGTCGATCTCCAGGTCGGGCTGAGCCTCCTCGATAGCGTCGACGATCTCCTGGAAGGCCTCATCGGACAGCTCCTCGCCGGCCAGAATCGTCAGCGCGTCACCCTCCTCTTCCTCCTGCATGCGGTTGATGCAGTCGAGCGTGACCTGCTTCACGTCGGAGCCGACCACGTCGATGGAGCCGGCAATGATACCCATGACGTCACCGGAGTGAATCGGCGAGCCGTCAGAGGCGCTGGAATCGCGCACGGCACGGGTGACCTCGCCATCGCGAACCTCACTGATGGCGTCGACCATGGCGGCGACGGCATCCTCAAGCTCGGAATCGGGCAGTACGGCGAACAGCGCGGAGAAGGCCTGGGGAACGGTCTTGGTGGGAACGACAGCGACCTTCTTGTCGGTACAGGCTGAGGCAGCGGCCTCGGCGGCCATGCGGATGTTACCGTTGTTGGGCAGAATGATGACCGAGGTCGCGTTAACCTGGTCTACCGCGCCCAGCAGGTCGGCGGTCGAGGGGTTCATGGTCTGGCCACCCGACACGATCACGTCGACGCCGAGGGACTTGAGGATGTCGGCCTCGCCGGAACCGGCGGCAACGGCGACAAACCCCAGCGCCTTGGCGGGCTCGGCCGCCTTTTCCTGATCCTCGTGGATCTTGGCGGTACGGTCGTGGGCCTCCATCTCCATGTTGTGGATAAAGACCTCATAGATCTGACCGAGCTGCAGCATGTGCTCGAGCACCAGGTTGGGGGTGTTGGAGTGCACATGGATCTTGTAGTCGGGATAGGCGCCCACGAGTAGCTCGCAGTCGCCCATGGAACCCAGGAACTTAAGGCACTCGTCCTCGTCAAACGGGGCGTCGGCCTTAAACAGGAACTCGTTGCAGTAGCGGAACTCCGAGCCCTCCCAATCGTCGTTGGCCTCGATCTCAACGCGACCAAGGGCCGCGTCGCGGGCAGAGCCAGCGGAATCAAACGTGGCGGAGAAATCCTCGACAACGGTGCTGCGGCCAAGCGCGGCGGCAACAAAGTTCTCAAGGAAAATAGCAAAGCCGAAGGCGCCGGAGTCAACCACGCCGTTCTCCTTCAGAACGGGCAGCAGGTCGGGCGTGCGAGCGACGGACTGATATGCCTCGACGACGATGGCGTCGAGCGCGTCCTCGGCCGAGAACTTCTTCTTCTCGCACTCGTCGGCCTTGGTCGAGACATCGCGCAGCACCGTGAGGATCGTGCCCTCGATGGGCTTGCGGACGGCCTGGAAGGCGACCTTGACGGCGCGACGAAAAGCGAAGGCGATGTTGGCAGCCGTAATAGGCTCATCGGCAGAGACGAGGCCCTCGGCCACGCCGCGCAGAATCTGCGACGTGATGACGCCGGAGTTACCGCGGGCGCCCATGAGGGAGCCGTGAGTGATGGCGCCGGCGATGGCCTCCATGTCGGCATCGGCGGGAAGGGCGGAGAGCTCCTTGGTCACCGAGGCGAGCGTGAGCGACATGTTGGTGCCGGTATCGCCGTCGGGTACGGGGAAGACGTTGAGCTTGTTGATCTCCTCGGCCTTGTCGGAAACGGCAGCCGCAGCGATCGGAAAACAGGTGCGAATGGTCTTTGCAATCATGGGTATTTGAATCTCCGTTTTCGGATGCTAGTTCAGACGGCTCTTGAGCGCGTCGATATGGATGCCGATCTTAAGGCTGGCGGGATCGATCTGGGCGATCTCCTGCAAAGTGAAGGCAACGGAGCTCGAAAGATTGTGGCAGACGGACTTCATGTTGACGCCGTTCTCGAGCACGACGTGAAGATCGACCGTAAGGCCGTCCTCGTCGGCGGAGACAAGCACGCCCTTGCGGAGGCGCTGACCGGCAAGCAGGCGCACGCTCTCGGCGCCCTGGAGCTGCTCGGCCATACCGACGACGCCATAGCACGTCATCGCGGCATAACCGGCAATATCGGCAATAACGTCGTTCGAGACGCTCAGGCTGCCGTTAATGGTCTCAGACACAAGAATCTCCTTTTCTTGGTGCTCGCGGCACCATGTCGTGGGAGCAATCATTGCAATATTCTACAACGACCGCGCCATGTTGAGGTGGCGGGCCTCGGGATTACATCCTCGACACGAAATGTTGATACGGTAACGTTCGCGCCAAGCGATCGCGACAAAAAAACCCGCCGCATAAGCGACGGGTTTTGCAACCTGGCTCCCCGGGTAGGACTCGAACCTACAACAGCGCGGTTAACAGCCGCGTGCTCTACCATTGAGCTACCGAGGAATTTAAAGCCCAACGGAAAGGGCTGGAAAATTCTGGCTCCCCGGGTAGGACTCGAACCTACAACAGCGCGGTTAACAGCCGCGTGCTCTACCATTGAGCTACCGAGGAATAGGTGCGTGCTCTCAAGCAACGAAGTTTATTATACGGACGAATCAGCTTAGGGCAAGAACTTTTTTAAGAAATTTTCCGACCCAGTCATTGGGGACGGTCTTGAACGACTAGTCATTCAAGAACGTCCCCAACGACTACATGAAAGCGCCCCCAAGCAGATGTGCTTGAGGGCGCTTCTTGCTTGACTAGCTCTCGATATAGTCTTTGAGCTTGCTGCTACGGCTGGGATGGCGGAGCTTGGCCAGGGTCTTGGACTCGATCTGGCGGATGCGCTCGCGCGTGACGCCAAACTCGCGGCCGACTTCCTCGAGCGTACGGGGATGTCCGTCGACAAGGCCAAAGCGCAGCTCGATAACCTTGCGCTCACGATCGGCAAGCGAGTCGAGCACCTGGGTGAGCTGCTCCTGCAGCATGGAGAAGCTGGCCGCATCGGGCGGAACGATGGCCTGGGAGTCCTCGATGAAGTCGCCCAGCTGGGAATCCTCTTCCTCGCCGATGGGGGTCTCGAGCGACACGGGCTCCTGCGAAATCTTCTGGATCTCGCGGACGCGGTCGGCACTCATGTCCATCTCGGCACCGATCTCCTCGGGAGTCGGGTCGCGGCCCAGGTCCTGAAGGAGCTGGCGCTGCACACGGACGAGCTTGTTGATGGTCTCGACCATGTGCACGGGAATACGGATGGTACGGGCCTGGTCGGCGATAGCGCGCGTGATGGCCTGACGGATCCACCACGTGGCGTACGTGGAGAACTTAAAGCCCTTCTGGTAGTCGAACTTCTCGACGGCGCGGATCAGACCGAGGTTGCCCTCCTGGATCAGGTCCAGGAACAGCATGCCGCGGCCAACATAGCGCTTGGCGATGGAGACGACCAGACGCAGGTTTGCGCTGATGAGCGCCTGCTTGGCTTCGAGGCCCACGTTCTCAATGCGCGTAAGACGACGCATCTCGGCACGCGTGAGTTCGAGCTCACCAGCATCGGCAGCCTCGAGCTTCTCGGTGGCCTCGAGACCGGCCTCGATCTTCATGGCCAGATCGACCTCTTCGGAGGCGGTCAGCAGGTCGACCTTACCGATCTCCTTGAGGTACATACGGACCGGATCGCCGGTCAGCATCACCGTGGAGGCATCGATGCCACGCACGCGGGAGCGTGAACGGGACGTGCGCACGGTGCGCTTCTTCTTGCTCTTGGAAGAACCCATCTCGGCGTCGGCCTGACGGGCCATCTTGAGCTCATGATCGTCGAGCGAGCCGGAATCGTGCTCGTCGTCGTCATCGAAATCGTCGGTATCGGTATCGTTATCGTCATCGTCGACGTCCATGGGGGCGTCGTCGTTACCGCTCGCGGAGATAATCTGGATGCCGCTGTTGCGCAGCGCGGAATACACCGCGGTGAGCTGCTCGTCAGAAACATCGATATCCTTCAGGGCGACCTGAATCTCGTCCTCGGTTACCGAAGTCCTGTTTGAGCCGTTGCCCATGAGCTTTGCAACGTAGGATTCCAGCCCAGTACCCGTGCTCTCAGTCTTTTTTGGCACAGATTCTCCCTTCATAGTCCACAGGACTCAATACTTTAGCACACACATTGACGTCTATACCCAAAAAGAGGACTGGATATAGGCGAGAATACGCTGGTTGAGCACAACATCTAGGCTTGTTCGGTACCTGCGGCCTCCAGGCCGATCAAACGGAAGGGGTCCGCCACGCCGCCGATCGACTTTTGCAGTTCGCGTTGACGCTGCGAATCCTGCGCGGCCTGCACGGTCAGCGCGCGACGGGCCCCATCATCGAGCGAACGGTCCTGGCGCAGCTTGGCCTGTGCAGCACGCATGCGGCGCTTGATGGTGTAGAGTTCGAGCGTATCGAGCATAAACACGATGTTCGTCTCGGTGGGGTGCTTGCTCGTCGCCGAGATGCGCCCGGCACTCACAAGCGTTGCTGCATCGGGACACACTGAGCGCGCCGCATCCATGCAGGCTGCAGGATCGGTTCCCGGCGGCGTTGCCAGAACGGCCCATGCGATGGACTCGTGACGTGGGTCAACCCACTCGATGGAGCAGATGCGGTCGGCATACGTGCGGAACAGGTCGGGGTAGCTCGTGAGCATAGTCAGCAGCTCGCGCTCCCCTGCCAAGGACTTGCGCTCTAGATCGGTCAAAACCATCGGCGCCGCCGCAGCCGGTGCGTTCGAACCATCAGGCACAGGCACAGCGCCCATACCATCAGGCACATCGATCGGCGGCAGATCATCGACGACCTCTACGGGCGCGGCACCGTAGGCATCGAGCGGGACATAGTCGTACGGCTCTTCTTCGACCGGCGCGGACACCGGCGGCGTCGCGCCCGACGCCCAAGCACCGCGACCGGCATCGCGAGAGCCCGACGCCCGACCGCCCGCGCTACCGGACCGCTCAGCCTGTGCCCGCTGGCGCTCATAGTTCTGCTCACGACGTCGTTCCGCATCTTCGCGCTTGGCGACATCGCGAAACACACGACCCGAGCTCGCACGCACGGTCTCCAGATCCAAACCCAGCAGATCGGCAATCTGGATAAAGTACGTATCGATCATATAGCTGTCGCGCAGCGGATAGATAAGCGTCAGCGCATCCTCCAGCGCCTTGGCACGACCGCCCGGCGTGGTGATGTCGCTCGACTCCTGCAGCGAACGGTAAACAAAATCCATAAGCGGCTCGGCCGCGTCGATGCGCTCCTGCAGTTCCTGGCCGCCGTGCGCCGTGATGAACTCCATGGGATCGTTGCCGTCGGGCAGCACCACGCAGCGCAGGTCCATCGAATCCTGCTCGATAAACTGAATCGCGCGGCGCGCGGCCTTTTGACCGGCGGCATCGCCGTCGAACATATACACGATGCGCTTGGCAAAGCGGGTGAGCGTCTTGACGTGATGCTCCGTGAGCGCGGTGCCCAGCGTGGCGACAACGTTTTTAATCCCCGCCTCCCAGCAGGCGATGCAGTCGGTATATCCCTCCACAACGATGGCGGTATCCTGCGCGACGATAAACTCCTTGGCCCAATTAAAGCCGTAGAGGTTTCGCTTTTTATGAAACACGCTCGTCTCGGCGGTGTTGAGGTACTTGGGTTGGCCGTCACCCATGATGCGCCCGCCAAAGGCAATGTTGTGTCCCTGCTCGTCAAAGATGGGAAACATCACGCGGTCGTAGAAGCGGTCGGCAAGCTGCCCGCGCCCGCGGCTCACGGCAACATTGGCGTCGATCATCTCCTGCGGGGTAAAACCCGCCTGGGACAGGTGCGACACCAGCGCGTTGCGGCCCGGAGCAAAGC
This sequence comes from Collinsella sp., assembly GCA_048205395.1. Lineage (GTDB taxonomy): Bacteria > Actinomycetota > Coriobacteriia > Coriobacteriales > Coriobacteriaceae > Collinsella. Next base: position 57,676 of record DBEWUK010000020.1, read on the forward strand.
CCAGGCAGTAGCGGCGGCAGACGTCGCCACCCATGCCGCGGCTGGCAAAGTACTCACGCGGACGACCGTCCTTACCACGCATAAGCATGGTGTGGTAGAACTGAGCAGTCTCGGCGCACAGATCGTAGATTCTCGCACGTTTGGTACCGCGCTCGCGGCGATCTCCGGTGTCGTGCAGCTCAATACCCGCGCGATCGGCCAAATAACGGATTGACTCGGGAAAGCTCAGGTTCTCGCGCTTCATGATATAAGCGAAGACGTCGCCACCCTCGCCGCAGCCAAAGCAATGCCACACCTGCGTGGCGGGAATAATGTGGAAGGACGGCGTCTTTTCGCCATGAAAGGGGCAGCAGCCCCAAAACTCATGGCCGCGAGGCTTGAGCTCAACCGTTTCCTGCACGATGGCGACTAAATCGGACGCAGCGCGTACCTGGTCTTTTTCTTCATCGCTAATCACGGATGCTCACCCCCTGCTCACCCAAGTTGTGACGAATATCTTCGATATTACCCTCGACGGTCGCGATCAACTCATCCAGCGAATCGAACACGCGCGACGGGCGCAGCCAGCGCGTAAACGCCAGCGAAACGGAGGCGCCGTACAGGTCGCCCGTATAACCAATTAAATTAGCCTCGAGATGCGCAGATGCCGCATCGTCGGCATACGTCGGCGGCAGTCCGACGTTAACAGCAGCGGGCCACACGGTGTCATCGACGAGTACCATGCCCTCATACACGCCATCGGCAGGCACCTGAATGCCATCGGACACCTGAAGATTTGCCGTGGGAAAGCCCATGCCAGAACCCTCGTGACGGCCGCGAATAACACCGCCGCGCACCATATACGGGCGGCCGAGCAACTCAGCAGCCAGCTCCACATGGCCCTGTCCGAGCTCATGACGGATACGGGTGGCGCAAATGGCCTCACCACCCTCGCAAAGCAAGTCGTGACCATACACGTCAACGCCGTGCTCGGAACCCCAGGCGCACATCTCGGCAACACTAGAAGCACCGCCACGACCCAGCCTAAAGTCGCTGCCAACGCGAATCGAGCGAATGTCAACCACGCGCGACAGCAGTGCGAGAAAACCGACATGGTCGAGTGCCGCAACCTCGGGCGTAAAGGAAACGGCCACCACCGCATCGACCCCGGTTTGAGCCAGGGCATGCAGACGGTCGGCCGTCGTCATCAATTTTTGAGCGGGCGAAGGGCTCACCACAACGTCCGGGTCCGGATCGAAGGTGACCACGACCGCCTTGCAGCCATGGGCGCAAGCATCACGGACAAGTGCCGCAATGAGCTCCTGGTGTCCACGGTGAACGCCGTCGAACACGCCGATGGCAATCGATGCGGCACCCAAGTGCTCGCACTCATCAAACGTATCGGCAGTAACGATACGAGCCTCGTCCGACTCGCCCGCGAAAAAGATACGCGCGAGCTCGCGAGCGGACAACATCATCGAACACCGCCGATAGCCTGCGGAAACACGTGTTCCATGACAAAGCGGCCACTCTCAATGCGGGCGAGCGCCTTGAGTCCCCCATCGAGCACCAACGCAAACGGCGCCTTCGAGGCATCGAAATCGGCAAGCGCACGCTCAACGGGAATGCGTCGGCCGCAGAGGAGGTCGTCGGCAAGATTGCCCGGCAAGTCAACACGCGTGGCGCCCAGGGCCGCAATGGGATCCAGGGCAAAGCCAACGGCGGACTCGGGAGAAAGCTCCTCCACCGCATGACAGGCGCCAATGGAAACAACACCGGAGGCCGTGCGGCGCAGCGCGGAAATGTGCGCGGCGCTATCGCAAGCACGGCCCAGGTCGCGAGCGAGCGCACGAATGTAGGTGCCCTTGCTCACCGAGAACGCCACGGTCCACACACACGAATCACCCTTGCCGCCCACGGCAATCAGGTCGGCGGCATAGACTTCGACGGGGCGCGGAGGTAGGTCCACCGCATTGCCTTCGCGAGCAGACTTGTAGGCGCGAACGCCATTGACCGAGATAGCCGAAAACGCCGACGGCACCTGCATCTGCGGACCCAGCATGGCGGCCAAGTGCTCACGGGCATAGGCAGGATCGCGCAGCTCGTTGGCAACAGCCACCGTGCGGACCGCCTCGCCCTCAGCATCATCGGTATTGGTCTCGGCACCAAACGAGATGTCGGCGACGTAACTTTTGGTATCGAGCGTGAGCATACCCAGCAGACGGGTGGCCTGACCCACGCCCACCACCATGACACCCGATGCCATGGGGTCGAGCGTGCCGGCATGACCGACGCGCCGCTCATGGAGGGCGCGCCGGCATTGCGAGACCACGTCGTGGGACGTGCAGCCCACCGGCTTATCGACAGCGAGCAGCATATTCAGTTGAGAAGGCGTACGACGAGCCATGTACCATCCAAAAAGTTAAAGCTCGACGGTCACCGAAGCGGGATCCTCCCCTACCAGTTCGGCCAGCATAGGAAGTGCCACGGTGAGCGTCTCGAGAATCGTTCCGTTGTTGGAGAAACCGGCGGCAGCGGAATGTCCACCTCCGCCAAAGGCAGCAGCGATCTCGGACACGTTGAGGTCGCCCTTGGAGCGCAGGTTGCCGCGCACCTTGGTATCGCCCTCAATGCCCTTCAGGAACAGGCAGACCTCGACGCCCATCACCGAGCGCACCACGTCAACAAGGCCGTCGCACTCATCCGAGGTGACACCGCAAGCCTCAAGGTCGCTCTGGTACGCGTAGCTATACGCAACGCGCCCGTGGGCCACCGTCTTGATGCGGCCCATAACGATGGACTTGAGGTGCAAAAACTCAACGCGCATGCTCTGGTATACCTCGAGTGCCACACGCGCCGGATCGGCACCGTGAGCAACCAGTCGCGAGGCCGCATGGAACGCGGCAGCATCGGCGTTTTGGTACTGGAAACGACCGGTGTCGGTCACCAAGCCGCACAGCAAGCAAGTCGCGACGCCATCACGGGCGACAATGCCACAATTGTCCAAGAAACGGTCAATGATCATGGCGCAGGCTGCAGCTTCAACGCGCCTCAGACTGAGCTCGGCAAACTCCTCACGCGCCGGATGGTGGTCGAAACACACCACATGCTTGGAGCGACGAAGCACCTCGGCGGAATTATTGAGGCGCTCGACGACCGGTACGTCCACCGAGATGAACAGGTCCGGATTGCCGGCGTACGCAGATGCCGGCACCAGGCGATCGGAGCCTTCCATAAAGCGGTAAATGCGAGGAACCGGGTCATCGTCTGCCAGCAGCAGCGCAATGTCCTTGTTGGGGAAAAACTTCATGAGCGAAAGGCCCAGACCCAATACGGAGCCCAAGGCATCGCCATCGGGAGAAGTATGTCCCGAAATCGCAATGGAGGACGCACCCTCGATGAGCTCGAGGATGCGTCGCTGAATATCTGCAGACTCGCACGAGGCGAGGTCGGCGGAATTAGTCATCTAAAGCTGCCTCCTGGGCGGCATCCGCTATCGGATAGCCGTCCTCGTCCTTTTCGATCGCAAGCGTGGCGGGAACGTTTTCCAGCGCACGCGTGATGCGCTCGGCCTCATCGGTCGAGCGATCGATGCGAAAATCGAGCTCGGGCGTGACACGCCAATCGAGCGAGCGAGCCAAAAGGCTACGAATGCGGCCCTTGGCGCTTGCGAGCGCCTCCATGACCTCGTCGTAGCGGCTCGCATCGCACGACACGTACACACGCGCGAACGAACGGTCCACCGCGACCTCGACCGCGGTCAAAGTAACCAGGTCGAGACGCGGATCGGAAACCTCAAAGAGCAGGATATAACCAAGCTTCTCGCGAAGCTGCTCGCCCAGACGGCGGGTTGCCTGCGTTTGCTTCATAGCGCTACCCCCTACTCGGTACGGGCAACCTGGTCGATGCGGTAACCCTCGATCTGATCGCCGGGCTTGATGTCCTGGAAGTTCTCCAGGCCAATGCCGCCCTCGGAACCGCTCTTGAGGCTCTTGGCCTCGTCCTTGTAGTGGCGCATCGAGGCGATCTTGCCGTTGAAGACCACGATGCCGTCGCGCACCAGGCGCACGGAATCGGTCGCGGCGATCTCGCCCTCCTCGACGCGGACACCGGCGGCGATACCGACTTTGGGCACCTTGAAGGTGTCCAGGACGGTCGCGGTACCCGTGGCGACCTCGACCTCGGTGGGCTTGAGCATGCCGATACGGGCGGCGTCGAGCTCCTCGAGGCACTTGTAGATGACGTCGTAGCAACGGATCTCGACGCCCTCGCGCTCGGCGGCGGAGCGAGCCTTACCGTCGGGACGGACGCCAAAGCCGATGATGATGGCGTTGGAGGCGTCGGCCAGGACGACGTCGGTCTCGTTGATGGCGCCGACAGCGGAGTGGATCGTGTTGATGCGGACCTCGGACTGATCCATCTTGTCGAGCGAGTCCTGAAGAGCCTCGATGGAACCCTGGACGTCGGCCTTGATGATCAGGTTGAGCTCCTTGACCTCGGCGTCGGCGATGGTCTCGAAGAGGTTCTCGAGCGTGACGTGCTTCACGCGGCTCTGCTCCTCGATACGGGCCTTCAGCGAACGCTCGTCGGCCAGGGCGCGTGCCTCGCGCTCGTCCTCGAACACGCGGAACTCGTCGCCGGCGTTGGGCACGGACTGCAGGCCCAAAATCTCGACGGCGTCGGAGGGACCGGCCTCGGTGACGGCGCGGCCCTTGGGGTCGAGCATGGCGCGGACGCGGCCGTAGGTAAGGCCGGCGACCAGCGTATCGCCCACGTGCAGGGTACCGCGGGTCACGAGCACGGTAGCGACCGAGCCGCGGCCCTTGTCGAGCTTGGCCTCGAGGACGTTGCCGGAGGCAAAGGTGTCCGGGTTGGCCTTGAGCTCGAGCACGTCGGCCTGGAGCAGCACGGTCTCCAGAAGTTCGTCGATACCGATCTTCTGCTTAGCCGAGATGTTGACGAACATGTTCTGTCCGCCCCACTCCTCGGGGATGACTCCGTACTCGGTGAGCTCCTGACGCACACGGTCGGGGTTGGCGCCCGGCTTATCGATCTTGTTGACGGCAACGACGATGGGTACGCCAGCAGCCTTGGCGTGGTTAATCGACTCGACCGTCTGGGGCATGACGCCGTCGTCGGCGGCGACGATCAGGATGACGATGTCGGTCACCTTGGCGCCACGGGCACGCATAGCCGTAAAGGTGGCGTGACCCGGGGTATCGATAAAGGTGATCTTGCGGTCGTTGATCATGACCTGCGAAGCGCCGATGGCCTGCGTAATGCCGCCCGCCTCGCCGGCAGCGACGCCGGTGTGACGGATGGCGTCGAGCAGCGACGTCTTGCCGTGGTCGACATGGCCCATGACGGTGACGACCGGGGCACGCGGCTTGAGGTCGGCGGGATCGTCGTAGAACGAGAAGGTGTTCTCCTCCTCGGGGGTGATGATCTTGATCTGGCGGCCCAGGTCGTCGGCGACGAGCTCGACGAGGTCGTCGGACATGGACTGCGTCATGGTGAGCGGCGTACCTAGCAGGAACAGGCGCTTGATGATGTCGTTGGCCGGAACGTCGAGCGCCTCGGCAAGCTCCTGGACGGTAACGCCCTGGGAGACCTTGATGGCGTCGAGGTCCTCGGGGTTCACGCCCTGGGCCAGCGCCTCCTCTATCTTGCGCTCCTCCTGAGCCTTGGCAGCCTCGCGCTCGCGCTTCTCCTTGCGCTTCTTGCGGCGACCGGTGGACTCGCGAGAGGCCTCCTCGACGGCAGCACGAGCCTCCTCGAGCACCTTCTCGCGGCTGTACTCCTCGGCCTCGCGAGCCATGCGGCTGTAGTGGTCCTCTTCGTTGTTGTGACCGCCCTTGCGCTTCTTGCCCTTGCCCTGCTTATCGGGGTTGGGGAAGTCCATGCCGGCAGCGACGTTGTTGCTGGCGTTGGTGCGATGGCTGTGCGGACGGCTCTCGGAGGCGCTGCGCTCGGAGTTGTTGTCTGAGGCGTTGCGATCGTTTCGACGGCCACCGCGGCGGTCGTTGTTGCCGCCACGACGGTTAACGCGCTCGGCGGCGCGCTCGGCCTTGGCCTTGTCCTCGGCGTCCTTCTTCTCCTTGAGCACGGTCTCCTGGGCGGCGATCTGGTCGAGCAGCGAACGGAAGCGCGAACCGGAGTCGGAAGCGGGAACGGCGCGGCGCTGGGCCTCGCGGGCAGCCTCCTCCTTCTCGCGGGCAAGGCGCTCCTGCTCGGCCTTCTTCTTGGCCTCGGCCTCGGCGCGGGCAGCCTCCTCGGCAGCCTGGGCTGCGGCAAACTGGCGGCGCTCCTCCTCGCGGGCCTTCTCGGCGGCGATGCGCTCGCGCTCGGCCTCGGCGGCGCGTGCGGCCTCCTCGGCGGCAGCTGCCTGCTCCTCGGCCTGCTTGGCGGCCTCGACTTCCTGGGCGCGGGCCTCGATCACCGAGGCGAGCTGCTTGCGGACCATGGCGACATAAGCGTCCTCCAAGGTGGAGGAAGCGGACTTAGCGGGAATCTTCATATCGGCGAGATGACCCATCAGTTCCTTGGAGGTCATGCCGAACTCTTTGGCCAGGGTGGACACACGGACTTTTGCCATATGACTTCACCTACCCTTTCTGGCACCTTGGGTGCCTAGAGACTGAACGAGCGTGAGAGACGCGCCAGGACCCACCCGGCGCGACCGCGCGCTAGATCAGGTCCTCCGCATCATCGAAGGCGTCGGTGTCGTGGACACCGCAGAAACGGGAGCCGGGACGAGCCTGGTTGCGGCACTGGATGCCGTCCTCGGACACGTACTCGCAGCGGCGGACGTCCTCGTCCTCCTCGTCACCGATCAGATCGGCGGCGGGCTCCTCGTGAACGGGAACGTTCTTGAGGATGTCGGCGGCAAGGGTCTCGGACTTAATGTCGATGTGCCAGCCGGTCAGGCGCGCGGCGAGGCGGGCGTTCTGGCCCTCCTTGCCGATGGCGAGGGACAGCTGGTCGTCGGGCACGATGACGCCGGCGTAGGCCTTCTCCTCGTCAATGAGGACGCGAGTGACCTTGGCGGGCGACAGGGCGTTGGCGACGTAGACGGCAGGATCGGCATCCCACAGGATGACGTCGACGCGCTCGCCACGGAGCTCGCCCACGACAGCGCGAACACGGCTGCCCTTGGGGCCGACGCAGGCGCCCACGGGATCCAGACGGTCATCGAGCGAGTGGACGGCGACCTTGGAGCGCTGGCCGGGCTCGCGGGCGATCGACTTGATCTGGACGGTGCCCTCATAGATCTCGGGCACCTCCTGCTCAAACAGACGACGCATGAGCTCGGGGTGGGTACGGGAGATGACAATCGGCGGACGGCTGTGCTCGCCACGAACCGGCTGCAGGTTGGAGTTGGGGTCGCGAACGTCGATGATCACGGCCTTGATGTGCTGATTGTGCAGGTAGCGCTCGCCCATCGGACGCTCATTGCGCTCGTTCTCGTAACGACGCTGATCGAAGTGCGGCAGCTCGGCCTCGACGCCCTCGCGGATCTTGACGATCGTGAAGTCGGGCGTGGACTGCAGCACGGTGCCGCTGATGAGGTCACCGATGCGGCCGGAGAACTCCTCGTAGATCTGCTCGCGGGCGGAGTTACGCACGATGGCGTTGATCTCTGCCTTGGCGTGCTGGGCGGCGATGCGGCTCGTGTTCTTGGGGGTGACGTCGATCTCCTCGAACTCGGTGAAGTTGCCCTCCTCGTCCATGGAATCGTCGATCGGCTCCAGGCGGTAGACGTAGATCTTGCCGGTGGTGCGGTCGATGGTCACCTTGGCGCCCCACTCAAGGTGCAGGATCTCGGCATAGCTCTTGGCGAGCGACTGCTCCAGGCGGTCGATCAGGTAGAGCTGGTCGATGTGCTTCTCCTGGCAAAGCTCCATCAGGGCGGACATCATGTCGGATGCTGCCATCTTACTTTCCTTCCTTCGCGGGCTTGAAGTCGTAGGTGGGCTTCAACTTGCACTTTTTAACATCAGAAAAATCGAGGGTAACAGACTCGCCGTCCTCGAGCTCGAGGGTCACGTTCGTCTCGGTAGCGGCGGCAATCTTGCCGGCGTACTTGCGACGGCCCTCGGTGGCGGTGGAGGTGAGCTCACAGTTTTCGCCCACAAAGCGGGCAAAGTCACTCGGGCGGCGCAGCGGGCGCGCCATACCCGGGCTCGACACCTCGAGCGTATAGCTCGAAGAGATGGGGTCGAGCTCCTCAATTACATCGCCGACCCACTTGGTGTTGGCCGTGACGTCGTTGAGCGACAGGCTCTGACCCTCGGCACCCTCGATACGCACGCGCACGCAGGGGGCCTTGGTGGCACCCACGAGCTCGACGTCGACGATGTCGACATCGTGCTGGGGGGCGACGGCCTCGAGCACGTCGATGATCGCCTGCTCGGTCTTGGTCTTGACCATTGCGGCACCTCCATCCATACAAAAAAGAAGCGGGGCCGAAACCCCACTTCTTTCAATTACAACTTCATTTGCAAGCAAACTATACCAATAGCTGCGGAAACGTGCAAGCACAGTACGAACCTGCAGGTCAGCGTGCGCACAGCTTCTCCACAAGAATAGGACAATTGGACTAAAGACTCCATGAGGCAAGCGCCCGATGGTCCAAGAACGGGCCATGCGTCCCAATCCACAGGCCCGTTCGAACCCCAAGGGCATTCCTTCCCGAGCCCCTATCGACCAGACTTAGCTAAGGGCATTCTGCAACAAGCCAGCCAGCAAGTCGCGCAACGACGAACCTTTCCAAATCCTCTACGGCAAGGAGGCACCCATGAAACGCCTAGGCACCCTCTGCATGACTGCGCTCGCCATCGCAACGTGCTCGCTGGCCCTCTTGGGCTGCGGCAACGCGAATGGCAAAACCGGAACATGCGAACCGAACCCTGGCAGCACCAAAGCCATCGAGAAAACGGCACCATCGGAGAGCTTCGACAAAATAAACGAAGACATCGTCGATCCCCAGGGCCTGGGTCCCGACCCTCAAGAACAGTTCCCCATCGACCTTGAGGTAGACGAGAACGTCCATGTTACCTGCGTGGGCAAGGACACGGATGGCTACGGCGACGCCGCGCTCGTCTTTACGGTGACCAACAACACCGGCGTCGACATGATGTTTGGCGATGTGGACTCCTATGCCTACGTCAACGGCGTGGTCCGCGACGTACGCATGCGCCAACCGGTCGCCGCTGGAGAGGAAACGCGCGCCATGCTCACCTTTGTGGGCACCTTCGACGATCCGAACTTTGATGTGAACAACGACCTCAACGACATCTACCTCAACATTTGGATATTCGAAGAGGCAACGGGCAACGTTTACTTTAGGGACCTGGTACACATCCCATAGAAGACGGTACGACGCACTGACTAAGTAGGGCGTAAAACACAAGACGAGGGACGACCCAACCGGATCGCCCCTCGTCTTTTATGCGGCAGCTAAGCGCGCAGAGCTTACTTGACCACCAGGTTGACAAGCTTGCCGGGCACGCAGATGGCCTTGACGACCGTCTTGCCCTCGGTCCACTTAGCGACAGCGGCCTCGGCGGCAGCCTGCATTTCCTCGTTGGAGGCATCGCGGGCCACGTCAATGCGGCCGCGGACCTTGCCGAGCACCTGGACCACGATCTGCACCGTGTCCTCGATGGACTCGGCCAGGTCGAACTCGGGCCAGGCAGCGGTATAGGCGTTGCCCTCGCAGCCGAGGGCCTCGTGCCACAGCTCGTCGGCCCAGAACGGGCAGATGGGGGCAAGGACGCTCACGATATCCTTGGCCACGCCGTAGCACAGCGCCTTGTCGCGGGCGGCACCCTCGGTGGCGTTGAGGTAGGCGCTCGCCGCGTTGACGAGCTCCATGACGGCCGAGATCGCGGTGTTGAACTGGCCGCGGTCAAAGTCCTCGGTGCACTTGGCGATGGTGCGGTGACGCTCGCGATAGAGCTTCATCGCAACCTCGTCGAGCGCGGACTTGTCGAAGGCCACGTTGGCGTCGCCGGACTGGACGAGCTGCCAAACGATACGCCAGGCGCGCTTGATGAAGCGGTTGGCGCCCTCAACGGCCTTGGGATCCCAGTCGAAGTCCTTCTCGGGCGGGGCGATAAACAGGATCGCCAAACGCATGGTGTCGGCGCCGTAGGGCTCGATGACCGAGCTCGGAGGCACGACATTGCCCTTGGACTTGGACATGGTGTCGCCGTTCTCGTCCTTGACCATGCCCTGGCACAGCAGGTTGGTGAAGGGCTCGTCCACACTCAGCAGGCCCAGGTCGCGCAGCGCCTTGGTAAAGAAGCGGCTGTAGAGCAGGTGCAGAATGGCGTGCTCGATGCCGCCGATGTAGTTATCGACGGGCATCCAACGGTCGGCGTCCTCGCGGGAGAAGGGCAGCTCGGTGTTGTGCGGATCGGTATAGCGCAGGTAATACCAGCTGGAGCAGGTGAAGGTGTCCATGGTATCGGTCTCGCGCTTGGCCGGGCGACCGCAGACCGGGCAGGTGGTCTCGTAGAACTCCTTGCACTCGGCAAGGGTCTCGCCGGCGCCCAGGTCCAGGTTCTCGGGCAGCGTCACCGGCAGCTGATCCTCAGGCACGGGCACAATGCCGCAATGCTCGCAGTGGATGGCCGGGATGGGGTTGCCCCAATAGCGCTGGCGGCTGATGAGCCAGTCGCGCAGGCGGAACTCGACCTTGCGACGACCGCAGCCCATGGCCTCGAGGTCGGCCACGATTGCAGCCTCGCCCTCGGAGTGCTTGCCGCCGCGCATGCCGGTGTACTTGCCGGACTGGACAAGCGTGCCCTCGGCAGCGTGGGCGCAATCCCAGTCGACGGTCTCGGCATGGAAGGTATCGATGGTCTCGCCGCTGGCCTCGACGGCAGCGCGATCATCATCGTCCAGGATGATCGGCACGATCGGCAGGTCGTACTTGCGGGCAAACTCAAAGTCGCGCTGGTCGCCGCAGGGAACGGCCATGACGGCGCCGGTGCCATAGTCGGCAACGACATAATCGGCAACCCACACGGGGACCTTCTCGCCGTTGACGGGGTTCACCACGTAGCGGCCCGTAAAGGCACCATGCTTCTCGAGAGTACCCTGGGCACGCTCGACGGCAGAGATATGCTTGGAGTCCTCGACGATCTTGGTGACGGCCTCCTCGTACTCCGTGCCCTCGACGAGCTCGTGCAGGCCGGCGTACTCGGGAGCCAGGACAAAGAAGGAGACGCCAAAAAGGGTATCGGCTCGCGTGGTGAAGACGGTGATCTTACCCTCGTCACCCTCGATGGGCTCGCCGTCCTTGTCGCACAGGGTAAAGTCGACTTCGGCGCCCTCGGAGCGACCGATCCAGTTGGCCTGCATCTGCTTGACGCGCTCGGGCCAGCCGGGGAGCTTCTCCAGATCGTCGAGCAGCTCCTGAGAGTACTCGGTGATCTTGTAGTACCACTGCTCAAGGTCGCGCTTCTCGGGCTCGGTGCCGCAGCGCCAGCACTTGCCCTCGGTGACCTGCTCGTTGGCCAGAACGGTCTTGCAGGTGGGGCACCAGTTGACCGGGTTCTTCTTGCGGTAGACCAGGCCCTTTTCCCACATCTTCTCAAAGATCCACTGGCCCCAGCGGTAGTAGTCGGGGCTGCAGGTCTTGACCATGCGATCCAGATCGTAGGAGAAGCCCATGCGCTTCATCGTGGCGAGCGCCTGGTCCATGTTCTTATACGTCCAGGCGGCAGCCTGCGTGTTGTGCTTGATGGCGGCATTCTCGGCAGGCAGGCCAAAGGCGTCAAATCCAATGGGGTGCAGCACGTCGTAGCCGCGCATGCGGGCCTGACGGGCCATGGCATCGCCGATGGTGTAGTTGCGCGCGTGGCCCATGTGCAGGTCGCCCGACGGATACGGGAACATCTCGAGCACATACTTTTTAGGCTTGCTGTCGTCGGTGTCGACGGCAAAGAGGTTGGAGTCCTCCCAGGCCTTCATCCACCTGGACTCAATGGCCTGCGCGTCGTAGACAGGAATCTCGTCCTTATGATCTGTGCAATCGCACATATCAGCTCCTTTGTTATCTCGGTTGGGGCGGGGCGTTCTTACCTTTGCTCGCTGCTGCAGACAGTCCTGCTCGCACGAAGAGCACATTAAGTGCTCTTCGGCTCGTGCGGAACT
>DBEWUK010000024.1:0-9003 GCA_048205395.1 Collinsella sp.
CGGGGGCTCCTCCGTCCTGCGGAAAGATTTGGGAGGTAGCCCTGTGCGCGGCCTGCGGCTACTAAGGAGTCGCCGCGTTTCTATTAGGTGCAGCAAATGCATGCTTAGGAGGGTCTGAATTGCACTTTGTTGGGATGGGCCCGTTTCCCCATGGGAACTTTGCTTGGCAGGACTCTAATTTAAATTCAACAAAAACAGGGGCGCCCTCTTTGAGGACGCCCCTGTTCTAGCTTGCATGTGGTTGTTGAGGCGATATTTGCCTCGTCTTGTCCTAGGCCAAGAACTCCTTGGTGGTCGCCACGATGTTGGCCGCGTCCAGGCCGTACTTGTGCAGGAGCTCGGCACCCGGGCCAGACTCACCGAAGGTGTCGTTAACGCCGATCTTCTTGAGCGGCGTCGGGCACTGCTCGCACAGGACGTCGGCAACGGCGCTGCCCAGGCCACCGATCACAGAGTGCTCCTCGACGGTCACGACGTGGCCGGTCTTGGTGGCGCTCTTGACGATCAGATCGGCATCGATGGGCTTGATGGTGTGTATGTTGATGACCTCGGCGTCGATGCCCTCGGCAGCGAGCTGCTCGGCGGCCTCGAGAGCCTCGCCGACCATCAGGCCGCAGGCGATGATGGTCACATCGGCGCCCTCGCGCATGACAATGCCCTTGCCCAACTCGAACTTGTAGGTCTCGGGGTCGTTGATAACCGGCGAGGCCAAACGAGCGAAGCGCATGTACACCGGACCGTCGCACTCGTAGGCGGCGCGCGTCACGGCGCGGGCCTCCACATCGTCGGCAGGAACGATCACAGTCATGCCGGGGATGACGCGCATGAGGGCGATATCCTCGCAGCACTGGTGCGTGGCACCGTCCTCGCCCACCGAAATACCGGCGTGCGTGGCACCGATCTTAACGTTGAGATGCGGGTAGCCGATGGAGTTGCGGACCTGCTCAAAGGCGCGACCGGCGGCAAACATGGCAAAGGTGCTCGCGAAGGCGACGCGGCCGGTGGTCGCGATACCGGCGGCAACACCCATCAGGTTGCTCTCGGCGATGCCCACATCGAAGAAGCGGTCGGGGCAAGCGGCCTTAAACTTACCGGTCTGCGTGGCGGCGGCCAGGTCGGCGTCGAGGACCACAAAGTCATCGTGCTCGTTGGCGAGCTCGACGAGGGCCTCGCCGTAGCTTACGCGCGTGGCGATTTTCTTGACGTCTGCCATCCTAGAGCTCCTCTCCGGCGGCCGTGAGCTCTGCCATGGCCTGCTCAAACTGTTCATCGTTGGGGGCCTTGCCGTGCCAACCCACCTGGTTCTCCATAAAGGAGACGCCCTTGCCCTTCGTGGTCTCGGCGATAATGGCGGTCGGCTGACCCTTGGTGGCGCGGGCCTCGGCAAAGGCGGCGCGGATCTGGTCGAAGTCGTTGCCGTCGGCGAGCTCCACCACATGGAACTTGAAGGCGCGGAACTTGTCGGCGAGCGGCATGGGGTCGTTGACCTCCTCGACGGGGCCGTCGATCTGCAGGCCGTTATGGTCGACGATCACGCAGAGGTTGTCGAGCTGCTGGTTGCCGGCAAACATGGCGGCCTCCCAGACCTGGCCCTCCTCGCTCTCGCCGTCGCCCAGCAGGGCGTAGGTGCGATAGTCGTCGCCCCAGTGCTTGGCGGCAACGGCCATGCCCACGGCGGCGGAGATGCCCTGGCCGAGCGAGCCGGTGGACATATCGACGCCCGGAGTGTCGTTCATGTTGGGATGGCCCTGCAGGTGACTGCCGATGTGGCGCAGCGTCTCGAGATCCTCCTTGGGGAAGAATCCGCGCTCGGCGAGCACGGCGTACAGACCAGGCGCGCAGTGACCCTTGGAAAGCACGAAGCGGTCGCGGTCGGCCTTGCGGGGGTCGGCCGGGTCGACGTTCATTTCCTCAAAGTACAGATAGGTCATGATGTCGGCAGCGCCGAGCGAACCGCCCGGATGGCCGGACTTGGCAGCGTGCACGCCGGTGACGATGCCCTTCCTTACCTCGTTGGCAACCTTTTTGAGCTCTTCGTCGCTCATTGTGCCTTCCTTTCATCCTCATTAGACAAAATGCGCACGGCACAGAAGGTCGTCCCAACCCAGCCGCGATGCACGTACGTCATTCATTATGCTGGAAACTGGAAGCTTTACCAGAGTATTTATCATTATTTGAGCAATTGAGCAGGCAGAACCGCTGATGAAACGGTTTATCAATGTGAACGTCTTTTGGATGGAACGCAGTCGGCCCTACGCGTTAATGTCCTTGAAGCCCTCACCGAAGGTCTCCGTGACATCGGCCACCGTCACGATAGCATGCGGGTCGCGCTCACGCACGATCGTCTTGAGCGTGTTGAGCTCGCGGCGGCTCACGATTACCATGATCACCGGCTTCTCGGCGCCCGAGTACATGCCGGTCGCCTTAAACTTGGTGCAGCCGCGACCCAGGCCATACATGATGTCGGCCGCGATATCGGGAAACTTGTCCGAGATGATGAGCACCATACGGCGCCTGTTGCCACCGTCGACCACGGCATCGATCACGTAGCCGCTAATGACCATCGAAAGGCCCGCATACAGCGCGTTTTCGACCGAAAAGACCGGAGCCGATAGAGCGCACACGGCAACATCGATCGCCATGACGGTCGAGCCAACCGGCAGCGATGTGTTGCGCGAGATAATCTGACCGATGGTGTCAGAGCCGCCCGTGTTGGCACCGGCGCGCAGCACCATGCCGTAGCCGATGCCCGTGATGATACCGCCCCACATAGCGGGCAGCATCAGGTCGGCATGTGCCAGCGGCGCCACAAACGGAGCGAACAGATCGGTGAAAAAGCCCAGCAGCACAAAGCCCGTCGCCGTCTGGACCACGTAGAACATGCCACCCTCGCGCATAACGACCAGCAGCAGCAAGGCATTCATCACGATGGTCTGGATACCGACGGGAAGCG
Organism: Collinsella sp.; assembly: GCA_048205395.1. GTDB lineage: Bacteria > Actinomycetota > Coriobacteriia > Coriobacteriales > Coriobacteriaceae > Collinsella. The sequence continues at coordinate 2,954 of DBEWUK010000024.1, forward strand.
ATATGCCATGCGAGGCGCCGACCGCCTGGATAATCGTGGCGAGACCCGTAACGCCGCCGGCAGCAAGACCGTTGGGGATCAAAAACAGGTCCGTCGCGATAGCGGCCAGAGCGCAGCCCAGCATAATCTTGGGCAGATCGTGAAAGAAGTTCAGCGAAAGAATGCGCTTGATGTCCAGACGATATGCCATGCTGCCTCCCTCAAAAAAGCGCACCCAAACGAGTGCGCTTTGAACTTCTTGTTGTATTCGATTCTACCGATTCACCGAGCAAATACCACCCCTGCGAAGTGTTTGCATCGACCCGGAGCCAACCATGTGCCTAGGCGTCCGAGCCTTCCGCATCGGCGTTGCCAGTCGCCCAGCGATGGTAGCCGATCACAAACGGGTCCAGGTCGCCATCGTCGAGAACGGCCTCGACGTTGCTGGTCTCCACGCCCGTGCGCAGGTCCTTGACCATCTGGTACGGGTAGAGCACGTAGCTGCGAATCTGGTTGCCAAACCCGATCGTGGTCTTGGGCCCACGAATCTCGTCGAGCGCCTCGGCGCGCTTCTCGAGCTCGATCTCGTACAGACGGGCCTTGAGAATCTGCATGCACGCGGCCTTGTTTTGAATCTGGCTGCGCTCGTTTTGGCAAGTGACAACGATGCCGCTGGGAAAATGCGTCACACGTACGGCGGAGTCGGTGGTGTTGACGCCCTGGCCGCCCGGGCCGCTCGCGTGATACACGTCCACGCGGATATCGTCGGGATTGATCTCGATGTCGATATCGTCAGGCAGCACGGGGATGACCTCGACGCCGGCAAACGTGGTCTGGCGGCGCTTCTTGTCGTCGGTGGGGCTAATGCGCACCAGACGGTGGACGCCGGCCTCGGCGCGCAGCATGCCAAACGCGTCCTTGCCCTCGACGGTAAAGGTCGCGCGATCAATGCCGATGACCTCAGCCGCGGGGCAGTCGTTAATCGTGACCTTCCAGCCGCGACGCTGGCAGTACTTCATGTACATCTTAAAGAGCATGAAGGTCCAGTCCTGCGCCTCCAGGCCACCCTGTCCGGGCTTGATGGTCACAATCGCGTCGCCGTGATCGAACTCACCGGTAAACCAGCTCGAAAGCTCGAGATCATCGATAGCGCGGGCCAGGCGTTCTGCCGTAGCGGCAGCCTCCTCGCGCAATGCGGCGGCATCGGGGTCGTCGCCCATCTCCTCGGCAAGCTCCAGCGCCGCACGGGCGTCAGATAGCTCGCCGCGCGCGGTATCCACGGCAGCGATATCTTCCTTGGCGCGAGCGATCTCCTCCATGGTGGCGCGAGCGGCGTCGGCGTCATCCCAAAAGCCGGGGGCCACGCTTTTGGCCTCGAGCTCGGTCACACGCGTGCGCTTCTCGTCCAAATGAAGATACGACTCGACCTCGCCGAGCCGGTCCGCAAACGCGTCCAGCTCGGCGGGCGTTACCTCTAAAGCCTCGGCCATTAACGATTCCTGCCGTGGCAGTACTTGAACTTCTTGCCGCTGCCGCAGGGGCAAAGGTCATTGCGGCCAACGTTGACGTACGGATCGTCGCTCTCGTCCTTGCGGTAGGTGGTCACCTTGCCGCCGTTGTTGACAGCAGCCGGGCCTCCCTGGACAGCCGTGCGAGCCTGAACCTGTGCCTGCTTGCGCAGAACCGAGTTGCCGTTGTCGCCATCGACATCGGCGGGGCCGGAGAAGCGCGCACCCTCGAGCGCGGGGTCCTCCTTGTGCCCCACGGCCTGCGGGGCGGCCTTGATCTCGATACGTAGGACGGTGCGCAGGTAATCCTCGTACATGGTGTCGACGAGCATCTGGAACGCGCCATAAGCCTCGGTCTTGTACTCGACCAGCGGGTCGCGCTGACCAAAGCCGCGCAGTCCGATACCGGTCTTGAGGTAGTCCATCTCCTGCAGGTAGTTCATCCAGCGGGTATCGATGACGCGCAGCATGACCTGGGTGTTGAGCTCGCGCATGAGGTCCTCACCCAGGCGCTCGGCCTTCATGTTGTAGCACTTCTCAACGTAGGCCAGGACATCGGCAGCAAGGGCCTCGTAATCCTCGTCGGGGAACTTGGGCGTATCGATATGGCCGGTCAGCTCCACGACCCACTTGCGCAGGCCCTCGAGATCGCGCTCGCCATCGTGGCTGTCCTTGGTGCAGAACTCCTGCACGCAGCGGTACACGGTGTCGTGCATGACCTCGGTGATGTGGTCGGTCAGGTCCTTGCCGTCCAGAATCTTGTTGCGCTCGGCGTAGATGACCTGGCGCTGCTTGTTCATGACGTCATCGTACTCAAGGACGCTCTTACGCATGGAGAAGTTGATGCTCTCGACCTTGTGCTGGGCGCTCTCGACGGCCTTGGAGATGATCTTGTGCTGGATGGGCATGTCGTCGCCCATGTCGGCGGAGACCATCATTTTGGAGACGCGGTCCATCTTGTCGCCGCCGAACAGGCGCATGAGGTCGTCCTCGAGCGACAGGTAGAACTGGGTCTCGCCCGGATCGCCCTGACGACCGGAGCGGCCGCGCAGCTGGTTGTCGATACGACGGGACTCATGGCGCTCGGTGCCGATGACGGTCAGGCCGCCGGCGGCAAGCACGCGCTCGCGCTCGGCCTTGCAGGTCTCCTTGGCCTCGGCGTTAAACTGCTCGAGCTGCTCGGGCGTCACGTCCTCCATGGTCAGGCCCTCGTACTCAAGGCGCTCGCGCACCAGCTCGTCGGGGTTGCCACCCAGCAGAATGTCGGTACCACGACCGGCCATGTTAGTAGCAATGGTCACGGCGCCGTAGCGTCCGGCCTGGGCCACGATATGAGCCTCGCGCTCGTGATGCTTAGCGTTGAGGACCTCGTGCGCGATGCCGCGCTTGGTAAGGGCGGCCGACAGCTTCTCGGAGCTTTCGATGGAGACGGTGCCCACCAGGACCGGCTGGCCCTTGGCGTGACGCCGCTCGACGTCATCGGCAACGGCGTTGTACTTGGCCTGGATGGTGCGGTACACCAGGTCCTCGTGGTCAACACGCTGAACGGGCTTGTTGGAGGGGATGACCTCGACGGGCAGCTTGTAGATCTCGCGGAACTCGGCATCCTCGGTGAGTGCCGTACCGGTCATGCCGGAAAGCTTGTCATACAGGCGGAAGTAGTTCTGCAGGGTGATGGTGGCAAGGGTCTGGTTCTCCTCGCGCACGAGCACGCCTTCTTTGGCCTCGATGGCCTGATGCAGGCCCTCGGAGTAGCGGCGGCCTTCCATGATGCGGCCGGTGAACTCGTCGACGATCTTAACCTCGCCGTTGGTGACCACGTACTGCTTGTCGCGGTGGAACATGTACTGGGCCTTCAGCGCCTGCTGCAGGTGGTTGACCAGCTGGCCGGAGAGATCGGCATAGATGTCATCGATACCCAGGCGGCGCTCGATCTTCTTAAGACCGCGCTCGGTGGCGGCGATGGTGTGCTTGGCCTCGTCCATGACGTAGTCGCCCGTGGGCTCGACGTCCTCGGTGGCGGTGAGCATGTCGTGCGATACGTCCTCACCGCGCTCCAGGCCTCGCACGGCGCGCGCGAAGTCCTTATAGGTGCTGGCGGACTTGGTGCCGGCGCCCGAGATGATGAGCGGCGTTCTGGCCTCATCGATCAGGATGGAGTCGACCTCGTCGACGATGGCGTAATGGTGGCCGCGCTGTACGCGCTGCTCGGGGCGGGTGACCATGTTGTCGCGCAGGTAGTCGAAACCGAACTCGGAGTTGGTGCCGTAGGTGACGTCTGCCTGGTAGGCCGGGCGCTTGAGTTCGAGCGGCATGTTGTTCTGGAGCAGACCGACGGTCATTCCCAGGTACTTGTAGATGCGGCCCATCCACTCGGAGTCGCGCTTTGCCAGGTAATCGTTGACGGTAACGACATGCACGCCCTTGCCGGCGATAGCATTGAGGTAGCCGGCCAAGGTGGAGACCAGGGTCTTGCCTTCGCCGGTCTTCATCTCGGCGATATGACCCTCATGAAGCGCCATGGCGCCGATGAGCTGTACGTCAAAGTGACGCATGCCCGTGATGCGCTTGGAAGCCTCGCGCACGGTGGCGAAAGCCTCGGGGAGCATGTCGTCGAGCGACTCGCCGTTGGCGTAACGCTCGCGGAACTTATCGGTCTGGGCGCGGAGTTCCTCCTCGGTCATCTTCTCAAACTGGGGCTCAAGACCGTTGATCTGGTCAACGATCTTGTAGTAGCGCTTAAGGTCCTTATCGGATCCAAAGGACAGCAGCTTTGACATGAATCCCATGTGGTTTTCCTTTTTGGCCATCGCCCACGCCGTGCAGCTGCGGGCGAGTTAAACACAGATGATTGTACTTTAGCCAAACAAGGCGCGGCCTATACGGTCGACCTCGACCGCCACGTAATAACTACGACCAACCTGCCAAAAAGGGACTGGTTTATTTTGGCAGGTTTTATCTGGGCAAACGCTGTCTCTCTGCCATTTGGTGCAAGCCAACCTGCCCCCTTCGCACCAATCTGGTGCAATGGGGACAGGTTGGCTTGCACCAATAAAGGAAAAGGGCCGCGCACCCAAATGGATACGCGGCCCTTTAGCCATGAATGCGAGTGTTTGCTCAGCGAGCTATTTACTCAGCAGCCTCGGTGGTCTCAGCCTCGGCAGCGGCCTCCTCGACGGGAGCCTCTGCGGGAGCCTCGGCGGCCTGCTTGGCAGCCTCCTCGGCAAACTTAGCGGCACGCTTGGCCTTCTCGGCAGCCTTAGCCTCAGCGGCGGCCTTGCGAGCGGCCTCGGCCTCAGCAGCCTTGGCGGCCTTGGCAGCCTTGGCCTCCTCGGCCTTCTTGAGCTGGGCGGCAGCGGCGCCACCGAACTTGTCGGCGAAGCGCTGGACGCGTCCACCGGTGTCGACGAACTTCTGCTGGCCGGTGTAGAACGGGTGGCACTCGTTGCAAAGCTCAACCTTCATCTCGGACACGGTAGCGTGCGTCTTGAAGGTGTTGCCGCAGGAGCACGTCACCGTGCACTCGACATACTGGGGATGGATACCCTGCTTCATGGTAGGACTCCTTATTGGTCAGGCGCTGGTTACCGATCAGCGCATAAGGCGTCTTGGTTTCCGACCAAGACAACAAACTCGGCTATGGTACCACGGCGCCGCGTGTCCCACAAAAGGTTCACGGTCTTTTCGGAACGACACGAATCTGACCCATCGAAACACATCTCCACCGTTCCTTCAACTGGGAAAATGCCGTCCCCGGGGCCTGAGAAGGGCCCCGGGGACGTTCGACTGACTGCGGGAACGGCCTTTCCGCTCAATGTGTTCGGCTGAGATCGGAAATCAACCAAACTGAACTAGGTTCAGTTGACATGGTTAAAAACGAGGGGCGACGCTTTTGCGTCACCCCTCGTCCCGGCCGGTTGCTTTAGTTGTACACACGGTAGTTACACTTGAACTGGGTTATGTGTCCATAGTTGGAGCGGTACCAACCCGACGTATAGCTGATTGCCTCTGCGCCTAGATAGTCGTAGCCCTTGTTGTAGCAAAGCTGACGGTAGGTCGTGTCGTACTCTGCTACGTAAAACGTGTCTCCAGAGAAGGCTTTGTACCGGTCCTTAACCGTCGAAGCCATGTACGCGGGTTCGACATCGCCTTTCTCCCCGTTGAGCGCATAGACGGGTGCCGCGATTCCGCATAAAGCCGTTGCCACGAGGATGGCGTAGACAGCCATGCGCGACGCATTGGACTTCAGCTGTTCAAATAGTTTCATGTCATTCACCTCGCTCGTATGTATCGAGGTATTCCTGCTTGAGCGTCTGCGAGGACGACTTGATCTTTTCCACGAGCGTGCCGGCCTCGATGAAGTAGAACGAGTTGGTGAGGTCTGCCAGGTCGTCGAGCAGATGGCTTGAAATGAGCACGCTTCGTCCCCGCGCCACCTCGCTGCGCATCGCGTCGCAGGAGGTTTTCCGCTTTCCCGGATCGAGGCCGTTCAGCGGTTCATCGAGGATAAGGTACGGGCAATCGGTCGTTATCGCCATGGCAAGCTTTACCTGCTGCTTCATT
>DBEWUK010000027.1:0-26207 GCA_048205395.1 Collinsella sp.
CGACCACTTGAGCCCCAAGATCGGGTGCCTGGGGAAGCTTTACAGGAGACCGTTGTCCTGGAGGACCTTCTTAATCGCCTCGACGTTCTCGCCGGTCATGGCCTTCACCGGGCGCGGCATGGTCGGGCTGTCGAAGATACCCATGAGGTTCATAGCGGTCTTGAAGGCGCCGACGCCACCGGCATAGCCCTGGACGCCCGAGGTGACATCCCAGATGTGCGAAATCTCGTTGAGGCGATCCTGCTCGGCCTTGACGGTAGCCCAGTCACCAGCCTGAGCGGCCTTCCACTGACGCACGTAGCCCTCGGGCTCAACGTTGGCGAGACCCGGGACGGAACCGTCGGCGCCACCGAGGTAGGCGCCGTCGACAACAACCTCGTGACCGGTGAGAATGCTCATCGGATGGCCGTTCTTCTCGTTCTCCTGGACGAGGTAGCGGAACGAAATGTCATCACCCGAGGAATCCTTGACGCCGGCCAGAACGCCCTCGGCGCCGAGCTTGGCAAGGAGCTTCCAGGGGAGCTTGGTGTGGACGCACACGGGGATGTCGTAGGCGAAGATGGGCAGGTCGAGTTCCTCATGCAGGATGCGGAAGTGCTCCTCGACCTCGGTCATGCCCTGCAGGGCATAGAACGGGCAGGTGGCGACAAGCGCATCGGCGCCCAGCTCCTGAGCGACCTTGCCGTGCTCGATCATGCGCTCGGTCTCGGTGTCGATGATGCCGACCAGAACAGGCACGCGGTGATCGACGATACGGACGGCCTCGGCGATGATCTGACGACGACGCTCGTCGGTGGAGAAGACGACCTCGCCCGAGGAGCCCAGGAAGAACAGGCCATCGACGCCGGCATCGATCATGCGGTTGATGCTGCGCTCAAAGGAGGCAACGTCGAGCTGGTGGTCTTCGGTATCGGGAACAACGACGGGAGGGATAACGCCGGTGAATTTCTGAGTTGCCACAAGAATCTCCTTAGTTGTCTGGCGGGCGACCCTATGCCACCCACTCTTGTTGGCAGTGTCCAGGCCGTCTAGGCCAAAGAACACGGGTAGAACGTTTGGTTAAAGAAGTCGACGACTTCGTTTTCGAACGCATTGATGCGCTCGTGAGCGTATTTGGCATAGATGATATGCCTCCGGTCACACTCAAGACCGTTGAACACGGCAAACTGGCCCTTGGGATCGCTCACGGCATCCATAAGCGATGTGCCCATGAGCACCGATCCGCGCACCCGAGACGACAGAGCCTCGAGACCACCGGGAATTGGATTGGCAACCGCCGTGCAGGCAAGGCCCCGCTCGTCCAGAGCAGAAACCGCCAGCGCGACTCCGCCGCCAAGGCCCTCGCCCCATGCAAAGATGCGGTCGGGGTCCATGCCATCAAGATTGCGCGCCACCTTCGCCAGCGCGCAACCCCAACGGACGCGCTCGACAAAAGCGGGCGAAGAAATCCCCCGCCGCAGGTCGTCCGCACCAGCAACATCGTCATCCAGCGCGAGGACGGCATACCCCATGGCGGCAAATCTCGTCATGTGATGCCAGCCGCGCACAGGCCGATCGATGTCGTGGAACATCAGGCACAGCGGCACGCGCTCAGATACTCGGGCACGACCGACAGGCTCGATCAAACGAGCGTGAATCGCATCGTCACCGAGCTCAAAGGAAACCTCCGAGTAACGGGCGCAGGGGTTAACAAAATCAATCGCCGTAATGGCCAGGCCTTGAATCTCAAGATTCGAAGCGCATGTCTCTAAATCAGAAACATCTGCTTGGACATCACCGCGCCAGTCCCGATATTCTGCGAGCCTTGACGAAACCGTTCCAGGAATTCCCACGAGCCCGGGGACAATCAGCTCATTGACATTGCTCTCGCACTTAGACATGAGCCTCCCCTCCCTTGCAGAAAAACGGAATGATCAGATCGTCAAAATCCTGAATCTCCTCGTGGCCAAAGCCTTCAAAGAACTCATGACGCTTTTCACAGGTCAGGTTGTTATAGACCGCAAACTGCGTCGCTGGCGGACAGACAATATCGGCTGTGCCTGTGCCAAACAGCACAGGGCATTTGACCATGGGGGCAAAGTTCTTGGAATCGAAGTACGCCAGCTTGGCATAGGCTTCGTCAATACGAGTCGAGTCCTCGTCAAACCAGCGAGACCAATAGCGCAGGCCCTCGTAGGCAATGTCGTCGGCATCCAAATCCCAGACCAGGCGGAAATCTGACAGGAAGGGATAGAGGATGGCGGCGCGATTGATAAGCTCGCTGTTAAGTGCGCAGGTCGCAATGCCCAAACCGCCGCCCTGCGACGCGCCGTTCACAAACACACGGGCAAGATCGATGCCCTCGAGCTCGCGAACGATGCGGCACAGGATGCGAATATCTTGGTGCAAGCGGACATAGTAGAGGTTGGCCGGGTCGCCGTCGATACCGGCGACGATATGGCCCGCAACCGTTGTGCCCTCAAATCCGCCAATGTCCTCGGAGGGACCTCCTTGGCCGGGGCAGTCGAGGGCGATGAGTGCCATGCCCATGCCCGCAAACGATGCCTGCTCAAACCAGCTGCGGCTTGCACCTGGATACCCATGGAACTGAAGTACCAATGGCACGGGCTCGTCCGAGACGGGTTTAAGGTACTTGGCATGAAGGCGAGCGCCACACATGCCGGTATACCAGAGGTCGAAAAGCTGGCAGGTCACGGCGTCGGTGACCGATGCCGCCTCGATCGCATAGTCAAGCCCGACGGCGTCGGCCTCGGCCATGCGATCCTTCCAAAAGAGATCGAAATCTGATGGACGGGGCATGGCGCCTCGATATTCACCAAATTGATGTTGTAGCTCCTGAGCACTTGGCATGGCTCGTGAACCCAACCTTTCGAAATCGCAACGGAGGTGCGCCCGGCAAGGGAACCGGGCGCACGGGAGGGAAAGCGAGGCTACTCGCCGAGCTTGGGATGCAGCAGCGACGGCGCAGCGCCGAGCAGCATCTTGGTGTAGGGGTCCTGGGGGTGCTGGAAGACCTGCTTGGCCTCGCCCTGCTCGACGATCTTGCCGCCATTCATAACGATGATGTCGTCAGAGATATAGCGGACCGTCTGGATGTCATGGCTGATGAACACCATGGCCAGGCCGAGCTCCTTCTTAAGGTCGGTCAGCAGGTTCAGAATCTGCGCGCGGACCGAAACGTCCAGAGCCGAGGTGGGCTCGTCGGCGATGATGGCATCGGGGTTCAGCGACAGGGCACGGGCAATTGCGACGCGCTGACGCTGGCCGCCCGAAAGCTGGCCGGGAAGAACCTCGGCAGCGGAGCTGGGCAGACCGGTGAGCTCCAAGAGTTCCTTGACGCGCTTCTCCTGCTCGGCCTCGGTACCCAGGTTGTGGACGCGCATGGGGTCGAGCAGCTGCTCGCGAACGACCATGCGGGGGTTGAGCGCCGTGGCCGGGTTCTGGAACACGACCGAGATGACGCGACCCATGTGGCGACGGTCCTCGGCGGTACGTTTGGTAACGTCCTTGCCCTTAAAGTAGACCTTGCCGCTCGTGGGGGCCTGCAGGCCGCACATGACGTTAGCGGTGGTGGACTTACCGCAACCGGACTCGCCGACGATGCCAATCGTCTGACCGGGCATGAGCTTAATCGTTACACCCTGGACGGCGTGAACCAGGTTGGGGTGCAGAATCGAGCCGGTACGGGTCCTAAAGGTGACGTGGACGTCATCAAGGAAGATGATCGGCTCGACGCCGTTTACTGCGGTCTCGCTCATCTACATCACCTCCGCGTGAGGGGTCAAACCATTTGCCTTGAGCACCTCGTCGGGGAGCTCGGAATAGAAGTGCTCGGTGCCGGGCACGCGCTTGAAGACCGGACGGGTGTCCAGGCCAATACGCGGATGGCTCGAGCGGGGCGCGAAGCGATCGCCCTTGGGGAAATCGCGCGGGCTCGGAACGGCGCCGGGCACCTGGTGCAGGCGGCCCGAACCGCTCTCGATGGACAGAACGGAACCCAGAAGACCGCGGGTGTACTCGTGGATCGGGTTAGTGAGCAGTTCCTTGGTGGGTGCCTGCTCGATAACCTGGCCAGCGTACATAACCGTGATGTTATGGGCGACCTCGGCGACCAGAGCCAGGTCATGCGAAACGAAGATCATGGCAAAGCCGAGCTTGGCCTGAAGATCGTTGAGCAGCTTGATGACCTGCTTCTGGACGGTAACGTCCAGAGCGGTCGTGGGCTCGTCGCAGATGACCAGCTTGGGGTCGCGGGTAAGGGCCATAGCGATCAGGACACGCTGACGCTGGCCGCCGGAAAGCTCGTGCGGATAGCTCTCGAGCGTGCGCTTGGGATCGAGGCCGACGAGCTCCAGGAGCTCCTCGGCGCTGCGGGTTCCGCCGCGCTTGGTGAGCTGCTTCATCTGGGCAGAGATGAGCATGGAGGGGTTGAGCGAGGACAGGGCGTCCTGATAGACCATAGCGATATCGGTACCGCGCAGGCCGAACCACTCCTTCTTGCTCATCTTGAGCAGGTCACGGCCCTCCCAGAGGACCTCGCCGGAAAGGTGCTCGTCCTCATCGGTCAGGCCCATGATGGCCAGCGTGGTGATGGACTTACCGCAACCGGACTCGCCCACCAGGCCCATGGTCTGACCAGGACGGACGTCAAAGTTGACATGGTCGACGACGTTGATATCACCGTGATGCTCAAACTGAATGCAGAAGTCACGGACCGAGAGAATCGGTTCGACAGACTCGTCGGGCACATGGCGATCGTCACGCTTGAGCTCGACATCGCGCAGGGCGCCAAGGCGAGCGGAAAGGGACTGGGCCTGCTCCTTGTAGGCGCGAACGGGGTCGGAGACCAGCAGGTCGGCCTCGCGACGCTTGGAGGAATCGGTCGGATCAAGGGCGGCAGAGGGAGCAGCGGCCATGGCGTCGGTAATGCCCTCGGAGAGGATGTTGAGCGCCAGGCAGGTGATCATGATGGCCAGGCCCGGGAACAGCGCCTGCCACCAACGGCCGGCGAGCACGCCGCCGCGGGCGTCGGCGAGGATGTTGCCCCAGGTAGCGGTGGGCTCCTGGATACCAGCGCCGATGAAGGTCAGCGAGGCCTCGAAGATGATAGCGTCGGCGACCAGGGTAACGGTGAAGACCATGATCGGGGCGATGCAGTTACGCAGAACATGCTTGATTAAAATCCACGGAGCCTTGGCGCCGGAAACGATGACCGCGCGGACATAGTCCTCGCCGTACTCGGACACGATGTTGGCGCGCACGATACGGGCAATCTGCGGAGTGTACATAAAGCCGATGGCGAAGATGATCGACGGCACGGAGTTGCCCAGGATGGAGACGAAGACGGCCGCGAGGGCGATGCCCGGGATGGACATGATGATGTCCAGGATACGCATGATCGTCTCGGAGACGGCCTTGCGCGAAACCGCTGCAAGGGCGCCCACGACCGAGCCGCAGACCAGAGCCATGGCGGTGGCGCCAAAGCCGATAATCAGCGAGTAACGACCACCGTAGAGCATACGCGACAGAATGTCGCGACCCTTATCGTCGGTACCGAAGATAAATCCGTTGCCGGGAGCCTGGCGAGCCGTAAAGATCTCGACCGGGCTATAGGGGGCAAGAAGGGGCGCCAGAATCGCAGTCAGGGCGACCAGCACCAGCACGACGGCGGCAATCTTAGAAGACAACGTCATCTTCTTCCAGCCACCGAGCTTGAGCCCCTTGGAGGCAGCCTTCTCGAGCTGCTCGGTTTGCTTCTCTCGAATCTTTACCATAATCTACACCGTCCTGATGCGCGGGTTGATGAGCAGGTAGAGCATGTCAACCACGATGTTGATGATGATGAAGGCAAGAGCAACGACGATAACGACGCCCTGAACCAGGTTCGCCTCGTTGCCCTGAACGCCCTGCAGAATCGCGGTGCCCATGCCGGGGAGGTTGAAGATAACCTCGATGACGACAGCGCCGCCCATGAGGTAACCGATCTTAAGACCGAGGGTGGTGACCGGGGTGATCAGCGCATTGCGAAGAACGTTGATGCCGACGACGACCTTCTCGGGAACGCCGGCGCCGCGAGCCATACGGACATAATCCTTGTCGAGCTCCTCGACCATGGCGGTACGCACGATACGAGTCATCTGGCCCGTCAGCGGAAATGCCAAGGCGATGGCGGGCATGATCATACGTCCCAGATAGCCAACCGGATTCGTGGTGAAGTGAGGCAGAGCGCCCGATGCCGGGAGCACCTTAAGGTAGGAAGAGAACAGCAGGATCAACAGAACGGCAAGCCAGAACGACGGGGTTGCCAAGCCGGCGATGGAAAAGACGCGGATCACTTGGTCCGGCCATTTGTCGCGATACAGTGCCGCGATGACGCCGAGCAAAAACGAAACGACCGCACCGATGGCAAGACCGATGAAGGTCAGCTGCATCGTGACGGGCAGGGCCGTGGAGATGCGCTTGGCAACGGAGTTGCGAGCAGCACCATAGGTGCCCATGTCGCCATGGATCAAATCGCCCATATAGCGCACGTAGCGCACGGGCCAGGGGTCGTCCAGACCATACTTCTCATGGTACTCGGCAACCGCCTCGGGCGAGGCACCGTCACCCAACGCCGTGTAGGCGGGGTCGGTCTTGGAGAACGACATAAGGAAGAACACCAGGACGGTGACGCCCAATGCCATGATCGGCAGCGCCACAAGACGCCTTCCAATCAAACGTAGCAAGTTGTTCACGTTCTCTCCCCTTTCTTTTGTCGGTAGGACCAACTGGTATATGAGTACGGATACTCATTACAAGACCCGAGCGACATCGTTGCCGCCCGGGTCTTTGTTTCAACTATGAGGATACGGTCCCAACGACCGACATCCTGCATACAGACTCAAGCGAGTCTTACGCCTTGACGGTCGCAACGCCCCTGAAGGACATGCTCGTCGTGCCGATGCCCTTGAAGCCATCGAGGGCCTCGCCGTTGGGCGCAGAGGACGGATCGTCCCAGGAAGCGGAGACGGTCTTGACGTGGACAACGGGGTACAGAACGGCGTTGTCGGCAATGATGTCGAAGCACTCGTTCCACTTCTTCTGCTGCTCGTCGCCCTCGGCGGCAAGAGCCTCGTCCATGAGACCGTGGAGCTTCTGCCACTCAGCGGACTCCTTCCACGGGCAACGGGTCTGCATCCAGACGTTGTCGCCGTACCACCAGTTGAGCAGCAGGTCGGGATCAGCGCCGAAGCAGGAAGGATCGCCAGGGGCAAGGAGGATATCGTAGGCCTCGCCGCCGTCGATGGCAGCGTAGGTGGCCGGCGAGGTATCGGTCTGGATGGTCACATCGAAGCCGAGAGCGTCGAGGTCGTTCTTGACCTGGGCGGCCATGCCCTTAATCTGCTCGTTGTCGGTGGTGCGCAGGGTGATGGCACCCGGGGTGATGCCAGACTCCTCGATGAGCTTCTTAGCCTTCTTGGCGTCGGTCTTGTACACCGTGGAAGCCTCATGATAGTTGGTGAAGCTCTTGGGCAGGTAGCAGCTGGCAGCGGTGGCAAGGCCGGCGAAGGTGTTGCTGACCATCTTCTCGGTGTCGAGCGCATACATGACAGCCTGACGGACCTTGACGTTGTTCCAAGGCTCCTTGGCGACGTTGAACATGATGAAGCGGGTGCCGAAACCCTGAACGTTATCGATCTTGCAGCCGGCGCTCTCAAGCTGGTCGACGGCGTCAGCGGTAACGAGCTCCATAACGAGCGTGGAGCCCTCCTGCTGAGCGGTAACGCGAGCGGTGGGGTCGGTCAGGATGCTGTACTGGATCTTCTTATCCTCGGCAGCATACTCACCGTTGTACTCAGGATTGGGAACCAGGGTAATCTCGGTATCGGAGATAGAGTCGTACATCCAGGGGCCGGAGCCGATCGGCTGCTTGGCGCGATCCTCCTCGGTCTGAGTGGCCGGGGTAACGCGGACGATGGCCAGACGATCCTTGAGCAGGGAGAAGTTGGGGACCTTGGTCTTGACCGTCACGGTGCTGGCGTCCTTGGCCTCGATGGACTCGAAGGGCTGGAAGAACGGAGCATAGGTAGCGGAAGCGGCGCAAGCGGTGTAGGAGGCAACGACATCGTCAGCGGTGACCTCGGTGCCATCGGAGAACTTGGCGCCCTTGCGGATGGTGACCTCGAAAGTGGTGTCGTCCACGGACTTAGGATCGTCGGTGGCGAGCTCGTTGAAGGTGCTGTAGTCGTGGTAATCGATGCCGTAGAGGCCCTCGACGACGTGCCAGTTAGCACCCAGGCCCACAGCGGAGCCGGTGCTGGCGGGATCGAAGCTGGACGGAGCGTAAGCGGAACCAGCGGTGATCACGCCGCCGCCACGGTTGGCGGAATCGGTGGAACCGGAAGCGGAACCCTCGTCGCTAGAGCTGCCACCGCAGCCGGTGAGACCAAGCCCTGCGACAGCAGCGACGCTGCCGGTGAGGCCGAGGAACGAACGCCTGGACATACCCTTGTTGATGATGGCCATGTCTTCTCCTATCAATAGAGAATCTTACTCGGGAGCACCTAGACTTGCCCCCGCGCAACTTGCGGACGATATATACCTTACCTACCGACGAACCCAACTGAGGTGCCGCGCTCGGCGACCGATACATACATACGCTTGAACGGTATTTACTACCGTTCACCGAATTCGTTGACAAACGATTCGCCAGACAGTATGTATCGGCGAGGTGAGATATCAGTCTTCGTCAACCCGCAGGATAGCAGGGTTGTTCACCATGGCTAGTCAAACGTTTTAGCGTTAATAAAACCCGAAACCAGCAGGCAATCATGGCGAAATAAATGGTTGAAAATCGCGCAATCATGTATATCAGTTGTTTAGACTCGTGTTTAGCTATCGGAATGGCCAGCCGCCGCCTCGGCGCGCTCGGCATTCCATGCAACGAGCGCCTCGTGGACCGCCTTGGCAACATCGGCAGGTATGCCGCGAACTTCCGCGATCTCTTGCTCGCTCGCCGCACGCAAACGCTTCATCGAGCCAAAATGGCGCATAAGGGCACGTTTTCTGGTGGGTCCCACACCTGGAACGTCATCGAGTACCGAAACCGTCATGGCTTTATCGCGCAACTCGCGGTGGAACGTGATGGCAAATCGGTGGGACTCATCGCGTACCTGTTTAATTAGATAGAGCGAAGCAGACCCGGTCGGCAGCACGACAGGAGTCTCGTCCCAAGGCACAAAAACTTCCTCGTCGGCCTTCGCCAAGCCACAAACTGGTATATCGAGCCCAAGAGCCTCAAGTTGCTTGATCGCAGCGGTCAATTGCGGCTTACCGCCATCGACAACGAGCAAATCGGGGCGCGAGCCAAAGCGCTCGTCGGCCATGCGCTCGGGAGCATAGCGTCGTCCCAAAACCTCGGACATCGACACGAAGTCGTTTGCCTCGTCCAATTCGGCCTGAATTTTAAAACGACGGTACTGGCTCTTGTCGGCGCGCCCGTTGGTAAATACCACCATCGAGGCGACCGTAAAGGTGCCATGCAGTGTAGAGATATCGAAGCACTCGATACGCAACGGCGGAGATGGCAGCGCCAACGCACTTTCGAGCTCCAGGAGCGCTTGATTGGTGCGGTCGTCAGCGTACCCCGTTCGCATCATGTAGCGCATGAGGGCATGGCGCGCATTTTTGGATGCCATATCGAGCAGACGGTGCTTTTCGCCACGCTGCGGCCTATGGAGATGGCAGGAACGCTCACGCTTGCCCGCAAGCCACTCCCCCAGCGCCTCCGCATCCTCAAGCTCGACGGAAAGGTTGACCTCAGCTGGAATATCAGCCGTCTCGTCGTAATAGCGCTTAAGAAAGCCCGATTGAAGTTCCTCTTCGTCGACATCCAAACCCTTATCGAGAATAAACTCGCAGGTTCGAACCGTTCGACCCTCACGCACGACAAAGACGCAAGCGGCGGAGATGGTCTCCTCGCGATAGAAACCGATGACATCGATATCGACACTGGAGGGAAAAACGACTTGCTGACGGTCGTCCAGACCCCTGATGACCTCCAAACGACGTTTGACGCGTGCCGCGCGCTCAAAGTCGAGCGCCTCGGCGGCATCCGTCATCTCGGAGGTCAGCTCATCGACGACATCCTTGCGATGGCCCGACAAAAAGCGCTCGACACGCTTGACGTTCTTGGCATAGTCCGTAGGAGAAATCGCGCCGACACACGCACCTGGGCCGCGCCCGACATGGTAGTCGAAGCAGGGACGCCCGTTTTGCGCGCAAATCATATTGACGATGTCTTCCTCGCCCTTGTGGGACTCGACGATACGACGACAACGACGCCACTCCGCACAAGAAGCCGAGCAGATCGGGATCACCTTGCGCAGCGTGTCAATGGTCTCACGCGCCGCGCGGCTATCGGTATAGGGACCAAAATAACGCGTTCCCGGCTTATGACGCTCGCGCGTGTATTTGATAGCGGGATACAGGTCGCCCTTTGTAATGGCGATAAAGGGGTAGCTCTTGTCATCCTTGAGGTCGACGTTAAAGTACGGATGGTACTGGCCGATCAGGTTGCGCTCGAGTACAAGCGCCTCATGCTCGGTTTCGACAACGATGTAGTCAAAGCTCGCAACCAATTGCATCATGAGCGGTATTTTTTGGCGCTCATCCTGCAGCGTCACGTACTGGCGCATACGGGAACGCAGGTTTTTCGCCTTGCCAACGTAGATGACATCGCCCTTGGCATCTTTCCAAAGGTAACATCCGGGCTGCGTGGGAACGCGCGAAACCTGCTCGGCGAGTGTTGGAATGTTGTCGTGACCGGCCACACGCACCTACTTGCGACGAAGCAGCGCCGAGACCTCGGGCATCTTAAGAACGACGGCAAGGCCAAAGGTAACAGCAAGCGAGACGACACCCGCAACGCAAACATAGCCAAGAGTAATCAGAATCGAGCCGCCAAGTACCCCGACAAAGTGTTCAAGCGCCCACATGACGCCGGCGCCTGCGGCAGCCCCTAGGCCGCCGAGCAAAAGGCCAAAGAAACCGCCATGCAGGATAGATTTGACCTGAAGGCCACGCAGGCGACGACGCAGCCACCACAGCGAACAGCCGACCAAGATCACGTAGTCGACAACATACGAAAGCGCGATTGCCGGCATACCGAAGCCCAGCACAACGCCAAACAGCAGAACCGAGCCAGCCTGGCCGATGGCGGAATACAGGCAATAGCGGCTATAGGGCTTCATGTCGAGCAAGGCAGAGAAGCTCTTCTGCATCAACACGACCACGCCGTAGAGCGGCAGCGAGAGCGCCAGGTAGACAAGGTACTCGGACACCAGCGCCACGCCGGATTCATCGAACTTGCCGGCACAGTAAATCATGTTGAGCGGACGTGCGAAGACAATCAGGTACAGTGCGAACGGAATCAGGAAGAACAGCATCTGGGCGACGCCACGCGAAATGCCCGTGCGAACGCTGTCGTAATCCTTCTCCTGTGCGTCATGAGAGAGCTCGGTATAGAGCGCCGTCGAAAGCGAGGCGGCAATCAGCGCGTAGGGCAGCGTGTACCACAGGCGCGCATAGGCGATGACGGAAGGACCCGTCTCGGGCTGGACCACCAGCGCGGCAGCGTTGGTGATAGAAGTCGAGACAAACATGCACACCGTGGCGAGCAGCGTCGGGATACCGAGCGCAATCGTCTGGCGCAGCGCGGGGTCCTTAAAGTCGATATGGATATGGGGATGCACGCCGTGCTTGCCAAGCGCGGGAATCTGACATGCCATCTGAACAAAGACACCGAGGGTCGTACCGGCCGCAATCAAGATGATGCCGGCACGTTCGCCAAACTGTGCGGACACGGGCGCAAAACCCATAAAGCTCGCAATGACGATCACATTGTTGAGGACCGGGGCAAACGTCGACCAGAAGTAGTCGCGGTGTGCGTTGAGAACGCCCGAGAACACCGAGCCCAAACCATAAAAGAGAATCTGGATGGCAAAGAAACGGAACATGAAAGCAGCGGTATCCATGCTGCCGCCGTCACCCGAAAGGAACGATTGCGTCCAGATAAAGCCCGGGGCGAACACGGTCCCCAGCAACGAAATGCCACCCAGCACCAAAAGCAGAATGCCAAGCAGGTTGCCCACGTACTCGTTCGAGGCCTCGCGACCCTGCTCACGCCTCACGCCCATGTACACGGGCAAAAACGCCGTCACGAGCATGCCACCCATCACGAGTTCGTAGAGCATATTGGGCAGGTTGTTGGCGACCTGATAGGAGGACGAGAGTAGCGACATGCCGATAGCGGCCGCCATTGCCCACGTGCGGATAAAACCGGTGACGCGAGACACGATAGTCAGAATGGTCATAAGCCCGGCGGAACGACCAACCGTGGAGTAGTCCGACGAGCCCATGTCGTCAGTGTCATCTCGCGACGAAGAAACTTCGGATGAGGGTGTCTGAGGCGCAGATTCTTTTGCAAAATGAGCTCCGCACTTCAATTCTTCCTGCGGCATCGCTCAGTCCTCTCTCGTAATCGCGGCAACCGTCGCCCCGCAAAATGCAATTAAATCATCGGGTGCAAGCTCGAGCTGATAACCACGCTTGCCTCCCGAAATAAAAATGGTATCCCAAAGGACGCATGTCTCGTCAATGAGCGTCCGGTAGCGTTTTTTCATACCGACCGGGCTGCAGCCGCCGCGAACGTAGCCAGTCGCCGCAAGCAAATCCTTCACATGCATCATGGCCAAGGACTTCTCCCCCGCGGCACGCGCGGCGGACTTTAGATCGAGCTCGTCGGCAACAGGGATGCAGCACACGACATAGTCGTTGGACGGCGTCACGCAGACCAAAGTCTTAAATCCTTGACCGGGCTCCTCGCCAAGCTGCTCCGAAATCGCGACCCCCAGGCCCACCGACTCATCACCATCGTCTTCGTACGTATGTAGAACATAGGAAATGCCGGCACTTTCCAGCTCGCGCATCGCATTGGTTTTTGGCGTCTTTACAGCCTTTGCCATGACATATCCTTTCTCTCGCATTCGGACGCAAGGATTAAGTATATGTCCAATTCGGCTGCATACGTCACTTCGACACAGCAAGCGCCATCGAATCACAAGGAGTCGATGGCGCCCATAAACTGAATCGCCTATTTATTGAGCATCAAGTTGAGCCTGACGCTCCCGGTCACGCCTGAGCAACGGCGCCAAAAACTTGCCCGTATAACTCTGCGGACAGTCCGCAACCTGCTCCGGTGTGCCCGAAACCACGACGGTTCCGCCGCCGTTACCGCCCTCGGGACCCATATCGATCAGGCGGTCGGCAACCTTGATGACATCAAGGTTGTGCTCAATCACCAGCACCGTGTTGCCCGCATCGACCAAGCGCTGCAGCACATCGAGCAGCTGGCGGACGTCCTCAAAATGAAGACCGGTCGTCGGCTCGTCCAAAATATAGAACGTCTTGCCCGTCTGGCGTCGATGAAGCTCCTTGGCGAGCTTCACACGCTGCGCCTCGCCGCCCGAGAGCGTCGTGGCGGGCTGGCCCAGGCTCACGTAGCCTAAGCCTACATCGTACAGCGTCTGGAGCTTGCGCTTAATCTGCGGGATATTCCCAAAGAAGGCCAGCGCCTCGGTGACGCTCATGTCGAGCACGTCCGAGATGGTCTTGCCACGGTAGGTGACCTCGAGTGTCTCGCGGTTGTAGCGTTTACCGCCGCAAACTTCGCAGGGAACGTAGATATCGGGAAGGAAGTGCATCTCGATCTTGATCTGCCCGTCGCCCTTGCACGCCTCGCAGCGCCCGCCACTCACATTAAAGGAGAAACGACCCGGCGAGTAGCCGCGCGCCTTCGACTCCGGCGTACTCGCAAACAGCGCGCGAAGATCATCCCACAGGCCGATATAGGTAGCAGGGTTGGAACGCGGCGTGCGGCCAATCGGCGACTGGTCGATATCGATAACCTTATCGATACACTCGATGCCCTCGATTTTTTTATACGGACCCACAGGGCGCGTCGAACGGTGAATAGCATTCGTAAGGGCAGGCGCAATGGTGTCGGTAACCAGGGAGCTCTTGCCCGATCCCGACACGCCGGTAACAACCGTAAGCGTACCAAACTCGATCTTGGCGGTAACGTTTTTGAGGTTGTTGGCTCGAGCGCCCGTAATTTTAAGGCAGCCGCGACCGGGCTTGCGCCGTTCATCAGGCACCCGAATCATTCGTTTGCCGGTCAGATAAGCGCCCGTCATCGACTCAGGACACGCCATGATATCAGCAGGCGTTCCCGCCGCGACTACGTGTCCGCCGTTGACACCGGCGCCGGGCCCCATGTCGATCACGTAGTCGGCGGCACGGATTGTATCCTCGTCGTGTTCGACAACGATAACGGTATTGCCGATATCGCGCAGGCGCTCGAGCGTCTTGATCAGGCGCTCGTTGTCACGCTGATGAAGACCGATCGAGGGCTCGTCCAGAATATAGAGCACGCCCATGAGACCCGCGCCGATCTGCGTTGCCAAGCGAATACGCTGTGCCTCGCCACCAGAAAGCGTCGCCGAGGCGCGATCGAGTGTCAGATAGTCGAGTCCAACATCGACCAGAAAACGCAGGCGCTCCAGAATTTCCTTGACGATACGGCCGCCGATAAACTGTTGGCGCTCGGTGAGTTCCAGGCCCTCAAAAAACTCGAGCGATTCACGGCACGACAGGCAACAAACTTCGTAAATGGACTTGCCGCCCACGGTGACGGCGAGCATCTCAGGGCGCAAACGAGCGCCGTGGCAGGTCGAGCACGGCTCCTCACGAATGTACTTCTCCAGGCGCGCCTTGGTGTTCTCGTTCGTCGTCTCGGTATAGCGTTCGTACAGGATGTTGCGAACGCCCGAAAACTTGGTATCCCACTGGCTGCGACGTCCGTCGAGCTTTTGGTAGTCGACCGAGATCTTCGTATCGCCCAGGCCATCCAAGAATGCACGACGCACGCGAGGGGGCAAGTCCTCCCACGGCGTATCGGCGCTCACCTTAAAGTGTTTGCAGACCGCAGCAAAAATCTGCGGATAGTAGTTCGAATTGCCAAACAGGCTACCAAAGACTCCGTCGGCAATGGACTTCGAGGGGTCCTCGATCAGCGCCTCGGCATCAACGGTTTTCTTAAAGCCCAGGCCGTCGCACTCAGGACATGCGCCATAGGGAGCGTTAAACGAAAAATCACGCGGCTGAAGATCGTCAATGGAGTGTCCATGCTCCGGGCACGCCAAGGCCAACGAATACTCCAGAAGCTCGCCCTCGGTCCCCTCGGGAGCATCACGATCGGGCAGCATGTACACGTTTACATTGCCGTGAGCCAGCGCGGTCGCCTGCTCAACAGACTCGGCGATACGGCCAAGAGAGTTCTCACGGATCACGATGCGATCGACCACGACCTCGATATCGTGCTTGAACTTCTTGTCCAGATCGATCGGATCGTCGAGCGAGCGCACTTCACCGTCGACACGCACGCGGCTAAAGCCCTCGGCGCGAAGGTCCTCAAACAGTTTGGTGTACTCGCCTTTTCGCCCGCGCACCACCGGTGCCAGCACAAACGCGCGGCGGCCCTCCCCCGCCGCCAAGACCTTGTCGGCAACCTGGTCGGTCGTCTGGCGCTCAATGACGCGGCCGCATTCGGGACAGTGCGGGGTGCCCACACGGGCGAACAGCAGGCGCAGATAGTCATAAATCTCGGTTACGGTGCCAACCGTCGAGCGAGGGTTTTTAGACGTCGTCTTTTGGTCGATCGACACCGCCGGCGAAAGGCCGTCGATTGAATCCAAGTCGGGTTTGTCCATCTGGCCCAAGAACTGGCGCGCATAGCTCGAAAGACTCTCGACGTATCGACGCTGGCCCTCGGCATAGATAGTGTCAAATGCCAGCGAACTCTTGCCCGAGCCAGAAAGACCGGTAATGACCACGAGTTGGTCACGCGGAATGGAAACATCGATATCACGGAGGTTGTGCTCACGAGCGCCGCGAATAACGATAGAAGAATCAGACATGGAAGCTCCTTGCCTCCTATTGCATCGAATCATACTGTCGATGAGTTTAGCGCACTCGACGCGCACAGATGTTCGTAATACAAGATTCGCAGACCTTTAGCTTTGCGTATCGGGCGCTTTGTTTCTCGAAATGCCGTGGAAAGGTTACAGTAATCTAATACTGAACTTAATTTGCCGTAACAGAGGAACGTCCATGACCGAAGATATCCCCCTTGAAATCACTTCGAGCGACATGGCCAATCTGCCCATATTCATCGCCGTCCTTATCGTGGCCATCGTCGTGGTACGTGTATATTTTTCAATCAAACACAATGAAAAGCCGCCCATTGCCCGCGTCTTTTGGTGCGCGACGCTCCTCATCCCGCTCGGCATGGTAGCTGCATGGATTACGAATCAATTGCTCGTAAATGAGGACAATTCCCTATGGGTCCTTTCTTATTCGGCGCTCGGTGCTACCGCCGTCATACTTCTTGTCGAGCCCTTGGTTTCGGGACTTATCGACCAAACCGATCTTGCGACGGGAACGGTTGCCTGTATTTGCCGTGACATCCTTGTCATCGCCGCTGTTTCAGCGCTCTCGTTCGTTTCACTCGAAATTGCCTGTAACGAAACGTTCTATCGCATTCCCGCCAACTCATTCGGGTTTTCCGTCGGGCTGCTCGCGACGGTTCTGCTCTCCCTTTATTTGCTGGGACAGCGTCATGGAGGCGTCATGGCCCTCGTGCCCGTCGCCTGTTGCATCCTTGGCATTGCCGAGCACTTCGTCATAACGTTTAAAGGCGAGGCCATCCTGCCAAGCGATATCTTGGCCCTTGGCACCGCAATGGAAGTGAGCGAGGGATACGAGTTTACCTTTACCGCCGGAATCGTAACCTCTCTAGCCCTGCTGGAGATTTCCCTAGGGCTTCTTTCGCTTATCCGACCGAGAAAGCTCCGTACGCCCACCCATGTCTTCCCCGCAATCGCCGCTAACCTCTGCGCTTTTCTGCTAGTGACCGTTATGGGGCTCTCGGGCTTTTCCAGCATCGACTTGGAGCAGGCGCTGAATTTTGGATTTGACCGTTGGCAGCCCATCACCACGTATGCGTCTCAGGGTTTTATCACTTCGTTCACCGAAATGGTCAACGAGTTGCCCATTGAGAAGCCCGAAGACTATACGCCCGATGAGGCGCAGAGCATCGAGCAGAAGCTCGCCGCCACCTACGACAGCACGTATGGCTCGAGCGAGCAGCGCGCGGCGGCCGTTGCCCAGTTCAATGAAATCAAGCCGACGATTGTTGCCGTCATGAATGAGAGTTTTAGCGACCTTTCGTGCTTTGAGCAGCTCCAGGCGGCCGGGTACACCGGCCCCGCATTCTACAACTCGCTTCCCGACACACTTGTTCGCGGCACCATGCTCGCTTCGGTCGCCGGGGGCGGAACGGCGAACTCCGAATTCGAATTTTTGACCGGAGCGACAACGGCCTTTGTCGGATTAGGCAAAATCCCCTATCAGCTGTATCAGATGAATGGCGTCAACAGCCTGGCAAAGGACCTTAAGGAGCTTGGGTATACCGCTACCGCTATGCACCCGCAAAACCCCGTCAACTACCATCGAGATAAAATCTATCAGCAGCTGGGCTTTGGAGACTTTCTTTCAATCGGCGATTTCGAAGGTGCGCCCTGTTACCATGCCGGCGTATGCGACTACGCCACCTACGACAAGATACTCGACCTGCTTAGAACCGACGAAGCCCCGCAGTTCATCTTTGACGTCACGATGCAAAATCACGGCGGCTACGACTATGGCACCGTTCCCGCCGAGGAGCTGACAAACTATTGGGTCGAGGGAGCCAGCGAGGGCGCCAATAGCGCGCTCAACACCTATCTCACCTGCATCAACGCATCCGACCGGGACCTCGAGTACTTTATCAACGAGCTCCGCAATATCGGCAGACCGGTTGTCCTTGTCTTTTTTGGCGACCATCAGCCGAGCGCCGCAACGACTCTCAACGACGAGCTGTACCCTCAGGAAGATACGGCAAGCCACGCTTTCCGTATCTATCAGTCGACATATTTTGTCTGGGCTAACTATGAAATCGCCGGCAATACCGAGCTCAACGTCTACGACACCGTCGGGGCAAACGAGGTTGCAGCCATTACCCTTAATAAGATCGGCGCCCCGCTCACCGACTATCAAAAGGCCCTGCTTGCAACAAGGTCAGATGTGCCCACCATCAATGTCGCCGGCTACCTTGGTGCCGACGGGCTGCGCTACGACTTGGAATCTGAAGACAGCCCATACGCCTCGACGATCGACAAGCTGCAGCGCATGCAATACCTCGAGTTCGCCAGCAAAGTTCAGTAAGCCCGCCCATTCGCTTGGACCCATCGTATTGCAAGCACGCTCGGCCCAAATGCATCGTAAATGACTCCCGCTCGCAAACGAGGGTACAATGACGCTCGTGTCACATCACGGGGCCCCGACCCCAACATATACAAAGGAGTCATACATGGGTTGCGAGCACGCACAGGCCGCCGGCGGACAAACGTCGCCGTCGCAATTTGAGGAGAATACGCTGTCCGAGGTCAAACGCGTCATCGCCGTGCTTTCCGGCAAGGGCGGTGTCGGCAAGTCGTTTGTCACCGGTGCCATCGCCACCGAGCTTGCCCGTCACGGCCACAAGGTCGGCGTCCTCGATGCCGACATCACCGGTCCCTCTATCCCCAAGATGTTCGGTATGAGCGGACGCCACGTCCATGCCCTTGGCAACCTCATGCTGCCTGAAATCTCCGAGCACGGCGTCAAGGTCATGAGCTCCAACCTTCTGCTCCAAAACGAGACCGACCCCGTCCTTTGGCGCGGTCCGGTCATCGCAGGCGCCATTAGGCAGTTCTGGAGCGAGACCTCATGGGGCCCCATCGACTACCTGCTGGTCGACATGCCTCCGGGAACAGGCGACGTCGCTCTCACCGTCTTCCAGTCACTGCCCGTCGACGGCATCGTCATCGTCACGAGCCCGCAGGATCTGGTCTCGATGATCGTCGCCAAGGCGGTCAACATGGCCGAGAAGATGAACGTCCCCATTCTGGGCATCGTCGAAAACATGAGCTATATTGAGTGCCCCGACTGCGGCAAGAAGATCGAGGTCTTTGGCAAGAGCAAGCTCCTCGAGGTCGCAGAACGCTATAACCTCGACATCTTGGGCACGCTTCCCATCAATCCGTCACTCGCCGAGGCCTGCGATAAGGGCGAGGTCGAGACCGCGCTGCCCGATGGCATGTTGCCCAAGGCAGTCTCTGCCGTCGAGGCCATTACCCCGCACGAGACCGACGAGGCCTAAGTGAACACGAGCGCCTTCTATGACGTCCTGGTAATCGGCGGCGGGGCTTCAGGCCTCGCCGCCGCCATTACGGCCGCACGTGCTGGCAAAAGCGTCTGCATCGTTGAGTGCGATGTCGCCTGCGGCCTTAAGCTCCTTGCGACCGGTAACGGCCGTTGCAACCTCTCCAACGAATCGATTGATCCTCAGCGGTATAACCACCCCGCATTCGTCGAATCTGTCATGAGGACCCAGCCCGAACAAGAGCTTATGGGTTTCTTCTCCTCGCTGGGCATCATGACAACCTCCGAGGAAGGCCGGCTGTACCCGCGCTCCCTTCGCGCCGAATCGGTGCGCGACGCGCTTCTCAACGTTTGCGACCGCCTAGGTATCACCTTAATCTGCGGAGCCAATATTGCCACGGCGCGCAAAGATCCCGAAGGCTGGGCACTCCAAATAAACCGTCCAGCGCGGGCGCTAAAGGCAAAAAAGCACGACGACCGAAAATCGGAGCTCCGCTCGCTTCGGAAGGCACTCGCCGATGTCCCTCGCAAGAACGAAGCCCTGCAGGCACATGCCGTAATTATCGCCACGGGCGGCAACCCCACCGGTATCGCCGATACGTTTGGCCTCCCCCTCACCTCGCTGCGCCCCATCCTCTGCCCCGTATCGGCAACGGTCGTTGGCGATCGGGCGGCACTCAAGACGTTGGATGGTCTGCGCGTCCGCGCCCGCTTGACGCTCACCCGTAACCACAGTGAGCTCTGGCACGAAGACGGTGAAGTACTGTTTCGAGCCTTCGGCATCTCGGGCGTCGCTGTCTTCAACCTCTCCCGTCGTATCCAGCGCGGCGATACGATCCTGCTCGACGTTTTCCCCGACCTCTCCAAAGACGAGCTGCTCGATATGCTCAACCGGCGCGTTGAGCTGCTCGGCGGCTTTTCGCCCCGCGATCCCCGTTGGCTCGACGGCATGCTCGCCCCGCAACTCTCCCGCGTCGTCTGCACGACGTTCGAGCAGTGCCATCCAGGCTCCAACGATGTCATCCATCTGGTCTCAATCCTCAAACACTTTAAGTTGCTCGTCGAGGGAACAGCCGAGGAGCGCTCGGCGCAGGTCACGCGTGGTGGCGTATCTGTCGAGAGCATCTCAATACCCAGTCTACGCGCGCGCAGCGCTGTCGACGCCCCGCTTTACATCTGCGGCGAAGCACTCGACATCGACGCCGATTGCGGAGGCTTTAACCTTGCGTGGGCCTGGCTCTCGGGCATTCGCGCCGCAAGCAGCCTGTAGCCGCGCAGTCTATAATCAAAAACGCATTCGGGCCGTCTGGGATACCGGACGGCCTCTTTCTTGCCTCTAAGGAGACCTCGATGATCGAAATCACCCAAGTCAACGCGTCGCTCGATGAAGCCGGCGATGAAAATGCCTGCCTCATTGTTGGCAAGCGAGTCGCCAAGCGCGTCCTACGTTGCAAGGACTCCGAGATCAAGTCCATCGAGCTCCACCGCAAGTCAATCGACGCTCGCAAAAAACGAGACGTCCATTTTATCCTGAGCTTTCGTGTTGAGCTGACTAGTCCCCACCTCGAGCGAGAAGCGGTCGACAGCGTCGCCGAGCGTGACCGCTCGCGCGTACGCGCGATAGAGGACGATGGGCCCTCATTCCCCTCCCCCGTCTCCGACGCACCTCAAGAATGCCCTGTCGTTGTCGGCGCCGGATGCGCTGGCCTTTTCGCTGCACTCACCCTTGCCGAAGCGGGTCTTAAGCCCTTGCTCATCGAGCGCGGCGACCCAGCATTTCGCCGCTCGCATGCGATCGATCTCTTTCTAAAGGAGCGCATTCTCGACCCCGAGAGCAATATCCAGTTTGGCCTGGGCGGCGCGGGGACCTTCTCGGACGGCAAGCTCAATACGGGAACCAAAAATCCCGCCCATCGCCTTATCCTCGAAACCTTCGTCGAGGCGGGCGCGCCCCGCGATATTCTGTGGGATGCCAAGCCGCACATTGGCTCCGACATCCTTCCCACGGTTGTCACCGCTATATCCCAGCGCATCGAGCAGCTCGGAGGTGTCGTCCGTTATCGAACAAAGCTCGTCGACATTCACATCGACGCGTCTGGCGCCATTACCGGTATTGATGTCCAATCGTCCCAAGACGCCGCTTGCGAGCCAATCGAGACAAAGCACCTCATCCTCGCCTGCGGGCATTCTGCTCGCGATATTTTTGAGCTCCTTAAGGACCACAACGTGGCCCTCGCACAAAAGACCTTTGCCATGGGCGTTCGCATCGAGCATCCGCAGCGCGACATCGACCGAGCCCAATATGGAGCCTTGGCGGGACATCCTGCCCTCGGAGCAGCCCCCTACAAGCTCGTCGCCCATCTTCCCAACGGCCGCAGCGTGTTCTCGTTTTGCATGTGCCCCGGCGGACAGGTTGTCGCCGCCTCTTCCGAGCAGGGCCACCTGTGCGTCAACGGCGCCAGCCTCAATGCCCGCGACGGACGCAACGCAAACGCCGCCCTGCTCGTTAACGTCACGCCTGAGGACCTTCCCAACGATGACCCGCTCGCCGGCATCGAGCTCCAGCGCGCCTGCGAGGCGGCCGCCTATCGCCTAGGCGGTTCCAACTGGAACGCACCGGCACAACTCGTCGGAGATTTCCTCGCAGGACGCGCCAGCAAGGCGCCCGGAAAGGTAAAGCCCACCTATCCGCTCGGTGTGACCTGGACGGCAATTGACGAAGCCCTGCCGCAGTATATCGTCGAGTCGCTCCGCCTGGGACTTCCCCTACTCGGAAAAAAGCTACGAGGCTACGACCGCCCCGATGCCGTTCTTACCGGCGTGGAGACTCGTTCGAGCTCACCTGTCACTGTCACCCGAGACCGAACGTGCCATGCCGTGTCGACCCCGGGTCTCTACCCTTGTGGTGAGGGAGCTGGATATGCTGGCGGCATCATGAGCGCGGCCACCGACGGCATCCGTTGTGCCGAAGCCCTGATTGCAGACCTCTAACGCACGAATTCCAGTGCGCAAAAGACACAGGCCCCGAGCTCCACAGGGAACTCGGGGCCTGTTCGCTATTTCTTAAACCGTGCGCCCTGGCGTTTTCTGCCCGATGCGAAAGTGGAACCCTTGCGGGCCTGTGAACGTAAGCGCTCGATCGTCTCGTCCTCAGACGCGCCCTCGAGCATCGCCCGAATCTGAACGACGGCATCGCGCAGGCGCGCCGCCTCCTCAAAGTCCATGGCGGCAGAAGCGTTACGCATATCCTCTTCCATGGATTCGACAATCCGCACAAGCTCGTCATGCGGCAGTTCTTCCAACTGCTCCGCAAGTGTCTGCTCGGGCGCCACCGTTTCCGGCACGCCGCCCTCGCCCGACTCATCGGGCGTATAGAATGCGCCATGGCCAAGAGAGTCGCCCTTCGAGCGCCCCTTGGAACCCACGGTTTTTTCGGCCTCGGCAATAAAACTTGAGATGTCGTTGATGGCCTTGCGCACTGTCTTGGGCACAATGCCATGTTCTTCGTTATATGCCATCTGAATCTCGCGACGGCGCTGCGTCTCCTCGATGGCCTCTTTCATCGAATCGGTCACAACGTCTGCATACATGATGACTTCGCCATCGGCGTTACGGGCCGCACGGCCAATCGTCTGAATCAGCGAACGGCGGTTGCGCAAGAAGCCTTCCTTATCGGCATCGAGAATTGCCACCAGTGAGACCTCGGGAAGATCCAAGCCCTCGCGAAGCAGGTTGATGCCAACGAGAACATCGATCTTGCCCTCGCGCAGCGTTCGCAGGATCTCGACACGGTCCATTGTCGCCGTATCAGAGTGCATGTAATTGACCTTAATGCCCGCATCAAGTAGATGGTCGGTCAGGTCCTCGGCCATGCGTTTGGTCAACGTGGTCACCAGCACGCGCTCCTTGCGGGCAACGCGCTCGCGAATCTCGTCCTCAAGATCGTCAATCTGACCGCGAACTGGACGCACGTCAATCTTGGGGTCGAGCAGGCCGGTCGGACGAATAATCTGCTCCACGTCGTTTTGGCTCACCCGCAGCTCGTAGTCGCCCGGCGTGGCCGAAACATAGATAAACTGGGGGATCCTTGCCTCAAACTCATCGAAACGAAGCGGGCGGTTATCGAGCGCCGAGGGCAGGCGAAAACCGTGTTCCACCAGCGTCACCTTACGCGAGCGGTCACCTTCGTGCATGCCGCGAATCTGCGGCACCGTCACATGGCTCTCATCGATGATGCAGAGCATATCCTTGGGAAAGTAATCGATTAGGGTAAACGGCGGCTCACCCGGCTTGCGACCGTCCAGATGACGCGAGTAGTTCTCGATGCCGTTGCAAAAGCCCATCGTCTCGAGCATCTCAAGATCATAATCGGTACGCTGCTGCAGACGCTGCGCCTCGAGCAACTTGTCGGTCGCCTTGAGCTCCGCCACGCGCTTCTCGCACTCTTCGCTGATCGATTTCAGAGCCGCCTTGACCTTCGGCTTCTCGGTCACGTAGTGCGATGCCGGCCATACGGGAATGGCCTCGTACTCACGAAGCATCTCACCGGTGACCTCATCGATCTCGGCAATCAGCTCGACCTCGTCGCCAAAGAACTCAAACCGCAACGGATGCTCGGCATAAGGCGGATACACGTCAACAACATCGCCGCGCACGCGGAACGTGCCACGCGCCAGGTCATAGTCATTGCGATCATATTGAATGTCGATAAGCGCATGGATAAAGTCATCGCGCTCGAGCGGCACCTTCTTGTCGACGTTTGGAGCCAGACCCGCATAGTCCTCAGGAGAGCCAATGCCATAGATACATGAGACCGATGCGACAACGATCACATCACGTCGAGAGAGCAGTGACGCGGTCGCCTGATGGCGCAGCATCTCGACCTCTTCGTTAACCGAGGAGTCTTTCTCGATATATGTATCGCTTTGCGGCACATACGCCTCGGGCTGATAGTAGTCGTAGTACGAGACGAAGTAGACCACAGCGTTATTGGGAAAGAACTCTTTGAGCTCGCTCGCAAGCTGAGCGGCGAGCGTTTTATTCGGAGCCATGACAAGGGTCGGCTTACCCAAGGCCTCAATGGTTTTGGCCATCGTAAAAGTCTTACCCGAACCAGTCACACCCAGCAAAACCTGATAGCGGTCTCCGTCCCTCACGCCCCGCACAAGTGACTCAATGGCCTTAGGCTGGGAACCAGCGGGCTCGTATGGAGACACGACCTTAAACGGCACATCAGCGCCCTCAACGCCAAAGCGCTTAAGTTCACCACCAACGCGTTCTACTTCAAATTCCGCCATGGATACTCCTAACTCATACATCTGCAGTATACGCAGTCGGAAGGCATAGTCCTATACGAACCGATCGGGATAGATGGTCTTGTAGCGAGCCCAGGCATTATTGACACGAATCAGATACGCCTGCGTCTCGGGAAAGGTAATTGCATTATGAAGCGACGTACCCTGCTGCGCCCATCCGTCGACATTGCCCATGCCGGCGTTATAGGCAGCAATGGCACTGTCAGTCGACCCGTTAAAATACGCTAGAAGATACGAAAGATACGCACAGCCAAACTCGATATTCGTAGCCGGATCGTTAAGGTTGTCGGCCGAATACTCGCCACCGTCGACAAGGCCCTTGGCGATCATATCCTGGGCAGTCTCGGGCATCAGCTGCATCAATCCCTGAGCACCTTGATTCGACTCGGCCTCGGGATCCCAATTCGATTCCGACTTAATGACAGCGCACACCAGATACGGATCCAGATTATGCGAAATACTGGATTGCTTTACATACGCCTCGTAGTCAATCGGATACAACGGCTTAAAGAAAGCGGCAGGAGCACACGAGTAAACGAATGAGATAAGGCCGAAGACAAAAACGGCAGCCAGCGGCATAAGGCGATACCACGCAAAGAAACGTGTCTTAGGCATCGGCATCCTCCTTATCCGCAGTGTCTATAAACCCATGGCATGCAAGCCATGAGTCAAGCTGCTCAAAGAGCGAATTATCACCTGAGGCATTATCAATCACCGTTGTAGCGAGATTGCACAGCGCAGACTCATCGGGCTGACAAGCAGAACGGGCATCGAAATCAGATGGCTCCATGCCACGTTGAATAGCGCGCTCGCGACGAACTGACAAAGGGGCGCTGATGACCAAAATTTCATCAGCCAAGCCAAATGCATCCTCAAAACCAGTCGGAGCAGAAACCTCGACCACCGCAAAGCGATAACGAGGAGATGAAACCGTACAACAAACCGGATCGAGAATCCTAAGCGAAAGCTGTTCAATGAGGACAGGATGCACAATGCCATTGAGCCGTGCGACCGAATCAGGAGAAGCAAAAGCTCGAGAAGCGAGGATGCCGCGGCGAATGCCGCCTTCCTCATCCAAAATGTCCCAACCGAATTCATCCGCGAGTGTATTGACGATATCAGAGCCCGGCACATACAGCGATTTTGCAAGCTCATCCAGATCGATAAGCATAGCGCCACGAGATTCGAAATAGCGGCAGGCAGTCGACTTACCCGAAGCAATATTGCCCAAGACAAATACGGTAAACATCAAGCCCTCCCTAACGCCAATGCGAGTAATTATCGCTCAAATACACTAGATGGACTCAAAATACAGCCAAACAGTAAGAGCGTATACGGGGGAGCTAGGTCCCAAAGTACAACGTGTATATAACCCAAAAAAGGGGGAGGCCGCGAGGCCTCCCCCTTCCAAGTTCAAGCGTACGGCTCGGTGCCGTCCACCGGTCAGCGGCGCCCTGGCCTCCCACGGGCTGACCCCGCAGTACTCTCGGCGCGATGGGGCTTAGCTTCCGGGTTCGGAACGGGACCGGGCGTGCCCCCCATGCTCTGGCC
>DBEWUK010000017.1:0-28481 GCA_048205395.1 Collinsella sp.
GTCGCGTGACGACGGAGGGCCGGAGTGGGGCGACAGGGCAGTGTGGGAGGACCTCCACCACAGGGACCCGTACCCGTTCTGGCTGGATTAATGGATGGAAACGGGTGTTCTATCGGGACACACATTTTGTCCTATAAGCCGTAATCGAGGTGTTGAGTCGGTGCCCGCCGCGCACAACACGCAGCCTCGGCAACTCGCGAGCATCGACGACGCCCCCCACCTCACCCCGCGCTATACTCGTCCGCATGGATATCAACGCATGCAACATAGCAACACACGCCGTGGGCGCACCAGCAGCGGCCGCTCCCGTGCCCGTCGTGGGCCGCTTTGCCCCGTCGCCCTCGGGCCGCATGCACCTGGGCAACGTGTTCAGCTGCCTGTGCGCGTGGCTTTCAGCCCGCAGCCAAGGCGGCAGCATCGTGCTGCGCATCGAGGATCTGGACGATCGCTGCAAGCGCCCGGAACTTGCCGCTCAACTGATTGACGACCTGGCCTGGCTAGGGCTTGAGTGGGACGAAGGCCCCTACTACCAGCACGATCGCCTCGACCTGTACGAGAGCGCCTTGCACCAGCTACAAGACGTCGGCCTCACCTATCCCTGCTTTTGCACGCGCGCCGAGCTCCACGCCGCGAGCGCGCCGCATGCCAGCGACGGCACACCCATCTACCGTGGCGCCTGCCGAAGCCTTTCGGCCGAAGAAATCGCCCGCCGCAGTGCCCTGCGCGCTCCGGCCACGCGCCTGCGCGTGCCCGCCGTCGACGACCTCGCAGACGATGTGGTCGAATTCGTTGACCGCACGTACGGAGCCCAATGCGAGGCACTCGCCACCGAGTGCGGCGACTTTTTGGTGCGTCGCAGCGACGGCGTGTTTGCTTATCAGCTGGCCGTGGTGGTCGACGACGCCGCCATGGGCGTCACCGAGATCGTACGCGGATGTGACCTGCTTGGTTCCACGCCGCGCCAGATCTATCTGCAACATCTGCTGGGACTGCCCACACCGCGCTACGCGCACATTCCGCTGCTCATGTCGCCGGACGGCCGCCGCCTTTCCAAGCGCGATCGCGATCTGGACCTGAGCGAACTACGCGCACGATTTGGCACGCCCGAGGCACTGTTGGGATGGCTCGCCGGGCAAACAGGCATCGCGCCGGACACCACGCCGCGCTCTGCCGAACAGCTGGTCGAGCACTTTAGATGGGACGTCATCCGTGCGCACCGCGAGAACATCACTGTAACGGTCGAGTAGCCAGCCACCCCGCCTCTACGCAACATCCCAGGGCTGGAGTTCGTCACCCAAGCGAACGATGCAGTCGTAGAGCACGGTATGGCGCTCGGCCGGGTTGGCATCCCGATGAAAATGCCCGTAATACCAGCGTTTGTAGTCCATGCGATCTTCCAGCTCATCGAAAAATGCCGTAAGTCGATCAACCGTGGGGCAATTCCAGCTGGATGCCGGATAAAGCGTGGGCGAAAGCATGCGCGTAGAGCAGGTGTGGGTGATCACGTAGTCGACCTTCCAGCCCATGCTCTCGAGCTTTGCCCGCGCCTCCTCAAAGTTGCGCTCGTCCGGCAGCTCCTGCGGCCACCAGCTGGAATACGGAATGCGGTATTCCTTATCCACGCTCGTGGCGCCGCCCATGGTAAAGATCGTTGAGCCGTCGAGCTCAAAAACCTCGCCGCGCGTCAGGCGTCGGATGGGCGAGGTGTCCGACAGGCGCTGCATCAGGCCGCCGTGCCACAGTTCCATGGGACGCTCCGCCCAGTGATCGAAACGTTCGTGGTTGCCGTCGACGAACAGCAACGTATAGGGGCGCGACTCCAGCCAAGCGATATCGGCGCATTCCTCGGCAGAGAAATCCCACGGAAAGCCAAAGTCGCCGGCGACGATGAGATAGTCGTCGCTCGTCAGGCTATCCCCAAGCTCCCAGTCGCGCAGCTTTTGCATGTCGAGCCCACCGTGAATGTCGCCCGTCACATAGACCGTCATCGGATCACCACTTCCCTGCAAGTCGCTAGCCCGCATTCTGCACGATTACTAAGCTAACCGTTCCAGCCCTTCCATCCCTTAGGGCTTACCCCTCGTTCTTCCATCCAAACGGGTCAAGCACCCAAAAAACCAGATCGAGCACGCCGCCGGTCATCATGGCGCCGGCAAGGGCCATGCAAACGTGCAGGGAACTGGCACTTCGGAGCACGTCGAATGGCCCCAGAACAGCCAGCAGCGCGACCGCTGCGCCGGCTACGCACAGCGCGAGGCACGGCCCCGCGTCCTTGACGCACTTCTTTGCGAGATGCTTGGTGTTGTCACTCATCAATATCGAACTCCTTAGAGGGTCGTTGTTTGGGTACATGCCGCCGCGGCAGAGCAGGACGGCAGGGTAAGTGTCACATGTCGTGCGGACACAGCTGAAAGCCCTCGCGCAAAAAACAGCGCGCCGCAGGATTCGTATCACCTGCGGCGCGCCGAAAATGATCCGCTTTCCTCCATCCCCAACGGATCAACTGAGTTGGTGCCGCCCGACGGAAAGGAAGAAGCCGGCGGCGTCACGAGCTGTGGCAATGTCGCTAGGCATAGGAAACAGACGCGCTCCAAACGCCCTAAGCCCCAAGCCTACCCATTAAGAAATCGACTGCAGAAACGATTTTGATACCGTCGATGTCGGTCGGATGGCTCCCCTGACGAACGACAATGATCTTCTCGTAACCGCCGGTAATCTTCTCGAGCGATCTGAGCTCAAATGGACGCAGCTCGCGCTTACGCGTCGCCTCCTCGTCAATCGACTCTGTAACCTGAATAAACTTACGATCCGAGCCGTCGCCGATTGCAACGAAGTCGATTTCGGCATCTCGAAGATGACCCGTGAAGACTTGATATCCGTCATAGACAAGGCGATTGTAAACGGCATTTTCGAGAACACGCCCACTGTCGCTGCCGCGATACCCATCCAAGAAAGCTCGAAGCCCCAGATCCTCAATGTAGAATTTGCCACCGGTCTTCAAAATGTCCCGACCCTTAATATCAAATCGGCGCGCATGCGAAAAGATATAGGTCTCCTCAAGGGCGGACACACAAGTGTCCACGACGCCATGCGAGGATTTCAGCCCGTTCTCCGCCAGGGTGCCAACAATCTTGTTAATTGATGTCGGGTTTGAAATGTTATCGGCCAAGTAGGAAGTGACGCGGTCGAGCACACTCCTGCTCGTCACCGACCGTCTACCCCGACGCGCCTCGCGAGCCAAAATGTCGCGCCCGACGATTGTTTGGTACGTGCTCCAGATATAGTCCTTCATTTCCTGCTCCGGCAGTTTTGAAGCAGCGAGAAACGGCAGGCCTCCAAACACAAGATAACGGTCGAGAAGATCGTCGAGCGCAACAATGTCCTCCCGACCAAAAACAGCGAGCCTATTCGTGACGTCAGTCGGACCAAGAAAGTCGACATATTCCGAAAAAGTGAGCGGATGCATCCGAATCTCGACATACCTGCCCGAGATTAAGGTCGCAATCTCAGACGACAGGAGAAAAGCATTCGAACCCGTAACATATATATCGCAGTCCCGGTCGACACGAAGTGCGTTAATCGCCTTCTCCCATCCGGCAACCTCCTGGAGCTCGTCGAAGAAGAGATAGCACCTCTTACCAGCAGGCATTAGGCCGTCGACGTGGCGGTAAAGCTCTCGCCAATCACGCACGCCCTCCAGCTCAAACGACTCCATCTTAAAGGTCAAAAGACATTCGGATGGAACGCCGTTATCCTCAAGATGTTTGCGCATCATGTCCAGAAGCGTCGATTTGCCACAACGGCGCATACCCGTTACGACCTTGATGACATCCGCATCACGAAAGGCAATCAATTTCTCGAGATATCGATTTCTAGGGACCATCCGTTTATCCATCGCCCGCCCCAATCTGCAAGTTTTTCTCACAGTATGACAAGAACTTGCGAGTTTTGCAAGTTTTTCTCACGTAGCGACAAGAACCTGCATATCCGTCCGTGGCCATTTGCAGTCGGATTCCGGCGAGGCTATGACAAGCAACTTGCCACATGGCCGACACGGAGCCATGGCATGCGCGGAATCTTGGGGGCAGGACTTCTCCCAGCAGCCTATAAGACGAAAACACATACACATAGATAGAGAGAGGCCCAGCAAGACACGGCACCAAGGCCGCAGCCACAAACTTGAGTAGCCGATAGTCTAAAAATCACATACGCCCAAAACACGAACGGTCGATCTGTTATCCTGGCGCCAACATAGTCTTTCGAAAGGTTTGGCCGGGATGACTACGCAGCAGCAGATTGATATTGAATTCGACTCGCTTGCACGCGGGAACGATTCACCCAAGCTCATCGCCAACTCAAAGGCGACAGGCGGAACACTACTATCCGTTATCAAGGAGCAGCTCTCAACCTGCGGCTCTTTTGACTTTTGCGTAGCGTTTGTTGCAGACGGCGGCCTTCAAATCCTGGTCGAGACGTTCCAAGAGCTCAAGCAGCGTGGCATTAAGGGCAGGCTGCTCACGTCCACCTATCTCAACTTCAACTCACCCGATGCCTTTCGCAAGCTCCTGGAATACGACAACATGGAAGTTCGCGTATTCCAGGGTAATCTGCATGCCAAGGGATACATTTTTGATAAGGGCGAAACCAGCACGGTCATCGTCGGCAGCTCGAACATGACGCAGACCGCCCTCACCTGTAATAAAGAATGGAACGTGCTGTACCAGACTGTCGAGAACAGCCGCCTACTCGGCGAGCTGAGGGGCGAGTTCAATTCGTTGTGGAACGACACCTCAACCGTTTTGCTTTCCCAAGACTGGATTGAGAACTATGCCGCATATCGATCGGCACATCCCTCAAAGCCCAAATCGAAACCGACGTTCCAGGCAACTGTTAGCCCAACCACGAACGACCTCGAAGAAATCAAGCCCAATAAAATGCAGCAGCGCGCCCTTGAGGCGCTCGGCGTAATCCACCGCAAGGGCGAGACCCGTGCATTGCTGGTCTCGGCAACCGGCACTGGCAAGACCTTCCTTTCGGCGTTCGACGTGCTCGCAACTAAACCCCGGCGCATCCTCTTTCTTGCGCACCGCCGACGCATTATAGACGCCTCCCGTGTAAGCTATGAACGGCTCTTAGGTAGTACCTATACGTTCGACACCTATCAAACTGGCAAGA
The DNA here is from genome assembly GCA_048205395.1 of Collinsella sp. GTDB lineage: Bacteria > Actinomycetota > Coriobacteriia > Coriobacteriales > Coriobacteriaceae > Collinsella. The sequence goes on from DBEWUK010000017.1 coordinate 5,176, forward strand.
ATATAAGCAATGCCACCTGCGTGTTTGCCATGTGTTCTTCGGTCGCCAAACATCTGAGCGATTTCCGCCCCGATGAGTTCGACTACATCGTCATCGACGAGGCCCACCGCACGGGATCTCAGAGCTACCAATCCATCATGTCGCACTTTACGCCTCGGTTTTATCTTGGCATGACCGCTACGCCTAATCGCACCGACGGCTACGACGTCTTTGCCCTTTTCAATCACGTCATCGCGTTCCAGATCACGCTGCAGGACGCTTTGGCCGAAGAGATGCTAGCCCCCTTCCATTATTTTGGCATTCACGATCTGGAGATTGACGATGAGACGGTCGAAGATACCGCTCTGTTCGGGCGTTTGACGTCCGATGAACGCGTGCGTCACATCACCGAGAAGATCGAAGAATATAGCGTCGCCAAAAGCAACCGCAGGGGCTTAATTTTCTGCAATCGAAACGCCGAGGCCGAAGAACTGTCGCGCAAATTCAACGTTCTCGGATATCGAACGGCTGCGATTAGCGGTCAAGATTCCGATGAAGTCCGCGATGCCGCGATCAGCCAACTTGAAGCCGGCGAGCTCGAGTACATTTTCTCGGTCGATATCATGAACGAGGGCGTCGACATCCCCTCGCTCAATCAGATCATCATGCTTCGACGCACCGACTCCGCAATCATCTTTGTTCAGCAGCTCGGACGAGGTTTGCGCCTGAATGATGGCAAGGAATACGCACTGGTACTAGATTTTATTGGCAATTACCAGAGCAACTTCTTGGTGCCCATCGCGCTTTCGGGTGACAAGACGTACAACAAAGACCGTCTGCGTCGTCTCGTCCAAGAGAGCGATTCGGCGATCCCCGGATGCTCAACGGTAAGCTTCGATCGTATTTCCGAAGCTCGCATCTATAAGGCCATCGACGGCGGCGACTTTACCTCCGTCAGATTTTTGAAGAACGAATATCTCGACTTGCGCCAGAAACTCGGCAAGATTCCATCGCTGCTCGAATTTGATCGTAATGGCTCCATCGATCCGCTGCTTATCTTCAAGAACAGCGGCCTGGGGTCCTACCACGCATTTCTTTCCAAATACGAGCCGGGCTACACAGTCCATTTTTCCTCTGATCAAACCAAGATTCTCAAATTTATTTCGCAAAAGCTCGCCGCGGGCAAGCGATTCGAAGACCTCTATTTGCTTCAAACGCTCGTCGAAGCCGGACACGAGGGCTATCGACATATGCGCGAGGCCGCGCTTAGGAACTACCGCGCACAACTTAAGGACAGCGCCGTTAGGTCGGCAATCGCCGTCCTTAAGGGCGACTTTGCCACTCCTAAGGATTTCGTTTCCCTGCTTATTGACGACGGAACCGGACCTCGTCTGACCGAAGTGTTTGCGAGCGCCCTGCGCAACGCAGAGTTCAAGCGTCAGATTCTCGAGGTGCTGGATTTTGGCATTGCGCGCAACCGACTCGACTATGCCGAGACGTACGAGAACACAAATTTCGTTCTCAATGCCAAGTACACATACGAAGAGGTTTGCCGCTTGATGAACTGGGAAAAGAACATCAACGGCCAAAATCTTGGCGGCTACTTCTACGACGAAAAGACCAACACATTCCCCGTGTTTATTAACTATGACAAGGCACCCGACATTAGTGAGTCAATTCAGTATGAAGACCGCTTTGTTTCGCCGAGCAAGCTAGTTGCAATCTCTAAGAACAACCGCACGCTCAACTCCCCCGAGATTCTGCGACTGCAGGCATGGCCAGAAAACGGCTTGAAGACGTATTTGTTTATGCGAAAGAACAAGGACGATAAGGGTGGTAAGGAGTTCTATTTCTTAGGCGAAATGCATCCGACCGGCGAGTTCGAGGCTATTAAAACTAAGAGCAACGACAACGCCGTCGAAATCGAATATGAGCTCAACGCACCCGTGAGGCAGGACATTTACGAGTTTATGCTCAGCGATCTTAGTGAAGCCGAGTAACAAAAAAGGAGCGAGGCGCCATGCGGCGCCCGCTCCTTTCTTACTTAAGCCCGAGTTTCTTTTCGAGTTCCCTAACGACTTTAACGTCCGCCGGAAGCCAATCGACATCCCACAGGTTATTGGTATCGAGCCACTTCATGTCCTCGTGAGCGTGCTCTTTGAACTCCCCCGAAAGGATGGCAGCTAGGTAGCACTTCATCGACAGATGGAACGTCTCGTAATCGTGTTCGACCGTGCAAAGATAGTCAAGGTTACCGATCGTGACCTCGAGCTCTTCTTGAATCTCGCGCACGATTGCCTGCTCGCCGGTCTCGCCCGGCTCGAGCTTGCCGCCCGGAAACTCCCAGCCGTCTTTAAACTCGCCATAGCCGCGCTGGCAACTCAGGATTTTTCCATCCTTCTGAATAATCGCTGCTGCAACATTGATTGATTTCATAACTAGTCATCACCTCTCCAGTTGAGCCCAACCAGTATAGGTGATCGACCGCCCGCCATGTCCCAGTCGCCTGAAAACCGCCCACTCGACCAACCCTTGACGCCGTTTTGCACAGGCACCCCATCCCCCGCTATCGAGGTCTAATACTTTTCCCACCGCCGCGCAAAAACTCATCCAACATTAATTTTGGCTCAAGAATCGCTTAATCTATAACCTGCACTATAGAGTTCGACCAAGGGCGGGGCGGCGCCGCGCAACGCAGGCCGCCGAACGCTACGCTCACGCCCGGGCAGATCGCCCGGCGTCGCGCCCATCGAACGAAAGGACAGGTCATGGACGACCTCGAAAAGGTTGAAACCATCCGCACCAAGTGCAACGTGAGCTACACCGATGCCAAAGCCGCGCTCGACGCCGCCGACGGCAACGTTCTGGATGCCATCATTTGGCTCGAGTCGCAGGGCAAGACACAGACCACGTCAGCGCACGCCGCCACCGAGTCCGCGCCGGTCGACGAGCCCTCGGCCGAGATGGTTGCCGCGCAGGCCGCCTACGAAAAGTCGAGCGAAAAGACCGACTTCTCCAAGAAGATGGACAGCGTGTGGGAGTACCTCAAAAAGCTCTTCCGCCTGAGCTTGGACACCAAGTTTATCGCCACGCGCCGCGACGCCATCATCCTCAACATCCCCATCCTGATTCCCATCATCGCTCTGTTTGCCTGGGGCGCCACGATCTGGCTGATGCTTATTGGCCTGTTCTTTGGCATGCGCTACCGCATCGATAGCGACGGCGACGTGCCCGGCAGCATCAACAACCTTATGAATCACGCCGCCGACGCCGCGGACGGCATCAAGCAAAATCTGAACGACGACAAGTAATCGCAGACGGGGGCACGCATGGCACGAATCCTGATCGTAGAGGACGAGGAAAAAATCGCCCGCTTTGTGACACTCGAGCTGGAGCACGAGGGCTACCAGGTGGAGCACGCCGCGGACGGCCGCACCGCCGTGGACCTGGCGTTGGAGCGCGACTACGATCTGATTCTGCTCGATGTGCTGTTGCCGCAGCTCAACGGCATGGAGGTCCTGCGGCGCGTCCGCAAGCACAAGGATGTGCCGGTGATCATGGTCACCGCGCGCGATGCCGTGATGGACAAGGTGGCCGGGCTCGATGCCGGCGCCGACGATTACCTGACCAAGCCGTTCGCGATTGAGGAGCTGTTCGCACGGATCCGCGTGGCGTTGAAGCGCTCGGAGGCCGTGCGGGCGGCTTCGGGCGTTGGCGGCGCCGGGGCCAGGACGGGCACGGCGAGCGGCGCGGGTGTCGGCGCCGCTGCGGTGCCCCCAGCTGGCGGCTCAGCCCAAGCCGCAGCGCCCTCCCCCGCCACGCTCACCGTGGGCTCGGTCGCGCTCGATCCCGACCGCCGCGAAGTCACCGTCGCAGGCTCGCCCATCGTGCTCACGGCCCGCGAGTTCGACGTCCTCGCCCTGCTTATGGCGCATGCCGAGACCGTGCTCACGCGCGAGCGCATCGCACACGAGGCGCTGGGCTACGAATACGTGGGCGACACCAACAACGTCGACGTGCACATCGCGCACCTGCGTGCCAAGATCGAGGACGCCGGCGGCGCCCGCATCATCCAGACCGTGCGCGGGGTGGGCTATGTCTGCCGCGCGTAACGCCGAGGCCAAGCGCGTCACCTCCATCGCCCGCGCCATTAACTGGAGCTATATGTGGCGCCGCTTGATGAGCTACGTCTGGCTCGATCTGCTGCTGATGGTGATTGCGGCGGCGATCCTCGTCTATGGATACAACCAGACGCTGCCCGACGGCGCGTTTACCGCAGGATGGATCCCCGGCACCACCGTTCACGGCATGTCGCTGACGCCCGCGCGCGGCTGGGACCCGACAACGCTCACCTATACCGTCGAGCTTGCGCGCACCACCAAGACCTTCCCCCTCGCGCAGGACCTCGTCACGCTATGGCCTCTCTACCTTGTCGTTGTGGGTTGGCAGGTCATCAGCGTGCTCAACATGCTCGGCGGCGCCCGCCGCGTGCGCCGCACCATGGCACCGCTCAACGACCTGGCCTTGCGCGTGGACGAGCTCGGCCGTATGCAGCTCTCCGGCGGCAAGATGGAAACACTGGAGCAGGCCATCGAGCGCGCAAGCGTCGACTCGCCGAGCGTCACCACCGGCGACGCCGACCTGGCAAGCATCGAGGTTGCACTTAACCGCCTACTGCGCCAGATGCAAGAGGCCAAACTGCAGCAAATGCGCTTTGTCAACGATGCGAGCCACGAGCTGCGCACGCCCATCGCGGTGATTCAGGGCTACGTAAACATGCTCGATCGCTGGGGCAAAGACGACCCGGACGTGCTGGCAGAATCCATCGCGTCCCTCAAGGCCGAAAGCGAGCACATGCAGGAGCTCGTGGAGCAGCTGCTGTTTTTGGCGCGCGGCGATGCCGGACGCACGGTCCTGCGGCGTGCGGATACCAACCTGGCCGCACTGGTCGGCGAGGTGTGCGAGGAATCGCAGATGATCGATGCCGCGCACACGTATCGGCTGGCCTTTGACGCTGCGCTTGTCAGCGACCCGCGCTGCGACGCGCCCGTCGACGTGGCGCTCGTGAAGCAGGCCCTGCGCGTGATCGTGCAAAACGCCGCCAAGTACTCGGATGCGGGAACGACCGTCACATTTGGCATAACGCCCGATGCGGGCATGGGCACGATCGACATAAGTGTTGAGGACGAGGGCATCGGCATGAACCAGGAATCCGCAGCTCACGCGTTTGAACGGTTCTACCGCGCCGACAACGCACGCGATGCCGGCGCGCAGGGCTCGGGTCTGGGGCTTGCCATTGCCAAGTGGATCGTCGATAGCCATGGCGGTGTCATTGGCGTGACCTCAGTCGAGGGCGTCGGCAGCCGCTTTACGATTCGCCTGCCGCGGTAGGAAGCCCCTCGGCATAAATAAAGGGATAGGGCCACGCGGCCCTATCCCTTTTTGCTAGCTATGGCAGCTTGTGCGCTACTCACGGCACAGGTGCACGGCGAAGCCGGCGAACTCGCGCTTAAAGTACACGAGCTTGGTGCCGCCGTCGGGCAGCAGCACGCGCGACTCCTCGTTGACCTCGAGCCCGCGCTCGGCAAACCACTTCTCGGCCGCATCGATGTCGTTGACGGCAAAGCCGATGTGGCCCTTGGTGCCACGACCGTTCTGCTTCATGATCTCGACCAGCGAATCGTTAAAGTACGAAACGGGGGTCTCGATAACGGGCAGGCCCATCATCGTCGAGAACAGCTCCGCGATCTCCAAGGCATCTGCCGGGTCGGTGGCGTTAATGCCCACATGGGCAACGCGCATGCCAAAGAGCTCGACCGGATTGGCGTTCTGCTCATTCATACAGGCAGCGCCTACTGAGCAATAACGTCGAGAACGGCCTTCTCGGCAGCGACGCGGTTCATGCCGGTCATGAAGGGCACGCCGCTCACGTACGGGCAGGTGAGGCCCTCGGGGGCAACGGTGGTGGCGATCAGCAGGTCGGCGCCCTCGTCGCAAGCGTCCTTGGCCTCGGAGATGGCGCACTGCACGATCTCATACTTGCCGGCATAACCGTTGGCGTCGAGCATGGTGGCGACCTTCTGGGCAACGAGCGTGGAAGTAGCAGCGCCAGCACCGCAAGCCAAAACGATCTTCTTCATAGGTAATATCTCCCTTCATGGTTTACTTTAGGTAAGTGTACCGCAGCGAGCGATGGCACTCAGCCTCGATGAGCTTTTATGCTAGTTTGCTTGCGCGCTGCGTATAATACATCTAGTACGTGTTGTCATACCGCTTGTTTTACGAGCGACTAAGGACCCTAATATGCCCGATTCCCGCACCCTCTGGACCGCCGTCGTTATCATCTGCATCGCCGTGTCGGTGTTCTTTAGCGTCAAAAAACGCACCACGTTCAAGCGTCTGCAGCAGCTTATGGCTGCCAAGCAGTGGGACGAGTTCGATCGTTTGCTCGACGGCAAACTCACCAGCATGCTGTACCCACGCTACAACCGCGACTACCTGCGTCTGAACTCCTATCTGCTGCGCGAGGACCACGAGCGTGCCAGCGAGATGTTCGACCTGCTGCTGGGGCTCAACCTCCCCAAGATGCAGCGCGTCGACTTAGTGATCAAAGCCTTTAACTACTATGTTGGCCAGGAGGACCGCAAAAAGTCCAAGGAGCTTCTTCACGAGATCAAGGGCTTTGAGGGCGGTCAGGCCGAGGCGGTCGCACACGAATGCCAGCTGATGTACGACACGATGATCCTCAAGCGCCACAACGACATTCCCGAGCTGGAGCGCATGCTCGAGGAGGCCGGCGACGACCCGGTCAAGCGCTGCCGCTTGGAGTACCTGCTGGCCCTGCAATACCAAAACAAGGGCGACGAGGCAAAGTCCCAAGAGTTCCTGGAGAAGTCGGGCCAACACTCGATGGCTGTCAACGCGTAACGGACGGCTTGTGCTAGACTTCTAGTCTCACGGGGGCGTGGCGGAATTGGCATACGCAGGAGACTTAAAATCTCTCGCCGCAAGGATTGTGGGTTCGAGTCCCACCGCCCCTACCATGTATTGTTTACGAGCTCGTGTCCCCCGGGGATGCGGGTTCGTTTCTTTTACACGCCGGCGGGGCTCTAAGTTGCGGTGGAATAGATCCTGTTTATACCGTTTACCAGCTTATTTAGGAACTATTTCACCGCAACTCAGAGGAAGACGGTTAAAGAGCACTCAGGCTCGGGGTCCAGCCAATGGTGGGGGTCACGCCGTCGAGAGTCTCGTTGATGGTGGCGGTCATGCCGGCGAGGAGGCTGTTCTCGCTTACGGTGAGCATGTCGTAGCCGCCGGCTCGCATGAGCTCGCGAATCACCACGGCGCCGGCCAGAATCACGCCCGCGCGCTTGGGCTGCACGCCTGGCAACGCGGCAATGCTCTCCACGTCCAGCGTGGACATGCGCTCGATAGCGGCAGAAATCTGCTCCATCGAAAGCTCACGCAGATGCACAAAGCTCGAGTCGTACGGCTCCAGCTCGTGGACCAGCGCCACGAGCGTGGTAACGGTACCGCCCACCGCGACGAGGCGCTCGGCGCGCTCAAAGTCGACAGGCAGGCCCTCAAAGTAAGCCCCGAACTGCTCGCCCGCCCATACGCCAGCGGCGGCAAGTTCACTGTCCGTTGGCGGCAGCGCCGAGAAAAACCGCTCCGTCACGCGACGGCAACCGATGTCCAGTGAGCGCGTTCCCTCCAGCGCAAAGACCCCGCGCTCAGGCGCATAGACGCCCGTCGCGAGCTCCGTGGAGCCACCGCCCGAATCGGCGACGATGATGCGCTCGCCAGCAAAGTCGTGTGCCACGCCAAAAAACGTCAGGCGCGCCTCGACCTCGCCCGGAATCACCTGCGGTTCGAGCCCCAGATCGCGCAGACCGTCCAGCAGCAGCGCGGCATTGGACGCATCGCGCGCGGCACTCGTGCAGGTGGTGCAGACGCACGCGGCCCCAAAGGTACGGGCTTCGTCCACAAACATGCGGCACGCAGCGAGCACGCGCTCAACGGCCGCCTCGCAAAAGCGCCCCGTCGCGTCCACGCCCTCGCCCAAGTCGGTGATCTCGGTATGCTTGGACGATTCCACGATCGTCCCAGCCTCGACCTGGGCCAACACCAGTCGCGACGACACCGTTCCCAGGTCGATCGCGGCCACCTTATAGCGTTTGCAATTTGTCATTGCGGGCTCCCCTCCGGGCGCTATTTGCCGTTGGACACGACCGTCTGGCCCTCGACGCCGTTAAATCCAAACAGCATATCGAGCGTCTTGATGTACCACGGTGCGTCCTTGCCGACCTCTTCGATTTCTTTAGCCACTTCGCTGGCATTCTTGGCGTTTGAGGACTTTTTGCTCGACGACGAATCCGAATCCTCGTCCAGACCCTGCACTTCAATCCTCTTCTCGCCGGGCATCGCCATGCCCAGGTCCCGTGCCGAATCCTTAATTCCCTCTTCCGAGAACCACTTATCAGTGTCTTTTTTCATCTCATCATTATATTGCTCGCGAATCTCGACCTGCTTGGCCAAGATATCGCTCGAGCGTTTTGCCACGTACAGGTCGCGTACGGGAAAATACAGGCTCACGAGCGCCAGCGCCACCACGATACCGATAAACAGCGGACGCAGAGAGCCATGCGTAAAGTCATAGATCGCCTTGACCACCGCATTGTCGTTGGCGTAGCGCATAAAGTCCGAGCCCGAAAGACGGCTCGAGGGCCTGCTCGACCTGTCGTGCGTCTGGGCCGAGGGACGCGACGCATGCGACGAACGTGCCGGGCGCACCGGTCCATCTGCCAAAGTATTCACATGAGCATTGGGGCGCGAGGTACTTGTCGGGCGCTGCGTGGAGCGGTCGGCGCCGGCGTAGACGGACCCACCGAGCTGCACCGTGCGCGCACGGCGAGGCGACGGCTCACGCGAACCGGCGGAATAGTACCTGTTGTCGTAAATCTGATCCATGTGCGCCTTGTGCGGTTGAGGTTTGTTTGCGCTAAGTATTCTAGTTATAGCACGAGCGCGCGCACCGCCTTCGCCAGCCTTTGCTCGACATAAAAAAGGCGCTGAGCCATATGGCCCAGCGCCCACAGCGCTTTGCGGCGTCCAGCCAAGGCGGGGCGGAGCCGAGTCAGCCTCCCCCTCGCCAAATTCGCCCGTTTAGCGAATGTTGTAGAACGCGGCCTTGCCGGCGTAGCGCGCGCTGCCCTCGAGCTCGTCCTCGATGCGGATGAGCTGGTTGTACTTGGCGATACGGTCGCTGCGGCACGGGGCGCCCGACTTGATCTGGCCGGCGTTGACGCCCACGACCAGGTCGGCGATCGTGGAGTCCTCGGTCTCGCCGGAGCGGTGGCTCACGATGCAGGCGTAACCGGCCTCCTTGGCGGTCTCGATGGCCTCGAGCGACTCGGTGAGCGTACCGATCTGGTTGACCTTGACCAGGATCGCGTTGGCGGCGCCCAGCTCAATGCCCTTCTTGAGGCGCTCGGTGTTGGTGACGAACAGGTCGTCGCCTACGAGCTGCACCTTATTGCCAATGCGGCGGGTAAGCTCGACCCAGCCGTCCCAGTCCTCCTCGGCCATGCCGTCCTCGATGGAGATGATGGGATAGGTGTCGACGAGCTTCTCCCAGTAATCAACCATCTGGGCACTCGTGTACTCCACGCCCTCGCCCTTGAGCTCGTACATGCCGGTCTCGGCGTTGTAGAACTCGGTCGAGGCCGGGTCCATGGCGTACATGAAGTCGACGCCGGGCTTAAAGCCGGCCTTCTCGACGGCCTTGGTGATGTACTCGAACGGCTCGGCATTGGTCTTAAGGTTGGGTGCAAAGCCGCCCTCGTCGCCCACGCCGCCGCCCAGGCCGGCCTCGTGCAGCACGCCCTTGAGGGTGTGGTAGACCTCGGCGCACCAACGCAGGCCCTCGGCAAAGCTCGGGGCGCCCACCGGCATGATCATGAACTCCTGGAAGTCGACGTTATTGTCGGCATGCACGCCGCCGTTGAGGATGTTCATCATAGGTGTGGGCAGCAGATGAGCGTTGACGCCGCCCAGGTACTGGTACAGCGACAGGCCCGCCGACTCGGCGGCGGCGCGGGCAACGGCCAGCGACACGCCCAGGATGGCGTTGGCACCGAGCTTGGTCTTGTTGGGGGTACCGTCCGCGGCAATCAGCGCGGCATCGACGGCGCGCTGGTCGAAGGCGTCGAGGCCCACGACGGCGTTAGCGCACTCGTTGTTGACGTGCTCGACGGCCTGCGAAACGCCCTTGCCCAGGTAGCGGCCCTTGTCGCCATCGCGTAGCTCGCAGGCCTCAAAGGCGCCGGTCGAAGCACCCGAAGGCACCATTGCGCGGCCAAAGCTGCCGTCCTCGAGTACGACCTCGACCTCGACGGTGGGATTGCCGCGGCTGTCGAGTACCTCGCGACCGTAGACGTCCAAAATATCGCTCATGTTGTCTCCCTCTCACTTGGAAACGTAGTGGATGCAAGCGACCGGCTGACCGTGCACCGTCGGTGCGTCTCCGTAAGTTAGCCATGTCGCACTTTTTGCATTATGCCCTAAGTTAGCCGAGGGATACACTTGATTTTCGAAAAATTTAGCGGGAACGATGAGGCGTGTCAGCCCGTCGTTCCCGCAGTCTTACTCCTCCGCCTTTGCGGCATCCCACAGGTCGTTGAGGCCGTGGGTCGAAAGCTCGGCCAGACCCACGTTGGCGTCGGACGCCATCTGCTCCATCGCAGCCCAGCGACGGCGGAACTTTGCCGTGCTGGCACGAAGGGCGCTCTCGGCGTCAATCCCCTCCTTGCGCGCAACGTTGACCAGGGCAAAGAGCAGGTCGCCAAACTCCATCTCGCGCTCGGGCGAGCCAGGGGCCTCGGCCTCAAACTCGGCACGCTCCTCGGCGACCTCGTCCCACACATCCTGGACCGTCTCCCACTCAAAGCCCACGGCAGCCGCCTTGCGCGACACCTTCTGGGCCTGCATCAGCGCCGGCAGATGCGTGGGCACGCCATCGAGCAAACCCTCGGGCGCAGCCTCGCCCGCTGCCACAGCCTTGTCCTTGGCGGCCTTCTCGGCAAGCTTGACCTCGTCCCAGATCTTGAGCACCTCGTCGGAGCTGTCGGCATCCGCATCGCCAAACACGTGCGGATGACGGCGAATGAGCTTGGCGTCGATATCGCGTGTCACGTCGGCCAGCGTAAACTCGCCGGCGTCCGCCGCGATCTGCGCATGCAGCACGACCTGCATGAGCACGTCACCCAGCTCCTCGCGCAGGTGAACCGCGTCGTCCGCCTCGATGCAGTCGAGCGCCTCGTAGGCCTCCTCGATCATGTTCTTGCCAATGCTGTGGTGCGTCTGCTCACGGTCCCACGGGCAGCCGTCGGGCTGACGCAGGCGCCAGATGGTCTGCACCAGATGCTGCAGCTCAGCCGACGCGTCGACCAGCGTGGACAAATCGCGCGAGCCCTCGGCATTTTGCTGAGCCATATGCTGCGCCATGGTTATTCCTCCTCCAGGATCACGTGGCGGAACGCACCGCCCTCGTAGATGCCGTAGCTGTGCGTGCCGTCCTTGGGGATGCTCACGCTGCCGGGGTTGAAAAGCCACAGGCCCGGGTGCGCCTCGCTTGCCTCGTTAACCTTGATGTGCGTGTGACCGTAGACGAGCGCGGAGCCCCCGGGCAGCGCGGGCGCGTGGTCGACGCTGTTGTGCATGCCGGCGCCAAAGACGTGGCCGTGCGTCAGGAACAGCTCGCGGCCGGTTTCGTCAAACAGCGTGGCGTAGTCGGCCATGACGGGGAAGTCGAGCACCATCTGGTCGACCTCGGCGTCGCAGTTGCCGCGCACCGCGATGATGCGGTCGGCCAGGGCGTTGAGCAGCGGAATCACGCGCTTGGGGGCGTAATCGCGCGGCAGGTCGTTGCGCGGACCGTGGTAGAGCAGGTCGCCCAGCAGCACGATGCGGTCGGGCTGCTCGAACTCGATGGCGGTGACCAGGCGCTCGGTCCAGTATGCCGAGCCGTGGATGTCGGAGGCGATGAGGTATTTCATGGGGAGATCCTTTCGAATGGGGTTGATATGGCTAGACGCAGGATGTCGCCACCAGCCGCGTTATTCAAATCGCAGTGCCGCGCTCTGGGCCGCCTGCATCACGCGCTGGAGCGGCACACCGTGCTCGCGGGCAAGGCGGGCGCAGTCCTCGTACTCGGGCGCTGCACGCTCGCTGCCGTCGGGCAGGGTGGCCACCTTGACGGACACCTCGCCCCATGGCGTCGTCACCTGCTCAAAGCGGCGTGGCAGGCAGACGCGTTCCATGACCTGGCGACGAATGCCGTTGGTCGTGGTTTCCAAAAAGATAATCGTCTGCAGGCGCTCTATATCCTCATGCGAGCAGATCACCTGCAGCTGCCAGCCGGGGCGTCCTTTTTTGCAATAGAGCGGCAGCCAGTGCACCTCGCGGGCGCCGGCCTCACGCAGGCGGTCGGCAGCATAGGCGAGTACCTCGGGCGACGCATCGTCGATGTCGCACTCCAGCTTGACGATGGTCTCGGGCGCATCGGTCTCGCGGGACAGCGGGGATGTGCTATCGCATGGCATACGGTCCGGTTCCTTTCCGCGCGGGCTCGTTTTGTTCATGCAAACGCTAGCACATCGCGGGCGGCGCAGGGGCGGCGTCATGGGATAGGTGCGACTTTTGCTGGGCGCAAGTGCTGGCGCGTTCCAACGCCGGCCCGCTCCATTCAAACGTGTACGTCAGCCTCCAAACATGTCATTTTTTGCAGCTTTTGGAGGCTGATGTACATGTTTTGAGAGCACAAGCGAGGCCGCACCGCGCGCCGCGCAGCCTTTCCAATCGATTTCGACCCCCCGCGTGCCCGGCGTGTTGAGAGCTGCGCCATTACAATGAAGCGGATTCGCTTGACGCAAAGGAGCCGCCATGTCTGCTTGCCCGCTGATCGATTGCCATACCCATACTTCGTTTTCGGACGGCCATGCCTCGTTTGAGGAGAACATCCGCGCCGCCGCGGCCGCCGGCTGCCGCGTCATGGTCTCGACTGACCACCTCACCCTGCCTGCCAGCATGGATGCTAACTGCGAGGTGCAGGTCGTCGAGGGCGACCTGCCGGCACATCGTCTGGCCTTTGAGGACGCCCGCAAACTCGCCGCGCAGATCGCGCCGGAGCTCGCTTTTATCTACGGTTTTGAATGCGATTGGTACGATGGCTGCGAGCCCTTGGTAGAGCGCTGGTCCCAGGGCGCCGTGGTGCGCTTGGGCAGCGTGCATTGGATTGGCGAGCCGGGCGATATCATGGCCGGTGCCGCGGGTACGGCGGGAACGGAAAACGTCGCTCGCCCCGATACACCCGATTCCCTTTGCGGTTGGATCGACGACGATACCAACCTGCATGTTTGGGAAAACCTGGGCGTGCGCGGCGTGTGGGAGCGCTATGTCGATGACTGGTGCCGCGCCTGCGAGAGCCCGCTCGACTTTGATGTGATGGCTCACCCCGACCTGGTCATGCGCTTTTCGAAGGAGGGCTTTGCGCCCGACTTTGACCCGGCGCCGTTCTGGGAGCAGATGGCCGAGTGCGCCCACGATACGGGTCGCCGCGTTGAGGTCTCGACCGCCGCACCGCGCAAGGGCCTCGACGACTACTATCCCGCGACCGGATTGCTGCGTTGCTTTGCCCACGCCGAGGTGCCGATCACTTTTGGCTCGGACGCACACCGCGCCTGCGACATCTGCTGGAACATCCGTGAAGCCCAGGCACACGCCTACGACTGCGGCTACCGAACCTTCGGCATCCCCCACGCCACCGGCGAATGGGAATCCACACCCCTCGCCTAACTAGTCGTTTAAGAACGTCCCCAATGACTAGTGACGGCGGGCGTTGAGTTCGCCAGCCAGCTCGTCGAGGGTGATGCCGTAGCGCTCAAGCGTCACGAGCAGGTGGTAGACCAGGTCGCCGGCCTCGTAGCGGATGTGGTCGTGATCGTTATCCTTGCAGGCCATGATCACCTCGCTTGCCTCCTCGGCAAGCTTCTTGAGCAGCTCGTCCTCGACGTCGGTCAACAGACGCGCGGTATAGCTCTCCTGCGGCGATGCGTCGCGACGGCCGTGAATCACCTCGGCCAGACCTGTCAGCGTCTCTCCGATATTTCCATCCTGAACGTTTGCGGTGCGCACACCCATAGTTCAATCCTTTCTGGTGGCCAAGCGCCTAGTCGAGCGCCCGCCCTACGCGAGTTTCTTAAAGAAGCAGGTACGGTTGCCGGTATGGCAGGCCGGACCCGGCGAGTCGACCTTGACCAGCAGCGTATCGCTATCGCAGTCGGCCCAGAGCTCCTTGATCTCCTGCATATTGCCGCTCGTCGCGCCCTTGTTCCAGAGCTCCTGGCGACTACGGCTCCAAAACCACGTGGTACCGGTCTTGAGCGTCAGCCCCACCGATTCCTCATTCATCCAGGCAACCATAAGCACCTCGCCGGTGTCATACTGCTGAACAACACAAGGAATCAGCCCCTTGGCGTCGTATTTAAGATCCGCTGGAGTAGTAATTTCTCTCATTTCAATTCTCCAATTTAAACATCGCCGGTCGGCGAGGGTTGTCCAGGTGCCCGAGATTCCGAGCGACAAGCCCGACGACGCGTACTTAAGTACGCGAGGAGGGTTGGAGCCGGAAGGTCGGGTGCCTGGGCAAGCCGCAGCATTAGAAGTCCAGCCTCACAGGAATACCTTGAGAGGCCATATACTCTTTGACTTCGCGGATGCTGAAGGTTCCAAAGTGAAAGACGCTTGCCGCCAGTACGGCGTCAGCCTCGCCCTCAATCACACCCTCGGCAAAATGCTCGAGCGTGCCCACGCCGCCGCTCGCGATGACGGGAATCGGCACCGCGCGCGCCACGGCGCGGGTGAGCGCCAGGTCAAAGCCGGCCTTGGTGCCGTCGCGGTCCATACTGGTCAGCAAGATCTCGCCGGCGCCGCGACGAGCCGCTTCCTCGGCCCACGCCACCGCGTCGATGCCCGTGGCGTTGCGGCCTCCTGCGGTAAAGACTTCCCACTTGTCGGCACCAGATGCGCCGGGCAAACCGACGCGCTTGGCATCGATCGCCACGACCACGGCCTGGCTGCCAAACGCCGCGGCAGCCTGGCTAATCAACGACGGGTCGCGCACGGCCGCCGAGTTGAGCGACACCTTGTCGGCACCGGCGGCAACCATGGTGCGCATGCCCGCCAGGTCGCGAAATCCGCCGCCCACGGTATAGGGAATAGCCAGCTCCTCGGCCGCATGCGCCGCCATCTCGATGGTCGTCGCGCGGTTATCGCTCGTGGCGGTAATGTCCAGGAAGACGACCTCGTCCGCGCCCTCGCAGTCGTAGGCGCGCGCCAACTCCACCGGATCGCCCGCATCGCGCAAGCTCACAAAGTTGACGCCCTTGACCACACGGCCGTCCTTGACGTCCAGACAGGGAATCACGCGTTTGGTAAGCATGGGCTACTCCTCCCCTCGGGCGGCGGCCAGTGCCTGGGCCAGCGTAAAGTTGCCCTCGTAGAGCGCACGGCCGGTAATGGCACCCTCAATAGCATCCTCACCCACCGCAGCCAGCGCGCAAATGTCGTCGAGCGTAGAGATGCCGCCCGAAGCCACGACAGGAAAGCCCGCGACCTTGGCAACATGGCGATACGCCGCCACATCGACGCCCGTCTGCATGCCATCGCGCGCGATGTCGGTATACACCAGATGCTTAAAGCCCAGCTCGGTGAGCTGTGCCACGGCATCGTCGAGTGCCACGCCCGCGCCGTCGCGCCAGCCGTTCACCTTGACCTGGCCGTCGCGAGCGGCGATGTCGGCCACGAGCAGCTCGCCAAAGCCTTGGGCCGCCACCTCGGCAAAACCCGGCTCGGTCACCAGCACGGTACCCAGTGCGATGCGGCGAGCACCGTAGCCGACCAGTTCGTCGATGCGCGCAAGCGAGCGAACGCCGCCGCCCACGTCCACGGACAGACCGTCGACGCCGCAGATAGCCTTGATCACCGCCGAGTTGGCAGCGCATGCGTCCTCGTCCTCGCCAAAGGCGGCGGACAGGTCGACGACGTGCACCCAGCTCGCACCCTGCTCGGCAAACGAGCGGGCGACTGCCACGGGATCGTCGGAATATACCTTGCAGCGGCTGCGGTCGCCGCGCTCCAGGCGCACGACCTTGCCGCCGATCAGATCGATTGCGGGAAACAGGATCATCGGCCAGCCTCCTCGACGATGTTGACGAAGTTCTTAAGGATGCGCTGCCCCAGCGCGGAGGATTTCTCGGGATGGAACTGACAGCCCCACACGTTGCCGTGGCGCACGATGCACGGAAAGCTCCGCGTATAGTGCGTGCGCGCCAGCACGTCGGCGGCATCGGCGTCGTCTGCCACCGCGTAGCTGTGGGTGAAGTACATGTTGGCACCCTCGGCAAAACCGGCGAGCAGCGGGTCGGCCGCACCGGCAGGCGTCATGTGCGCCTGGTCCCAGCCCACGTGCGGTACCTTCAGGCGGCTCGACTCCAAGTGCGTGCACGAACCGCGCATAATGCCCAGGCCATCGACCCAGGGGGCGCCGGCCCGCTCGGGGGCGTTGCCGTCCGCGGCAACGCCCTCGTCCGCAGGCACGCCCTCGTTGCCTCGCTCAAAAAATAGCTGAAGGCCCAGGCAGATACCGAGCAGCGGAGTTCCAGCGGCGACGGCATCGAGCACCGCGTCCGCCTCGCCGCTCTGGCGCATAAAGGCAATCGCGTCATAGAACGCGCCCACGCCCGGGATGACCAGGCCGTCGGCATTGCGGATCTGCTCCGGATCGTCCGACGTGCAGGCGGCGGCACCGGCGCGCGCAAGCCCGCGCACAACACTCGACAAGTTGCCCTTGTGGTAGTCGACCACCACGACCTTCGGTTCGCCCACGCGACCCTCCTTTTCCCCATTCAAAACCTGTCCCTTTTTTGGCAGGTTACAGTGAACCCTTGGTGCTGGGGACGCCATGCACGCGGGGATCCAGCTCACAGGCATGGCGCATCGTGCGGCCCACGGCCTTAAAGGCGGCCTCGATAATGTGATGCGAGTTGCTGCCCGCCAGCTCGCGCACGTGCAGCGTGAGCTTGGCGTCGCGCGCAAAGGCGTAGAAGAACTCGACGGCCAGCTCGGTATCGAAGCTGCCCACGCGCTCGGTCGGCACGGGCAGCTCGCAGTAGGCCTGTCCGCGGCCCGAAATATCAACAGCAGCCATCACAAGCGTCTCGTCCATGGCAATCGCCGCGTCGGCAAAGCGCGTAATGCCCGCCTTGTCGCCCAGCGCTTGGCAAAACGCCTCGCCCAGCACGATACCCGTGTCCTCGACGGTGTGGTGCGCATCGACCTCCACGTCGCCCACCGCGTGCACCGTCAGATCGAACAGACCATGGCGGCCAAAAGCGTTGAGCATGTGGTCGAAAAACGGCACGCCGGTCGAGATATCGCACACGCCGCTTCCGTCCAGGTCGAGCTTTACGACAATGTCGGTCTCGCCCGTCTTGCGGGTCACCTCGGCATAGCGGCCCATCTAGATCTCCTCCTTCACCAGCACGGCAAACGCAGCCAGTACCTCATCGTTTTCCTGCGGCGTGCCCACGGTAATGCGCAGACAGTCCGCAAGCCCCGGCGCATAGCTAAAGTCGCGCACCAAAATCGAATACTCGTCGCGTAGGCGCTCGCGCACGCGCGTGGCATGCGGCGTACGCACAAGCACAAAGTTCGCCGCGCTCGGCCATGCCTCCACGGGCAGGCCCTCGGTAGCCATCGCGCGCAGGGCGCACAGCTCGCGCTCGCGCTCGGATGCGACCTGCGCCACCACAGGTGCATACGCATCGCGCGCACGCACGCAGGCAAGTGCTGCCGCCTGGCTCAGCACGTTAACCGAGTAGATTTGGCGAATCGCCGCAAACACATCGATGACCTCGGGTGCCGCGATCACATAGCCCAGACGCGTGCCGGCAGCGCCAAACGCCTTGGACAACGTATGCAGAATCACCAGGTTGGGATGCTCGGCAATAAGCCCCTGCGCCGTGATTGCCGCGCCAAACGAATCGTCGGCAAACTCAACGTAGGCCTCGTCGACCATTACTATGCCGGGGCACGCATCGCACAGCGCCGCGACAAAGTCGAGCGGTGCCACGTCACCCGTGGGGTTATTGGGCGAGGTCACGATTGCCAGGTTGCACTCGGGCGCCGCCGCAAGCACGGCTGCCTGGTCGAGCTCAAAGGTCGCGGGGTCGCGCCACACGTCGCGCACCTCGGTCTGACAGAGCGACGCAAAGAACGCGTACTCGCTAAAGCACGGCGGGCAGTTGAGCAGGGTCCGTCCCGCGCCGCCAAACGCCAGCAGGTAGTTATAGAGCAGCTCGTCACCGCCGTTTCCCACGCAGACATTCTCGCGCGCCACACCATGCCAAGCGGCCAGCTCGTCGCGCAGATCGTTGGACATGGGATCGGGATAGCGGTTGAGCGGTGTAGCGGCCAGGGCGGCGTCGACCGCCTCGCGCACGCCAGCCGGCACGGGATAAGTGTTCTCGTTGGCCGAAAGGTTGATGCGTGTGGGCGTAAAGTTGGGATCGTAGGACTCAATGCCGGCCAAGTAGGGCTGGACGAGCTCCTTCATACGGGGCGTGAGCTCGGCCATATTAGGCCTCCTTGCCAGTCGCGCCGGCGCCATCCGCGCTTGCAGCCGCCAGGTCCACGCCCTCGGCAACCGTCGCCACGGCGTCGCCCGGCCAGGCAACCTTGGTCAGGTCGGCCGCAGCGAGTGACTCGGCGCTCACGGCATCCTCGCCCTGCTCCAACACGCGGCGGCGCAGCGCGGCGGAAAGCGCGTGTGCCCACAGACCCTCGGCCTCGGCTAGACGCTGCGTGGCGGGAGCGTCGGAGAGCAGGCCCTCGGGTGTATAGCAAATGACACTCGAGCGCTTGACGAACTCTTCGACCGAAAGCGGGTTGGAGAACATGGCCGTGCCGCCGGTCGGCAGCGTGTGGTTGGGGCCGGCAACATAATCGCCAAGCGGCTCGGAGCTCCAAGCGCCCACAAAGATGGCGCCGGCGTTGCGAATGCCGCCAAGCAGGCCCATCGCATCCTTGCAGTGCAGCTCAAGGTGCTCGGGCGCCACGGTGTTCACGGCCTCGACGGCGGCGGCCATATCGGCAGCCACCACGATGGTGCCCTCGTTATCGAGCGAGGCGCGCGTGATCTCGGCACGCGGGGACTGTGCCACCAGGATGTCGATACCCGCCTCGACCTCACGCGCAAACTGCTCGTCGCAGGTCACCAGATAGCAGGCTGCCAGCGGGTCGTGCTCGGCCTGGGCCATCAGGTCGGCCGCGACCACCATGGGCTTGGCCGTGGTATCGGCCAGCACGCAGACCTCGGAGGGACCGGCGACCATATCGATACCCACGTCACCCGAGACGATCTGCTTGGCCGCGGCAACAAAGGCGTTACCCGGTCCGGTGATTTTGTCGACGCGCGGAATGGTCTCGGTACCATACGCAAGTGCGGCCACGGCCTGAGCGCCGCCCACCATATAGATCTCGTCCACGCCGCCGAGCTTTGCCGCGGCGAGCGTGTAGGGGCTGATCAGGCCGTCTTTTTGCGGCGGGGTCACCATAACCACGCGCTTGACGCCGGCGACCTTGGCGGGAATGGCGTTCATGAGCACGGTGGAGGGATATTGCGCGCGGCCGCCCGGCACGTAGATGCCGGCCGCCGCGAGCGGGGTCACCTTAACGCCGAGCATCGTGCCGTCCGCACGCGTGGTAAACCAGCTCTGCTCGACCTCGCGCTGGTGGAACTCACGAATCTGGCGTGCAGCCTTTTCGAGCGCCGCGGCAAAAGCGGGATCGAGGCCTTCGAGCGCGGCATCGATCTGCTCTTGCGGCAGGCGGAAGCTCTGCAGCTCGACACCGTCAAAACGCTGACAGTAATCGCGCACCGCGGCATCGCCGTTGGCACGCACGTCGGCCACGATATCGCGGGCGGCGTCGACGATGTTTTGCGGCAGCACGCCCTTGCGGTTGAGCTGGTTGGTAACGAGGCGCTCACCGGGAGCAAGCTTGATGGTCTTCATATCGGTATCCCCTATCGGTCGAGGTTGTGTTCGAAAAACGAGAGGCCGGGCGGCGGCGCCAATCGGCCCGCAGCCCGTACGTCGGGGCGCCCGTGCGCGCTCGCGCTATTGTGCCGAGCCCGCGACGGGCTCAAAATGCTTGTCCTTAACGGCCGCGGCCAGGCGATCTGCCAGATTGCGTACGCGCGGATCAAGGCGCGCAGCACCCGGATTGACAAAGAAGCGGGCTGTGCAGTCCATGATGCGGCCGGTGATGACCAGGTCGTTGTCGCGCAGCGTGGCGCCCGTGGCGGTGATGTCCACGATGCGATCGGTCATGCCGACAATGGGGCCCAGCTCGATGTTACCGTGCAGCGAAACGATGTCAGCGTTCACGCCGCGCTCGGCATACCAGGCACTCGCGATGCGCGGGTACTTGGTGGCCACGCGAAGCGACCCGCGACGGGCATAGTTGCGCTCGGCCTGGCCGGCGCGCCCTGCGGGCTCCGCCTCGATAAACGTGCACAGGCCATAGCCCAGGTCGACCAGCTGCAGCAGGTTGAGGTCTGCCTCGATGAGCGAGTCCCAACCGCAGATGCCGCAATCGGCACCACCGCAGCCCACAAAGGCAGGCGCATCACTGGGGCGCACGATGACAAACTCGATATCGCCGACTGTGCCCTCTCCGGCACGCGTGTCGCGACCGCGCACGATCAGGTGACGGCCGGGGTCGCGCAGCTCAGAGACGTCCAAGCCCGCGGCCTCGAGCACCTCGAGCGTGTCGGCCTTAAGCGAGCCCTTGGGCACGGCTATACGCAGCGGACCCTCGGCGCCACGGCCCACGGCGTGGTCGCCATCGGAAGCGGCGTCCTCGGCCGAGGTACGCGCGGCCTCCAGGCGCTCGAGCGAAAAGGCGAAGCCCGCCGCCGGCACCTCGATACCGTCGCCAAATGCGCCGGTAAAGATGGAGTCATAGCGACCGCCCGAGCCCACCGGATCGGGCAGGCCGCCGGCATAGGCCTTAAAGACCAGGCCCGTGTAGTAATCGAAAGAGTTCATGATGGAGAAGTCGAATGACAGCACCTGGGCGTCCTCGGGTGCCAGGCCCTCGACCAGGGCACGCAGCTCGCGCGTCAGCGGCGCGACGATACCGGCGGCCTCCAGCAGCGTGTCCACGCGGTCGAGCACCTCGGCACCGCCGTGCAGACGCGGCAGCTCGCAAATGGCGGCCTTGACGGCATCGGACTCGACGCTTGCCGCCACGCGGGCATCGAGGCCCACAAAGTCGTTGGCGTGCACGCAGCGCAGGGCCTCGGCGGCCAGTTCGCGATCCTCGCACGCCGCGAGCAACTCCTTAAACGGACGCACGCTACCTGCGATAATGCGTGCATCGGGCAGTGCCAGCTTGCGCACCGCCTCGGCCACGAGCGAGACAATCTCGACATCGCCCGCGGTATCGCCCGCACCGATAAGCTCAAAGCCCAGCTGTGTAAACTGGCGCGAGCCGCCGGCATTGCGCTGGCACTCTCGAACCACCGGCGCCTCGTAGCGAAGGCGCAGGGGCAGGTCGGCCGCGCGCATGCGGGTCGAAACCAGACGCACGATCGGCAATGTGTTGTCGGGACGGACCACCAGCAGGCGGCCATCATCGTCAAAGAGCTTAAACGGCGTGTCCGCAATGCGGCCGCCCTCCTCGAGCGAACCCTTGTCCTCGAGCAGCGGCGTTTCGACCGGCAGGTAATGATGCTCCCTAAAGCAGCCCTTCACCGTCAGCGCAATCTCCTCGCGCGCCTGAGCCTCCTCGGGCAATATGTCCCGGAATCCCCACGGTGTGGCCGTCATCTGGTGAGCCTCCTCATGCTGTGTTTCATATAGAACGAAAGACCGGCATAGCTCCGCAGGTCTTCTGGGTACTTTAGCATACTAGAGTGCTTGCGGGGAAAATCCGTCGCAGCCGCTCACACCGTATTCATTTGGAAACATAGGGCAGATTGCCGCAGCCCAACCCCACCTAGGCGCCAATCGCACGACGATACTCTGCCATTACCTGCGCATCGGCAGCTGCGGGGTCGGCAAAATAGCGCCCGTCATAGGTCTCAGCCGAAACAACTCCGCGATAGCCGCGCGCCACCAGCCTATCCAGGTCGGCGCGCATATCGCGGTCGCCGTCACCCCAGGCAAGATGCGTCGTGCCATCTGCCGCAACATCGACAAAATGCACGTGGGCGACATCATCGCCAAGCAGATCGAAATAATCGTCGATGGTATCCCCTGCCACCGCCATAGCGCCCAAATCCAGACACGCCTTAAGTGCCGGATGATCAACTGCCTCGATCATGCGCTTCGTGTCGGCCGCCGAGTTCACGATCATCGACTCAACCGGCTGTAGGGCCTCGAGCACCAGTCGCACGCCGCGCTCTCCCGCATACTCGGCAATCGCACGCAGCATCGAGGCGCTGCGACCCCACGCGTCCTCGATCGGCTCGTTCAAAAATGCCCAGCCGCTCGAGACCATGACCTGCTCGGCTCCAAGTTCCGCCGCGATATCCACAACGTTCTTAAAGTACGCGAGCGTGCGGGCACGCGCCTCATTCCCACGCGCCGCGATATTCCACGGCTTGGGGTTGTTCTGTTCGGGACAAAGCCCCACAATCCGAACCCCATACCGCTGCGACAGCTCCCGCACCTGCTCGAGCGAATCGTATCCATGGCAATCGACATACAGATGCATCGCCCCGGTCCAAAGCTCGCAACACGTGTAGCCCGAGGCCGCTGCCGAAGAAAAGAATTCCTCAAGGTCAAAATAACGATGGCTGATATTCATGACGGCAAGCTGGGGATAGCTCATAATTACTCTCCAACCTAAACGAGGCCCCGTTCCATATAGGAGCGGGGCCCAATTACACAAACGTTATTTGCTCTTAGTAGTCGAACTGGTGATAGTAACGACGGTAGTTGAGGTTGTGCTTGGTGACCGTCTCGTAGTAAGCGGCAAGGCGATCGGTGATCAGCGAGGAGAGGATCCACGGAGACACGATGACGCGGAACTCGTCGTCAAGGCCGGGGATCGCAAACTCGGCGGTGTCGATGATGTTGATGTCGGTGTCGCCGGTCACGCCGCGGGTCAGGAAGGCGCGGACGCGCTCGTCGAGCTTGCGGTTCTCGTCCTCGCCCATGAACAGGAACACGGGGACGCCGGGCTCCACGAGCTCG
>DBEWUK010000048.1:0-5725 GCA_048205395.1 Collinsella sp.
TCCCCGACCGTGGGTTTGGGGACTGGTTCGGCCAGCCGTGCCGCCGCTGTTTGTGATCCCTATTCCTCCGTCCCCTTCGGATCACGTGATCCCTTTGGGACGGAGGAATAGGGATTATTTCGTAGGCCCGTGGCCGCCTTGGAAACCGAATGATGGTACGAGCATCCATTCGGCTTCCAAGGCGGCCACGGACAGAACGGGGCGAACAGAAAAGAGCGACGGACGTCTACTCCCCCGCCACGCTCGCGCGCAGCTTGGCGGCGATGGGCTCGGATGCCAGCAGGAATACGAGCATGACCACGGAGCACGCCAGGCACACAATCCAGGTGCTTGCAAAGGAGCCCGTGGCATCGAACAGCACGCCCGAGACGATGGCGCCCACGGTGCCGCCGACCATCTCGAGCGAGGTGATGGTGCCCGTGACCTTGCCGAGGTCGGCCATGCCAAACTGCTTGGACGCGGCGATGGTAGGCGTGATGGTGCCCATGCACGTTCCGATACCAAAGCTCACAGCGGCGACAATAGGACCGAGGTCCGTCGTCGGGAAGCACAGCGCCACGCAGGCGATAATGCACGCAACGGAGCCAAGGATATTGCCAAAGCGCAGGCCAAAGCGGTCATAGATCGCACCGAGCGAAATTTTGGCGACAACGACGGTGACCATATAGGCCGAAAGCACGGTACCTGCCCACATGGGATCATGACCGCCCGTGACGATCTTGGCGCCGTTGACGGTAACGCTCGTCATGTTGGTAACCTGGTTGGGCAGGATGGCGCCGTTAACGAGACCCATAAAGAGGAAGGCGACGACGAGCAGCCAAAACGCCGGGCTCTTCTTGATACGAGACCAGCCGACGCTAACCTCGGGCGCCGTGTGCTCGTCCTTGTCGCCAGCCGTCGAGACGGACGGATCGCCCGGGTTCTCGCCGAGCGGCTTAAGGCCGATCTCGGAAGGCTTGGTGCGGAAGGAGTAGGCCGTGATGGGCAGTGCCGCCACCATGCAGACGGCAGCGAGTACCAGAAACGCAGAGCGCCAGCCAACGCTCACGATAAGCGAGCTCACGATCGGCGAGAGAATGGCTCCGCCAAAGCCCGAGCCCGAAAGTGCGATGGAGATGGCAAGGCCTCGCTTGGCAGTAAACCAGTTGGCGGTCACCAGGCTAATGAGCAGACGGGTCGAGGCCACAGCGAAGCAGCCCGAAACGGCAAAGAGCACATAGACCTGCCAAAGCTCACCCACAAAGCTCATGCCCGCGAGCACCGCCGAGGTGGCGATAACGGTGAGCGAGCCCAATACGCGGCCACTCACCTTATCGGCAACATGGCCGATAACGAGCGAACCCACGACGCTCACCACGGTGGAGATAGCATTGGAGATGTTGTACTGCGCAAGGGAAATGCCCAGGTCGCTGACGATGAGCGGCTGGAACAGGCTCATGCAGTTGACGAAAATCGTGTAGCACGTGGCCATGATCACAAAGCCGGAGGTCACCACGAGCCAGCCGGGGAAGAACTTACGCTGCTGGGACATACTGCTCCTTATTTAACAAACGAATAGCCGGCGCCGGGCGCCGGTAGTGCCCAAGATTGCCTTGAAAGACAAGGGCATAGGCCTTACGGCCATGCCCGTAGGCTTGAAAGGCAAGGTTGGGTGCTACCGGTGGTCGGCGATATAGCCCAAAGCGACGGCGGTATAGGCCGCGGCACCGAGCGGCAGCTCGGCATCGTTAAAACGTGCCTTGGGATGGTGCTGGGCAAAGTGTTCGTCCGTGTCGGTTACGGCCGCGCCCACGGTAAAGTACGCACTCGGAATCTCGCTCGAGATAAGCGCGAAGTCCTCACTCGCCATGGCATGGAAAAGCGGCAAGAAAGCCGCCTTGGGCAGCACTGCGCCCACGTAGCCAAGCGACGCCTGAGTCATATCGCTGTCGAGTACAAGCGGCGGAACATCCGAAAGCGTCTCGATGGTCGCCGGCGTACGATATGTTGTGGCAACGCCGTTAACGACCTCCGCGATGCGGGTCTTCAGGTGCTCCATGAGCTCAACATCAAAGCCGCGCAGCGTTCCCTCGAGCACGCAGGTGTCGGGGATGACGTTGGCCGCCAAGCCGCCGGCGAACTTGCCAACGGTAAGCGCGACCTCCTTGGCCGCCGGCACCTCGCGGGAGATGAGCTCCTGGAGCGCCAGGTGCACATGGACGCCGGCCGTGATGGGGTCGATGCAGATCTCGGGGCTCGAGCCATGGCCGCCCTTGCCCTGCAGCGTGATGCGGAAACCGTACACGCCCGAAAGCGCCGGGCTCCCATAGAGCACCAGGCCGAGCGGCGATTGGCTGTTAACGTGCATGGCAAAAGCCGCCTGAGGACGCGGGTTCTGCAACAGGCCATCGGCGATGGCAGCGCGTGCCCCTTCAAAGGTCTCCTCGCCCGGCTGGAACAGCAGTTTGACGGTGGCGTTGGCCTCCACAAGCTCGGCCTCGCGGGCCTTGAGCAGGCGCGCCGCACCAAGCAGCGCCGTCGCGTGCATATCGTGACCGCAAGCATGCATGCAGCCATTGGTGGATGCAAAGGGCTCGCCGGATTCCTCGACAACGGGCAGGGCATCCATATCGCCTCGGAGCATGACGACCGTTCCGGCCTGCTCGTCCTTGCACGTGCCATTGCCCTGAGCGGCCGCGGCCGCACCGGCACCGATCAGGCCAACGACGCAGGAACCGTCGACGAGCGTGGTATGGGGGATGTCCATCTCGTCCAGACGTGCCTGGATATAGGCAGACGTCTGCGGAAGATTGTTACCGAGCTCGGGCATCTGGTGTAGATCGTGTCGCCACGCAGCGAGCTCGTCTGCAAAAGCCTGAGCTTCTGCGACAAGACCGTCACCGATAGCGGTCTGCGCCGCTGTGGTAGCCTGAGGCGCTGGTTGCGGTTGAAAATTGGACAGAGCTGGTGCCATAGATGCCCTCCAGTAACGTTTTTGCAGCACGCACTTTGATAGCGTAAAGTGCAAGGCACAACTGTAAAGGCATGACGTAAAAAATGCCGCCCTGGGAGGGCGGCGCAACAAGTTGTTTACAATTGCGGGCGAGATTTTCGGCGCAAGAAATCGAAATGCGTCTCGCTCAAGATAATCGACAGGAAGATGAGCGCAAAGCCGGCAAGCAGACGCGAGGTGAGCGCCTCCCCCATCAGCAGCACCGAGAACAGCACACCCGAAGGCGACTCCATCGAAAGAAGCAGTGAGCCCGTCGAGGCCGGGACGTGCGCCAAGCCGACGTTTTGGATGAGCAGCGCCACGCACGTGCAGCCCACCGAGAGGAAGGCCATCACGCCGATAAAGCTCGGCGTCCACACGGACGCGGGCGCTTGGGTCTCGAATAGCAGCGACGTTGCCAAGCTCAAGACGCCATTGCCCACAAACATCCAAAACGTGATGACGTTGATGTCCATCTTGCGACCGTATTTGGCCGTCACCGCCATCTGGATGGCAAAGAAGATCGCACCGCCCAAGGTAATAGCATCGCCGGCATTGAACTCGACGCTATCGAGCGCCACCAAGCCAATGCCCGCCAGGCACAGCAACGCGGCGCCCAAGTTGTAACGGGTAAGCTTTTCGCCGCTTAGGACATAGCTCGCAAACGGAACCAAGATGCAGTACGTGCCCGTCAAAAACGCGCTTTTGCCTGCCGTGGTCTGCGCCAGGCCGATCGTCTGCAAACCGTATGCTCCCCACATGAGCGCACCCATGCCCAGCCCGACGATCAGGTTGCGGGCATTGAAATGAGCGATGATGCGTTTATGGAAAATGGCAAACATAACCAGTGATGCCGGGAGAAAGCGAACGTAAACCAGCTCGAACACCGGAATGGTGTCAAGCGCGCCCTTCATAGTGGTAAAGGAGTAGCCCCAGATGACCGCCACCGAAAATAGCAGAACTTTCCAGAACAGCGGCGAGCGAGCGCCGGCGCCCCGGGGAATACCGCCCGCGCCCAAATCCTCACGGGCTACAGGGCTATCGGGCATGTTTTCGATTTCGTTGGCAGCGTATTGGGCCATGGAACATCCTCGCACTCAATCTGGGCGTGGTGTCCGCACGCGTATGGCTGCGTGCCGCCTCATGGTCAAATAAAAACAGGGCGCACCGGACCCCCGGCACGCCCCGCTACTGTAGCAACAACCAACACGGCATCGCAATCCAGCCCGCTAAAGTATCGAACAGAAAAACCTCGATGCTCCGGCAATGTCAGACACTATGACCCAATCCGAGGGCACGGAAACGACAGGAGCCCCCGCTCGTGACCGCGGGTCGGGGCTGCGACAATGTTGTTGAAGTGCCAGAGGCGCAGCCGCGCCGCAACGAGGTTGGGAGGCTCCCGTGCCTAGATATTCTACCGCCTTCGGAATGGACGTACACCTCAGGTCCACCACCGTCTGCGCGCTCGACGCGGAGACGGGCGAGACAGTGACGAGGAGGTTCCGCGGCAACCCGTGGGGCGAGGTCGCGGAGTGGATGTCGGGCTTCCCGGGCCCGTCGCTCGCCGCCTACGAGAGCGGCTACCTCGGCTTCGCCCCGCAGAGGGAGCTCTCCGGGCTCGGCGTCGACTGCGTCGTCGCGGCCGTCTCCAAGGTCCCGAGGTCGGCGGCAGACTTCTCGTCCAAGAACGACCGCAACGACGCGGCCAGGATGGCCAAGGCGATACTGTCGCACGATATCTCCCCGGTATGGGTGCCGTCCCCCGAGATCGAGGGGCTCAGGGACCTCGCCGGGGCCCACGACGCGGCGACCGCGAGGCTCGCGGCGGCGAAGCAGCGGCTCCTGGCGTTCCTCGCCCGCCGGGGTTACGCCTACGGCGGCACGACGCCGGCCGGAAACCCCCGGAGGTACTGGACGTACGACTTCCTCAGGTGGCTCGACAAGGTTCGGCCCGCCGACGACGGCGGCATCCGGGCGCTGGCGGCGCTGAGGAGCGAGGTCGAGGCGGCCTCCGAGACGCGCGACGATCTCCTCGCCGAGTACAGGGCCGCCGTCGCGGCGGGCCCCCTCTCGGCGGAGGTCGAGGCGCTCCAGTCGATCAAGGGATGCGGGTTCGCGCTCGCCGCCGCCTTCGCGTCCGAGGTCGGCGACTTCTCGAGGTTCCGCTCCGGCAGGCAGGTGACGTCCTACTTCGGCCTCGCCCCGAAGCAGAGGTCGAGCGCGGACTCCGTGCGCCTCGGCGGGATCAGCGGGGCCGGCAACGCCCTCGTCAGGAGGTTGGCTGTCGAGGGGTCCTGGAGCTACGTCCAGGCGAGCCACCAACCGAAGCTGATGCCCAAGGGCAGCGGCGTCCCGCTCGAGGTGAGGATGCACGGGAGGAAGGGTTCCGAGCGCCTGCTCCGGCGCCGCGAGGAGATGCTCGCCAGGGGCATGCCCCAGGCGAAGGCGAACGCCGCCACCGCCGCCGAGCTCGTGAGGTGGCTGTGGGCCCTCGGCGCGATGTGCCGGGAGGCAACCGAATAGACATAGCCCCCGTCCCGGCGAGCCGGGCAGCCTTCGGGGATACCCCCGCTTTCGCTGGGCGCGCGGCGGCGGCCGCATGCGCGTAGTCAGACTTGGGGAGCCCCGCCGAAGGAGAGGATTGCGGGCCGCCGGAGCGGTATCCGCGGATATGAGACTGAGCCGAAGGCGTCGACGACATGCCGGGGGCGGACCGGGACGGGTTCAACGGCAGGCCCCGCCGACCGATTGCAA
>DBEWUK010000064.1:0-3333 GCA_048205395.1 Collinsella sp.
TGGCGGCCTCGGCCTCCTCCTTCTTGCCCTCCTTCATCAGGGCGCCGATCTTCTTGGACTCGGCATTGCGCGTAGCCTGGAGTTCCTCGACCTCGGTGATGACGGCACGGCGCTCGTCGTCGAGCTCAAAGAACTTCTCGCGATCCCAAGACGTCTGGCGGTTAGCCATGGCGACATCGATGGCATCGGGATTCTCGCGAACAAACTTGATATCAAGCATTAGATCCTCCGGCGATATACATTCCATTTAGGTTGCAACCTTGTACATGTATGGGCAAGTATATACTTATGAGCGTTTACGACCCAACTCAACTACGCAAGAAGGCACCCAATGGACGCAGTTTTTTCCTTTTTGTTTGGCACCCGCACCGGTTTTGCCATCCTTTTCGCCGGCGGCATCCTGTTATTTGCGATTCTTGCCTTTGTAATGGAGAAGCGTACCCATAAGATGTACGTCGACCGCGGACCCAAGTCCGAGGATGAGGAAGACAGCTTCTGGGACTAACCTGCCAAAAAGGGACAGGTTTATTTTGGTCTGTTTTATCTGGGCAAACGCAAGCGCCCCGCAACTGGAATTGAGCCAGTTGCGGGGCGCTTTTCGCTAAAAGGACAAAACCGCAGAAAATACCTGCCAAAAATAAACCCGTCCTTTTTTTGGTCGGTTTTACTGGAGAGTTGCGTCGATTGCCTTGACCAGGGCGCTGCGCATGCCGGCGTCCTCGAGCGCAACGACGCCCTTGATGGTGGCACCACCGGGCGAGCATACGGCATCCTTCATCGCCGCAGGATGCTGGCCAGTTGCAAGCTGCAGCTTTGCCGTACCTAGCACCATCTGGCTCACAATGCGATAGGCATCGGCACGCGGGATACCGTGCTTGACCGCCGCATCGCCCAGGGCCTCGATTGCCATGGCGACAAATGCCGGAGCGCAACCGCCCACCGTGCCTCCCACAAACAGCAGACTCGTATCGAGCTCGACCACCGCACCGAGTTTGCCAAGCAGATCAAGCACCACGGCGCTCTGCTCATCACTAAGCGTGGAAGCCTTCTCGCAAGCGATGACGCCCTCGCCCACCGAAACCGGTGTGTTGGGCACCGTCGAGATATGCGCGACGCCCGGCAGGACCTGCTCCCACTTGGCACTGTCCCAGGTCCAGGCAACCGACAGAACGACCTTTTTGGCAAGAGCATCCTTGAGCGGGGCGAATACCTTCTCGATCATGTACGGTTTGACCGCAGCGACCACGATATCGGATGCGGCGACAACCTCGGCGGCATCGTGGCAGGCGACCATGCCGCGCGCCTCGCAGCGCTCAACCAGTGCGTCGTAGCGACCCGCGCAGGCGCACATGTCGCTCGCAGCTACACCGGCAGCGATCCAGCCATCGGCCATAGCGCTCGCCATATTGCCAAAACCGACAAATCCAATCTTCATATCTCATAGTCCTTTCAGACACATTCCTCAAAACGAAAGGTATTGTCCCACGCCATTGTTTCGTATTGCCGACCTATTTGTGATACGGCTCGCCACGGCTGATCTTGCAGGCACGGTAAATCTGCTCTAGCAGCACCACACGCGCCAGGTTATGCGGCAAGGTAATGCGTCCAAAGCTGAGCATCTCGTCGGCGCGGGCGCGCACCTCATCACTCACGCCGTCCGAACCGCCGATTACAAAGGCAATGTCGCTGCTGCCTCGCAGCATAAGATCGTCGAGCCGCGCCGAGAGCTCCTCACTCGAACGCTCCTTGCCCTCGATAGCCAGCAGGATCACATGCGCCCGAGACGGCAATGCAGCAAGAATTGCCGCCCCCTCCTTGTCGCGCGCGGCATCCACGCCGCCCGCCTTAGCCGGGTCGATATCGGCCACCTCGCGGATATCCACCTTGGCATAGGCACCTAAGCGCTTGGTGTACTCAGCGCACGCGTCCTTCCAAAAGCGCTCCTTGAGCTTACCGACGCAAACGACGGTGTATTTCACGCGCGCCTACTCCTTCGAACCGTTTTGAACTTTGCCGGCGGTCAGCATCTGCTCGAACATCGAGGCCGACTGCGAGAAATCGCTCGGCAGTACGACCGTCGAAGTTTTACCCGTGCGAGCGAACTCCGTCATCATCTCGGACCACTGCGTAAACATGAACAGCTGGTTGGCCTCGTCGTTGCCGACGCCCGTCTCCTGGATGATCTCGAGTGAATCTTTGATGCCCAGCGCGATGGCCTTGCGCTGGTTGGCGATGCCCTCGCCCGCCTTTTCCATAGCCTCGGCCTCGGCGGTCGCCTCGGTGACGCGCTTGATACGGTCTGCCTCGGCGAGCTCCTGTGCCGCAGCGCGCTTGCGCTGGGCGGCGTTGATGTCGTTCATGGAGTTCTCGACCTCGGTCGGCAGTGCGATTTTGGTGATGAGCGTCGACACGAGGGTGAAGCCGTAGGCGGCCATCTGCTCGGAAACGGTAGCGTTGACATCCTTGGCGATGTCATCCTTCTTGGCAAAGACCTCATCGAGTGTGTAGACGGGAATCGAAGAGCGCAGGGCGTCGGTGATGAAGTCACGCATCTGGTCGACGGGCTCCTGCAGCATGTAGTAGCTCTTGTAGATACCCGAATCTGCCGGGCCGGCGCCCATGTCATAGCTCACGTGGTACTGAGCAGAGACCTCAAGGCCGATGGTCACGTTGTCCTGGGTCTTAACGTCGATGCCAAAACCGTTTTTCATGGTGCGCAGACTCACCGTGGCGGCCTTGCGGTCGATCACGGGCACCTTCATGTGGAAGCCCGCGTTGACGATGCGGTTAAACTTGCCCAGACGCTCGATGATCACGGCATGCTGTTGTTCAACGACATAGCAGGCGTTGGGAAGCAGCAGCAACAAAATAATGATGGGAAGCAGAAGGCTCGTAAGGGCGGCAATGATACCGGACAACAGCATGGTCTCTCCTCTGATAGGCACACGTTGGCACTAGGATACCCGCACGAAGCAGCAACGTGACATCAACAAGAGGCCCATAACAAAAAAGCTCCCATTGCTGGGAGCTCTTTCAATCAATGGTGCGGGCGAAAGGACGTCCGCGTATCCGCTTCGCGGATCCGCACCGGCTTCGGCCGCCTGCCGGCGTCCTCGCCAGCTCGCTAAAAACGCTCCGCGTTTTCTTTACGCTCGCTCCTTCACAGGTTCAAGTCCCTGTGATGCGCCCATAAGACGATATGAGAAAGCCATTGGGGGCCGCCTCCCCCGCGGCGCAGCTTCTTTCCGCGGGCTCGGGGTGCCACAATGGGCTTTGAGTATCGGCCCGTGCGGTAGCCCTTACCGCACCTGCGGGGAGGAGGCTTCCCATGCC
>DBEWUK010000065.1:0-15339 GCA_048205395.1 Collinsella sp.
GTTCCGGAAAAGGTTATCTACCTGCGGGAACGATAGGCAACCGGACACACATTCTGTCCGAGCGGTTAAAAGTGGGCACGGAATTTAAACGGCTGAAAAAGGGGCATCGACCTGCGCCGATGCCCCCAACGTGGACACACATTTTGTCCTATAAGCCTCTCTCGACATCGGTCGAGAGACGCTTTTTTCAACAGCATCCGTCAAGCTTCTGGCAAGTTTTTGGTCAGTTGAGCAGGGCTGTTGAAAACTCGACCCGCCGTTTGCCGACGACTACCGACCGCCCAGAGCGCCCTGCGCCCCTGGGAAAGCCCCACGTTCTAGGCTCCATACCGTCGCCACCCAAAACGGAAAGGACGTGGACACCATGACCGAAGCCGCTGTTGAAACCTACGACACCACGACTAGAGGCGCCGCCTCGATGGCAGCCTATCGCGCCGTTCGCATCCTGCAACTCTTGAGCGAAAACACCGGCGAAGACAAGGCCATGCTTTCCGATGAGTTGATCCGGCGCCTCGCCCATCCCGACGACCCCGCCCGCATGCCCATCTCGGCGGCACGGCGCAGCATCTACACCGCCATCTCCGCGCTTCGCCATGCCGGATACGAAATTGAGTACAAACGCGGCGTGGGCTACAAACTTCTTACCCGCCCGCTCACCGATGAAGAGATCATCCGGCTCCACGGTATGGTCATGCGCAACCGCTCCACGCCTATCGCTATCCGCAAGAGCATGGCGCAGCACTTAGTTGCCATGGCGAGCGCCGACGTTCGCGGCTACCTCGATACACCCGAACCCGCTCCAAGCGCAGGCAGCAAGGCTACCGAGGCAACACGCACGCCCATCAAGCGCATCGACACGTGCGAGCTCGTCGAGCAGGCCATCGACCACGGAACCACGGTGAGTTTTGATATTTCGAGCGTCACGACACGCGGCGAAACCGAAGCAGCACGGATGACACTCCGTCCCTTTGCCATCAGGCAGCGCGATGGCATCTCGTATTTGCTGGGAACGGTCTACGACGCCCGAGGCGCCGATGACACGTTGCGTACCGTAGAGATTGGCCGAATGAGAAACGTCACCACACGTCTCCTCGACGGCAAGAAGCTCTTCGCCGCCCTGGACGAGGACGACACCTCCTCTGCCGCATAAGACCCTCCGCCACCCATTCGACTACCCGTACCGCCCATCCGATTCTGTATTAAAAAACCCGCCAGGCTGTTGTAAAAATGGACATCAGCGCTACTATAGTTCCACTTGCACTTTGTCCCAGTGCAGTGTTTCCAGCCATTTTTATACTGGGGGTAATGATATGAAGGACATCACCATCAGCCGCAGGAGCCTTCTGGTCTCCGCCGGCCTGCTCGCGCTCGCCCCGCTCGCCGGATGCGGCGGCAACTCTGGTTCCGGCTCTGCTGCCGCCGGTTCCGACTACACCATCGGCGTTCTGCAGCTCACCGAGCACTCCGCACTCGATGCCGCCAACGACGGCTTTGTCAAGGCCATCAAGGAGAGCGGCCTTAAGGTCAAGATCGACCAGAAGAACGCCCAGAACGACCAGTCCACGTGTAAGTCCATCGCCGACAAGTTCGTGGGCGATGGCGTCGACCTGATCTACGCCATCGCCACGCCCGCCGCACAGGCTGCTGCCGGCGCCACGGCCGACATCCCCATCGTGGGCTGCGCCATCACCGACTACGCCGCCTCCGGCCTGGTCCAGGACAACGACAAGCCGGACACCAACGTCACCGGTGCCTCCGACCTCACCCCGGTCGCCGAGCAGCTCGAGATGATGCAGAAGGTTCTGCCCGACGTTAAGAAGGTCGGCCTGCTCTACTGCACCGCCGAATCCAACTCCGACGTCCAGATCAAGGCCGCCAAGAAGGAACTCGACAAGCTGGGCATCGAGTACACTGACTTTACCGTCTCGAGCTCTAACGAGATCCAGTCCGTCGTCGAGTCTGCCGTGGGCAAGGTCGACGCGCTCTACTCCCCCACCGACAACACCATCGCCGCGGGCGCCTCGCAGGTCGGTCAGATCTGCAAGGAGAACAAGCTTCCCTTCGTGACCGGCGAGGAGGGCATGTGCAAGGCCGGCGGCCTGTTCACCCTCTCCATCAACTACGAGGATCTGGGCTACGCCGCAGGCGAGATGGCCGTCAAGATCCTGAAGGGCGAAGCCAAGCCCGAGGACATGGCGATCAAGCACCTCTCAAGCAAAGACCTGGTCGTCGTCAAGAACGACGAGATGGCCGAGGCTCTGGGCATCGATCTTTCCGCTCTGGACGAGTAGCGCCATGCGCGGTAGCGCGTCTAGGGCACGCACTCGCGCCGTTGACGTGTTATTCAATATCTGAGCCACAGGGGCGAACGCCAAAGACCGGCGTTCGCCCTGCTTGTTTCGGATGAGTCAAAACATCCGGCCGCAGCTCTTTTATGCATTGTTACCGCTATCATGGTGACTCACGTGTCCACCCTATCCTAGGAGGTATGAAGCATGCTCATTGCATTGCAGGGCGCCGTTTCGCAGGGCGTCCTCTGGGGCATTATGGTGCTTGGCGTGTTTATCACGTTCCGCCTGCTCGACATTCCCGATATGACCTGCGACGGCAGCTTTGCCCTCGGCGGCTGCGTCTGCGCCGTGCTCATCGTCAATAACAACGTCGACCCGCTGCTCGCCGTGCTGGCCGGCATGTGCGCCGGCGCCATCGCGGGTGCCGTCACGGGCATTTTGACCACCGTCTTTGAGATTCCCGCGATCCTCGCCGGAATCCTCACCCAGATCAGCCTGTGGTCCATCAACCTGCGCATCATGGGCAAGTCCAATACGCCCATTCTTGCCAAGGGCACCGTGTTCTCGGCCGTCAGCAATATGACCGGTCTGCCGCAGTCCACCGTTGCCATCATCTTGGGCATCCTGCTCGCCGTGGCTATCGTTGCCATCCTGTATTGGTTCTTTGGCACCGAGATCGGCTCGGCGCTGCGCGCCACCGGCAACAACGAGTACATGATCCGCGCTCTGGGCGTCAACACCAACTCCACCAAGATGATCGCCCTCGTGCTCTCCAACGCCCTCATCGGCCTTTCGGGCGCGCTCATCTGCCAGAGCCAAAAGTATGCCGACATTGGTATGGGCACCGGTGCCATCGTTATCGGTCTTGCCGCCATTGTTATCGGTGAGGTGCTCGGCCGTCTGCTGCCCGGCGGTCTCACGCAGTTTAGCGTCCGTCTTGCCTCCGCCGTCTTTGGCTCCGTGGTGTACTTCCTTATCCGCGCCATCGTGCTGCAATTGGGCATGGACGCCAACGACATGAAGTTGCTCTCCGCCGTGATCGTCGCCGTGGCCCTGTGCGTACCCGTGGTTTGGGAGCGCTATAAGCTCCGCAGCTCCTACACGAAGGGGGATGAGGCAGATGCTTAAGCTCTCGCACGTCAAGAAGACCTTTAACAAGGGCACCGTCACCGAGAAGCGCGCGCTCACCGGCGTCGACCTCACCCTGAATGACGGCGACTTTGTAACCGTGATCGGCGGCAACGGCGCCGGCAAATCCACGCTGCTCAACATGATCGCCGGCGTGTACCCGCTCGATTCGGGCGTTATTGAGCTCGACGACACCGACATCTCGCGCCTGAGCGAGTCGCAGCGCGCCAAGTACCTGGGCCGCGTGTTTCAGGACCCCATGCGCGGTACCGCTGCCGACATGCAGATCGCCGAGAACTTGGCCCTCGCCAAGCGTCGCGGCCAGCGTCGCGGCCTTTCGTGGGGCGTCACCAAGGCCGAGAAGGACGAGTACGTTGAGCTGCTCAAGCGCCTGGACCTTGGTCTGGACACGCGTCTCAACGCCAAGGTCGGCCTGCTCTCGGGTGGCCAGCGCCAGGCACTCACCCTGCTGATGGCCACGCTCACCAGGCCGCGCCTGCTGCTGCTCGACGAGCACACCGCGGCCCTCGACCCCAAGACGGCCTCTAAGGTGCTCAACCTGACCGAGGAGATCGTCGACGAGAACCACCTGACCACGCTCATGGTCACGCACAACATGAACGACGCTATCCGTCTGGGCAACCGTCTGATCATGATGCACGAAGGCCACGTGATCTACGACGTGGCGGGCAATGAGAAGAAGTCGCTCACCGTAGCCGACCTGCTGCAGAAGTTCGAGGAGGTCTCGGGCGGCGAGCTCGCCAACGACCGCATGCTGCTAAGCTAAACCTACCAAAAAGGGACAGGTTTATTTTGGCAGGTTTTATCTGCGCAAACGTCAAAACCGCCGCTAAGGGACAGACGCCCTTGCGGCGGTTTTCGCATATTATGTCGATAATCCGATATTCAACCAGACATTCTGGCTAAGGACTAAGGAAACTGCCATGAAAAGACTCCCCCGCCTTGCGTTAGCCGCCGCGTTGTTTGCCGGCGCGCTCGCAGGCATCCCAAGCCTCGCTTTCGCGGGGAACCTGCCCGCCGCTATTGACGGCTCCGTGGCCGTCATGCACACCAACGACATCCACGGCAGCTACAAGTACAGCTACAACGCAAGCAAGGGCACCGGCACTGTCGGCTTTGACGGACTGGCGGTTCTCTATAGCGCCCAAGGCAGCGCCCCCGATCTTCTGCTCGATGCAGGCGACACCTTCCACGGGCAGTCCTTTGCCACCATGAGCGAGGGCAAGAGCATCGCCGAGCTCATGGACACCTTCTACGCCGACGGCTACGACGCGACCACGCCAGGCAACCACGACTGGAGCTACGGCGCGGGCAAACTCCACACCATGACCGGCTACAGCACCACCGGCACGCCCTTCGCCATGCTCTGCGCGAACGCGAAGTCCACGAGCGGCGTATGGAGCTCGAGCATCACGAAGACGCTCGATCGCACCTGGGAGGATAGCGAAGATCACTCCACATTCGACTACAAAATCAAGGTCGGCGTCGTGGGTGCCATGGATGAGTCGCTGGGATCCTCGCTGCGCGCGGACCTGGTCGCGGATACGTCGTTCTCGAGTGCCGCGAACGCCATCAATGCCGAGGCAGAGCAGCTGCGCAAGGAGGGCTGCGATGTTGTTGTGTGCATCGCGCACACGCTCGACGCAAAGACCTTTGCCACGCGGCTCCGTGGCGTCGATGCCCTTATCGCAGGCCACGAGCACATCAACCTTAACGAGAAGGTAACGGGAGCCGACGGCAAGACGATCCACGTTGTCGAGGCAGGCAGCGCCTTTGCCGAGGTGGGACTGCTTTCCATTCCGTACAAATACGACACGAATGGCACCGAGACGACCGACGATGACACGGTCACGGTCCCTACAGACGACAGCGACGAGAAGCTCTACACCGCCAAGAACGTCAACGACCTTTTGGCAGACACCGACAAGGGTTCCGACTACCAAAGCCGCCTTGAAGACGTCCGCAACAAGATCAAGCCGCTCGACGAGGCCTTTGAAAACGAATCGAACAAGGTGCTCGGCACATCCACCACCAACTATTTCTACGGCGAGGACGCCGCAGGCACGCATGGTTGGGAAATGGTGCGCACCACCGATTTCCGCCCCAGCAAGGAGGGCGACACCACCAAGGCCCAGACCATCGGCCACGTGATTTGCGGCTCCTATCTTGCCCTGACGGGCGCGGACCTCGCTATCGAAAACGCTGGTGGCATCCGCGGCGGCATCGCGGCGGGCAACGTGACCGCCGGCAACGTCATCGCCATCTCGCCCTACGGCAACACCGTGGAAACCTGGACCATGACCGGCGCGGACTTCCTCGCAGCGCTCGAGCACTCGCTGCAGATCAGCGACGAATGCAATCACAGCTACGAGCTTCAGCAAGCCTACGTGGCAGCCGGCCATACCGAGCAGGAGGCGCAAGACAAGTACAAGTGGCGCGATGACTCTGGCAGCGTTCTCTCCTTTGGCGGCATCAACGTGACGATTGATTGGACGCAGCCCGAAGGCAAGCGCATTGTGAGTGCCACACTCACCAAGGACGGCAGCACGCTCGACCCCGCCAAGACCTATACCGTCGCCACCAACAACTACATCATCACCAACACGACCGACTTTCCCACCTTTGCACACGCCACCAAGTACACCGAGTGGGGCACGTGTGAGGCGGCGCTGAGGGCGCTGATTGGGCAGAACGGCTGGGAGAGCAAGATGGCCGGACTCGCCGGCACCATCAGCTTCGGCTCCGCAGCCGTGGACCCCACGCCCACACCGGCCCCGACGCCTAAGCCCTCGCCTAAGACGGACACGACGACCACGAAGGTCATCACCAAGAAGACGACCGGTAAGCTCGCCGCAACGGGAGACCGCACGCTGGCAGTAGTTGGCGCGTGCCTTATCGGCGGCATCATCGTCATCATGCTCGGTATTATCTGGAAGCGTCGACGCTAAGCTACACCGCCGGGCCTTACAGCCCCGCCGCGTAAACCTTATATCGAGCACAGAAGCCCGTCCGAATTTGATCGGACGGGCTTCTTGGTGGGTATCATGGTTGAACGATCATTAGGAGGTTTTCCCTACATGGAATTGTTTGAGCCGATTCTTCATTTCTTTGAGCAACGGTGGGTCCACAACATCATCTGGGCCGTCATCTTGGCGATAGGCACCGCCGTCGCCGCCAAGGTCGTATCCAAGACCCTGAACCATCTGCTTAACCGAGACGATAACCCGCTTCCGGCATCGAGTATCTTCATCAACATCGCGCGCGCCGTCATCTGGATGATTGGCGGCAGCTTTATCCTCGACAACTGTTTTGGCATTAACGCAAACGCGCTCGTCGCCGCTCTTGGCGTCGGCGGCATCGCCATCTCGCTCGGCTTTCAGGACACGTTATCAAACCTTATCGGCGGCATGCAGGTGACCTTTATGGGCATCATCAAACCCGGCGACAATATCGAGGTCGGCGGCGTATCCGGCGTTGTCCAAGACATCACTTGGCGCCATACAACGATTGAGGATGCCTGTGGACAGACCATCATTGTGCCCAATTCCAACATCTCCAAGAACACGCTTGTGCATTTGATGCCCTTTGGGCGCGTGGCCGTGCCCGTTGCCGTAAAGGACACGTCTAAGTGGGCTTCCCTTGACGTGCTGGCAGACGAGCTCACGAGCGCAACCAAAACGGCCGTCTCGCCCATCTCGGGCTTTGACAAGGAGCCCTACGTACTCTTTAGCGAAATCGGCGATTTTGGCATCAAAGGAAAGATCATCTTTATCGTCAGCGACGACAGCACTACTTTCACGGCAGCCGACGCCTGCATCCGCGCCATCGCCCCCATCATCGCCTAAACCACCGCAAAGGGGACAGGCATCTTTGTAGTGGTTTTCATTCGTGGTACCATGGTTCATATCGTTGTTTAAACGACTAAGGGAGTAGACACCATGGAAGAGGCCTATCGTCAAGCACGCAAGCGCGGCGAACAGGGACGCCGTCGCGCCATTAGCCAAAGCGAGCATCCATACCTTACGGACCTCGATAGCTTGGTTGCTCAGCTCCCCTTAGGTCAGCGAGTGAGCGTCGGCCTGCGGGATATTCCGCTCGAAATGGTCGTCGGCACGGTCACCAAAGGCCGTCAGTCCGCCTTTTCATGCAACTTTATGCCCCTGCTGCCGTTTAACACCGAGTTCGCCCGCAAGTGGTCCAACCTCTACGACATCCAGGTAACCGAGGGCTATCGCGACCCCATCATCGTCACCGAGTTCATGCATCGGTTCTATGTCCAGGAAGGCAACAAACGCGTCAGTGTCCTCAAATTCCTGGACGCTCCAACGGTTTCGGCCAGGGTCACCCGTCTCTACCCCGGCACATGGGATTCCGTCGAAAGCCGCCTGTACGGTGAATTCTGCGCGTTTTGGCGCGTCTGCCCCCTATACGAGATCGAGTTCTCGCGTGAGGGAAGCTACGAGACGCTCGCCAAGATGCTCGGTCAGAACCTTATCGAAAAATGGCCGCAGAAAAAGGTCGACTACCTGCGCCACACCTTCCTGCTCTTTAAGCGCGCCTACCTTCGCGCAGGCGGCGACCACCTGGACATTACGCCCGCCGACGCCATGCTCGTCTACCTCAATGTGTACAACCAGGACCGCCTACTGGATACGCCGACGGATATCGTCGTAAACCGCCTGTGCAAGATTTGGCGCGAGCTGGTCATTGCCGGCAAAAATGACGAGGACAAGGTCGATCTTGTCGAAGCGCCGAGCGTCGATGAGGAGGAGTCGCCCGCCAAGTCCACCTCCGGCGTGCTCAACTTCTTTATGGGCAAGACTGTCTATTCGGCGGCCAACCCCCTGCGTATCGCCTTTATCCATGAGTTCCCCTGTGCGGCGTCGAGCTGGGACAGTCTGCACGACCAAGGACGTCAGTATCTCGATGAGCACTTTGACGGTATCGTGCGCACCGAGGCGTTCGAGGACTGTCACGATCCGGACGTGTTCTACGCCGCCGTGGAAACGGCTGTCAAACATGGAGACAGCGTCATCTTCTCGACCTCGCACCGCCTGATGGAATACACGCTCAGAGCTGCCGTTGAGTATCCCCAGGTTCGGTTCCTTAACTGCTCTATCGGCCTTCCCCACCAAAGCGTTCGTTCGTACTTTGGCAAGATGTACGAGGCCAAGTTCCTCCTGGGCGCCCTTGCCGCCAGCATGGCGGACAACCATCGCATCGGCTACCACGCGTCGGTCTTCGCATCCGGCGCGCTCAGCGAGATCAATGCCTTTGCCATCGGCGCCTCGCTGCTCGACCCCCGTGCGCAAATTATCCTGACCTGGGGTGATGTGCCCGCTGGAGGTCTCGCCGAGGCCATGTGCCGCGAAGGCGTGAGCGTCATGACCGGCGCTGACATGTCAAAGTCGCTCGAAGACCCAACGGCCTACGGGCTTCACCGCTTGGTCGACGGCAAAGTCACCGGCATCGCCATGCCCGTATGGAACTGGGGCCGTTACTACGAGCTCATCGTTCGCAGCCTTCTGCACGGCACGTGGGACGAGACCAGCGATGACAACCAAGTGCGCGCCGTCAACTACTGGTACGGCATGAGCTCCGGCGTTATCGACATCCGCTACGCTCCGGGCCTACCCTACCAGACGCGCAAACTCGTGCAGTTGCTCCGCAACGGCATTGTCGAGGGCTCCATCAACCCCTTTGGCGGCGAGCTCCACAGCCAGAACGGCGTGGTACAGATCGAAGGCTTCCCTCCGCTGCCGAGCACGCAGATTGTCGAGATGAATTGGCTGGCGGATAACGTGGTAGGCACCATTCCGCAGCTCGACGATGAGCCGAAAGTCCCTGCCCTATGAAAATCCTTGCCATAGCCGATACCGAAGAACGATGCCTTTGGGAGTGCTTTCGCAAGGAACGCTTTGAGGGAGTCGACCTGATTTTGTCCGCCGGGGATCTGGACCCGGACTATCTTGAGTTTTTGGTCACGGTCATCAACAAACCGCTCATCTACGTGCGCGGCAATCACGATGACCGCTACGCACGTCATGCACCGGGCGGATGTATCTGCGTGGAAGACAGCGTGTACACGTACCGAGGGATTCGCATTGCGGGCCTTGGCGGGTCCATGCGTTATCGCGACGGCGCCAACATGTACACCGAGCGCGAGATGGCCAAGCGTATGCGCAAGTTGTCCCGCAAAGTGAGGATGGTCGGCGGCTGCGACATTCTGCTTACCCATGCACCCGCCGCCGGTATGGGTGATCTGGACGATCTGCCGCATCGAGGGTTTGAGTGCTTTAACACGGCGCTTGAGTCCTGGGGGGCCGACTACATGGTGCATGGGCATGTACACCAAAGCTATGGTCATGACTTTCAACGCGAGCGACAGCATGTGTGTGGAACGACAATCATCAACGCCTGCGGCTATACGCAGTTTGAGCTCGACCAGACGCGCTACCCCATCCGTGGCTGGCAGGCAGCCTGGCTCAACTCGCAAACCATGCGCCGTGAGCTCAAGCGCCACGATGCCATCGAGTCCTCAACAGCCAGAACACCCTGGTAACCACCACAAAGGGGACACTGTCCCCTTTGTTGTGGTTTTACGCGATAGCAAGAAACCCGGTCCTGCGCAGGGCAGAACCGGGTTTCTTTAGCAATGCTTGCTTTGCTCAGGCAGTAACTAGCAGTTACTCAGCCAGGAAGTCACGCTGAACAGCGGGATCGACCTTGACGCCAGGGCCCATGGTGGAAGACACGGAGATGGACTTGACGTACTTGCCCTTAGCAGAAGAGGGCTTGACGCGCAGAATCTCGGTGTACAGGGCAGCGTAGTTCTCAACGAGCTGCTGCTCAGAGAAGGACTTCTTGCCCAGGGGCACGTGGCAGATGCCGTAGCGGTCGGCGCGATACTCAACGCGGCCAGCCTTGAGCTCGGAGACCATCTTGGCGACGTCCATGGTCACGGTGCCGAGCTTGGGGTTCGGCATAAGGCCACGGGGACCAAGGATCTTACCGATGCGGCCAACCTTGGCCATCATGTTCGGCGTAGCGATAGCAGCGTCGAAGTTGATCTCGCCCTTCTGGATCTGGGCGACGAGCTCGTCGGAACCGATGATGTCGGCGCCAGCAGCCTCGGCCTCGCGGGCCTTCTCGCCCTCGGCGAAGACGGCAACACGAACGGTCTTGCCGGTGCCGTGGGGCAGGGAGATGGAACCACGGATGTTCTGGTCAGCCTTACGAGTATCGATACCCAGACGGAAGTGGGCCTCGACGGTCTCGTCGAACTTGGCGGTGTCGAGCTCCTTGATGAGCTTGGCAGCCTGAAGGGGGGTGTAGAGCGTGGTGCGGTCGATCTTCTCGGCAGCGGCGTTATAGCTCTTACCATGCTTAGCCATGTGCATTACCTCCTGTGGTTAAACGGGCGTGAGCCCTCCCACATCGTATCGTGTGCCCTATTGCACACATTTAACGGGCGCCCCGGTCGGAGCACCCGTCATTACCTAAAGAAATCGCTACTCAGCGATGGTGACGCCCATGGAACGGGCGGTACCGGCGATGATCTTCTTGGCGGCGTCAATGTCGTTGGCATTGAGGTCCGGCATC
This sequence comes from Collinsella sp., assembly GCA_048205395.1. Lineage (GTDB taxonomy): Bacteria > Actinomycetota > Coriobacteriia > Coriobacteriales > Coriobacteriaceae > Collinsella. Next base: position 11,043 of record DBEWUK010000065.1, read on the forward strand.
TTGATCTCAGCGATCTTGGTGAGCTGCTCCTGGGAGAGCTGACCAACCTTGTCAGCCTGGGGCTTAGCGGAACCAGACTTGAGGTTCAGCTCCTTCTTGATGAGGTGAGCCGCCGGCGGGGTCTTAGTGATGAAGGAGAAGGACTTGTCCTCGTAGACAGAGATCTCAACGGGGATGATGTCGCCCTTCTTGTCCTGCGTCTCGGCGTTAAAGGCCTGGCAGAACTGCATGATGTTCACGCCAGCAGCGCCCAGGGCGGGGCCGACGGGAGGAGCGGGGTTAGCTGCACCAGCAGGAATCTGGAGCTTAATGACGTTGGCAACCTTCTTCTCAGCCATGGTCATTCCTTTCGAATCACGAGTGTGAAGTACTTGCTATATCGTAAGCACGCACGTGTTAGAAGCACTCCTGAGATGAGCAGTCACAGAAGAAGCACGCTCGCGCGAACGGACGAAAACTTAAGCGATGACAGCGACCTGGTTAAAGTCGAGCTCAACCGGCGTCTCGCGGCCAAAGATCATCAGGGTGACCTTAAGCTTGCCTGCCTCGGTGTTAACCTCGGAGACCTTGCCATCAAAGTCGGTAAGCGGGCCATCGGTGACGCGGACGGACGTGCCGACCTGAATATCAACCGAGGTGCGCTTGGGCGAATCGCCCTTACCGGGACGACGAGTCATCTTGTTGTACTCGTCACGGGAAAGCGGAGCGGGCTTGCCGTTGCCGCCTAGGAAACCGGTGACGCCGGGCGTGTTGCGAACACACGTCCAAGCATCGTCATCCATCTCCATGCGGACCAGGACATAACCCGGGAAGATCTTGGAATCCTTGGTCTCGCGCTTGCCACCCTCTTTGATCTCGGTGACGCGCTCCATAGGAATCTCGATATCAAAGATACGGTCCTGCATGCCCATGGTCTCGATACGATGCTCGAGATCGGACTTTACGCGGTTCTCGTATCCGGAGTAAGTGTGAACGACGTACCAACGCTTAGACATGGTTTAGCCCCTCAATCCAGAGAACAGAGCAAGAGCCTCGCCAAAGCCAGCATCGAGCAGAGCGATGACGACGCCGACGACGACCAGAGAAGCGCAAACGACGACCGAGTAGTTCACGAGCTCCTTCTTATCGGGCCACGTGACACGCTTCATCTCGGACTTGACCGAAGCGAAATACTTCTTGGTGCGGGCGAAGAAACCAGGCTTCTCGTTCTTCTTGGACTTCGCAGCCTTCTCGTTCTTCTTGGCAACGGCCTTCTTGGCCTCAACCTTGGAGTTGGCGGCAGCGTTGTTGGCAGGTGCCGGCTGCTGAGCCTTCTTCTTGTTCTTCTTGTTGGCCATTTGGGTTACCTCCGCGCAATGCGCTTATACATGAGTAAACCGTAAGCCCCCAATTGGGAGCTTACGGAATAATGACTGGCACGCCAGGAAGGACTCGAACCCTCAACACTCGGTTTTGGAGACCGATGCTCTACCAATTGAACTACTGGCGTATGTGACTAGAGACTAGCGGGTCTCTTTGTGCAGCGTGTGGTGACGGCACCAGGGGCAATACTTCTTGATCTCCATACGATCAGGCATGGTCGACTTGTTCTTGGTGGTCGTATAGTTGCGGCGCTTGCACTCAGTGCACGCAAGAGTAACTAGAGTACGCATGTATCCTGAACCTTTCATTTCCGCCCCGTACGGGCACGAGTTGTTACTTTATCAGCTCCACGTAAGTGCTGTCAATGAAAACCTCGAGTCAATTGGTTCTCGGTGGATCCATTCATATTTGGAACACATCAATGAAGCCATCGAGAGCTAATCGACGGTGCATCCAGGACCATTATCGATCCTCTCGACACCAGCAACGGCTTAATATCCATTGCAGAAAAGAACCCGGCACCCATATAAGTGCCGGGTTCTCTAAGTCAGCTATATCAAAGAGCTAATTTACTCAATGATCGTGGAGACGATGCCCGAACCGACGGTGTGGCCACCCTCGCGGATAGCGAAGCGCAGGCCCTCCTCCATGGCGATCGGGTGGATGAGGTCGCCCTCGATGGTGATGTGGTCACCAGGCATAGCCATCTCGGTGCCCTCGGGGAGCTTGACCGTACCGGTAACGTCGGTGGTACGGAAGTAGAACTGAGGACGATAACCATCGAAGAACGGGGTGTGACGGCCGCCCTCCTCCTTGGTCAGAACGTAGATCTCACCGGTGAACTTGGTGTGCGGGGTAACCGAACCGGGCTTGCAGAGAACCTGGCCGCGCTCGATGTCCTCGCGCTTGATGCCGCGGAGCAGCAGACCGACGTTGTCGCCAGCCTCGCAGAAGTCCATGGACTTACGGAACATCTCGATACCGGTAACGACGGTGTTCTGGGTATCCTTGATGCCGACAATCTCGACGGGCTCGTTGAGCTTGAGCTCACCGCGCTCGACACGGCCGGTAGCAACGGTACCACGGCCGGAGATGGTCATAACGTCCTCAACGGCCATCAGGAAGGGGAGGTCGTTGTTACGAGCAGGCGTCGGGATGTACTCGTCGACGGCCTTCATGAGCTCGCGGATAGCGTCCATCCACTTGGCGTCGCCCTCGAGAGCGCCCAGAGCGGAACCACGGATGACGGGGATGTCGTCGCCGGGGAAATCGTACTCGGAGAGGAGCTCACGGGTCTCCATCTCGACGAGGTCGATGAGCTCGTCATCGTCGACCATGTCGCACTTGTTCAGGAAGACGACGATGTAGGGAACGCCGACCTGACGGGCGAGCAGGATGTGCTCGCGGGTCTGAGCCATGGGGCCGTCGGTAGCGGCGATGACCAGGATAGCGCCGTCCATCTGAGCAGCACCGGAGATCATGTTCTTGACGTAGTCAGCGTGGCCCGGGCAGTCAACGTGAGCGTAGTGACGGGCAGCAGTCTCGTACTCGACGTGGGAGACGGAAATCGTAATGCCGCGCTCGCGCTCCTCGGGAGCCTTGTCGATGTTCTCGAACGCAGTGAAGTCAGCCTTGCAGCCCTCGGTCTCGGAGAGAACCTTGGTGATGGCGGCGGTCAGCGTGGTCTTGCCGTGGTCGACGTGACCAATGGTGCCGATGTTAACATGCGGCTTAGTGCGCTCAAACTTCTCTTTGGCCATAAAGCCCTCCTCTAAACAGGTCGTCCCCGGACGGGACTTTGCCTTTATACCATAGTGGCCTCTCAACATACTATTGAGAAGCCACCGTGTTACCTATGGTAGCGGTGACTGGATTCGAACCAGTGACGCCACGGGTATGAACCGTGTGCTCTAACCAACTGAGCTACACCGCCGGATGGAGCCTGCAACCAGACTTGAACTGGTGACCTCTTCGTTACCAACGAAGTGCTCTACCGACTGAGCTATACAGGCACTTGACGGGTGGGAGCTATAGGATTCGAACCTATGTAGGCAGAGCCAACGGGTTTACAGCCCGTCCCCATTAACCACTCGGGCAAACTCCCAATCGTTCAAGTATCCGCAGGTCCTTTGGTCTTTTGGACCGCCGCCCCCGCGAACGAAAAAGATAATACGATGCAACCTTGGGGGCTGTCAACGAAAACCTCTAGATACACGGTACCGGGCGTATCTATATAGTCGTGACCTGCGGTTTTGTTGAGTTTGAATATGAAGGACGGTGGTTTTGGATACTGAGGTGACGTTTCCCGAGGGAACACTTTGGTGTAGTGGAGTACACCTTCAGGATCGAACTTCGATACCAGCTTATTTGCACCAATATATAGGTCGAGATCGGGGCTTCCCAGACAGAATCGAGCGTGGATAATCTCCCACTTTTGGCGTGGCTTCGAGTCCAAAGTGGGAGATTATCCACCCTCGTATGTCCGGAAATCCTCACTCGACCAGGATGACTGGGACCGGTCCGGCCTTTGTCTCGATCTGTAACAGTAAGAGGGTTATTCCTCCCCCATCTGTTACAGATCGAGATATTACGCAGAGACACCAGCTTACGTCTCATTCTGTAACAGTAAGAACGGTTTCAGCCTCTTCGTGTTACAGATCGAGATATTATCGGCCAACCCTTGGCATTGTCTCAATCTGTAACTATAAGGAGGGTTTTCAGCCCACCCGTGTTACAGATCGAGACAAACCTGAAGCTTGGTTGGCGCCACACCCGCTGACTTATAGACATAAATAGACGATATGAGAAAGCCATTGGGGGCCGCCTCCCCCGCGGCGCAGCTTCTTTCCGCGGGCTCGGGGTGCCACAATGGGCTTTGAGTATCGGCCCGTGCGGTAGCCCTTACCGCACCTGCGGGGAGGAGGCTTCCCATGCC
>DBEWUK010000007.1:0-105874 GCA_048205395.1 Collinsella sp.
GACTCGGGGGCATCCTCGTGCCCGGACCGCGCCTAAGAGCGCATGTCCCGCGGGCCGCGAGGTGCGGTTCCGGAAGAGCTCGGGCGATTAGTGCGGCTCGGCTGAGGCTGTCGCCAGCCTTGCACCTGCCGTCTATCGACCAGGTAGTCTACCTGGGCCCTTACCGGAAGGAGAACTAATCCCTGGAACGGCTTCCCGCTTAGATGCCTTCAGCGGTTATCCGCGCCGCACGCGGCTACCCGGCCGTGCCGTTGGTCGACAACCGGTTCACCGGAGGTGCGTCCACCCCGGTCCTCTCGTACTGGGGGCAGCCTCCATCGATTCTCCTGCGCCCACGGAGGATAGGGACCGAACTGTCTCACGACGTTCTGAACCCAGCTCGCGTACCGCTTTAAACGGCGAACAGCCGTACCCTTGGGACCTGCTCCAGCCCCAGGATGCGATGAGCCGACATCGAGGTGCCAAACCTTGCCGTCGATGTGGACTCTTGGGCAAGATCAGCCTGTTATCCCCGGAGTACCTTTTATCCGTTGAGCGACGGCCCACCCACTCGGGGCCGCCGGATCACTAGAGCCTGCTTTCGCACCTGCTCGGCTTGTGGGCCTCGCAGTCAAGCCCGCTTGTACTCTTGCATTCAAAAGGACGGTTGCCGACCGTCCCGAGCGGACCTTCGCGCGCCTCCGTTACCCTTTAGGAGGCGACCGCCCCAGTCAAACTGCCCGCCTGGCACGGTCCCCGAGCCGGTTGACGGCCTCGGGTTAGGACGCCGGTCGCGCGAGGGCAGTATTCCAAGGGCGGCTCCCCGGGGGCTGGCGCCTCCGGATCTTAGCCTCCTGCCTATCCTCTACACGCGGGACCAGCGGCCAATGCCAAGCTGCAGTGAAGGTTCACGGGGTCTTTCCGTCCTTCCGCGGGTAAGTCGCATCTTCACGACCAGTGCAATTTCACCGGGTCCATGGTCGAGACAGCGCCCAAGTCGTTGCGCCTTTCGTGCAGGTCGGAACTTACCCGACAAGGAATTTCGCTACCTTAGGACCGTTATAGTTACGGCCGCCGTTTACCGGGGCTTGGCTTCGGGGCTTCGCCGAATCGGCTAACTCCTCCGCGTGACCTTCCGGCACCGGGCAGGCGTCAGACCCTATACGTCGCCTTGCGGCTTCTGCAGAGTCCTGTGTTTTTGGTAAACAGTCGCTTGGGCCTCTCCACTGCGGCCCGCCTCCGCTCCCCGGGCAAGCCGGTTCACGTACGCGCGGGCACCCCTTCTCCCGAAGTTACGGGGCCATTGTGCCGAGTTCCTTGACCATGGTTGACCCGATCGCCTCGGTATGTTCTACCCACCCACCTGTGTCGGTTTGCGGTACGGGCGCGCACGCGCCTGCCTAGGGGTTTTTCTAGGGACCTCGGGCTCACTCGCTTCGCTTAAGTGCTTCGTCCGGAGCCTCGCCCTCAATGCGGACCGGATTTCCCTGGTCCGCGGGCCGCGCTCCATCACGGGGACGTCCAGAACCCCGCCGAGCCACCCCCATCCGTCGCCCCGTCGGTCGTAGCGCCGCGTGCGCGGTGCAGGAATGTCTGCCTGCTGCGCGTCGGCTACGCCTCCCGGCCTCGCCTTAGCCCCCGACTGACCCTGGGAGGATTAGCCTTGCCCAGGAAACCTCGGGTTCACGGCGGACGAGTTACTCTCTCGTCTCTCGCTACTCATGCCAGCATTCTCACTCCCATGCGCTCCACCGTCGGTCGCCCTCCGGCTTCTCCGCCCATGGGAAGCTCCCCTACCGATTCTAATGAATTAAAATCCCGCCGCTTCGGTGTCCAGCTTAGCCCCGTGTATTGTCGGCGCATGTCCACTCGACCAGTGAGCTGTTACGCACTCTTTGAATGGATGGCTGCTTCTAAGCCAACATCCTGGTTGTCTGGGCGGACGCACATCCTTTGCCACTCGGCTGGAACTTGGGGACCTTAGCGGGCGGTCCGGGCTGTTTCCCTCTCGAGCACACAGCTTAGCCCACATGCTCTGACTGCCGCGCTCTGGGCCGCCGGCATTCGGAGTTCGGTTGGATTCGGTAGGCGGCGAAGCCCCCTCGTCCATCCGGTGCTCTACCTCCGGCGGTGAACGCGCGACGCTAGCCCTAAAGCTATTTCGGGGAGAACGAGATATCTCCGGGTTTGATTGGCCTTTCACCCCTATCCGCAGGTCATCGCCGCCGTTTTCAACCGACGTGCGTTCGGCCCTCCACGGGGTCTTACCCCCGCTTCAGCCTGCCCACGGATAGCTCACCCGGCTTCGCGTCCGCGGCGCGGGACTCAAGTCGCCCTGTTAAGGCTCGCTTTCGCTCCGGCTCCCTTTCGGTTAACCTCGCCCCGCGCCAGCGACTCGCTGGCTCATTCTACAAAAGGCACGCCGTCACACCATAAAGGTGCTCCGACTGCTCGTGGGCGCACGGTTTCAGGTACTGTTTCACTCCCCTCCCGGGGTGCTTTTCACCTTTCCCTCACGGTACTGGTGCGCTATCGGTCACAGGGTAGTACTCAGGCTTGGATGGTGGTCCACCCAGGTTCGGACCGGGTTTCACGTGCCCGGCCCTACTCAGGGACCGCGTCGCGCCGTCCGGTCTGGGTTCGCGTACGGGGCTGTCACCCGCTGCGGCCGGCCCTCCCATGCCGTTCCGCTCCCCAGCCGGACCTGCGCCCGGGGGCGGCAGCCCCCGGATGCGCGGCCCTGCAACCCCGTCGGCGGAACCCCTGCCGGGTATGCCCGCTCGACGGTTTGGCCATCGGTCCCCTTTCGCTCGCCGCTACTCGGGGAGTCTCGAGATTGATTTCCTCTCCTCCGGGTACTTAGATGTTTCAGTTCCCCGGGTTGTCCTCCCCGGCCCTATGTGTTCGGGCCGGGGATATGCACACTGCTGTGCATGGGTTCGCCCATTCGGAGACCCCCGGGTCGAAGGATGTGTGCTCCTCGCCGGGGATTATCGCAGCTTGCCGCGTCCTTCATCGGCTCCCTGTGCCAAGGCATCCGCCGTGCGCCCGTGGTATCTTGCGGGACCGCTCTCGGGCCCGCGGGATATCCACGTGTCGCTAATTAATCTAATTAATCGATATCATGAATAGCGCTCGTATGTCGCAATTCGGGTATCTCATACCGCGGCACAGTGTATCCACTGTGCTCGCGATCAGATGCTCCTCACTCATATATAAGTGAATTCTTCTTGTTTGGATCGGATGAATGATTGCTATCATTCTGTCTGATAAATCGCAGAAAAGAATCGAGTCTGGAAGAAATTGATCTTCCATCTCTCTCCTATCGCTATGCGGCTCTCAAGGTACGCGGGTGCGACCCCGGGGACCGGGTGCTGCGGGGACTTACTCCGGGCGACATCAACCGGACGGGCTCCTGCCCTCTATTCGAGTTAAGTTGATCTCTCTAGAAGATTTATCTCCCTAGAAAGGAGGTGATCCAGCCGCACCTTCCGGTACGGCTACCTTGTTACGACTTCACCCCCCTCACCCTCCACACCTTCGGCGCCTCCCCCCTCTCGGTTGGGCCGGCGACTTCGGGTGCAGACGACTCGGGTGGTGTGACGGGCGGTGTGTACAAGGCCCGGGAACGCATTCACCGCGGCATGCTGATCCGCGATTACTAGCAACTCCGACTTCATGGGGGCGGGTTGCAGCCCCCAATCCGAACTGGGGCCGGCTTTCCGGGATCCGCTCCCCCTCGCGGGGTGGCATCCCTCTGTACCGGCCATTGTAGCACGTGTGCAGCCCAGGGCATAAGGGGCATGATGACTTGACGTCGTCCCCGCCCTCCTCCGCCTTGACGGCGGCGGTCCCGCGTGGGTTCCCGGCATCACCCGATGGCAACACGCGGCGGGGGTTGCGCTCGTTGCGGGACTTAACCCAACATCTCACGACACGAGCTGACGACAGCCATGCACCACCTGTATGGGCTCCTCTCGGCCACGGGGTCTCCCCCGCTTCACCCATATGTCAAGCCCTGGTAAGGTTCTTCGCGTTGCTTCGAATTAAGCCACATGCTCCGCTGCTTGTGCGGGCCCCCGTCAATTCCTTTGAGTTTTAGCCTTGCGGCCGTACTCCCCAGGCGGGACGCTTAATGCGTTGGCTGCGGCACGGGGGGATCGTCCCCCCACACCTAGCGTCCATCGTTTACGGCTGGGACTACCAGGGTATCTAATCCTGTTCGCTCCCCCAGCTTTCGCGCCTCAGCGTCGGTCTCGGCCCAGAGGGCCGCCTTCGCCACCGGTGTTCCACCCGATATCTGCGCATTCCACCGCTACACCGGGTGTTCCACCCTCCCCTACCGGACCCAAGCCGCGGAGGTTCCGGGGGCTTCGGGGGGTTGAGCCCCCCGCTTCGACCCCCGGCCTGCCGGGCCGCCTACGCGCGCTTTACGCCCAATGAATCCGGATAACGCTCGCCCCCTACGTATTACCGCGGCTGCTGGCACGTAGTTAGCCGGGGCTTCTTCTGCAGGTACAGTCTTGACTCTTCCCTGCTGAAAGCGGTTTACGACCCGAAGGCCTCCGTCCCGCACGCGGCGTCGCTGCGTCAGGGTTCCCCCCATTGCGCAAGATTCCCCACTGCTGCCTCCCGTAGGAGTCTGGGCCGTGTCTCAGTCCCAATCTGGCCGGTCGGTCTCTCAACCCGGCTACCCGTTGTCGGCACGGTGGGCCGTCACCCCGCCGTCTACCTGATGGGCCGCGGAGCCATCCCCTCCCGTCGGGGCTTTAGCCCGGGCGCCATGCGGCGCCCGGGGGTATCCGGTATTACCCGTCCTTTCGGGCGGCTATCCCGGGGGAGGGGGCAGGTTCTCCACGTGTTACTCAGCCGTTCGCCACTCGCTTCCCTCCGGAGAGGGGTGCCGTTCGACTTGCATGTGTTAGGCGCGCCGCCAGCGTTCATCCTGAGCCAGGATCGAACTCTCCGTCCAAAATATTTGGGCTTCGAGCCCGTCCGGTCCTCTCAGTCATTCGCTGATCGGTTCCGTTCGATTCATATGGTTCTAGTATAGGAAAAGGAATTTCTCGGGGCCGCCTCTCGGCGGCCTTGCGAAAAACAAATCCAAGTTAGACCATTTCAAATGGTTCGATGTCTGCCCGGATGCGACACTTGAAGTGTCCATCCTCGCAGTATCCGGTTCTCAAGGTGCACGCCCCGCGGCTGATCCGGTCCGACCGGGCCGCGCGGCAAGGAGATATATTGCCAGACCGCGAAGCTCTGTGGGACGTCAATTCCACTCTTCACAAGTCCTACACAACATATTGCTTTCTATAGGTAATAGAAAGACTGGTGCGGATCTTCCGCACGTATCAGATGATGACCCTTTGGTTCAGGAATATATGGAGATCGGTCACCTGTAGGTGATTATCTACCCGCGCTTTTAGCAATGTAAACCGCGCTTCAGATAAAAAGAGGGAGCGCCGCGCACAACGCGACACTCCCCTAGCGATTCAAGAGAATCTATTAGGCCTCGAGAGCCTTCTTGGCGATGGTAGCCAGCTCGTTGAAGGACTCGATGTCCTCGTAAGCCATCTGAGCCAGGACCTTGCGGTCGAGCTCGATGCCGGCAACCTTCAGGCCGTGCATGAACTGAGAGTAAGAGATGTCGTTCAGGCGAGCAGCAGCGTTGATACGAGTGATCCAAAGAGAACGGATCTCGCGCTTCTTGTTGCGGCGATCACGATACTGATACTGCAGGGAGTGCTGGACCTGCTCTTTAGCATGCTTGTAAGTACGCGAAGCGGCACCGTAGTAACCCTTCGCACGGTGCATAACGGTACGGCGCTTCTTCTTGGCGGCAACAGCGCGCTTAATACGTGCCATGTTCTATCAACTCCTAGACGGTAAAACGAAAAACGGGAACGCGAACTTAGGCGAGACGCGACTTGATGACCTTGCGGTCGGCAGCGGCAATCTCGGTCTCCTGACGGAAGCCACGCTTACGCTTGGTGGACTTCTTGCTCAGGATGTGGCTCTTGAAAGCCTTGGCGCGCATAAGCTTGCCGGTACCAGTCTTGCGGAAACGCTTCTTGGTGCCGCTGTGGGACTTCATCTTAGGCATGAAATACTCCTTAATCGGTTACAGAACACTAGTTACTTAGTATCGCTTGCCGCTTTATCCTCATCGAAGGCGCCCTTAATCGGGGCGAGCAGCATAAGCATGTTACGGCCTTCCATCTTAGGCTTGGACTCGACCGTAGCGTAAGGCTTGAGATCCTCGGCGAGACGCTCGAGAACGTTAAGGCCCTGCTCCGGGTGAGCCATCTCACGGCCGCGGAACATGATGGTGATCTTAACGCGTGCGCCCTTCTTGAGGAAACGCAGAACGTGGCCCTTCTTGGTCTCGTAGTCGCCAACGTCGATCTTGGGTCGGAACTTCATTTCCTTGACCTCGACCTTGGACTGGTTCTTACGAGCAGCCTTGGCCTTCATGGCCTGCTGGTACTTGAACTTACCGTAGTCCATGACCTTGCAGACCGGCGGCTCCGCGTTGGGAGCGATCTCGACCAGGTCGAGACCCTGATCGTCGGCGACGCGCTGGGCATCGCGGATGGCGAACAGGCCGAGCTGAGAGCCATCGACGCCAATCAAACGGCACGAAGATGCAGTGATCTCGTCGTTGATGCGGGTGTCATCAGACTTAGCTATTTTCCCTACCTCCATTCATAAAAAAATAACCCGGCGCTTCTCAGCAACCAGGTCGTACACATAGAGTTCCTCGATTTGAGGAAGGGAATCTAAGTTGTATGACCAGTCAGCTGCTCATTGGCGCCAAAAGGTGGGAACCCTCGAGTTCCTCTTTAGGGCATTGCGGGAACAACGCCTTGCGAATAATAACACGTACAGCGCGTTATCACATTACGTACACGAAAAAGGGGGCCGCAACCCCCTTGAACGCTCACTTGCATGTATGGTGCCCGAGGCGAGACTCGAAGGGCCTTCGCTTCGCGAAGCCCCGGGCTTCGGGCGCGCGGCGCCCTCGCCACGCTCCGCTACAAACAGGCCACAGGCCTGTTTGCTTAACGCTTCGCGCGCTCACGCGAGTTCGGCACGAAAAAGGGGGCCGCAACCCCCCTTGAACGCTCACTTGCATGTATGGTGCCCGAGGCGAGACTCGAACTCGCACGTTGTTGCCAACGGTGGATTTTGAGTCCACTGCGTCTGCCAATTCCGCCACTCGGGCACGTAATGCGTGAGTTAGTTTATCACAGCTTTCTACCGATTAGTCCGAAAATGGAACTTCGAGCATTTCGATGAGTTCGACCGTGCGTAGCATCTCGCGCTGACGGCATCCGCGACCGTCGACCGAAGCCTCACCCATCTGGTTATCGTAAGGGTCCTCGCGCATGCCGTCGAAAGAGGGCTCAAACTCTGCCTGGAATCGATTGTTGGCCACCATACGCCATGGGTCGAGATTGCCAAAGTAGTGACGGCGGCGCCACTCCTCCCCCATCCTGCGAGCAGAAGATCCAAATGACACGTCGGCGTTGAGCCAACCGGTCTGCGGCGTATAGAACTCTGCCCAGTCGTGCGACCCCACCGAATCGGGCGCAACATACAGGCCGCTCTGCCAACGGGCAGGCACGCCCGCGATACGGCACATGGTGATAAACGTGAGCGCCATAACGCCGCAATCGCCGCGGAGCGAATGCGCACAGTCATCGGCAATAGATCCCAAAAGCAAGTACGGCGGTTGATAGCGATAGTCGACATACTGCGTCAGATAATCATAGATAGCACGGGCGCGATCGAGCGGATCCTCGAGTCCGCCAACAACACTGGCCGTCAGCTGCTGCAGGTACGGCGTAAATGCAATGTGCGGACGGTCCTCGGAAATATCCTCGGGCAGAGGCGCGTCCATACGCGGATGAACCGGAAGTGTGCCACCGTAGACATCACAATAAGCAGCATCGATGTGATAACGATAGGTCACCGAGAATGAGCATTCACTCGAAGAAGACCACGAGGCGGTACGCGCCGAAGCGTTCGCGGGAGCAATGGCACCCTCCGGCGTCATGTCGAGAATCTCGACCCGAGACTGCTGACGGCAGGCAGCCGCGACGGGAAGCCAAGCGCAAACGGTCTCCCCCTCCAGAGCGCCGGGGACAGACACGGAAGCTTTAAGCGTAATGACGCGAGCCAATCCGTTTTGCGACTCCATCTCCTTGAGCATCTCGTTGCGCAGTGCAATTCCGTCCGTAGGATCGGGCCGCATGCCGGGGACTTCTTTGGGATATACGCGAAGCGAATCGAGGAAGTTGTCGAGAACGAACAGCTCGCCGTCGATAAAGCGCCAGTCAATACGCTTACGGTCAATCAGATCGTCAAACTGCTCCTCGGTAAACTCAGGCCACTCCTCGCGAATCATCGCAATAGCTCGATCGCGCGACACCGAAAAATGAAGCGGCGTCTCGATCATGCGATACCGCTCGGCACGAACGCAGGCAGCAAGCGAGGGATCGGGATTTTGGGCAAGTAGGCGGTCGCAAGCCTCAATAGCCTGCGAAAGATACCCCGCATCCTTTAAACGCAGGATCTCGGGTGGCAAGCCAACATCTAGAAAACGGAAGTCATCATTGCAAACATCAACAGAGCAACCAACAGGACCCTCGTCAATAACCTTCCCATCCGAAGGCAGCACATTAATAACAGCCATACCAAACTCCAAGTCATTAGAACTCTTGAAGCCCATTGTAGCGAGATAAAAAAGAAAGCCCCAATAAAGGAACCCTCAACACCGATAAACGGTACCTATAAAAAATGAATTCAGCCCAGTAACCCTGTAGCGAGTTAACAAAGGGGCCCCGTTTCCCCGGAGCTGATTCCGTCGCGCGACTCCTAGCGAAGCCAGTAGCCACCTTAATTCAGACTCGTAACCCTGCGGCGTTAAACGAAGGAAGCCCCGTCCCCCGGAACTGTTTCCTTAGCGCGACTTCTGGCGAAGCCAGGTGAGCGCAAAGGAAACAGTGTAGGGGGACGGGGCTTCCGGCGGGAAGTTTAGCGACGCTTACGCCTTGTTGACGGAGCCAAACTCCTCCATGAGCTCCTTGGTGCGGGCAACGATGTTGTCGCGACCAGGCTTGAGGAGCTTGCGGGGGTCAAAGCCCTTGCCCTGCTGATCCTTGCCAGCCTCGATGTACTCGCGAACGCCCTTGGCGAAGACGAGCTGCAGGTCGGTGTTGACGTTGATCTTGGAGATACCCAGGGAGATGGCCTTCTTGATCTGATCCTCGGGGATGCCGGTGCCACCGTGCAGAACGAGGGGCAGGTCGCCGGTCTCGGCCTTGATCTCGCCCAGGCGCTCGAAGGAAAGGCCAGCCCAGTCGGCAGGGTACACGCCGTGGATGTTGCCGATACCGCAGGCGAGGAAGTCGACGCCCAGGTCAGCAATCTGCTTGCACTCAGCAGGATCAGCGAGCTCGCCGCTGGAGGTCACGCCGTCCTCGGTGCCGCCGATGCCGCCGACCTCGGCCTCGATGGACATGCCCTTGGAGTGGGCAAGCTCAACGAGCTCCTTGGTGCGGTCGAGGTTAAGCTGGAAGGTCTCCTCGTGAGAGCCGTCATACATGATGGACGTGAAGCCGGCCTCGATGCACTTGAAGCAGTCCTCGTAAGAACCGTGATCGAGGTGAAGGGCGACGGGAACGGTAACGCCCGTGGCCTCGACGGCAGCCTTGACCATGTCGGCGCAGACCTTGAAACCACCCATCCACTTAGCGGCACCAGCGGTGCACTGAAGGATCAGCGGAGACTTGGCCTCCTCGGCGGCCTGAAGAATAGCCAGGGTCCACTCGAGGTTGTTGGTGTTGAAGGCACCGAGACCGTACTTGCCGGCCTCAGCCTTCTTGAGCATGTCTGCTGCGTTGACGAGCATAAAAGAAACCTCCTGTAAGGTTGCTCCGATAACGCCTGAGATTTTACCACGACATACCCGAGCATAAACGTTCGTTTGTTCACGAATACCATCCGATTGGACAAATTTTGACCGTTTGCCCCACAGAATCGACCCACTGGGGAAAATAGCTTGACGATTGAGCGGTCTTCGTGGTTCGAAAGACGGCTTCGAGCCTACATCTGCATAAACGGGTTCTGCATAAGTTCGCGCGCCATCGTGGTCGAATCGCCATGGCCCGTCAAGCAAACGGTATCGGGCGGAAGCATCTTGGCAAGTTTGGAGAGCGAGCGCATAATCGCCGCCTCGTCACCGCCGGAAAGATCGGTACGACCGTGGCTGCCCGGGAAAAGCGTGTCGCCCACAAAGGCGATGTTTCCCTGCTCGGTCGCGGCGAACAGGACGATGCCGCCCGGCGTATGCCCCGGCGTCTCGATCACCTGCAGGCAGACGTCGCCCACCTCGATTGTATCGCCCTCGGCAAGCAAACGCGTCGGCTCACCCGGATCGGGCGTCTCGATACCCCACATGGCGCGCTGCTCCTCGATATTTGCGCGAGGTACCGTCACGTCCTTAGCGCACAACTCATATAGTGCGCTGTCGCCAACAACAGCTCGAACCCCGGCAACCCCGCCAACATGGTCGGCATGACCGTGCGTGCAGACAGACCCGAGTACGCGCACCTCGGGATGCGCGGTGCGGATATGCTCCACAAGACGTTCGCCCTCCCACGCCGGATCGACGATTAAGCACTCGTCATTCGAAATCACGGCGTAGCTGTTGGTCTGAATCGGACCGTTGACGAGCGCCTCAATCGAAGCCGTGCCTCGGGGTGTCAGGTCCAAAGTCATATCGTCCATGCGCATACCCTCCTTCTAAAATACGCTCGAGGCACCAAACGATGCCTCGAGCGTAACCAATATCTATGATGCTGAGAGGCTCTCGCACCTACACACGGCGCTTGAGTTGCGCTCCGCCCTCGCCGGGCATAAGACGGCGAGCGTCGTAGACCGAATCGACACTGCTGATGGAAGCCAGCAGCGGGTCCAGGCCGCTCGCATCCGAAATCTCGACCATAAAGCGCAGGGTCGCAATACCCTCGCGGTTGGTCGAGGTGGCGGCGGAAAGGATATTGCCGCCTGCATCGCCAATGGCAATGGTGACGTCCTTGAGCAGGCCCATGCGGTCCAGGCACTCGACCACGATCTCGACCTGGAAGAGAGTGTCGGCAGCACCATCCCACTCTACGTCAATCATGCGCTCGGGGTGCTCCATGAGGCCCTTGACGTTGGGGCAGTTGGCGCGATGCACTGAGACACCTCGGCCACGCGTGATGAAGCCGACGATATCGTCGCCCGTCACCGGATTGCAGCAATGCGCTAGACGAACTAGCAGGCCGCTGTTGCTCTCGCCCTTGACGATAATGCCGTTACTTGCGCTCTTGCCACGCTTTTGCGGCTTGCGGTTGGAGCCGCGGGCCGGCTGTTTCACGACCTCGGCGATAGCCTCGGCCTTGGTGAGCTGTTCCTCGGGCTTGGGGTCCAAGATTTGCTCGACCTTATTACCCACAGCGCGCGGGGCAACCTTGCCGGCGCCGACGGCGGCAAACAGGTCCTCGAGCTGCTTGAAGTTAAACTGCTCCGCCACGGCGTTGAGCGCACGCGTGGAGCGCGGCGTAGAAATGCCATAGCCACGCTTACGCAGGTCCTTGGCCAGGATATCGCGGCCGGCGGCAGCGTCGTCGTCCTTGGTCGCAGCGGCAAAATAGCGGCGGATCTTTGACTTGGCGGAAGGTGTCTTAACGATCTTGAGCCAATCACGCGACGGCTTGGAACTCTTGTTAGTCAGGATCTCGACACGGTCACCCGTCTTAATCTCGTGCGTGAGCGGAGCCACCGCACCGTTGATTTTGGCGCCGACGCAATGGTTTCCCACCTCGGTGTGAACGGCATAGGCAAAGTCGAGCGGCGTGGAACCGGCACGAAGAGCCATGACCTCGCCTTTGGGCGTGAAGACAAAGATCTCCTGATCGAAGAGGTCGACCTTCAGCGAATGCAGGTATTCCTTGGCGTCGGTGATCTCATCAGACGCAGCCCAATCGAGCGAATGTTTGAGCCAGTTAATCTGGTCGTCCAGACGCTGGGCATCATTGGTCTTAGACGCAGACGATCCGCCCGACTTCTTATAGAGCCAGTGGGCGGCAATACCGTACTCGGCCTGCTCATGCATCTCATAGGTTCGAATCTGAATCTCGAGCGGACGAGCCGTGGGGCCGATGACCGTCGTGTGGAGCGACTGGTAGTTATTGACCTTGGGCATGGCGATATAGTCTTTAAAGCGACCAGGCATGGGATGCCACAGCGTATGCACCGCACCGAGCGTGGAGTAGCAATCGCGCACCGAATGGGTAATAACACGCAGCGCCACCAGGTCGTAGATCTCGGAGAACTCCTTGCCCTTGCGCTTCATCTTTTGGTAGATGGACCAATAGTGCTTGGAGCGGCCGTTGATCTGGAAGTCCTCCAGACCAATGCGGTTGAGTTCGTCAGTGAGCGTCTTGATGGTCTCGGCAAGGTAGCGCTCGCGGACCTCGCGCGACTCAGCCACCATGCGCGCGATGCGCTGGTAGGCATCGGGCTCCAGGTAGAAGAAGGACAGGTCCTCGAGCTCCCACTTAATAGAGCTCATGCCCAGCCGGTCGGCCAAGGGCGCGTACACGTCCATGGTCTCGCGAGCCTTAAACAGGCGACGATCCTCGCGCAGGGCCGCCAGCGTACGCATGTTGTGCAGACGGTCGGCAAGTTTAACGATGATGACACGAATGTCCTTGGACATGGCGAGGAACATCTTGCGCAGCGTGAGGGCCTGTTTCTCGTCCATGCTGTCGACTTCGATGTTGGTGAGCTTGGTCACGCCATCGACGAGCTCAGCAACGGTTTCGCCAAACAGGCCGGAAACATCGGCGAGCGAGGTCTCGGTGTCCTCGACGGTATCGTGCAGCAGCGCGGCACACACCACGTCGCAGTCCATCTTGAGGTCTGCCAGAATGATAGCCACCTCGACAGGATGGTTAATGTACATCTCACCCGAGCGCCGCTTTTGGTTGCAATGCTTCTCGGCAGCAAAGCAGTAGGCCTGCTCCACCTTGGAGAAGTCATCCTCATTCATATATTTGAGACACAGACGCTCCAGCTTGTCGTAGCTGTCCGCCATAATCTCGGGCGGCAGCTCATCGGCATGCTTATAGTGCTCCATCTCCGAAAACGGCTGGAGGGTGGAATCATGGGCGGTACGGGCTGCGGCATCCATCGAGGTCCCCTTCCCCTAGGCCCGCGGTACGATCGGGCGGTTAACTTTGGCTAGCATATCAGAAGCGCACGAATCGAGCGCCCAGCTCCGGAAAGCCGAGAACTCCATGCGCGAGCGCAAGCCCTCCAAATAGCGAATTGACCTGCTCAATTGCACGCGGCCGGGGTTTTCGGCCATCGCGATGCGACGGGTGTCGTCAAACCCCGAAACTCGACAGAAACCAAGCTCTTCGAAGATTCCCAGGCCGCTTTCCACCGAACGCTCGTCGACCGGCGTGCGAGCATCGATGGCAAGGCACATCTGCGCGATGTCGATATCGCTCGCGCTAAAGGAATCGTCCCCGGTCTTGCCGCGGTTGGAGCGCCACATGGTCTGCAGCGCGCGATAGAGCGTGACGAGCTCGTCGCGCTCGGGCGCATAGCAGTCGAGCAGGCGCTCGTTAATGCGGGCGTCGCGCGACGAATAGAGCAGATGGATCACGGCGGGCTGGCCATCGCGGCCGGCACGTCCGCTCATCTGGTTGAACTCGATGGCGCCAAACGGCATGTGGTAGAGCACAACATGGCGGATATCGGGCAGGTTGACGCCCTCGCCAAAGGCAGAGGTCGAAACAATGCAGCTGAGGCTTCCGTCTCGGAATGCTTCCTCCACGCGGCGGCGATCGGAGCGCGCAAGCCCCGCGTTATAGAACGCGATATGGGTTGCGCAATCGGGCACACGCTTGCGCAACGTCTTGGCGAGCGCCACGGACTGGTCGCGCGAATTGACGTAGATGACGGTCTTTTCCCCCGTCGCCACAATCGACACCAAACGGTTCTCGCGACTTGCAAGATCACGGTCGTCCTCGAGCTGCAGGTTCTCGCGCACCGTCTCGTCGACCACCGTGCGAGTGATCGGCAGCATGCGGGCAAGCTCGGCCACGACCGGAGCCGTCGCGGTGGCCGTCGCAGCCATAACGACCGGGTCGCCCAGGGCTTTGAGGATATCGGGCATGTCGAGATAGGCGCTGCGGTCGCCGCCCTTGGCAAGACCGGCATGATGCGCCTCATCGATAACGACAAAGCCGATGCGGCCCGAACGCGCGAAGCGGTCACGGTGGATAGACAGGAACTCGGGCGTCGTGAGCACGATACCGGTGCGGCCCGAAGCTAGGCCGGCGAACACGTCATCGCGTGCGGCCTCCATGGTCTCGCCGGTCAGCACGCCAACGCCAATGCCAAGCGATGCCATCGTCGACGAGAGGTGATAGGCCTGGTCGGCAACAAGCGCACGCAGCGGATAGACAAAGATGCTCGCACGTCCGCGAAGCACCGCCTCACGCGCGGCATGCACATGGAAGATGAGCGACTTGCCGCGGCCCGTTCCCATAACCGCCAAGACACTCTGGTGATCGGCCAAGGCGTCGAGCGCCTCAACCTGCGCGCGGTGCGGCTGGTTCGATCCGATAAAGCTATGGATAAGCGAGCGCGTGAGCTCGGTATAGGAAAGCTGGGCGAGCGTCTCGCGCTTGCGCGACTCCAGGCGCAGGCCGGAATCCGCCGGCTGCACGCCACGACGAAGCTCGCATGCCGGATCGTCGACGCTGGGCAGCGTGGTATCGCGGACCAGAACATCCTTGACCATGAGCTTGGGCTTCACACGACCCTGCCAATGCTCGGCAACGGCCTCGAACACCAAGTCGACAGCGCTATCGCAGTTGATGAGCTTATCGATTTGCGGTACACGAAACATGATGGCCGGCACACTCGCGGCGCCATCCGTCGCCACGAAGCGCATATGCTCGCCGGTTTTACCCACCACGGCGCGATCACACATCGTCACGCCCTCGGCAGCCAGCAGCGGCACCTTATTACCCTGGCCAAACGGCTCAAGGCGGGAAATCTGCTCGATGGTCTCGATATTCAATTCGGAAAGGTCGACCGTGGCGGCAACCTCGTCGATGTCTTCAAAGTCCTCGGCGGGAATCTCCGATAGCACAGCGGAAAGGCGACGACGGAATTCATCGAGCTTGGATGCCTCGATGGTCACACCCACCGCACCGGCATGTCCGCCGCGACGAATCAGCAGGTCGGAACAGCGCTCGACGGCGTCAAACAGGTTAACTTTGCCCACCGAGCGACCAGAGCCACGCGCGATACCGTCCTCGATCGAGAACAGCAGCGCCGGCACGTGATAGCGGTTGGTCAGACGGCTTGCCACGATGCCCTTGACACCCTCGTGCCAGCCTTCGCCGCCCACGACGATCGCGCGTCCGCCGTCATAGGTCTCCTCGACCTTTGCCATGGCATCGCGCGTGAGCTCCGCCTCGATCTCACGGCGCTGGCGGTTGATTTCCTCGAGCTCAGCCGCCAGCGCGCTTGCTTCGATGGGATTGCGGGCAAGCAGCAGGTCGAGCGCCAGCTTTGGATCGGCCATGCGACCGGCAGCGTTTAAGCGGGGAATGAGCGAGAATGACAGGCCATCCGCCGTAATGCTCGAAAGGTCCGCTTTGGCGAGCGCGGCAAGTGCGATGTAGCCGGGACGGGCCGTCACGCGCATCTGCTGGATGCCCTCGGCGACCAGTGCGCGGTTCTCGGGCGTAAGCGGCATCATGTCGGATACGGTGCCCAGCGCCGCGACCTCTATCAGCGAACGCCAATACGACGGCTTGCCCAGGCGCTCACCCAGGACTTGCACCAGCTTGAGCGCCACACCAGCACCGGCAAGCTCGCGCGAGGGGCCCTCGTCCTCGAGCTTGGGGTCGGTCAGGGGCACACCCTGCGGCACCTGGTCGGAGGGCTCGTGATGGTCCGTGACCACCAAATCGATCCCCAGGCTCTCCAGATAGGAAACCTCTTCCTTGGCGGCAATGCCGTTATCGACGGTCACGATCAGCTGGGGGCGAGCGAGCTCGTTAACGCGGTCGAGTGCCGCGCGCGAAAGACCGTAGCCCTCATCAAAGCGATGCGGAATAAACGGCGTGACATCGGCGCCAAACGTGCGCAGCGCCTCGGTCAACAGGCAGGTCGACGTAATACCGTCAACGTCAAAATCGCCAAAGACTGCAATGTGCTCGTGGTTGCGAATAGCACGCTCGACGCGGTCGGCAACGACCGACATGCCCGGGATAATGAGTGGGTCGGCCCAGTCGCGATCGAGCGAAGGCGTCAAAAACAATTGGCCCTCTTTGATGGAGCCAATGCCGTGCGCGACCATAATGCGCGCCACCAGCCCGGGAATGCCCAGACCAGCCGAAAGCTCCTTTTCGAGCTCGGGGTTTTGCTGAGCGACCGCCCAGCGATGCGTCGTCTTAAGCGATGACATAGGCGCCCACCCCCGATAGGGGCAGGTCGCCGCGATACCTCTCACGGTTCATAGCGATGAGTCCTCTGTGTATGCCCGCTTCGGCAGGCAGATCTGTTGAACGGATTTATTATACCGTGCGGCACGGACGCAGAACCTCGCAGCGCGCCGCGGTTTCGGTAAACGATGACGGTAATACCCTCGAAATAATCGAGCGTTTCAGCCGCACAGACACATGTGAGCGTCTAGCATATCCATACAAACGAGTTCGCGGATAAAGGGAGTCACGGGGCATATGAAGCAATGGGCTGGACTGGGAAAGTTCCTCGCGGGGCATATGCAGATCATCGTTCCGATTTGCGTGACGCTCGGCGTGCTCTTTCCCCAGCAGATCGGCGTACTCAAGCCCATTGTTCCCGCCCTCTTCGCCTTTATGACGTTTCAGGGTGCGCTCAGCAACACCTTTCACCAGGTAGCCGAGGTGTTCCACCGTCCGCTGCACCTGATTCTGGCGTTGCTGGTCTCGGCAGTGCTTATTCCCATCGCGGCGTATGCCATGGGGTCACTCTTCTTTGGCTCCAACCCCAACCTTGTCTGCGGCATCGTGCTCGAGTACAGCGTGCCCGTGGCCGTCACCGCTTTTATGTGGATCAGCATGTTCGGCGGCAACGGCCCGCTCGCGCTCACCATCATCCTGACGTCCTCGGTTATCTCCCCTGTGACGATTCCGCTCACGCTTAAGCTCTTGCTGGGTGCCACCGTCTCGATCGATGTGCCGAGCATGATGCAGGACATGGCCTTTATGATCGCCATCCCCGCCGTGCTCGGCATCGTGATCAACGAGCTCACGCGTGGATGGGGACACGAGAAGCTCTCCCCCGCGCTCTCGCCCGCCTGCAAGTTCATGATGATGGGCGTTATCGCCTCCAACTCCACCGCCATGAGCGAGTACGTGCTGCACATGAACGCGGTGCGCCTGGAAGTCGCCCTCTTTATTTTGACCTTCGCCATCAGCGGCTTTGTCGTCGGTTTTCTGGTCGCCCGTGCGCTGCATCTGCCATATAGCGAGACGACTACCATGTGCTTTACCTGCGGCATGCGTAACATCTCTTCGGGCGCCGTCATCGCCACGCAATACTTTCCGGGCGAAGTCGTGTTTCCCGTCATGTGTGGAACGTTGTTTCAGCAGGTGCTCGCCTCGCTTATCGGGCACCTCTTTGAGCGTCTGACCGGCGAGGAGCGCGCCGCCCAGCGCAAGCGTGTCGAGGCCGGCCGCAACGCCATGGCACGCTAGACTGCCCGCATTACGCGGGTGTTAGTCTTACTATACGAGCGTTTCCAGATGCGCACGCAGGCGCTCAGCATCGACATCGAGCGTGGTCTCAGCATTGACCTGGGCCAAACGATAGCCGACAAAGTAGGGCGAAACCACCCAACGCGGCAGCGCCTTGGCAATGGTCCGACCGCCCAGGTGATAGAAGAACAGGTTGTACGACTCTGCGCGACCACCGTGGTGCTCGTTCAGGATATAGCGCAGAGCTACCTGGATCGCATCGGCGAAGAGATCCGCCTCGGCTTGGTCTCTCGTGTCATCGCTGGCAGCGATTCCCTGCGGGGCTGAAACATTGACCTCAAAGAACCCCATAATCGGTTCGGTTGAGATGTTGACCGAGATTCTCTCCTGTTGCCAGACATTTATGCCTTCGAAATTGGCGGAAGTCAGCGAAGCATAACCGTTTTCCTGCTCCAAACCCACAATCTGCATGTGCGGATGAACGAGACTACCGCCCGAGAGCGGACCCTTGTTCTTGTACATGAGAACGCTGCGATACTGTCGGGAGTCAATCATCCGCTGCCAGCAATCCAGAGCAAACCGCATAACATGATGCAGCTCGTCCGGCGCATAGGTCACCAGGTCGGCGTCGTGGTCGGACGACTCAATCAATACGGTCTGGCGAGTGGCCCGCAAGGTCTTAAACTTATTCTCGAGCCAGATGCAGTCACCGTCGCGCCGGATGATATTGGCGAGTTCCTCGGTATCGCAAAAGGGGCACGCGGTGCCGGGGCGGCGGTTGTCGTCGGGCTTACCGCTCGCCTGACGAACGTCAAATACCAGCGCCACGGGTTATACCTCCAGCGGCACGATCTTGGTGCCATGGAGCTCGGAGACGCCCAGTGCCGCCGCCACGGTATCGCGGTTGGCCGTGGAAATGCCGCCGCCGGGAAGGATGGTCAAGCGGTCGCCCGCATACTCGATCAAGCGGGCCAAGTTTTCGAAGTTGTCCTCGATCGGCGTACCGGCAGCGCCACCATGCGTCAGGATGCGTGTGATGCCGCAGTCGGCGAGTGTGTCAATCGCGTCGAGCTGAGCCTCGGGCGAGAGCTGGTCAAATGCCATGTGGAAGGTGATGTCGATGGGCTCACGCTTACATTCCTCGGTCGCGCAGCCCGCAGCCATCACGAGGGCGCCAAGCGTAAGCTCGTCGAGCGCCCATCCGCCAGCGCAGGGCTTGCAGCAGCCAAAGACCAAGCCGTCAACGCCGGCGCTCACGGCAAGGCCCAGGTCCATCTCCATCATACGCAACTCGTCCTGGTTGTAGTGAAAGTCGCCGCCACGCGGACGGATCATGCACATCACCCGTGCATCGTGTTCGTGGGCATAGTTGGTCGTAGCGCTGATAACGCCGGCCGAAGGCGTGGTGCCGCCAACGGCAAGGTTGTCGCACAGCTCGATACGCCTTGCACCGGCATCGATAGCCGCCGGCACCCGCTCAAAGTTCTCGGCACAAAACTCGTACAGCATAGATAGACCCCCAGATGACACTTCTATTTCCACACGGCATTGTCGCACTTTAAATACCAACCCGCATGACAGAGCAAAATGATTTGGCGGGGACGAAGGAAAACGTCCCCAACGACTACCTCCAACGTCGCAGGCAGAGGACGGACAGCGAGCGGGCACCAGAGCGAACAAATTGACATGAAAAGAGGGCGGCATAGACCTTCTGGTCATGCCGCCCTCTTTGAATGACAAGTTGTCGCTCTGGTGCCCGCGCAGCGTCAACTGGTCCGCCGTTCGGCAGAACGGCAGAACCGCCTAGCCGCCCAAGTAAGCTTTGCGGACGTTATCGTCATGCAGGAGTTCTTGGCCGGTACCGGTCATGGTGATCTTGCCGGTCTCGAGCACGTAGCCGCGCGTGGCGATGGAAAGCGCCATCTGCGCGTTTTGCTCAACCAGAAGCACCGTGGTGCCGGCCTTGTGCAGGTCCTCGACAATCTGGAAGATCTGTTCGATCAGAATCGGTGCCAGACCCATGGAAGGTTCGTCGAGCATAAGCAGTTTGGGGTTACTCATAAGGGCGCGCCCCATAACGAGCATCTGCTGCTCGCCGCCCGAAAGGGTGCCGGCGACCTGGCGACGACGTTCCTTTAGGCGCGGGAACTGCTCGTAGACGCGCTCCAGGCCCGGAGCCACCGTGGACTTGGGCTGTGTATAGGCACCCATCTCCAGGTTCTCCTCGACCGTCATCTGCAAAAAGGCGCGACGACCCTCGGGAACCTGAGCCAGGCCCTTACCAACCAGCTTATCAGCGGGCGTATGGGTAATGTCCTCGCCCATAAACTTGATGGAGCCGGTCTTGGAGCGCAGCAGGCCCGAGACGGTCTTGAGCGTTGTGGACTTGCCGGCACCGTTGGCACCAATCAAGGCCACGATCTCACCCTCGTTAACGTTAAAGGAGATGTCCTTGATGGCGTGGATAGCGCCGTACCAGACGTTGATGTTGTAGACGGAAAGCATCGGCTCTGCCATTTAGTTCTCCCCCTTATCCTGCTTACCCAGATACGCCTCGATAACGGCGTCGTTGTTCTGGATTTCCTCTGCCGTGCCCTTGGCGATGACCTTACCAAAGTTAAGCACGCAGATGCCCTCGCAGATGTTCATAACGAGCGACATATCATGCTCGATAAGCATGATGGCGATGCCGAAGGTGTCGCGAATCTTGACGATGTTCGCCATGAGCTCTGCGGTCTCGGACGGGTTCATGCCGGCGGCAGGTTCGTCGAGCAACAGCAGCTTGGGGTTGGTGGCAAGCGCGCGGACGATTTCCAGACGACGCTGAGCGCCGTAAGGAAGCGAGCCGGCCTGTTCATTTGCCAGGTGCTCCATGTCAAAAATGGACAGCAGCTCCATGGCGCGCTCGTGGGCGGCCTTCTCGTGCTTCCAATACGTCGGCAGGCGCAGCACGCCCTCAAAACCGGAGTAGCGCTCCTGATTGTGCAGGCCGACCTTAACGTTGTCCTCCACCGTCATGGTATTGAACAGGCGGATGTTCTGGAACGTACGGGCAATACCCATGCGGTTGACCTGGTAGACCGACTTGCCCGAAGTGTCCTCACCGTCGAGCAGGATGGTGCCGTGCGTAGGCTGGTACACCTTGGTGAGCAGGTTGAAGACCGTGGTCTTGCCGGCACCGTTGGGGCCGATGAGACCGGCGATCTCAGTCTTGCCGATGGTCAGGCTAAAGTCATCGACTGCCTTAAGGCCGCCGAATTCAATGCCCAGGTGGATGCACTCGAGCGCCGGGCGCTGGCCCAAGTCGCGGTCGGGAACGATGGCGCCAGAAGGATACGGGACCATCTTGCCCTTGTTGAACTCAAACTTACTGGGCATCGGCTGCCACCTCCTTCTTGGAAGCAAAGCGGTCCTTAATGCGTGCGAAGAACGCCTTGAGCTGTGGGTTGTTAGTAAAGACCATGACCAGAATCAACACGATGGCGTAGATGAGCATGCGGTAGTCCGAGAACTGACGGAGCAGCTCGGGGAGCACCGTGAGCAGCGCCGCGGCGATAACGGAGCCGCGCATGTTGCCCAGGCCGCCCAGGACCACGAACACCAGAATGAGGATGGACGTATTGAAGTCGAACTTAGTGGCGGAAAGCTGCGAGAAGTTACCGCCGAACAGGGCTCCGGCAGCACCGGCGAGGGCAGCGGAAACCACGAAGGCGATCATGCGGTACTGGGTGACGGAGATGCCCACAGACTCGGCAGCGATCTTGTTGTCGCGCACGGCAATAATGGCACGACCGGTACGGCTGCGAACCAGGTTGAGCACAATCACGAGCGCGACCATAACCAGGATTGCGCCGGCAAGGAAGGTCGAATAGGTCGACACGCCCGATGCGCCCTGCGCGCCCTTGATGATGGCGGTGCCGTCCTCGAGCAGGTGCAGGTCGTCGATCGTAGAGTTACCCGTGATGTTAAAGATCACATGCAGGCCGCGGGAATCGACGCCCACAATGAGGCAGGTGACGACCTCTTTGATGATCTCGCCAAAAGCCAGGGTCACAATGGCCAGATAGTCGCCGCTCAGGCGCAGGACCGGGATACCGATCAAGAAGCCCAAGATGGCAGCGGCGATAGCGCCGACCACAATGCTGATGATCAGACGCATCGGATCGGACGGAACGGTGCTCTCCAGCGCGACGGCAGTGACGATGCCCGTATAGGCACCGACGCTCATAAAGCCCGCGTGGCCCAGCGACAAGTCGCCCGCGATGCCGACGACGAGGTTAAGGGAGATGGCCATGACGATATAGGCCGTGATGGGAACCAGCTGACCGGCGATCATGCGCGGGATCATGTGGTTGGACTGCATAAAGAACACGATGGCGAACGCCACAACGCACATGGCGTACGTGACAAAGTCGTGACGCGTCTGCTTGTCTTTAAGAAACTTCATAACGCTCACCTACACCTTCTCGGGGACGTACTTGCCCAAGAGGCCGGCAGGCTTGACGAGCAGGACGATGATCAAAACACCAAAGACGATGGAGTTGGCAAGGCTCGTGGAAATGTAAGCCTGCGCCATCGCCTCGATGATGCCGATGAGAATGCCGCCGACAAAGGCACCGGGGATGGAGCCGATGCCGCCGAAAACGGCAGCGTCGAAGGCCTTGATGCCAGGCATGGCGCCCGTGGTGGGCTGCAGGACCGGCGAGTAGGAGCACAGGAGCACGCCGGCGATGGCGGCAAGGGCGGAGCCGATGGCGAACGTCATCGAGATGGTGCGGTTGACGTTGATGCCCATGAGCTGAGCGGCGGCCTTGTCCTCGGACACGGCGCGCATGGCCTTGCCCATCTTGGTCTTACCTGTAAAGAACATCAGGCCGGCCATGATAACCAAGCAGGCGACGATGGTGACGAGCGAGACGGCGCTTACGTTAAACTTGGCCAAGAACTCCGGCACCGGGAAGGTGACGAGCGAAGTAAAGTTCTTGGGCGTGGCGCCCCACAGAAGCTGCGCGGCGTTCTGCAGGAAGTAAGACACGCCGATGGCCGTGATCAGAACGGCCAGCGGGCCTGCTTGGCGCAGCGGCTTATAGGCCAGACCCTCAATGAGAACACCGAGAACCGTGCAGACCACACAAGAGAGAACTACAGATGCCCAGCCCGGGAGGCCGAGATACGACGTGGCGCAGAACGAGACATAGGCACCGACCATGATGACATCGCCGTGAGCGAAGTTGAGCATCTTGGCGATACCGTAGACCATGGTGTAGCCCAACGCGATGATGGCGTAGACGCTGCCCATGGACAGGCCGTTGACCAGGTATTGGATAAAGACCGTCATGTTCCACATCCCCCTTTCGAATAGGTTTCCAGTTAATGTATGAAACAGGGACGTTACACTGTCCCTAGATACCAAGCAAGCAGGGAAGGCCAAAACCTCCCCTGCTTGGGATCAAAACCGCTCTATGTAAGGCGGCCAATTAGGCCTGTACGTACTTGCCGTCGGTGATGACGTACGCCGTGGGCTCCTTCTGGACCTGGCCCTTATCGTTCCAGGTGAGCTTGCCGGTCAGACCGTCAACGGTAATCTTGAGCATAGCCTTGGACAGCTTCTCGGCAGCCTCGGTCGGATCGGCGTCGACACCAAGACCGGCCTCCTTGACGGCCTCGGCCACCGCGTGCACGCCGTCGTAGGCGTCGGCGGCAAACTGGTCGGGGGTATCGCCGTACTTATCCTTGTAAGCGTTAACGAAGTCGGCGTTCTTCTCGTCGTCGGCGGAGAACGGGGTCATGAGCAGCAGACCCTCAGCAAGAGAGGTATCGAAGCCCTCAACGCCCAGGATGCCGTCCATGCCGTCGCAGCCCATCATCTTGACGTCGTAGCCCATGTCCTTGGCGTTCTTGAGCAGGACGGACGCCGGCGTGTAGTAGATCGGCGCAAAGATCATGGTGGCGCCGGCCTGCTTGGCCTTGGTCAGCTGGTTGGTAAAGCTCGTGGCGGAGTCGTCCTTAAAGGTCTCCTCGTCAACAATCTCGAGCTTGGACTCAGCGGCCTGGGCCTTAAAGGAATCTGCGATGCCCGAAGAATAGGCGTCGCCGGAGTTATAGAACAGCACGAACTTCTCGTCCGCATACTTCTGCGCCAGGAACTTGGCAGCGTTGACACCCTGGTTGGGGTCGGTGAAGCAAACCTGGAAGACGCAATCCTTGCCGTCGGTGACGTCCTCGGAGGACGCGGACGGGGTGATCATGAACGTCTTGGGGTCGTTACCGCACTCGGCGGCAACGGCAACCGACGCACCCGTGGTGGTCGGGCCGACAAGGGCCTGCATGCCCCAGTCGAGCAGGGTGTTGAAGGCGTTGACGGCCTTCTCGCCGTCGGCCTGGTCATCCTCGGCCTTGCTGGCAAGCGGCAGCTCCTTGGTCGAGAAATCCTTGCAGCCAAGCTCGACACCCTGGGTAACGGACTTGCCGTAGGACGCGTTGGCGCCGGTCAGCGGGCCGATGGTACCGATCTTAAACGAAGCGTCGCTCGAAGCGGAACCGCTGTCGCCGCCGTTGGAGGAGCAGCCAGCTAGAATGGACATCGCCCCCAGACCTGCTGCGCTCGCGATAACGCTCCTGCGATTCATAACAGGGTTCAATGACTTACCGGTGAGGCTCGACATGCGGCTCTCCTCTCAAATCTCGTCGGGTTTCGGTTACCCGACAGGCCATCCTTCGCCGTGTTCGGCGTTCGCAAAATACTAGACGCTTTAGTTAAGGAAAGTGGCGATTATTTCAACTTTTCTTTGGATTTGTTCATTTATCCATAATTCTGCGTATTTCTATTACTTTATGCAGTAATGCCACTTTATTGTGTGAAAGTAATGTTTCCGTTCTGTTACAGGCGTCCCTGCCCTGAATAAAACGGCCTCACTGGTCGCGCTTTATGCGCACTTAGGCGGCGATGTACTTGCCGTCCTGGATCACATAGGCTGTGGCGGGCTTTTCGACCTGGCCCTCGTCATTCCACGTCAGCTCGCCCGTCAGGCCCTCGATCTTGATCTTGCGCATGACCTTGGTGAGCTGGTTGGTAAAGCTCGTGGAAGAATCGTCCTTAAAGGTCTCGGTATCGACGATATCAAGCTTGGACGCCTTGGCCTGCTCGGCGAAGGTATCGGCGGCGCCTGAGCTGTACGTGTCGCCATCGTTATAGAACAGGGCGATCTTGGCATCCGCGTACTTCTCGGCCAAGAACTTCGTGGCACTGGCGCCCATGGCGGGATCGGTAAAGCAAACCTTATGGTGCAAACGTTGACAGTTTGTTACGGAGTTCCGTTTGTAGCGAGCATGTTTCCAATGTTTCCGCAGCGTTTCGGGGGTGCCGTTTTGTGCGACTCCTGTTGCCTGGCGAACACGCGCCCTCTGTTCACGCTAGAATGCACTCAACCTTTAAGTGGTTAATCCATCCATAAGATGCACGAAGGAGCTATCTATGAGCGAACCCCTGCGCACCGTGAACGTCGGTCTGATCGGTCTGGGAACCGTCGGCGGCGGCGTGGCCCGTCTGATCAAGAGCCACCACGATGAGTACCTGGCAGCCTACGGCATCGACCTTAAGCTGACCCGCGCCTGCGCGCTTGCTTGGGAGCAGGCCGAGGCGGCAGGCATTGAGCGCGAGGCCTTTACGAGTGACTGGCACGACGTCGTCACAGACCCCGCCGTCGACATCGTCGTCGAGCTGATCGGCGGCGAGCATCCCGCAACCGAGATATTCACCACCGCCTTCGAGAACGGCAAGCACGTCGTCTCTGCCAACAAGGCCCTGCTGGGCCGTCATGTCGAGACGCTCGCCGAGAAGGCGCGCGCGTGCGGCGTGCAGATTAAGTGCGAGGCCAGCTGCGGCGGTGGCATCCCCATTGTCAGCACGCTCGAGCACGACCTGGTGGGCAACAAGATCCTGACCATCGCCGGTATCCTTAACGGCACCACCAACTACATCCTGTCGCGCATGGACGCCGAGGGCGCCGATTACGCTGACGTGCTCGCCGACGCCCAGGCAAAGGGCTATGCCGAGGCCGACCCGTCCGCCGACGTCGACGGCTTCGACGCCGCAAGCAAGACGGCAATCCTCGCTTCCATCGGTTTTGGCACCCGTGTGACCACCGACGATGTCTACCAGCAGGGTATCCGTACCATCGGCGCCGAGGACATTGCCCAGGCCCGCGAGCTCGGCTACACCATCAAGCTGTTGGGCATCGCACGCAACACCGACGCCGGCGTCGACGTCCGCGTGCACCCCACGCTGATCCCCGCCGACCACATGCTTGCCAAGGTCAACGGCGCCATGAACGCTGTCTACGTGGTAGGCGACGCCGTGGGCGAGACCATGTTCTACGGTGCCGGCGCAGGCTCCTTCCCCACCGCGAGTGCCGTCGTGGGCGACATCCTGTCGCTCTCCGAGCAGATCAGCCGCGGCGTGGCTCCGCTGCCCGAGATTGAGCCCTATGGCCACAACCTCGCCTTTAAGCCCATGGACGAGCTCCAGACCAAGTACTATGTGCGCCTGAAGGTCGCCGACCGCGTGGGCGCCCTGTCCGAGACGGTCGACATCTTTGCCAAGCACAACATCTCGATCTCGCTCATCAACCAGGTCGAGGACGGCAAATCGGGCGTCAGTGATGCCTGCTCGGTCATCTTCCTGACGCACCGCGCGCTCGAGAAGGACGTCCAGGCTGCCGCCGCCGAGCTTGCCAGCGTCGACTGCGTGGCCGAGGTCGCCAACGTCCTGCGCATCGAGGACGTTGAGGCCTGGACCGAAGGCGTCATGGCCAACTAGTCCAGTCCTTGGCACACAACATAGCACCTGAGGGGCTCCCGTCCGTTTGGATGGGAGCCCCTTTGTTTGACGTTCATCAAGCAAAAGTTTGAACAACTTGGCCATTCGCTGACAACCGAGGGTGCCGTTTACCGATATGCGAACGAAGTTGATTTTGCGCGCCGTTATGCTGTGCTGCGTATGTCCACCCCCGAAGAATGGAGGCACCATGTTGCTCGAGGGTAAGAAAGCAATCATCACCGGAGGCACGCGCGGCATCGGCTATGCCATCGCCTGCCGTTTTATCGAGGAGGGCGCCGCCGTCACCGTCTTTGGCTCGCGTCAAGAGACCGCCGATGCGGCCGTTGAGAAGCTGACAGCCGCCTATCCCGACGCCAAGGTCTGGGGCCGCTCCTGCGACCTCACCTCGCTCGAAGCCGTAACCGAGGCCTTTACCCAGGCCGCAGCCGACATGGGCGGCTTGGACACGGTCGTCAACAACGCCGGCATCTCCCAGCGCTCGCCCCTTTTGGATTACACGGCAGAAGAGTTTGCAAAGGTCATGGACCTCAATGTCGTCGCCGTCTTTAATGGTCACCAGGCCGCCGCCAAGATCATGACCGAGGCCGGTCACGGCGGCACCATCACCACCACGAGTTCAATGGTCGCCAAGTATGGCCAGCCCTCCGGCGTCGGCTATCCTACGTCCAAGTTTGCCGTCAACGGCATGGTCCAGTCGCTCTCGCGCGAGCTCGCCCCCATGGGTATTCGCGTCAATGCCGTCGCGCCTGGCGTAACCAAGACCGATATGGTCGCCAACCTGCCCGAAGAGGTTATTAAGCCCATCATCGCCACCATTCCGCTGGGTCGCATGGGCGAGCCCGAGGATGTCGCCAACGCCTTTGTTTTCCTGGCGAGCGACATGTCCTCCTATGTTACGGGTGCCGTGCTCCCCGTCGACGGAGCCGCCCACTCCTAAGGAGCCACAAGCTTTGGCTTCAAGCCTCAACATAGCTCAACCAAAAAGGCGCGCCGTCTGCATCAACTGCAGGCAGCGCGCCTTCTCCTGTTATGAAAGGGAAGCTATGTCCCAGTATTTCGGATCAAAACGGGGCACGGTTTTCCCCAGGACCTCCTTGCGGAAACTGCGTCCCGTTTTGAGCGCCGATTCTGGGATACCGTTTCCGCAACGGGTCTCTCGCGGAAACTGCATCCCACTCTGAGCGCCCATTCCGGGACACAGTTTCCCAACGGCCCCCGTTTCGGAAACCACATCCCGTTCCGAGCCTTCAAAGCGGGACGCGGCTTCCCCGAGAGAGTATCGACTACTTGCCGTCGTCGTCCTCGGCTTCTTCTCTTGCATAAAGCTCCAACATGCGGCGGCGGTATTCGCGCACGGCGAGCTTGGCGCGCTCCAGGCGACGGCGCTCACGCGGAGTCAGCTCGGACAGGTCGACCTCGTCTCCATAAGTCTTATCGGCAAGCAGGTGCGCCGCGTCCACGATGCGGGCATCGATGTGGCCGCTCGCCGCCTCGGCGGAAAGACGCTCGGCAATCGTATCGAGCGTAGGCAGGCCCTCGAATGCGCGACCATGGCCATGCGAAGTCAGCAGCTCGTGCTCTCGTGCGAGCAGACTCGCCAAATCGTGATGGGCGCGCAGGATGTCGAGCGCATCGGATGGATGCTCGGCAACCTCTGCCACGGCGGCGACCGGCGCAGCATCCACCACGCGGTAGAAGAGCTGCGCGAGCAATGGCATCAAGAACACCGTGATGGCGCCGGCGGCAACCATAACCGACGCAATATCTTGCGACAGCGCGCCCGCGTTGACGGCAACACTCGTCACGGCAACGATGATCGGCAGCGCCGTGGTGCAGTACAGGGCCACGGTAATGCGACCATACGCCGACACATCGCGCGTCGCAGGACAAATGCTCATAGAAATAAGAATGGGCACGGCGCGAATAATCAACAACGCCACGATAAAGCCCACGAGCAGACCCGGGCGCGACGCCACGGCCGTCAGATCGATCTTTGCGCCCGATACGGTAAAGAACACCGGAATCAAAAAACCGTAGGCCAGGCCGTCGAGCTTGGTCTCGAGCGTATGGTTGCCCTCGGGGATGATATAGCGCAGGACAAAGCCGGCGGCAAAAGAACCCAACACGATGTCGAGATCAAAGACAGCTGAGAACGCCACGAGCGTGACCAGGATGAGCACCGTCAGGCGCACGAAGGTCTGCGACGTGGTATCGGCGCGCTCCTCGACAAACGCAAAGAAGCGGCTGCCGACGCGCTTGGAGCGGCTCGGGACCACGGCCAGCAACACGCAAACCACCGCAAACAAGCCAAGGATTACGAGCGTTTGGATGCCAGTGCGGGCAGACAGCAGCACCGACATTGCGAGCACAGGGCCGAGCTCGCCCCAGGTACCATACGCGAGAATCGAGTCGCCCACACGCGTGCCAGTGAGCGAGCGCTCGCGCATGATGGGCACGAGCGTGCCGAGCGCCGTAGAAGTGAGGGCAAGCGTCACGGCGATACCGTCGAAATGGCTGACCGAGAACCACGGGGTAAAGCGCACGGCAAGCCAGGCGATACCAAACGTGACGACCCACGTCGCCAAGCCGTAGCGCCCCTCGACGCCCGTGATGCTCTTGGGGTCGATCTCAAAGCCGGCAAGCAGGAACAAAAAGGCCAGGCCGAGCTCGGACACAAGCGAGACCTCGGCATCTACATGGATGACGCCGAGCATATGGGGTCCCAGCACCGCGCCGAGCACGAGCAAAAAGACTGTCTCGGGAACGGGTTTTCCGGGAATCGCCGAGGCGATAAAAGGACTCGCAAAGGCCACGAGTGCGATGATGGCGAGCGAAACGAATGCCATGTGATGCCTTTCTCTTGTTTGAGCCCCACTGTAGCACCCTCGCCGTCCTCAACGCGCCGCGAGCTGTCGTATCATAGTGAGGTTTACAAACATGTGGCTCAAGGCGACCGCGAGGCTTGCCCCGTAAACCGACCGCTGCCGCATACCGTACCGTACGCCCAACCGATCAGGAAGGCAGGAACCAATGGTCTCTCGTATCTACGTGGAGAAGAAACCCGGGTTCGACGTCGAGGCTCAGCAGCTCAAGGGCGAGCTGACCGAAATTCTCGGCATCAAGGGCATCGAGGCCCTGAGGATTATCAACCGCTACGACGTCGAGGGCATCGACGAGGAGCTTTTCCGCTCCTGCGTGCCGACCGTCTTTAGCGAGCCCCAGGTCGATGTGACCTACGACGAGCTCCCCGCAAGCGATGGCGCCGTCTTTGCCGTCGAATTCCTGCCTGGCCAGTTTGACCAGCGCGCCGACTCCGCCAGCGAGTGCGTGCAGCTCATCAGCCAGGGCGAGCGCCCCGCCGTGCGCTCCGCCAAGGTCTATATGATCTCGGGCGCTCTGGACGAGGCCGCCATCGATGCCATCAAGCACTACGTGGTGAACCCCGTCGAGGCGCGCATCGCCTCGCTCGACCTGCCCGAGACGCTGCACATTGAGACCCCCGAGCCCCAGCCCGTCGAGGTGCTCGACGGTTTCCGCGAGCTCGACGAGACCGGCCTTGCCGCCTTTATTTCCGAGCGCGGCCTTGCCATGGACGAGGCGGACATCGCCTTCTGCCAGCAGTACTTCCGCGATGAGGACCGCGACCCCACCATCACCGAGATCCGCGTGATCGACACCTATTGGTCCGACCACTGCCGCCACACCACCTTCGGCACCGTCCTGGATGACGTGACGATCGACGACGCCGTGGTGCAGCAGGCCTTCGACCGCTACATGGAGATGCGCCACGAACTCGGCCGCGACGCCAAGCCCGTCTGCCTCATGGACATGGGCACCATCGGCGCTAAGTACCTTAAGAAGACCGGCGTCATGACCGATGTCGACGAGTCCGAGGAGATCAACGCCTGCACCGTCAAGGTGAAGGTCGATGTCGACGGCGAGGACCAGGACTGGCTGTTCCTGTTTAAGAACGAGACCCACAACCACCCGACCGAGATCGAGCCCTTCGGCGGTGCCGCCACCTGCGTGGGCGGCGCCATCCGCGACCCGCTGTCGGGCCGCAGCTACGTGTACCAGGCCATGCGTGTCACCGGCGCCGGCGACCCCACCGTCCCCGTGTCCGAGACGCTCGAGGGCAAGCTGCCGCAGCGTAAGCTCGTGACCACTGCCGCCGCCGGCTACTCCAGCTACGGCAACCAGATCGGCCTTGCCACCGGTCAGGTCAACGAACTCTATCACCCCGGCTACGTCGCCAAGCGCATGGAGGTCGGCGCCGTCGTGGGCGCTACCCCGGCAAACCACGTGCGTCGCGAGTGCCCCGCCCCCACCGACAAGATCATCCTGTTGGGCGGCCGCACCGGCCGTGACGGCATCGGCGGTGCCACCGGCTCCTCCAAGACCCAGAACACCGAGTCCATCGAGACCTCGGGTGCCGAGGTCCAGAAGGGCAACGCCCCTGTCGAGCGCAAGCTGCAGCGCCTGTTCCGCCGCGGCGACGCCTGCCGTCTGATCAAGCGCTGCAACGACTTTGGCGCCGGCGGCGTCTCGGTCGCCGTGGGCGAGCTTGCCGACGGCCTGTATGTCGACCTTGATACCGTGACCAAGAAGTACGACGGCCTGGACGGCACCGAGCTCGCTATCTCTGAGTCCCAGGAGCGTATGGCCTGTGCCGTCGCCGACGGTGACGTCGAGGAGTTCATGGGCTACGCCGCTGAGGAGAACCTCGAGGCGACCGTTATCGCCGAGGTTACCGCCGAGCCGCGCATGCGCATGGCCTGGAACGGCGTCGCCATCGTCGACCTGTCCCGCGAGTTCCTCAACTCCAACGGCGCACCCAAGCACCAGGTCGCCCACGTGTGCGCCCGTAGCGTGTGGCAGCCCAGCTGGGCCGGCACCACGCTCGCCGAGCGCATGACCTCGCTTGTCACCGACCTCAACGTCGCTTCCAACAAGGGCCTTTCCGAGCGCTTCGACTCCACCATCGGCGCCGCGACCGTGCTCATGCCCTTTGGCGGCAAGACGCAGCTCACCCCCAGCTCGGCCATGGTCGCCAAGTTCCCCGTGGACGGCGAGACCACCACGGCGAGTGCCATGGCATGGGGCTTCAACCCCTATCTGATGGAGGCCGACCAGTTTGCGGGCGCCTACCTGTCCGTGGTCGAGTCCATCGCCAAGCTCGTGGCTGCCGGCTTTGAGCACAAGCGCGCCTACCTCTCCTTCCAGGAGTACTTCGAGCGTCTGCGCACCGAGGCAGAGCGCTGGGGCAAGCCCATGGCCGCCGTCCTGGGTGCCCTTATGGCCCAGGTCGACCTGGGTGCCGGCGCCATCGGTGGCAAGGATTCCATGAGCGGCTCGTTTGAGGACGAGGCCGGCGAGCTCAACGTTCCGCCGACCCTGATCAGCTTCGCCGTCGCCGTGGGCAAGGCCGCCCGCGCCGTCTCGCCCGAGTTCAAGGGCCTCACGCACCGCGTCGTCCGCATCGCCCCCGCCACCTATGGCGAGGACTACCGTCCCGACGCCCAGCAGCTGCTCGCCGCGTTTGACGCTGTCGAGGCGCTCACTGCTACCGGCAACGCCCTGGCCATCTCCACGCCCGGCTACGGCTGCGGCGCCGAGAGCCTCTTTAAGATGTGCGTCGGTAACCAGATCGGTATCGAGCTTGCCGAGGATGTAGACGTGGAGAGCCTCTTCACCCCGCTCTACGGCAGCTTTATCGTCGAGCTCGCCGAGGATGCCGAGCTGCCCGAGGTCGCCGACGGCGTTGTCGTCGAGCCCCTGGGCACCACCGTCGAGGGCTATGTCATCGACACCGGCTCCGAAGTCATCGAGCTCGCCGAGCTCCAGGAGGCCTGGGAGAGCGGCATCGAGAGCGTCTTTGCCTACCGCAGCGCCGACGAGACCCCCGAGGTCGAGACCATCGACTTCCGCGCCAAGAACATCCACGTGTACGCCGGCGCCAAGATCGCCCGCCCGCGCGTGGTTATCCCCGTGTTCCCCGGCAACAACTGCGAGTACGACAGCGCCCGTGCCTTCCGTGCCGCCGGTGCTGAGGCCGACACCTTCGTGATCAACAACCTCACGCCCGAGGCCGTCGCCGAGAGCACCCACGAGCTTGCCCGCCGCATCCGTGCAAGCCAGATCGTTATGATCCCCGGCGGCTTCTCGGGCGGCGACGAGCCCGACGGCTCTGCCAAGTTCATCACGGCGTTCTTCCGCGCTCCCGAGGTCACCGAGGCAGTCCGCGACCTGCTCAAGGCCCGCGATGGCCTAATGCTGGGCATCTGCAACGGCTTCCAGGCCCTGATCAAGCTCGGCCTGGTGCCCTACGGCGACATCGTCGACGCCACGCCCGATGCGCCCACGTTGACGTTCAACACCATCGGTCGCCACCAGAGCCGTCTGGTGCGCACCCGCATCTCGTCCAACTTGTCCCCGTGGCTGTCGCAGTGCAGCCTGGACGACCCCTACACCGTCGCCATCAGCCACGGCGAGGGCCGCTTTGTCGCCAATGACGAAGTGCTCGCCCAGCTGATCGCCAACGGCCAGGTCGCCACGCAGTACGTTGGCGAGGACGGCAAGCCCAGCATGGATCTCTCCGTCAACCCCAATGGCTCCGCACTCGCCATCGAGGGCATCACG
Organism: Collinsella sp.; assembly: GCA_048205395.1. Lineage (GTDB taxonomy): Bacteria > Actinomycetota > Coriobacteriia > Coriobacteriales > Coriobacteriaceae > Collinsella. The sequence continues at coordinate 33,277 of DBEWUK010000007.1, forward strand.
AGCCCCGACGGCCGCGTCCTGGGCAAGATGGGCCATGCCGAGCGTCGCGGCGACAACCTGTACCGCAACGTGCCCGAGCATGTCCCCGGCGATAAGTTCATGCCGATCTTTGAGAGCGGCGTGGCCTACTTCGCTTAAAGCTTTCCCATCGGGTACAATCCCCTCGGGTAACAACACCCGCCACCGGCACTCCCGGTGGCGGGTTCTTTTTTGCTTCGCGCATGTAGGAAGGACATCATGGATAGCCGCAAGCTGTATCTCGCCACCCTGCCCGGACTCATCTTGGGCTGCCTCGTTTGCTGTGCGCTCTGGGGCTCCGCCTTTCCCTGTATCAAGATCGGCTACGCACTCTTTGGCATCCCCGCGCACGATAGCGCCTCGCAGCTGCTCTTTGCAGGCTTGCGCTTTACGCTTGCCGGCGCCTTGGTCATTGTTGGCATGAGCACGGCACAGCGCCGCCCACTCGTTCCGCAGGCTCGCGATATCAAGCCCATCTGCATCCTGTCGCTCTTCCAGACTATCGGGCAGTACTTCTTTTTCTACTTGGGACTCTCGCGCGCCAGCGCCATGTCAAGCTCCATCATCGAGGCCAGCGCAAACTTCCTCGCAATCCTCTTTGCCGCCTTGGCATTTCATACCGAGAAGCTCAATACGGCCAAGGTGCTCGGCTGCGTGTTGGGCTTTGCCGGCGTCGCGCTCGTTAACCTTTCGGGCGCGGATGGCACCTTTGGCTTTACGCTCGACGGCGAGGGATTTATCTTGGCTTCCACTGTTGCGGGCGCCCTGTCGACCTGCCTCATTGGCATCTTTTCGCGCGAGCATGACGGCGTCTTGCTCGCCGGCTGGCAGTTTTTAGTCGGTGGCGTGATCCTTACCGCCATCGGATTTTTGATGGGCGGCACGTTGTCCCCCACCGAAATCGCCCCCGCCATCGCGCTCATCATCTACATGGCGCTTATCTCCGCGGTCGCCTACTCGCTGTGGTCCCGCCTGCTCGCCGTCAACCCCGTCAGCCGCGTGTCGGTCTTTGGCTTTATGAACCCGGTCTTTGGCGTGCTGTTGAGCGCACTGCTGCTCGGCGAGGGCGCTGGCACGAGCCCCGTTACCGTCATCGTTGCCCTGTTGTTGGTCTGCGGCGGCATCATCATCGTCAACAAACCCAAACAAGCCTAGCGAGCTCACCTTTTTAGGGAGGGCGTTTGCACACTTTAGCTTAATGGAATACATCGATGAGCTGAGGGCCGCCACGCACGCAAGCGTGCGACCCTTTTCCTAACGTATCTGGATGCCGGCTTTCTTTTTCTCGGCCTTGACGCGGTAGAGCTCCGCATCGGCAGCGCGAAGTAAGTCTTGCCAGGTATCAACACTATCGCCAACCCGCGCGTAACCGATGGACATCCGCAATGCATACGGTACCTCGGCACGAACGAGCTCGTCGTCAATCGCCGAACACAGGTCTATGATGTCCTGTTCCGCCGCTGCCTTTTGGAGCACCACAAACTCATCGCCACCATAACGTGCGATAAAGCCACCAGCCGGCGAGCAGACATCCTTGAGCGCCGTCGCAACAACCTGAAGAGCATGGTCGCCCTCCACATGTCCATAGCGATCGTTAATCTGCTTAAAGCCGTCAGCGTCCATCATAAGTAGATATACATCTTCGGCCTGATCCACATTTGAAAAGAGCGACAGCATATAGGTCTCAAAACGGTTGCGGTTGTTGAGTCCAGTCAACGGGTCAGTCGAGATCAGTTGCTCCTGATAGACGATATAGAGCAGCAGGATGCTCAGCGTTATACCGAAGCAAAGGCCCGGTACCGAAAACAAAACCTGGAAGGTACCGCCCACCAGAGCGGGAACCGCAAAAAAGGCGAGGGTGCGATAAATGGCCTTCTTTTGCAGGCTTTCGACTTTTCGAGCCTGAATAAAGGCATGCAAGGACGTATATATGACGTAGCAGTAGCTAACGATAGGCTGAATCATATAAAGCGCTCCGCGACGATATACGCCCTGCGCATCGATATAGAACATAGTGTGCGTCCAGTAGCTGGTAAATGCCAGAACGACCACCAATGCGGTTGGCAACGTTAAAAGTACCACCCTATAGGGCGTGGTCAGGAGCCGTGAGCCCTGCATCGTCTCGGAATAGAAAAACCAAATGAGGCACGCGATGGCGAACAGCGAAAACGAAACCGCGTTGGAAATCCAATTGGCCGTGATGCCTACAGGAGTGCTCACGCCGTCCGAGAGCGTCCAGATCATATCGAAGAAAATGTAGGCAGCAGACGTGTAGCCCAGCATGCTAAACAAAAGCTGCTGGGTGCTCGAGAACAGGGAGCGACGGCTTCGTACGGCAAGTCCGATAAGAATAATCATGCACAGCAGGAATATCTCGATCTTGAGTGCCTTAATCACCAGGTGCCATTCCCTCTATATCCAAGTGGCCAGAATCGCCCGAGTCGCGCCCAGGCGCCAAACGCCCCTTTCTCCGCAGGGGTAAGGGGAATAATAGCAGAGAGCCCGAACATCACTGCAAAACAGTTTCCGTTCGGGCGCTCGGACGGCGCGAACTGCACGCCGGAATCAATTATCGGTAACGGCCGTTACTCGCCGTCGATGTCGGTCGCGACGGCCTCCTCAATAGCCTCGACGCCTTCGACCGACAGATCTTCTTCGCCGTGGCAGAACTTCTTATCGACCCAGCCGGTCAGAATCGGGGCCATGATTGCCGTGATGATGACGGCAGTGGCGATCTGCGCATACGCGGTGGGCGCAAGCTCGGCATAGCGCGGAGCGACCTCGGCGAGGGCGACCGGCGTGGTCATGGCCGTGCCGGCAATGGTGGAACATGCCACAGCCGCCTTACCGTTGCCGCCACACAGGCGCTCGAAGGCAAAGGTAATGGGACCGACGATAAAGAGCGTGATGAGGCCCAGCAGGATGCCCGAAATGCCACCGGCGATGAAGCTCGAAAGGCTCATGGACGCACCGAGCTGAAAACCGATGACGGCAATCGCGGGATTGGCGCCGGGAACCAGCAGGTTCTTGATAAACGGGAACAAGTTGCCCAGGACCATGCCGATAACAAGCGGCAGGATGGATCCGATGATGGTGCCGACGGGGATGTTGGCGAGGCCGGAAACACCGAGGATGATCATCGTGACGGCGGGGCCGGCCGTAAAGAACAGGATACCGACGGCGCCCTGCTCGGACTCATCGCCGAACTCGCCCATGATGCCCGTATAGAGCGCCATGTTGCAAAACGTGATGCCGCCGATAATGGAAACCGAACTCAGGCCTAAAAAGTTATCGTTAAAGAAGTACGCGACGCCCAGACCCAGCGCGGCTGCCACTACAAGCTTAGGAATCAGCACGACGATGCCGGTCTTGATGGCGCCCGGTGTGGACTTAAAGCTGATACCGGCGCCCACGAACAGCAAGATCGCGGCAACGATGGTGTTGGAGCCGCCGCGGCAGGCAGCCGTAAAGAAGCCGCCGATCTCAAAAACCTGCGGGCAGAAGGTATTGAGCAAAAGGCCGACGATCATCGGATAGATCATGATGTCGCCCGGGATGCGCGGGACCTTGAATTTCTTTTGCTCGTTGGCGGTTGCTTCCTGTGCCATGAAACCCCCATTTCCGTTGACGCAGAACAAAAGCCCACGTCACGCTTTGCTACAGTAAAGTTTGACCATGGTACCAGAAGAAATAGACCAGCTCGGTGAAAAATTCGACAAGTTGGGATGGAACGAGATTCGGCGCCCGCGACGCCACCCCTATATAAGGCTCAAGACGATATAGAGTACGATGCCCGAGACGCAGCACCACAACATCGACTTTGTCTTGATTGCCACCGCCACGACGCCGGCGGCCGCAATCCAGGGAACCAAGGCAGGCCAGAGTCCCGCGTCGAACGCGCCGGGGTTCACCAAGTCGTTGGCGACCAGCGCGGCAAAGGCAGCGGGCGGGATATAGCCCAGGGCCTCGGTAATGCGGGGCGACAGGGTCCGCCCGCGCAAGGCGAACGCCGGCGCGATGCGAAAGAACGCGATAGCAGCCCACGACGACAGCCACAGAACCAAGAACTCGTTAACGGGCATCGCGGGCACCTCTTCCGTCAAATACAGCATCGCACGCCAGCGCAATGGCAATGCCGACCACGACGCTTGCCGGCACGGCAATATTCGTGAGGCCCAAGAACTTGCATACGGAGACGGATACCGCACCCGAAACCGCCGCGACAACGTTGCCGCGCGACAGCCGCTGCGAAAAGAGCAGGCAGATAAAGAGCGAAGTGCAGACAAAGGCTGCAATGGCGGTGGGGACATCGACAACGGCGCCGACGATGGCGCCCATCGTACACGAAACGCCCCATGTTGCGATGAGGATCACGTTGAGCACAAAAGACTCGCGCGGGCCCCAATCCTCCCCTTCAACCAACTTGGCAAGCGAGATGCCATATGCCTCCTCGGTAAGTGTCGCGGCAACAGCCAGCGTCTGACGCTTCGAGGCACCCCTCAGATGCGGCGCGATCGATGCCGAGTAAAGCGCAAAGCGCGAGGAGATGGCGGCGACGGAGGCGACGATCGATGCCGCCGGTACGCCCGCCAGCCAAAGATTGCAGATCATAAACTGGCCGCTGCCCGTCACAAACGTGCTGCTCAGGGCAAAGACCATCCAGGGTTCCATTCCCGTCTGCCCCATGATCATTCCGCACGGCGCGCCTATTGCAACATAGGTAAGCATCACTGGCCAGACGGTTCTAACGATTTTGAGCACCATGGCGTTCCTCGTCCCGACAAGCTTTCCGAGCCGCATTCAACGACATGGCAGAATCATCGCCCGGCAGCAACCGAGTTCACCTACAATTGCCACCGGATCGAAAGACACAGAAAGACACAACTTTTTAGGAAGTCATTATGACAGCTATCGATCGAGACCGGGCGCGCGCGGCCTTCAAAAGCTACACCGATGCCTACGACGCCACCAACCCACGCATCGCGCTCAAAATCGAGCATACGTACCACGTGGCCGAGGCATGCGATGCCGTAGCGCGCGAGCAGGGCTGGTCGTCAGAAGATATTGACTTGGCATGGCTTTGCGGCCTGCTACACGATATGGGCCGCTTTGAGCAGCTGCGACGCTGGGACACCTTTAAGGACGCCGAGAGCATGAGCCATGCGGCGCTGGGCATCGAGGTCCTCTTTGGCGAAAATCCCGCCGATGCACCCGCCGTAACGAGCATCCGCGACTTTATCGATGACCCCGCAGAAGATGAGCTCATCCGAGCGAGCATTGCCTATCACAGCGATTTCCGTCTACCCGCGCAGCTCGACGAGCGCACGCAGATCTTCTGCGATATCGTGCGCGATGGTGACAAGATCGACATTATGCGTACCATCGCCGACAGCACCGTCGACACCATCCTCAAGGTGGACGAGAAGACGTTTCTCGGCAGCCGTTTCTCGTCGCCGACACTTGCCGCCTTTGACGAGCACCGCTGCGTTGCACGCGATGAGCGCAACGAACCTGCAGACTTCCTGGTAGGGCTCGTCTGCTTTATGTTTGAGCTCGTCTATCCGGCAAGCCGTGCTCTGGCGCGCGAGCAGGGCGATATCTACCGCCTGCTCGACGCACCCTTTGGCATTACGCGACCCTTTACCGATCCCGCCGCACAGGCGACCTGGGAGCGCCTAAAAGACGAGATGCGCACCTGGCTTGCGCGTGCCTAGCGCTCAAGCTGGGCCAGCAGTTCCTCGACGACCTCGACGGCGTCGCCGACAACCTTGTATTGGGCGGCGCCAAAGATGGGAGCATCCGGGTCCTCATTGATGGCGATAATGCACTCTGCCCCGCCGATGCCGGCAAGATGCTGGATAGCGCCCGAGACACCGATGCTCACGAGGAGCTTCGGCGAGACCGATACGCCTGTCTGGCCAATCTGATGGCGATACTCCAACCAACCCGCCTCCACAACGGGACGCGTGCAGCCGAGCTCGGCACCGAGGGCCTCGGCGAGCCTTCGCATCAGCGGCAGGTTTTTCTTGGAGCCAATGCCTCGACCCACCACGACGAGGCGCTCGGCATCGGCAATCGAAGCCTGCTGTCCCCACTCCTCGGCGGGAATCGAGATCTCGACGCGAGCTTTGACGTCTTCTGAAAGCGTTACCTGGGTAATCGTTCCAGAACGGCTGTAGTCGAAGTCGGGCGCCTTAAAAATACCGGGACGCACCGTGGCCATCTGGGGTCGGTGATTGGGGCAGATGATGGTGGCCATCAAGTTGCCGCCAAACGCCGGGCGCGTCTGCTGCAGCAGACCCGTCTCCGTATCCATCGAAAGCACGGTGCAATCGGCCGTAAGGCCCGTCTGCAAACGTACGGCGACACCAGGTGCCAGCTCGCGACCAAAGGCGGTCGCGCCGTAGAGGACGGCCTCGGGCTTGCGCTCGGCCACCAAATCGCAAATCAGACGGGCATAGGTCTCTGCGTCGTTTTGACACAGACGCTCGTCGCGACAGACCACAACTTCATCCGCACCGGCACAGACCAGATGCTCCAGCTCCTCGAGCGAGCTCTCGGGGCTCATGCCGACCAATGCCACCAAACGGCAGCCGCGGGCATCGGCAAGCTCACGGCCCTTACCCATCAGCTCATAGGCAACAGGAGCCACTGTATCGTGCTCGTCGGTCTGCACGAATACCCAAATGTCTCGATATGTATCAAGGTCCGCCGCACCGGCGGCCTCGTCACGCTCGATCGAGATAGCGTTGACGGGGCAGGCATCGACGCACCCGCCGCACAGAATGCAGCCGTCGGTTACGCGGGCACTGCGGTTGGGACGCTCACCCTCCACCACAATGCCGCCCGAGGCGCAGGCACGGACGCAGCGACCGCAACCGATACAGGCTTCGCTATCGATAATCAGTCCGCTCATCTATGCCATCCCCTCGATAATCTTGGCAAGCTTTGCCGCCTGCTCGGACGCTGTCCCCTCAACGGCCTCACACGTTTGGTCACGGTCGGGCACAAACGAGCGCACGACCTGCGTCGGCGATCCGGCAAGACCGCAACGCGAGGGGTCGGCGTTCACGTCGGCAGCGCTGACCACGCGCACGTCCGCATCCTCGGATGCGCGGATACCGGCAATACTCGGCATACGCAGCTGGCCAATCTCCTTGGCGGTCGTCATCGCGCACGGCATCTCCAGATAGACCGTCTCCTCGCCGGCATCGCATCCGTGAACGAGCGCCAGCGAACCGCACGTCGTGAAGCCCGCGCTCTGCACGCAGCTTACATCGGTCACGCAGGGAATCTCAAAGGCACCGGCAAGCTCGGGACCAATCTGGGCCGTATCGCCGTCCACCGCCATCTTGCCGCAGATGAGCAGGTCGAAGTCCTCGTCGAGTGCCTCAATGCCGCACTTGAGGGCATAGGTGGTTGCCAGGGTATCGGCACCCGCAAAGGCGCGATCGGTTAGCAGCAGCGCATCGTCGGCACCGCGGGCAATACAGTCACGCAGCAGCGATTCGGTCGCGGGAATACCCATCGACACCACCGTCACGCGCACATCCATGCCAAAGCCGATAAAGTCATCTTTAAGTGCCAGCGCGCACTCCAGAGCACTCGCGTCAAAGGGATTAATGACCGCCTGCTTGCCATCACGCACGATGGTATTGGTCTTGGAGTCCATCTTGACCTCGGTGCTGCCCGGCACCGCCTTGACGCACACCACCATATGGAAATCGCTCATCTTCACGCGCCCCCTTTCTGGACGAGCTCATCCAAGAGCTTCTCCGAAAACAGGTTATCGCGACCCAGCTGCCCGTCAGGATCGAGCTGGAGCTTGAGCCGCGCCGACTCGACCATGGCCTCGTGACCGTACATCGTCTCTAAGAAGCCCGCCTTGATCTTGCCGACGCCATGCTCGGCAGACACGGCACCGCCCATGGCCGTGACCTCGGAAGCCCACTGGGCAAAGAGTTCTCCGCCACGGCGGTAATCCTGCGCATCGCGCGGCAGAATGTTCACATGCAGATGGTTGTTACCAATGTGCCCCCAGGCAGCAGACTCAAGCCCACTTTCGGCCAGCGTGCGGCGATAGAGGGCCACAACATCGCCAAGGCGTGCATTGGGCACCGACATGTCCGAGCCCAGCTTGGTGATGGTGGGGTCGGTGCGGCGACGCTCGTCGATAAGCATGTTGACGCTCTCGGGCACCGCGTGGCGGAAGAACCGCTGGCACTCGCGATCGACCTCGGTGCGCGCGACCCATGTCGCATCGTCGCGGCCGCCCGCAAGCTCCAGCACCCATCCCAGGTGGTACAGCTCCTCGGTCGCCTGGGCCTCGTCATCGCAGTCGAGCTCCACGTAGACACAGACCTTGGCCTCTTTGTCGAGCGCCGGCAGCGAGGCAAACGCCGTCGACTGCTCGCGCTGGCGACGCAGAATATCCAAGGCGCCAGCATCGAAGTACTCGATGGCAGCCGCATGGGACAGGACAGGGCGCACGGAATCGGTAAAGGACACGGCCTTGTCTTCGCTATCGAAAAAGCAGCTCACACCCCAAACGACCGCAGGCGCCGCCTGCAGGGCAATCTCGAGCTCCGTGATGACGCCGAGCGTGCCGCAGGCGCCGATAAAGAGGTCGATGGCGTCCATATCGTCCGCAACAAAATAACCCGAGGCATTTTTGGTCTCGGGCATGGTGTAGTCGGGAAGGTCGAGCTCGAGCGTGCGGCCCTGCACCGTGACGAGCGAAAGGCGACGACCCTGTGCAAAAACCTCGCCACGGTGAAGCTCGAGCAGGTCGCCATCGGTCAGCGCGACATGAAGACCCGTGATGTGGGGGCGCATAGGACCGTAAGCGTAGCTACGGGCGCCAGAGGCGTTGCATGCCGCCATACCGCCCAAGCAGGCAGATGCCTCGGTGGGATCGGTGGGGAAGAATTGCTCGGGGGCATTCTGAAACTCCTCGTAAGCCTTAAGCGATGCCTGGTCCCAGCCTGCGGTCGGGAGCACCTTCTTGCCCAGCTGCTTGCGCAACTCGGACAGCACAACGCCCGGTTCCACGCGCAGCAGAAAACGGCCCTGCTCATCGCGGCGAAGACCCAAGTAGCCATTCATGCGGGAAGTGTTGAGGATATGCCCGCCGTGGGGCACGGCGCCGGCGGCAAGACCGGTCCGGGCGCCCTGAACCGTTACCGGAACACGCTCGGCATGGAGCTGCCGCAGGATGGCGCGCGTCTCGTCTTCCGATATTGGAAACGAGATGCTCGAGGCCTCGCCCGACGAACGAGACTCATCGCGACCGTATTCCTCGAACTCATCGGTGAAGGGTTTGATGGTTGCAGACATGCAGAACTCCCCTTTAGCTAACTACAGTGTTTGCAGGGAGATGTTACCGCATCGTTTCGTTGACGTGTTCGAGACCGTCTCCATAATTGAGGATTTTTACGTTCGTGCAATTCGGCGAGCGGCCGCTACATCTCGGCAGGCGATGTTTTTGACACATATCGCTTCGCCGCGAACGATCGCGAAATTGGCCCTCGAAAAATATTGAAGTATTTTTTGCCACCTGCTACCTGCGGCGATGCGAATCCGTCAAGCATTTGGTCAGTTTTTGGTCAAGTAGCGGCTGATACGGTCGGCATCGACAGCCAAACCGATAGAAGTTTTGGCCCAGAAGCAGGGAGGTTCCCATGGCATATTACTGGCCCCAGTACGGCATCGCCATCGAAGTCGACGACGATCCCCATCTCCTGCCTTTCGACGAAGAGGCATTCCCCGATACGACGGTCTACCACGTTACCACCGATGTGATCTGCGACCCCGAGTCGTTCTCGGCGCTCGCCCACCACATCGCGCATATCCACGACATCGAGCTCCCTCCCGACTTCGAAGAACTCGTCTACTCGCGCCGTCTGATGCTTCACATGCTCTTTGGAGCGAACCCGTCCACCTTTGCGCGCATCTATACCGCCAAAGATGCCGCATGAGCGCGAAGAAGCCGCCCCACTTTGCAGGCCTGGGGCATCGCAGGAAGCTCATCGTTGCCTGCTTGGCCATCGTCTGTGCCCTTGTCGCCGTAGGACTATACGTTTGGCAGTCGCAGCCCGTACCCGAGGCGGGCGCTTCGGTTACGACGGCCGAGGGCAAAACGCGTCAGGAAATCCAAGATGAGCTCGACGCCATCGTCCGCGACAACATGATGACGATTTCGGTCGCGCCGGTCGCTCAGCTGCAGGAGGACGGCAAGCTGCGCGTCAACGTGCAAAACGTCCAAGACAATAAATTTCCCCAGCGATTCCGCGTCATCCAAAACGACGAGACCATGTACGAATCCGGTGTGGTCGAGACCGGCAAGACAATCGAGACGTGCCCCGCCGGCGACATCAAAGAAGGCGAGGCGTACATCGAGATCCAGGCACTCGATGCCAAGACCCTCGACAGCCACGGCAATCCGACACGTGTCAAGGTACGGGTTGAGCAAGCCGAGAACTAGCTTTCCGGCCGACGCGGCACCGCACGCAATACACCAGCATTCGTCCAATCATCGCGGGGACGGCCCGCGGCGAATAGAAAGGAACGACCATGGACATCACCAGGAACATGAACGGAGCCAGAGCGCTCGTCGTGGGCGCAGGACTCGCGCTCGCGCTCGCAATGGGCGCCGCCCCGACGCCAGCTATGGCGGCCGGGCGCGTTGGAACCACGAAGGTAATGGTCAGGACCGAGATCGACAACGTTGAGTTCAAAGTTCCGACGGTTATTCCCTTCGTCGCCAAGGCCGACGGCACGCTTCAGGGCCCCTCAGAAGACGCGACCACCATCGACAATCATTCGGCCTACGGCATCCATGTCACCAACATGAAGATCGACGCCATGAACACCTGGACCATTGCTGCCGACGCCAAGGCCGGAACCGCACAGAACTCCATCGACTTTAAGGTCGGCCCCGACGGCGCACTCCAGAACGCCAGCGCCGCAATGCAGGGGACGGGCCTCGATCTTTCCAAGAACGCAGCCATCGACATGGGCTACCAGGGCATTGCCGGCGGCACGGACAAAATTAAGCTCAAGACAAGCGGAAACGTCGCCCGCGTCACGCGCGACATCTTCCGCGTAACCGGCGAAGGCGATCAGGTTGCAACGATCACCTGGACGGTCGAGCCCGGTGCGCACACGGCATAAGGCCGTCGCCCTGGCCGCCGCCGTCAGCATCCTAGCGTTTGGGCCAGCCATGGCCTTTGCCCAGCAAGAACAGGCACAGGCCGCCACGCAAGTGACGGTCGACCTCTCGGAGCTCGACCGCGGCGACCGCGAGGAACCGTTGGCGCAGACAGGCGACAGACGATGGCTCTTGGCAGCAGGCGCCACAGCAGCAGGCGCGGGGACCGCCGGCTTCGGTCTGCACATCAAACGCAGCCAGAAACAAAACACGGACAGGCCGCACTAAATTAGCTAAGGAGACCCCATGGCATCGAAGAACCTTTTGCCCGTCGTCGCACTCTGCGGCGCGCTCGCAACCGGAACGCCCGTCGCCGCTTGGGCGACTCCCGTCATGGCAGACTCCTTACCAGCAGCCCTAAGCTCCGCACCAAATCCGTCGAGCGCCATTGCGTGCAAGCGTTTTTCGATCGCACAGGCCGCAATCTCGACCTCGGGATGCCTTCGTCGTAATACGGACGGCTCGATAGTCGTGGATATCAATCGTTCGAACAAGGCAAACGGCTCCCAGGCGGGGTGCGCCGTCTGCACGTGGCGCTCGGTTGTGCTCGATGCAGATGGCGATCCATGCAATTTAGAGCTGCGCATCGACATCGCTCCGGTCGATGACTCGGCGAACGGAGCGAAGGTCGCCTTCGACGGTGCGTTTTTCGAGAAAGGAGGCGGTATATGTCTGGGCTGCGCCGCCGCGAATGCAGACGATGCGCAGCCCACCCTCTCATTCACGGCATCGTTGCGGCTGACCAAAGCCGGCACCGATGCCATCGCGGCGGGAAAAGCGTCCCTGCTGTTCTACGCCGTCAGCACCAAAGACACAGACGCTCATTTCGAGAAGCCAGCCGGATCACTCAGCCTTACACGAGGGATAGAGGCAGGCCCTATTGAAATCGATGCCCACGCGCAATGCACGCAACGCATTCTTGCCGACCCGGCGCTTCTCGAAATGGAGTGGAACGGATCCGGAGCCATCGGAATTCTCCCCTCCGCGCTTGACGCCAAGACGCTCCCCTCAAACGACGAACCCATCAACGCAACCACACAAGAAGAGAGCGCGGATAAAGAAGCAAGTGCGGGCGACACGCCGTCGCCGACAAACAGCGTCCCAGCTTCTTTCGAAGCACCGGATGAGCCCGCTACCAATCCAAACGATCCCGAGCTCGCGGACAGTCTGGGGCTTGCTGATCCTCAAGAGATCGATGAAGGTAACTGCTGCGTGCTTGCCGCGCTCGACCACACAGAGGTCATCGACGCTGCGAACATCGAAGCTGCCGCCGCCAATCAGCCCGTCCGCAAGTCGGCTATCATCGCATTTCCTGAATCCATCGAAGTCGTCTTTTTGCCATCGGGCGAGGTCGTGGCCCCAACACTGCTCACCTTGTTGGGCGCCAAGAATACTCGAAACGAAATTAAAAAGGTCACAGTTGTCGACCCTGCAACCACCGCTAAACTGCGTCTATACGCCGTTGCTCCAGACGGAGGCAAGACCTTGGAATTCGATGGCGACACACTCCTAGCCTGGCGACGTCTGGACATTATGCAAGACGTCTCGTACCAGATCGAGCTCGAAGGGTTTGATCGTGCCCGCGATGCCAATATCATCGCCGCGGCTATTGAATCCCCGCAGCGGCTTATGACACTGCGCTTTGAATACTATCCCTATGTCCCGACAACCACCTGAGGCTTAAATGCTGCGCATCATTCCTAACACCACTTATATAACGTATTAGATGAGTCGCGATGTGCCTCGCATTTCGTTCTGCTACGATTGCCACGTTGGCATCAATACAGGAGGGCTCATGCCGGGCTTGGGAACAATCATCAACGTTGTGCTTTTAGTTGCGGGCGGTCTTTTGGGATTAGCGGGCGGCCGCTTCATTACACCGCGCATCCAAGACACGCTCATGAAAGCATCGGGGCTGTGCGTCCTGTTTATCGGCCTTGGCGGCACCATGCAAAAGATGCTCCTTATCGATGGGGAGGCGCTGGCGACCACTGGTACCACCATGCTCATTGTCTCGTTCGCCCTCGGCTCGCTCATCGGCGAGGCCGTCAACTTGGAAGCCGCCATCGAGAACCTTGGCGAATGGCTCAAGCGCAAGACTGGCAGTGAGGGCGATAACGAGTTCACCAACGCTTTTGTCTCGACATCGCTGACCGTCTGCATCGGTGCCATGGCTATCGTGGGATCAATCCAAGACGGCCTGCTTGGCGACTGGTCAACGCTTGCCCTCAAGGGCGCACTGGACTGCATCATCGTCTGCACCATGACGGCCTCGCTTGGCCGCGGCTGCATCTTCTCCGCCCTACCCGTCGCCGTGTTCCAGGGGACGATCACGTTGTTTGCCGGCGCGCTCTCCCCCATCATGACCACAACAGCCCTCAACAGCCTTTCGCTCGTAGGCTCCATGCTCATCTTCTGCGTCGGCGTCAACCTCATCCGTCCTCAGACCTTCCGCACGGCCAATATGCTTCCCTCCGTCGTCATCGCCGTCATCTACGCCCTCCTGTTCTAAATCTATCAACGCAGCGGTATCTCGAACATCTGTTTGATGCTGTGCTATGATATGAGGTCACCGTAGCTGCGTTCGAGAGGAGGAGCGGTGGCCGACCAGGACATCAAGATGCTCATCGAGCGCATTATGGCCGAGGCCCGGACCCATCAGTCCGCCCGTTTCTCACATGAAGTCTACGCAGACGAGCCAATTCTCAAGACCGGCCGACAGATGCAGAACTTCCTCCCCGACCAGTACCGCAAAATGCGTGAGATATCGCGCTGGCAGGATGACCCCAAAGGCGGCGCAGGTCGCTGGCTTTCGGAAGCCGAGCTTTTCTACCGCCAGGGCCTGCTGATGGCCGACTTTGAGGACGACTGTCCCTACAACGGCACCTTTAAGTCGTACTTTCCCACCTACAACGCCATGAGCGACCGGCAGTTGCGCGGCTACTTTACCTGGCGTGCCCAAGTGCGCCGCGGAACCGTCGAGGAAACGTCTGCGTCCTTTGCCTTTCTGTATCTCTATGAGCTGATTTGCGGCATTGGCGTAGATGACCCGCTCGATGGTTTTAACAAGATCAAGGCTTTTTGGGATGTCTATCGCGCCTTCGAGCCCGGCATCGACCGATTTGCACGCGTGTGGCTGCAGGATTACGCCGTGTTCCACGGGCTCGACCCCAAGCTGCTTCGCGACTCTAAAACCGTCATGTTCGATAACGCCCTTATCGAGCTGCGGCGCGCGGCACGAGACCTTGTACCAGCACCGGCACCGTCCGGCCAGACCCCTAAGCGTCGCAAAACCTCCGAGCCCACGCTCCCCCTTCCGCCCGATGAGGTGCGCGAGGAACGACTCATGGCCGCCATCAACGCCCTCTCCACGTACAACCTAATTAACTCGCGGCTCGACCGCAGCCACCACCGCGATCTGCGCCACGTGGCGTGTGCCGTGTATGTCCGTATGGCGCGCTACTATGACAAGCACCGAAAGACCGGCATCGTGGCAAGCTTATTTGGGGAGGAGACGGCCATGCCCTACACCATGTTTGCCTCGGCCGTATTCTTTGCGCCCGAGCGCCACGAGGACTGCGAATACCGCCTGGATCCCATCCATATCTACCGTTGCCAAAACGGCTTTTGGGAATGTATGCGTATCCACGGTAGTAGGCAAAAGAGCAGCAAGCTCGGTGAAATGATGCGCGCCTGCGACCAACGCCTGCGCCTGGCGCTGGACCCTGCCCATCCCCTTAAGGAAGAAAAGGTCCCCAAATATCTGGCCAAGATTATCGATGACGAGATTGTGGCATGGCTTTCGTGGGATGCCGCGCACCAACCCGTCAAGATCGATATCGACTTGAGCCAGCTGGGGCACATTCGGAGCGCCGCTGCGCAAACGCGCGAAGCGCTTTTAATCGACGAAGAGCGCGAGGACAGCGCGCCTGTGGAAGTCGAGGCGACGCTTATCGAGCAACCGAACACCGAGTCTGCGCCCGACATGACTGCCGAACCTGGCGAGATGACCATACAGCAAGACGAACCCGACGAGCCGACCGTCTCCACCGAAGAGTTTGGCGTCGTGGCACCGCTCCTCGCGTCTGCGCCCGCACCCGTAACGCCCGCGCCCATCGAAGCTGCGAACAAACTCGCGCCCGCCGCAGACGCCTTCCTTCGCGCACTGCTCGAGCAAAACGCAGCGCAAGCGACATCGGCAGTGGCGCACTCGGGGCAGAGCGAGGACATGCTCGTCGATACCATCAACGAAGCACTCTTTGACCTGGTGGGCGACACCGTAATTGAATTTGGCGCGGCAGGACCGCAAATTATCGAGGACTACAAAGCAGACGTGAGAGGATACCTAGATCATGAGTGATACCGCATCCGCAGCACCCCGCGTGCCCAAGCGCGTCGCAGCCGTCATTCTCAACTCACTCAAGGGCGGCGTGGTCCCACGCATCGGCCTTCCCTACATCACCGTAGGGCGCGAGGTCGAGATCCGCGCCCTGCTCACCGATTTAAGTCTCATCGCCGACGGTGGCGCGAGTTTCCGGTTTCTGGTCGGTCGTTACGGCGCCGGCAAGAGCTTTTTGCTCCAGACCATCCGCACGCACGCCATGGGCGAGGGATTCGTCGTCGCTGATGCCGACCTGTCGCCCGAGCGCCGCCTGCAGGGCGGTCAAGGACAGGGCCTTGCCACCTACCGCGAGCTCATCCGCAATATATCGACCAGGACGCGCCCCGAGGGCGGTGCGCTCAACCTTATTTTGGATCGCTGGGTCGCCTCGTGTGCCGACGTCGACGAGTCGGTCGTCAATGCCCAACTGGCCCCACTCGAGGAGATGGTCCACGGCTTCGACTTCACCCGCATGCTCCGCCGCTATCGCATGGCCGTCTCGGAGGGTGACGAAGAAGCTATGAGTCGCGTGACCAAATGGATTCGCGGCGAATACCGCACCAAGAGTGAGGCACGCGCCGAGTTGGGCTCCTCGACCATCATCAGCGATGACGACTGGTACGACTACGTTAAGCTCATTGCGCGCTTTTTGGTCTGCAGCGGCTACAAGGGCATGCTGGTGCTCATCGACGAGCTCGTGAATCTGTACAAGATTCCCAACGCGATTACGCGCCAATATAACTACGAGAAGATCCTGACCATGTACAACGACACGCTTCAGGGCAAGGCGCAGTACCTGGGCGTAATCATGGGTGGCACGCCGACCTCTATCGAGGACCGCCGCCGAGGCGTGTTCTCCTACGAGGCCCTGCGCAGCCGACTCGCTCAGGGCCGCTTTGCACGCGAGGACCTTAAGGACATGCTCGCGCCCATCATCCGCCTGCAGCCACTCACCTATGAGGAGTTGCTGGTGCTGATCGAAAAACTCATGCAAATTCACGCCGGCTACTTTGGCTGGACGCCCACGCTTACCGAGAAGGACTTGGTGGACTTCCTCAAGATCGAGTTCGGTCGTGTGGGAGCCGACACGCATCTGACGCCGCGTGAAGTCATTCGTGACTTTATCGAGCTGCTCGACATCCTATGCCAGAACCCCGACGCCAACGTGGCCGAGTTGCTGCAAAGCGTCGGCGGCGACGCGCCAGCAGCCGCAACAGACGACACCGGCACCGCAGGCGGCGACCGTAACTTCGCCGAATTCACCATCTAACCTGCCAAAAAGGGACAGGTTTATTTTGGCAGGTTTTATCTGGGCAAACGTCGATGTTGCAATTCGACGACCCATTGCCCGTTGCGTTTGATAACCCGTTGTTGAAAGGAGGCCCCGTGAACGCCTTTGCCCGCTACGCCCCGTTTATCCAAGACTTCATCTACTCCCACGATTGGGAGAGCTTGCGCTCTATCCAGGTTGCGGCGGCAGATGCCATCTTTAACTCGCAGGACAATGTGCTCCTGACGGCATCCACGGCTTCCGGCAAAACCGAGGCAGCCTTCTTTCCCATCCTGACCGAGTTTTGGGAGAACCCGCCCGCAAGCGTGGGCGCCCTCTACATTGGCCCCCTCAAGGCGCTCATCAACGATCAATTCGTCCGCCTCAACGACCTGTGCGAAGAGGCCGATATCCCTGTCTGGCACTGGCATGGCGATGTCTCGCAGTCGCACAAGGCTAAGCTCATCAAAAAACCGAGCGGTATCTTGCAGATTACGCCCGAGTCGCTCGAGGCGCTCCTGATCCATAAGCACATGGCGATCCCGCGCATGTTTTGCGACCTGCGCTACGTCGTCATCGACGAGGTTCATTCTCTCATGCGCGGCGACCGCGGCGGGCAGACGCTCTGTCTTATCGAGCGCCTCTCGCGCATGGCAGGCGTGCAGCCCCGCCGCATTGGCCTTTCGGCCACCATCGGCGACCCCGAGCGCACGGGTGCCTTTCTCTCGCAGGGAACGGGACGCGACTGCGTTATCCCCCGTTTTGAGGAACCGCGTCGCGTGTGGCGCATCTCCATGGAGCACTTCTACAACTCGGGTCCCCAGGCACAGCAGCGGGGATTCGAGAGCACGGGTCCTCAAGAGGCCGAAGTGTTTGCGTGCGAGCGCATCGAGGCGGCATCCGCGGCACTGCCCGCCGGCGCCCAAGACATGCGTCACAGCGGACAGCTCACACAAGAGGAGCGCCGTCAACGTCGCGAGCAGGCGCGGGGCAAGGCCGCTCCCAAAGACCGTCGCACTTCTTCGGCCCCCGAGGGCGAAGTCGATATCCCCCAGGCTACCG
This sequence comes from Collinsella sp., assembly GCA_048205395.1. Taxonomy (GTDB): domain Bacteria; phylum Actinomycetota; class Coriobacteriia; order Coriobacteriales; family Coriobacteriaceae; genus Collinsella. Next base: position 51,217 of record DBEWUK010000007.1, read on the forward strand.
AGCAGGCGCTCCTCAACCCCACCGACACCGCACCCGACAACGCCGACCCCGGCATGGGCTACATCTTCGAACACACCCGCGGCCGCAAGTGCCTGGTCTTTGCCAACTCGCGTGAGGAGGCAGAGGCCGTATGCTCCATGCTGCGCAGCTACTGCGAGAGCCGACACGAGCCCGACCGCTTTCTCATCCATCACGGCAATCTTTCGGCATCGTTGCGCGAGACAGCCGAGGAACTCATGCGTGACGAGGAACAGGCACAAACGACCGTCACCACCTCTACGCTGGAGCTCGGTATCGATATCGGCCGCCTGGAGCGTGCGTTTCAGATCGATGCGCCATTTACCGTCAGCTCCTTTTTGCAGCGAATGGGCCGCACGGGACGCCGCGATCTTCCGCCCGAGATGTGGTTTGTCATGCGCGAGGAAGAGCCCGAGCCGCGCACGATGATGCCCGAGACCATTCCGTGGAAGCTCCTGCAGGGAATCGCGCTCGTACAACTCTATCGCGAGGAAAAGTGGGTCGAGCCGCCCGAGCTCGATCGACTCCCCTACAGCCTGCTCTACCACCAGACTATGTCGACGCTTGCCAGTACCGGCGAACTCACGCCGGCAGAGCTTGCCCAGCGCGTGCTCACGCTCAGCTATTTCCATCGCATCTCGGCCGATGACTATCGCGTACTGCTGCGTCACCTCATTAAGATCGACCATATCCAAGTCACCGAGGGCGGTGGGCTCATCGTGGGTCTCGCGGGTGAGCGCATCATTAACAACTTTAAGTTCTACGCCGTATTCCAGGAAAACGAGGAGTTCACCGTTCGCAGCGAGTCGGCCGAGTTGGGCACGATCGTCAATCCGCCACCGCCCGGTGAGCGCATCGCCATCGCCGGACACTGCTGGATTGTCGAGGAAGTGGACTGGAGGCGCCACACCGTCTTTGCCACGCAGGTCAAGGGCCGGGTGCCGGCCTACTTTGGCGACTGCCCCGGCGACATCAATACACACGTACTCGAGCGCATGCGCAAGGCGCTCAACGAGCACGCGGCATATCCGTACCTTATGGGTAACGCACGGGCCCGCTTAGCACAGGCTCGTCATACGGCCGAGATTTCGGGTGCGGGAACCAAGCCGCTCATCAACCTGGGCGGCGATACCTGGGTGCTCTTCCCCTGGCTGGGCAGCTACGCCTTTTTGGCGCTCGAGCGCATGCTCAAGATTAAATGTGCCGCGGAGCTGGGCCTTCGCGGACTCGACCCGTCACGCCCGTACTTTATGCAGTTTAAGATGAAGGCCGACGAGGAGACGTTCTTTGAGGTGCTCACCGCCGAGGCCGAGAAGGACTTCGATCCCATCGAGCTCGTCTATCCTGGCGAGGTGCCTTACTTTGACCGCTACGACGAGTTTGTTCCCGAAGAGCTCGTGCGCAAGGGCTTTGCCGAAGGCGTGCTCGACATAGAGGGCATGAAGCAGCGTGTCCGCAGCTGGCGCGACCACGCCTAGGACCAGTCTTTTTTTGGGACGGGGAGACTTACTTGTCGTGAAGGACGGTGCCGAGGAAGTCGGTGTCGAAGGGCACGGCTTCGGCAAAGGCATAGTCACCGTCGCTAGCGATGAGCAGGTAGTTCTCCTCGCCGCCGAACTCTGCATCGCCGCATGGGACCACCCAGGCGTGGGCGAATACCTCGAGTGCCGTGGCAGCGCAGTCGCGAAGGAACGTCACATCGCTCCCCTCGTTTGCGCTCACGATATTAGCCACGTAGATACCCCCGGGGTTCAGGCTGCCCCGCGCCAGACGCAGCGCCTCAACGGTCGCCAGCTCGCGCACGGGCTCGGCACCACCAAAGCAATCGCTCACGATCACGTCGTAGCGACGATGCCCCACGCTCGTCACACCCAGATACGAGCGAGCCTCAGCGGTAATCACCCGCAAGCGGTCGCCCACCGCGCGCTCCAGCTCGTCCAGGTAGAACCAGCGGCGCGCTAGGCGCGTAATCTCTCCGTCATACTCGATAACGTCCATGCGCAAGCTCTGGTGCGACATCAGCGCAAACTTGGGATAGGCAAACCCGCCGCCGCCCAGCATAAGCACACGGTCGATACCGTGACCATAAGCGTCACGCATTGCGTCCTCGGCCTCAAAAACATCGTCAAACGCACGATAGTACGCAAAGACGGGCTCCGCCCAACGCTCGCCAACGTAGCTTGCGCTTTGGTAGACGCCGCCTTGCACCAACACGCGAATCTCATCGCCGCCCTCATCGTGCACGCGTTTCACACGCGCCAACCCATTGCGGGTTCGCGCAACCTGCAGACAGGCAGCACGAACAGCGACAGCGGCCGCACCAAGCGCTGCGGCTCCCAGAGCAACGCCGGCAACGACGCCGGCAGAAACACTCGGCTTGTTCATTTAGAGCTCCTTTTGCAGATAGAGTCCGTGGTCATAAAAACCCAAATGGCGATAGTACTCGCGCGTACCGATCGCGCTAATCACGTTGATACGCGCATAGCCCGCATCCCGGGCAATCTCACACGCACGTTCAACGAGCAAACGCCCCAACCCGTGATGCTGCGCCGCCTGGCCTTGATCCCCCACGCGCGCCGCCATGCCATACACGTGCACCTCGCGAATCATCGCCTCGTCCGGCGTCGTCGGCAACTCATCCGCATGCGCGGCAACAAAAGCGCGAACGGGCAGAGACAGGCGCAAAAAGCCCGCGATCTTGCCCTGCGGCGTCACCCACTGCAAAAAGCGCTCGTAAGTCACCGGCGTCTCGTACGCCACTTCCTCATCAAGAGATAGCTCATCCAAGTCGGCACCCGCCGTGCTGATCTCGCGATAGCGAATCTCACGCACCGTCGCACCGTCACCCCGAGCCGCCAAGCGGTTTTCGACGAGCTGACGCAGGTTAGGCTTCTTGTTGCCCACCATGATGTCGTCGGAGCTAAAGTCGCGGATCATGCGACTGATGCGGCAGAATGCCGGCGTCACCACGATGTCATCGGCCAGTACATCGAGCAGCTCTTCCTCGGTATAGGGGCGCCACTCGCCGCGCTCGTAGCAGCCCACCAGGCGCGAGCCCTCGATGAGCGCACACGGGTAGACCTTGACCTCGTCGGGCATAAAGGCCCCTTCGGTCATAAAGCGCTCGTAGTCGCGCTTGTCCCCCTCGGGTGTGGCGCCCAGCAAGTTGAGCATAAAATGCGCATGGATCTTAAAGCCAAACAGGCGCGCAAGCGAAAACGCCCGCTCGATCTGCGCCACCGAAATGCGACGCTCGTTGATATCGAGCAGGTGCTGGTCGAGGCTCTGGATACCCATTTGGATCTTGGTGCAGCCCAAACGACGGATGAGCGTGAGCGCCTGCGGCGTTACAGCATCGGGGCGCGTCTCGATAACGAGCCCCACCACGCGATGCTTCGCCGTCTCATTGATGCGCTGCTGACGCTCAAGCTCCTCCATCGTTGCTGTCTGCCACTCGGCAACCTCACCCCACGGCGTACCAGGGCCGTACAGACGACGCACCGCGCGGTTATAGCCGCCCACGGCAGCATCCACACGCCCCTGCTCGTCGGCAACGCCGGCAGCAAGCTCAGCCTCGTCCGTCGCAATGCCGGCAGCCCGATAGCGCTCGCGGCGCTCCGCTACCACCGGCGGCAGGGCATCGGCGGGAGCGTCATCGAGCAGGCGCCCCGCCTCGGCACGGCTGATGCCCGGACGCGCCAACATGGGGTTTGCCGCCACGCCGGCCACAGCATCGTCATTGAGCGCACGGAAGAGCTCCGACATAAACCACGTCTGATACCCTTGCGGATAGTCGCTCCAGGTGCCACCGAGCACGATGAGCTCTATCTTGTCGGTCGCATGCCCCATCTGCGAAAGCGCGGTCAGACGGGCACTCACCTGCAGATACGGGTCAAAGCAATTTTGCTCCGCACGGGCACACGCCGGCTCAGCGTGCAGATAGCTCTTGGGCATGCGCAGGTCGTTGGGGCAAAACAGGCAATCGCCCGAGCACGGCCACGGCTTGGTGATGACGGTAATGGTCGCCACGCCCGAAGCCGTGCGGCGCGGCTTCATGCGCAGCACCTGCAGCAGTTGGCGTTCCAGATCGGAATCGATATTCCACACAGCCCACCGAGCTGGCTCCTCACGTTTAACCCGCTGGTAGAACGGCAGCAGACGGCGCTTGGCCAAATCGCGCTTATCGGCACCCTCACGGCGCGCCTCGGCATGTATCAGTTTGACGAGCACTTTGTCGTCCACGGTCTCGCCGCGACGCAGAGCCTCGAGTATGTTCAAGATAATCTGTTCCATGCCCCCATTGTAAAGGCAAAGGCGCCGGAGCCAATCTCGGCTTCGGCGCCTTCATCAAACAGCGCAGCTATGGTTTATAAGTCTTCGATAGTCGTCTGTCACTCCGGATCAAACGACATGTCGCCCAAACCGACCTTAAAACGATACGTGGCTGACTTATCGCCGTTATCGAATTCAAGATTCAAAATGGTCTCGCCATCGTAGCCAAGCGGAAGGAAATCGCTCTCGAAGTCGCCGCTGCCCACGGTAAGGCTCGCCTTAAAGCCCGTAGAATTCGGAACCGTCATCTCCACATCGCCCGAGTCCACGCTCACGTCCATCGACTTCGCGGGGGCCTGGTAGAGCTCGAACGTCGCATCGCCCAAACCAACCTCGGCATTCAGAGTGTCGGTCACGGTGCCCGCAAACGCGACGTCTCCCGAATCCAACGTCAAATCAAAGTCGTGGCACGCAATGTCCGCGACCGTCAGGTCTCCCAACCCCACGTTTGCCGTAATGCCCATCATGTTATCGGCAAGCTCACACGGCAGTTCAATGGTGACCTTACGGTCATGGGCGCGCTCGTCATCGCAGTCGAACTGGCTAATCTTGAGTGTAGAGCCCTCGATCTTGACCAGATTCTGAGTGGCAGCATCGGAAGCAGACGCCCCCTTTGCAACGTGCCCGCTTTCGATGACACGTACCGGTCCGCCAGAGACACGTTTAACCTCGACCGTCCCCGACGTCACATCCAAGTCGAGCGATTGGAACGCGTCTTCGTCAAAAGTCGTGCTCGAAAGCTGCTGAGGCCGAGCGGGATATTTACCGCCATCGTTCATAAAATCGTCGTCGTCAACCATATCGTCCATACCGGACAAGCTGGATACGACATCGTCGAGATCCCACGGGCCATCAAAATGAATCAAAGTCCGTGAAATGCCAAAGACAAGCCCGATGATAAGCACAAACGCTCCGATGCCAACGCCCAAGCGTACCTTGGATTCATGCGAAAGCTTCATCATTCATCACCCTCTTTGGCACATGGTTCAGCGGTTGCCGCGGCAGTCACGTCAGTATCAGGTTCCGCAGAAGTATCCTTCCTCTGGGCCTTGACCGCCACCGGCGCCGGACCAACCTGGATATCCCCGCGCGCCCAATCGCCATCGAGCGCACGCGCCACCCAGTGATAGATGGGAATCGTAAAGAAGATCAGTGCGGGAAAAGGGCTGGCACCAACCAGGAACATCAGCAAAAAGAACAGCAGCCAGCACACGGCCCAATACGGGAACGACTGGAAGGGGCCCTTCACCGGAGTCGAGCCAACTGCGTGGCCACTCGTCGCCTGCGCCGTAGCAGCGTTGGCGGCCTGTGCACTCCAGCTTGCCGCCTGTGCCGCCTTAGCCGCGGCATCACTCGCCTGCGTTGCCGCTTCGGTGGCGCGCACCGCCGCCTCATGGGTGCGAGCGCGCTCTGCCGCCTCGGCCTCGCGCTGGCGGGCGCGGTCCTCGTTCTCAAACTCGATATCGTCCTCGATCTCGTCGCTCGGATTGAGCAGCTCGTCCAGACTCACGCCATAAAGCTTGGCGAGCGAGATCAGGTTCTCGGTATCGGGCGAGCTCTCCGCGCGCTCCCATTTGCTGACCGCCTGGCGCGACAGCCCCAGCTTTCGCGCCAGCCCTTCTTGGCTAAAGCCTTTGCTGCGGCGAAGGTCGGCGAGCCGCTGCGCAGTTTCTACATTCATGGTTCCTCCTATGCTTTTGCCAGCCGTGCCGCCGGACCGCTTTTGTTCTTAAGGCGCCTTGCACAGTTAAAATCTATCCGCCACCGCCAAAAACATGCCACCTATTCTAGTGAGATTTTTGACAACCGGCGGTTGCGGGCGCGCATGAGCTGCGAAAATGTGTCCAAACCAAGCAATGACCCGCAGCCCGGTTGTCCCCGTTGCGGCGTTAACGGTAGTATGGTCGTACCGTTTATTCCGCACCGCCAACGGAGGGAGTCCCGCGCCGTGAACCGCGATTTCGCCTCATCGCTCATCCAGCTCAACAACACGTTCTATCGCGAGCACTCCGCCTCCTTCTCCGATACGCGCCAGGCCCCGTGGCCGGGCTGGGTCCGCACCATGGACATCGCACTCGAACAGCTCGACGTCGCCACCATCGAGCATCCCGTCCGCGTCTTCGATCTCGCCTGCGGCAATATGCGATTCGAGAACTTTGCCGCCGGCGGCGCACTTGCCGCCAAGGGCGTCGATGGCGCAAACCCCTCGGCAGACGCCAGCTGCCCGTTTGAGTTCTATGGCGTCGACTCGTGCCAAGATTTGGCTATCGATGCACATGGCCACGCCCTGCGCATTCCCAACCTGCACTTCCAGGAACTCGACGTGCTCGATGCCCTCATGAAGCTCAACCCCGCCGAGACGCCCGACGTACTTTTCGACGCACCGCTCGCCGACATCTCGGTCTGCTTTGGCTTTATGCACCACGTGCCGTCGTGTGAATACCGCGTGCGCGTGCTCGACGCCCTGGTGCGCCAGACGCGCCCGGGCGGCATCATCGCCATTAGCTTTTGGGAGTTTATGAACGACGAGCGCATGGCGCGCAAGGCCGTTCGTGCCGAGGCCCGTGCCGAGCTCACCCCGCCGTTTGAAGGTTACGATTCCGCGCAGTTTGAAGCCGGCGACCACCTCATTGGCTGGCAAAACGACCGCCACGCCTACCGCTATTGCCATCACTTTGACGATCAGCAGATCACCGACCTGGTGCGCGGCGTCCGTACGTTCTACAAGAGCGGCGAGGTCCCCGTGCGCGAGCTTGAGCGCTTCCATGCCGACGGTCGCAGCGGCGAGCTCAACCGTTATGTGATTCTCAAGCGCCTGTAGGCACCGACGACTCGCCGTCGAGCTGCACCGCATCTTTCGGGCAAACTATGCCCGCCCTTTTTTCAACCCATTGACGGAACGCGCAGCCATGCGTTCCATACTTATGACCAAGGAGCCTCATGGGAGCCGTCCACGTTCGCACGCCTAAGAACTTTGTGCTCGAGGAGCGCCTGGAGCGCTACGCCGATGCGATTGAGACGAACCCCGAGGCCTATGCCGGAGATTGGCGCAAGGCCTGTGCGCCAGTTGGCAGCAAGCCCTTTGAACACCTTCACCTGGACCTTGGCTGCGGCAAGGGAACGTACCTTGTAGAGCGCGCAGCCCACGAGCCAAACACCCTCTTTATCGGTATGGACCAGGAGCCCATCTGCATTGCCTATGCCGCGCAGAAAATCTGCGAGCAGGAGTTGCCCAACGCACTTGTCCTGCCCCGAGGCGCCGCATCGCTGCCGCAGCTATTCGCCGCAGGCGAGCTGGATGCCATCACCATCAACTTTCCCACGCCGCAGCCCAAGGCCAAGTACGCCAAAAAACGACTCGTCCATGTCGACCATTTGATGCTCTACCGTCCGCTCCTTGCAGCCGGCGCCACCGTCACGCTGCGCACCGACAGCAAGCCATTGCGCGACTACGCCCTGGGGCAGTTTGCCGCGGCCGGCTACGACACGCTTTGGGTAAGTGACGACGTACGCCGCGACCATCCCGAGCATCCCGAGACCGAATATGAATGCCGCACGCGCGAGATGGGTGCCGTCGTCTATGGCATTTGTGCCACACCCGGCGCGCAGCCCAGCGATGAGCAGCTCGCGGCGGGCCGCGTGCAGGAGCAGAGCCTTGCCTGCTACCTGCCCGATAACCTCGATGAGCTCACCTATGTACCTCTGGGCATGGAAGAGGCCGTCGAGAACTTTAGAAACCGCGCCCGCAAAGGCAAGAAGCGTTTGCCGCAAGAGTCCTAGGGGCTTCTGATAGTCGCGGCGTCAGCAAACAAGCGCAAATAGGCGCCAGCGAACGGCCCTTAAACCTAAGTGAGTAGACTTTTTTGCAATAGCCCAGCACAGCCCGCATAGCGAAAAATAAAACCGCAGGTAGAGCCCTTGCGCAAAAGCCATGTGCTCGCGATATCGCAAAAAGTCTACTCACTTAGCTGGCAACTGCACCAAACGGCTGGGCAGAACGCCCATTTCCTGCATTTTCTCGCGCGCTGGCACCCCGCGTCGCCGCTACGCCATAATAGTTGGCGGACAAACGCGAGAGAAAGCAAACCACATGGCACAGACCACGACAGATACTTCCGCCAGCACCGTCTCCGGCGCCGGCGCCGCCAGCTCGTTCTCGGGCGGTACGGGAACCGAAGCCGAGTTTGGCTCGCTCGGCGCGCTCTCCCCCACCTGGTGGGAGCCCGAGGACGGCAGCGAGCCCGAACCATGGCTCACACCCGATCAGGCCTTCGAACGCTTCTTTGAATGGACGAGCGATCGCGGCATTGAGTTGTGGGATCACCAAGAAGAGGCCCTCATGGACCTAGCCGCCGGAGATCACGTCATTTTGGGAACACCGACCGGATCGGGCAAGTCGCTTGTCGCGTTGGGCATGCTCTTTATGGGCATGGCGCAGGGCAAGCGCTGCTACTACACGGCCCCTATCAAGGCTCTGGTCAGCGAGAAGTTCTTCGACCTGGTACAGGTGCTTGGCCGCGATAACGTCGGCATGATCACCGGCGATACGCATATCAACACCAAGGCGCCCGTCATCTGCTGCACGGCCGAAATCCTTGCCAACGATGCGCTGCGCGAGGGTGAGGACGCCGACGTGGGCTGCGTGGCCATGGACGAGTTCCACTACTTTGCCGACCCCGACCGCGGTTGGGCCTGGCAGGTGCCGCTGCTCACCCTGCCCCACACGCAATTCATGCTCATGAGCGCCACGCTCGGCGATGTCACTGCCATCGCCGCCTCACTCGAGGAACACACCGGTGCTACCTGCGACTTGGTCGTCGATGCCCCGCGCCCCGTGCCGCTGAGCTACGACTACGTGACGACCTCGCTCGAGGGCACGGTCGAGCTCGCGATGCGCCGTGGAGAGGCCCCGCTCTATATCGTGCACTTTAGCCAGGACGCCGCCCTTGCGACGGCGCAGTCGCTTGCCAATTTTGGCATCGCCAGCAAGGAGCAGCGCGAAGCCATCAAGGAAGCCGCCAAAGGCACGAGCTTCTCCACGGCTTTCGGCAAGATCCTCAAGCGCTTGCTCGGCTGTGGCGTCGGCGTGCACCATGCTGGCATGCTGCCGCGCTATCGCCTGCTGGTCGAGCGTCTGGCGCAGCAGGGCCTGCTACCCGTCATTTGCGGCACCGACACACTCGGCGTCGGCATCAACGTGCCCATCCACACCGTGGTCCTCACCGCGCTCACCAAGTTCGATGGCTACAAAATGCGTCGCCTGCGCGCCCGCGAGTTCCACCAGATTGCCGGTCGCGCCGGCCGCTCGGGCTTTGATACCGAGGGCATGGTGATTGCCGAGGCACCCGAGCACGAGATCGAGAATGCCAAGCTTATGGCCAAAGCGGGCGACGACCCCAAAAAGCTCCGTAAGATTAAAAAGAAAAAGGCCCCCGAGGGCTTTGTCACCTGGAACAAGCAGACCTTTGAGCGCCTGATCGAGACGCAGCCCGAAACGCTCAAGCCACGCCTGCGCATCACACACTCCATGGTGATTAGCGTGGTCGAACAGGGCGGCGACGCTCGCGCCCGCGTGCACGACCTCATCGAGACGAGCTTGCAGACCCCCGAGGAAAAGGCCAAGCTCGAGGTTCGCGCCGACGAAATCTTCGCCACGCTCATCGATTCCGGCGTCGTCGTTCGCACCGAGGTGCCGCCCGCACCCGACGCCCCGACTGACGCCGCACCAGACATCGACTATGCGCTGACGGTCGATCTGCCCGAGGACTTCGCGCTCGATCAGCCGCTCTCGCCGTTCTTGCTTGCCGCATTGGAGCTGCTCGATCCCGAGAGCGAGACCTATACCATGGATCTAATCTCAATGGTCGAGGCAACGCTCGAGGATCCCAAGCAAGTGCTGCGCGCACAGGAGCGCGCCGCACGCGATCGCGCTATGGCCGAAATGAAGGCCGACGGCATCGAGTATGAGGAGCGCTTGGAGCGCATTCAAGACGTCACGTACGAAAAGCCGCTCGAGGATTTGCTCGATGCCGCCTTTGACAAGTACTGCCAGGAAGTGCCCTGGGCAAACGACTACCAGCTCTCTCCCAAGAGCGTCCTGCGCGATATGCTGGAAAGCGCGAGCGATTTTAAGGGCTACATTCAAAAGCTCGGCATCGCCCGCTCCGAGGGCATTTTGCTGCGCTACCTGGCAGAGGCTTACCGTTCGCTCGACCGCACCGTACCCATTGAGAAGCGCGACGAGCGCCTGCGCGACATTATCTCGTGGCTGGGCTTTGTGGTGCGCTCGGTGGACTCGAGCCTGGTGGATGAGTGGGAGAACGCCGGCAACCCGGCAGCCCTCGATGCCGCACCGCCGCAGGGCATCGACGAAGTCGTGGCAGACCGCCGTGGCTGCACCCTGCTGGTGCGCAACGCGCTCTTCCGCCGCGTGACCCTTGCCGCCCGCGAGCATGTTCGCGACCTGGGCGAGCTCGACGACGACTGGGGCATGAGCGAGATCCGCTGGCAAAAAGCACTCGACGCTTACCACGAGCAGCACGAGGAAATCCTCACCGACGGAGATGCCCGCAGCGCCGCGATGTTTTCCATTGACGAGTCCGACGAGAAGACCGCGCACGTATGGCACGTGCACCAGATCTTTGCCGACGAGGATGGCGACCACGATTTTGGCATCATGGGCGATGTCGATCTGGACGCCACGCAAGACGGCGGCGAGGTCATCTTCAAAAACTACCGCGTCGGCTTTATCGAGGACCTGCTCGAGGACTAGCCGAACGTACCGAAACGAAACGAAGCGGGGCCGTTGGCAATTTCGCCAGCGGCCCCGCTTTTGCACTATCCGCTATACCTTACTCGGCATCCTCGATCTCATACGAATCCGCCTCGGCTGGCTCATCGTTTGTCTCTGACGCAGCCCCGCGCGCCTCGTCAAACGCCGCCTTCATGGTCTTGTTGCCCCACGTGAGCTTGCGAATGGTAAGATCGTCGGCCTTCTTGTTGGCTAGGCGCAGATTGTTCTCGGAGGACAGCAACGCCTCCTTGGTTTTCTGCAGATGGCTAATCGTCTTGTCGATCTCATCAATCGCCGTTTGGAACTTGCGGCTCGCGATCTCGTAGTTGCGACCGAAATCATTCTTGAACTTTTCCATCTTGGCTTCGAAGTTCGTAACGTCGATATTCTGCTGTTTGTACTCCGCTAGCTCCTGCTTATAGCGCAGCGAACCCATGGCGGCGTTGCGAAGAAGCGTAATCATGGGAATGAAAAACTGCGGGCGGATCACGTACATCTTCTCGTAGCGATAGCTCACGTCGACTATCCCTGCGTTATAGAGCTCGCTCTCGGGCTCGAGCAGCGTGCAGAGCACCGCGTACTCACAGCCTTTTTGGCGGCGATCGTGATCGAGTTTCTTAAAGAAGTCCTCGTTTTTATGCTTGGTCGTGGTCTCGTCGTTCTCGTTTTTCATCTCGAACATAATCGAAATGACCTCGTTACCGCTTGCGTCGCACTCGCGGAAGATAAAGTCGCCTTTGGTACCCTCGGACGCATCGTTATCTTTCTCGAAGTACGCGTTGGGAAACGCCGTCATGCGCAGACGGTTGAACTCGGTCTCGCAGTGCTGCTCGAGCGACTCGCCCACCATCTTGGTGGACAGGCGGACCTTCATGTCCTTAAGGCGCTCAATCTCTTCATCCTTGTAGCGAATCAGGTCATCGCTCGCGCGCTTGGCCTGCGCAAGCTCGAGCTCGTGTGCCACCTTGGCTTGCTCCTCGCGAGAATCGCGCACCGCCAGCTCGCTCGTCAGCTTGGCACGCGCTTCGTCACGCTCACGCTCTGCTGCGGCAACCGCCTCCGATAGGTTCATTTTGGCCGTCAGTTCCTGTTCGCGCAGCTGAGCACGCAGACCCTCGGCTTCCTGCTCGGACTGAGCCTTTGCGACGGAAAACTTCTCTTGTACCTGCGCGCGATAGTCAGCAAGCGTGCGCTCGGCCTCGCTGCGAGCGGCCTCGAGCTCACGCTGCGACTCGGCCGCAGCAGCAGCAAGCGCCATCTCCTGGGCCTTGTCCGCCGCGGCAAGCCTGGCCTGCAGCTCGGCAATCTGAGCATCACGTGCAGCTAAATCGTTTTGAGCAGCATTACGTGCCGCCGCCTCGGCAAGCCTGGCTTCATCATCTTTGCGCCCCAACTGCGCACGCAGGTTGTCGATCTCGCGCTGCAGCTCGGCATTCTCCTTTTGAGCATCGGCGCGGGCCTCAACCGCCGCACGCTGGCTTGCACTCTCGCGCTCTGTGGCAGCGCCCTCGAGCTTGGCGCGCAGCTCGGCAAGCTCAGCATCGCGCTTGGCAACCTCTTGTGCCAGCTGCTGAGCTGCAGCATTCTTCTGCTCGACAAGCTGAGCGTTGCGCTGAGACTCTGCCTCCTGCAAAGCGGCTGACGAACGCGAGCGCTCAAGCTCCAGCGCCTGCTCGCCCTCGCGTCGAGCCGCCGCTACGCGCTCATCCAGGTCACGCGAGAACTCAGCATCGCGCACTTGCTTGACGATATCCGCATAGCCGGACGCATCGACCTTAAAAACTTCGCCGCAATGCGGGCACTTGATCTCGTTCATAGCAGCTCCTCAATGGACGCAAATTTCAACCGCCTACACTCTACCGCGCCGCGCGGACAAAATAGGCGCCGCTGCCAGAATGGCAACGGCGCCAGAACCGCCACAAAGGTGCCTGTCCCCTTTGTGGTGGTTCGAGCATTACAGTCCAAAGAAGCCCAGGATTTGATCGCGGCTTACGGGTCTGTAGTCGTTGGCATCAAGGCCAACGTCATAGCGCAGGATCGGGCGCTCGCGATCGCGGTTGCGTGCGTTGGTGCGGTCACCCCTGCTGTGGATATGCCCATGCAGCATAATGGCGCCACGTGCCTTGCCGTTCCAGCTGAGCATGGGGTAGTGGCTCATAACCAGACGATGGCCCTTGGCATAGCCGGGAGCAATCTCCAGGTAATCGCGCACGTCTTCCCAAATCTGCGGTACGTCGGGATCTTCCCAGTCGCCGTCATGGTTACCACGGATGAGCGTCACGTTCTGGCATTCGATACGCTCGCGCAGGCGCACCGCCTCCGCCAGGGGCAAATGATAGGTAAAGTCACCCAAAATATAGAGGCGGTCATCCGCAGCCACGCACTCATTGATGGCATCGATGACCTTGCGATTCATCTCCTCGACCGAGCCAAACGGCCGATCCATGTCGTGCAAGATATTCGTATCGCCCAGGTGCAGGTCGGCGGTAAACCACATCATCGTCTCTGTCCTCATTTCGCAACGTGTTCAACTCGTGCTAAGTATACAGACGCAGCGATGTGGCGGTTATCCAAAGAGCCCGCCGAACAGTCCGCGGCGGCGTTTGTCTTTCTTTTTCGACGCATCACTCTGGGCGTTCTTGCCCTGCCGCTTCTTACGATCCTGCTCCAACTCATCGTCATCGAGTAGCAGATCCCACTCAAACGGATCGTCTGTCAGATCGAACAGATCATCGTTATCAAACATGGCCGCCTCCCTTACCGATTAGCGAGCATCCACCACGTAGAGTCCAACGCGCACCTGATGCCACGGGCTGCGTTCGGGAGCAACCTGTTGCACGCGGGCCTCAAATACGTCCTCGTGGCCGTAATACATCATCAAGGACAGCGGGCCGACCTCGTTTCCCGGAACATACCCAAGCTTGGTGTTGCCGTAATAGATCGCAACCGCCTCGGGGTCATGGGGATTATCGCGCTCGGCACACAGCGTCAGCTTATCGCCGACCTTAAGATCGCCCAGGACCAAAGCGCCGTCGGCATATTGAAATCCTGCGATGTGAAACGACAGAAGAACACGTGAAGGCTCGTACATAGCAGCTCCTCTAACAGCAGGATAAATCGGCGCTTAACCGTACTGAGAAGCTTACGGGCCCGTGCGGACACAAATTCGCCCCACCCGCGCCTTTTCGACCGTTTGTCGCTACACCATCTGATTCTAATGCACAAACATGCGCACGAACTTGTGCTTCCAGCTTGCGTAAGGAGCATAGCGGAATGGCACGTCCAACCACGTTGCCTTGTTCACGATGCTCTTCTTGTGGCTAAACGTATCGAAGCTCTCGTGTCCATGGTACTGCCCCATACCGCTCGCGCCCATGCCGCCAAAGCCCATATGGCTCGTAGCCAAGTGCATGATCGTGTCGTTGACACAGCCGCCGCCAAAGGGCACGTAACGCACAAAGCGCTGCTGAACTGCGCGATCCTGGCTAAAGATATACAGAGCCAGCGGCGTCGGACGATCTGTAATAAACGTCTCGGCCTCGTCTAGGCTCTCAAACGTCAGCACCGGCAAAATGGGGCCGAAGATCTCCTCCTGCATCACGGCGTCATCGGGGGTCACGCCGTCCAAAATCGTCGGCTCGATCTTGAGCGACGACTCGCGCGCCGTGCCTCCAAGCACAACCTTATCGGGGTCGATCAGCCCGCGTACGCGCGCAAAATGCTTGGCGTTGACGATATGCCCGTAATCCTCGTTATCGAGCGGATGCTCGCCAAACATACGGCGGGCCTCCTCCTTGATAAGGTCCAGCAGCTCGTCGTGCACGCGCGCATCGACCAGCAGGTAGTCGGGCGCTACACAGGTTTGCCCCACGTTGAGCCATTTACCAAAGGCGATACGCCGCGCCGCGACCTTCAGGTTTGCCGTCGCATCCACGATGCAGGGACTCTTTCCGCCCAGCTCAAGCGTCACGGGCGTAAGGTTTTTACTTGCACGCTCCATGACGAGCTTGCCGACCGGAACGCTACCGGTAAAGAAGATCTTGTCCCAGTGCTCATCGAGCAGCGCTTCGTTCTCGGCGCGCCCGCCCTCGACAACCGTCACCAGGCGCGAATCAAATGCCTCTTCACAGATTTGCTTGAGCACCGCGCTCGATGCCGGAGCATATGCGCTCGGCTTGATGACCACGGTATTGCCCGCGGCAAGGGCGCCGGCGAGTGGCTCGAGCGTCAGCAAAAACGGGTAGTTCCACGGAGCCATGATGAGTGTGACGCCATAGGGCACGGCCTGCGTCTTGCACACACTCACGGCGTTGGCGAGGTCACACGGACGCAGACGCGGGCGACTCCATCGAGCCACGTGAGCGATCTGATGACGAATCTCGGAAAGCGACGTGCCGATCTCGCACATATATGCCTCGTCATGCGACTTTCCCAAATCGGTCTTGAGTGCATGGGCAATATCGGCCTCGTGCGCCCGTACCGCATCGCGTAAACTCACGAGCGCGCGACGTCGGGCATCAACATCAAACGTAGCGTGCGTTTTAAAGTAAGTGCGCTGATCGCCGACGATGCGCGCAATTTCCTCGGTGTTCATGGCACCCTCCTAGTTCTCGTCCTCAAACATACCACCCGCGACGACCTCGTACATACGCTCGAGCTCCAAGCGGTCCATCAAAAGCGGAACGGGGTACAGCGGATTGGCCTCGGCATCGGCATGCGCCGCCATCTCGGGAATGTCGGAGCGGCGAATGCCCGAGACATATTTGGGGATTCCCAGGATCTCGTTCATGCGGTCGACCCAA
The DNA here is from genome assembly GCA_048205395.1 of Collinsella sp. Classification (GTDB taxonomy): domain Bacteria; phylum Actinomycetota; class Coriobacteriia; order Coriobacteriales; family Coriobacteriaceae; genus Collinsella. The sequence continues at coordinate 67,162 of DBEWUK010000007.1, forward strand.
TCGATAAAGGCCTCGGCCGCAAGACTATCCTGCGCGGTAGCCGGCGCAATGCCCGCCATGCGAGCAAGATCGGCAAGCTTGGGGGCGGCGGCGTCACCATAAGCGCGAAGCATGTGCGGCAGGATGATCGCGTTGGCCAAACCGTGCGGAATTCCGTATCGGCCGCCCAGACTGTGCGCGATGGCATGCACATATCCGACATAGGAGCGGGTAAACGCAACGCCCGCCTTATACGCCGCCGAAAGCATATTGCGACGAGCGCGCATGTCGTCACCATGCTCATAGGCCTCGAGCAAATTGTCGTGGATAAGCTGCACCGCCTGTCGCGCCATCTTGCGCGTATAGGGCGTGGTGCTTCGCCCGATAAAGGCCTCAACGGCATGCGTCAGGGCGTCCATGCCCGTCTGCCCCGTAATGGAAGCGGGCAAGCCGCACGTAAACTCGGGGTCGTGGACTGCAAAACGCGGGATGAGCACAAAGTCGTTAATGGGGTATTTGTAGTGCGTCCCGTCATCGGTAATTACCGCCGCAAGCGTGACTTCGCTTCCCGTACCGGCGGTAGTGGGAACGGCGATGAGCAGCGGCAGGCGACGATGAATCCGCAGCAGGCCGCGCATCTTGTTGATGGGCTTGTTTGGCTGCGCAATGCGTGCGCCCACGCCCTTGGCACAGTCCATGGCCGAGCCACCGCCAAAGCCGATAATGGCCTGGCAGGCGCTCTCTCGATACAGGGACGCCGCTTCTTCCACGTTTGAAACCGTGGGGTTTGCACGCGTTTCGGCATAGACCGTAACGCCAATCCCCCTGCATGCGAGCGCCGTCTCGAGCGGTGCCGTGAGCCCCAGACGGGCAATGCCGGGATCCGTCACGATAAGGACCTTCTGGATCGTGCGCTTTTGAAGCACCGCGGGCACATCCTCGGCATGCTCTAAAATGCGCGGCTCGGTATAGGGCAGGATCGGCAATGCAATGCGAAAAACCGTCTGATATGTTCGGCACCAGGCACGACGGGCTAGATGCATAAAGGAAACTCCTTCATTTGTTGATAGGTCAACATTTGCTCGACCGATTGTACTCAGCGGCGGTCAAAGACGGCCTGCCAATCGTTAATCAATCAACATCTTCATATCTCAAAATTGTTTTATTAAAAATCATTCCTAATAGGCTTCACATTTGGTTGCATTTATGGATAATAGGACTCGTCAAGACGCACGTCCGGAGAGGGCCCTTACGGGACCGGACGAGCGCACAATCGCCATCGATCGAAAGGATCGAATCATGAAGTTTGTTTGCCCCGTTTGCGGTTATGTGGAAGAGTTCGACGGCGACCAGCTGCCCGAGGACTTCAAGTGCCCCCAGTGCGGCGTTCCCGGTTCTCGCTTCCTGAAGCAGGAGGAGGGTCAGCTCGAGTGGGCTGCCGAGCACGTCGTGGGCGTCGCCAAGATGGAGGGCGTCTCCGAGGACATCGTTGCCGACCTGCGCGCCAACTTTGAGGGCGAGTGCTCCGAGGTCGGTATGTACCTGGCCATGGCTCGCGTCGCTCATCGCGAGGGCTATCCCGAGATCGGCCTGTACTGGGAGAAGGCTGCCCACGAGGAGGCCGAGCATGCCGCCAAGTTCGCCGAGCTCCTGGGCGAGGTCGTGACCGACTCCACCAAGAAGAACCTCGAGATGCGCGTTGAGGCCGAGAACGGCGCCACCGCCGGCAAGACCGATCTTGCCAAGCGTGCCAAGGCCGCCGGCCTCGATGCCATCCACGACACCGTGCACGAGATGGCTCGCGACGAGGCCCGCCACGGCAAGGCTTTCGCCGGCCTGCTCAAGCGCTACTTTGGCTAAGCCAACCGCCTGAGACATAACCTCAAGCTCGATGAGGCCCGGACCGTATTGGTTCGGGCCTTTTTCGTGCCTCACGAACTTGTTAACGCCCTGAAATAGGACCGTCTTCGGCATCGGCTTCTCGTCAAAACTAAGTGAGTAGACTTTTTGGAACTTGCCGAGCAGACCATCCATATCACTTTATAAAGCCGCAGGTAAATGCCTTGTTGCAAAACGACCTAGTCGCCAAAGTGACAAAAGTCTACTCACTTAGATTCGCAGCCGTCCACGATCGAGCCATTTTGTGTCTAACGGGTATCTTTCCGTCGATTACTCCCAATTTTGTCCAGTCAATGAATAGTTCAGACCGGAGTAATATCTCAGCCCTTTGCTCATCCGAGCTTTTATCACGATATTCAGCATCGAGCATCCTGCATATGGCCTTAACGATCGCGCGGAATCTATCCTCATCCGATATCTGTCTGTGTGTCAGGAGAAGCACATCGTAGCCCATGGCCTGAAGGGCCGTCATGCGGTCAGCGTCACGCAAGCCATCCCCTGCGCGTCCGTGCGAGGCCTTTCCCTGACATTCAATGGCCACCTGTCGCCTACCGTCCGGTGAAGAAAGAAGTAGGTCGATATATATACGGGACTTTCCCACAATCGCTCGAGCACTTGTGCCTAGCATCACTTCAACATTAAGCTCTATGTCGCAAAAACCTTCGCCTCCCAGGGATCGCGGCAGTGCAAGTAGCAAATACGCCTCGACCTCAAAAGGCGACGCGGCACCCAATGGAACGAGTTGCGATACCGCCATAAATCTATTGCCGTAACGCATCCCGCAAACATCTGAACAAAAACGGTCAAGGTCTCCGCCCAAAACCAAAGCGTCTCGACGCCATAAATTTGAGGCGGTGCCGTCCTCGGACGGGCAGCGCACCCAACCGAACGTTGTCGAAATCGCGCCCGAATCAATTGCACGCGAAAGCTCCGCCTCAAGTGCCGCCGGCAGAGCGCACACCGCAAACAAGCCACACATCTCCGCCAATACCAAAAGAAGCTGGAGATCCGTCAGGTGCCGCGACATGATGAATGCCGTCAGTAGAGGAGACGTAATCAAAAACCCATGCTCCGTTTCCAGCACGGATTCCCTGGGAAGCTCACCAAGAAACAGCCGCTGCCTAATGCTGGCTGGACAAGTCCGTTTGTTTCTCGTCCGAACCAATGTATACAACGGAAAACCGAGCGCGACCGCAGCCGTCGGGTTGCGGGCGAGATCATATCGCTGCCGGTCTTCTTCCGGTCGTGGAAGCGGCGGACACAAAGCGCGGACTTGAGGAGGCAAACGCCAGTACCTAAAAGCCGATATGTCACAAAGTAAATCCTTCATAGGCACAGGAAAACACGAATTTCAACCCAGTCAGTCACGCATTGGCGCGAACGCACCAAAAATGGCGCCGAACGGACTGCCAAGTTTTCAACAGCACTCCCCAACTGGCCAAAAGCTTGCCGAGAGCTGGACGAAGCCCTGTTGAAAACCCCATTTTTTCTCATGCAGGAGCTTTGCGCGGCAAGTGAGTAGACTTTTTTGAACATCCCGAGCAGGCCGGTCATCCTGCTTTTCAAAACCGCAGGTAAATAGCTTGCTACAAAACTGCCTGGTCGCCAAAGTGCTAAAAGTCTACTCACTTAGGTTGCAGAGTGCCCCCCATTAGCTGCAATTCCAAGGTTGTTAGTACTTTTGGACTCAGATCGTCATACTGAACAAGAATTTGAGTTGTGTTTTCAGGGACAGATGCGCCATCGGCACACCAAAAACAGTCACCGATATCGATAAAAGGGATGCTCGAGCGCGTGAGGGCCCGTGCAAAAGTGCTTCCGCCCGTTCTACGCTCCGCAACTACGATACAGTAAAGGCCCGCGTCTGCATGCTCGATCGAGACTTCCCCTGCCGGAAATGCCTTCCGTACAAGCGCCACTAGGCCATCACGCGCCTCGCGGGCACGAACGCGCACGCGGTTCACATGACGCTCGTAATCACCCGATTCCAGCAAGCGAGCCAATGCAACTTGATCTATGGAGCTAACCGACGAGGCGTAAAAACCAAGGTCGCGCCTAAACCGCTCCATCAGCTCGTCGGGCAACACCATGTACGCTAGGCGCAACGCCGAAGACAGGCTCTTCGAAAACGTGTTGGTGTATATAACCGACTGGGCGGCATCGATCGACGCGAGCGCGGGAATCGGCTTCCCGGCAAGGCGAAACTCACAATCAAAGTCATCTTCGATGAGATACCGACCTGGTCGCTCGGCGGCCCAGCTCAGAAGCGCATAGCGACGCGCAATGCTCGTCACAAGGCCGGTCGGATACTGATGGGACGGCATCAGGTGAAGGACATCGGTCCCGCTTTTCTGCAGAGTGCTCAAGTCCACGCCCTCATCATCCAACGGGATATGTCGAACTTTGCAGCCCATAGCCTGATAGATACGCGTCAGACGCAAATAGCCCGGATCCTCAACCGCATACACCTTGTCCGCGCCAAGCAACTGAACCAACATGGTATCGAGCAGCTGGGCGCCCGCACCGATAACGATGTTGTTGGGGTCGACATTCATACCCCTTGTCCCGTGCAGATGGTGAGCAATTGCGCGTCGCAGCCAAGCAGTGCCCTGCGCCGGTGCGGGCGAAAAGATTTCGCGCTCGTCTTCGGATGCCAGCGTCGCCCGTAGCGCGCTTTGCCAAAGCCGCGCCGCCTCCAAAGCAGAAGGAGAAAGCGCATCGAATCGCTCGACCTGTCCGTTGACATCATGCACGCTGGGGCCCACAGAGACGGCATCTCGGTCGATGCCCTCCGCAGCCGAAGCCAAAACCGGTGCATCCGGAAGCTCGCAAGCGTAGTAGCCACGACGTGGTATTGAGCAAATATAGCCCTCAGCGAGTAACTGGCTATATGCATTCTCGATGGTAATAACACTGATTCCCAGATGACTGGCAAAGGCGCGCTTAGACGGCAAATGCTCCCCCGCCACAATGCGTCCAGCTACGATATCATCTCGAATTTGCTGGTAAACATACTCATAGAGCGATGCTTCGCCGCGTTTTTCCAAATTGTAGTCAAGCATGAGCCTATCACCTGACCTTATTAAGTCATTCAATCTGGTATTAGTCTGACCTTGTAATTATCTCGAAAACTGAGTATTTTGTCATACCCAGCTCCCCGATAGGATGTTCCGTCAAGCAATGCACATGCCAACCAAGGGAGCAACCATGGCAGAACAGAACAGCAAGGCCGACCGCGTCAAACTCAATCGCGAGCTCGCGCAGATGCTCAAGGGCGGCGTCATCATGGACGTTACCACGCCCGAGCAGGCACGCATCGCCGAGGAGGCAGGCGCCTGCGCCGTCATGGCCCTCGAGCGCATCCCGGCCGACATCCGTGCCGCAGGCGGCGTCTCGCGCATGAGCGACCCCAAGATGATCAAGGGCATCCAGGAGGCCGTCTCCATCCCCGTCATGGCCAAGTGCCGCATCGGTCACATCGTCGAGGCGCAGGTCCTGCAGGCCATCGAGATCGACTACATCGATGAGTCCGAGGTTCTCTCCCCTGCCGATGACGTCTATCACATCGACAAGACCCAGTTTGACGTGCCGTTTGTCTGCGGCGCCCGTGATCTGGGCGAGGCGCTGCGCCGTGTTGCCGAAGGCGCCACGATGATTCGCACCAAGGGTGAGCCGGGTACGGGCGACGTCGTTCAGGCCGTGCGTCACATGCGCAAGATCCAAAAGCAGATCCGTGACGTTGTTGCCCTGCGCAACGACGAGCTCTTTGAGGCAGCCAAGCAACTGCAGGTTCCGGTCGAGCTGGTGCGCGAGGTCCATGCCACGGGCAAGCTTCCCGTCGTGAACTTTGCCGCCGGCGGCGTAGCGACCCCCGCCGACGCCGCGCTGATGATGCAGCTGGGCGCCGAAGGCGTGTTTGTCGGCTCGGGCATCTTTAAGAGCGGCGACCCCGCCAAGCGCGCAGCCGCCATCGTCAAGGCCGTGGCAAACTTCACCGATGCCAAGCTCATTGCCGAGCTTTCAGAGGACCTGGGCGAGGCCATGGTGGGCATCAACGCCGACGAGATCGAGATTATCATGGAAGAGCGCGGGCGCTAGTCCAGCAGAAAGGATCGCACATGAGCGATTATGCAGACCAAACGGTCGCCGTGCTGGCGGTCCAAGGCGCTTTTGCCGAGCACGAGGCAAGACTATCCGGGCTTGGCGCACACTGTATTGAGCTGAGGCAGGCGGCTGATTTGAAGCAGGACTTTGACCGTCTGGTACTTCCCGGCGGCGAGTCCACCGTTCAAGGAAAGCTGCTTGCCGAGCTCGGCATGCTCGAGGAGCTTCGTGCCCGTATCGCTGAAGGCATGCCCGTCCTGGGCACCTGCGCCGGCTTGATTCTGCTGGCGCGCGACCTTGCCGCCCACGACGATAAGGGGACGCCGCGCCTGGCAACCATGGATGTGCTCGTCGAGCGCAATGCCTACGGCAGGCAGCTCGGCAGCTTTCGAACCAAGGGGCAGGTAACCGGCATCGACGGTGAAGTGCCGCTGACGTTTATCCGCGCCCCCCGCATCGTTGAGGTGCACGGCGATGCCGAGGCCCTGGCCGAAGTCGATGGCCGCATCGTCGCCGCCCGCCAAGACAACCAGCTCGGCGTAACCTTCCACCCCGAACTCGACGAAGACACCCGCCTCCACGAACTGTTCCTACAAATGTAGGCATCGAAATCAACAAACAAAATGAGAGTGGATAATCTCCCTCTTTAAGCTTGGATGCAGGCTCAAACCGGGAGATTATCCACTCTCATGCTATGTAGTCGTTGGGTGTTCTTAAACGACTAGTCAAACAAGAACGTCCCCAACGACCACCAAAATAAACCTGTCCCTTTTTGGCAGGCTTTGATCAGGACAACGCCGATGTTTTGGTACCGACAGCGAGCGCCCACCAGAGCGAACAAATTGGCATGAAAAGAGGACGGCATAGACCTTCTGGTCATGCCGTCCTCTTTGAATGACAAGTTGTCGCTCTGGTGGGCGCGCAGCGTCAACTAGTTACGCGGTTTGGTAAAACCGCGTAACCCAACTAGAAGCGGTTGCCGCGGAAGCCGCCGCCGTTGCGGCCGCCACGATCGCCACCGCGACCGCCGCGGTCGTTACCGCGGTTGCCGCCGAAGCCGCCACGGTTGCCACCGCGATCGCCATAGCCACCACGGTTGCCGCCAAAGCCGCCGCGACCGCCACGGTCGCCGCCACGGTCACCAAAGCCGCCACGGCCGCCGCGATCGCCACCGCGACCGCCACGGTCGCCGCCACGGCCACCGCGGTCACCAAAGCCGCCACGGCCGCCTCGATCGCCACCGCGACCGCCACGGTCGTCACGGCCGCCGCGAGGACCGCGGTCCTCGTCCAGGCCCATGGCGACAAGCGGAGCGATAACCTTATCGAGAGCGGCCATCAGCTCGGTGGCCTCCTCGTAAGAAAGCTCGGGCAGGAGCTTCTCCTTCTTGTTGGCAAGCTCGACCAGGCCCTCAGCGGCATCCTCGGCAGCGAAGACGACGATCTTGCGCATATCGCCCTCGGCGTCGTCGATGCGGCCGACCAGATCGGCGGCCTCGGCCTCGGCCATCAGGCCATCGAGCTCACGGAGGCGCATGCCCAGCAGGTCGGACATTTCCTTCTGCTCCATCTTGGGCTTGAGGTCAAGAAGCTTGATGGCGCGCTCGATGTTCGCCATGCGCTCGGCCTTGGCCTCCTCCTCCTTGGAAATAGCAAAGCGACGGCTACGCAGCAGGCGGGCGGCCTTCTGCATCTTGTCCATCAGCTCTTCGTCATCGTAATCAACGGCGGCCTTGACAACCTCGGCCTCCTCCTCGGCGGAAACCTCGTCAGCAGCCTCAACCTCGGCAGCTTCGGTCTCCACGGTCTCGACTGCCTCGACCTCGGCAGCCATGGTCTCGTTCTCGGTCTCGTTCATGATCTCTTCGTTCTCAGACATGAGACTCCTTCTTGGCCCTCTCGGGCATCATCGCCCCATTCGCGGGGCCCGTCGCGCACTCTTTGCGCTTTAAACATTCATGCCTCTCGGCAAAACGTCCATTAGTTTATGGTGTCGCCATCCAATCTAGCTGCAGAATCTATGTGCACACATTAATGCGACATGTGCGACTCGCGATGAGCGTACACCAGCGACGCCACGAACCCGACCACGGCAATTACAGCCGCCACACGCACGGCAGCTGCAAATCCAATCGCCTGGGCAACGTCGATCGCAGCGCCAGCGACGCTGGCAGCCGCCGCAGAACTCGAGAGCAGACCGATAAACAGCGACGGGCCAAACGATGCGGCAATCATGTTCCACGTGTTAAGCAATGCCGTTCCGTGAGGATGTTCAGCGGCAGGCAGCGTCTCCAAACCAGCCGTTTGCGAGGGGCTCAGCACCAAACCGACTCCGGCATACACCACAACGGTCAGCGCAACGACGACGCCGATGTTCATGCTTGCCGTCATCGAGATGGCAGTCTGTCCCACGGCAATCAGGGCAAAGCCGACCGGCAGCAGCGGCCATGCGCCACGGGCGTCCATCACACGTCCGCCCACAATCGAGGTCACGGCGTTGCAGGCAATCGCCGGCAAAATGAGCAGGCCCGCAATAAGTGCGGTCATGCCGTATGCGCCCTCAAAATAGAGCGGCAACAAAACGCTCATCGAGAACGTCGTCATCATCGACACCACCACAAGCAAGCACGCAGGCCAAAAACGAACGCTCGCCATGGGACGCACGTTAAGCACCGGATGCTCGAGCTTGAGCTGGCGGGCCGCAAACAGGCCGAGCAGCACAACGGCAGCGAAAAGCGCCACGACACCGGCAATCAGATTGGTCGAGAACTCACCCACGGAATACACAAACGCCGTAATGCCGGCAGCGAGCAAAACAACCGACAGAATGTCAAGCGTGGTGTTCGAGCGCTCTCCGACATTCTGAACAAGCTTTACGCCCGCCGCAGCGACCACAACGCCGCCCACCAGCGGCACTACGAATACCGCCCTCCAGCCAAACAACGTGCACATAAGACCGCTGATCACGGGTCCAAACGCCGGCCCTAGCGTAATGCAGGCGCCGCCCAGACTCAGATACAGACCAAGCTTCTCGCGCGGGGCGCAAGACAGCACCACGTTCATCATGAGCGGAAACAAGATGCCCGATCCCGCAGCCTGCAAAATACGGCTTGGCAGCAAAACGCTAAACGACGGAGCGATCAGACACAGGACTTCGCCGGCGACCATACATCCGCATGCGAAAAACAACAGCTTGCGCGTCGAGAAACGGCCGGACAGGAAGGCCATGATGGCCGTAAAGATCGACGTCACGATCATGTAGCCCGAGACGAGCCACTGTGCCGTGGTGGCACTCACCGAAAAGGCTGCCATAATGTCGTGCAACGCCACGTTAATGATGTTCTCGTTAAACGCGGCAACAAAGGCTGCAATATACATTACGACGAGAATCGCCGCAGAGGCCGATGGCGTTACTTGAACTTGTTGCTGAGATTTGCTCCCCATGCATTTCCTTCCTCTTGGAACGACAGTCGCATCGCCCCAGAGGAACGGTCCAGGGCGAAAAATGAGCCCTAGACTTACGCCAGACGCCGTACACGACGAATCTGGCAACATGGTCCAACATCGAAAGATTGTAACGCGGACGCACAGCTTTCCTTCCGCGCTATTATTAAAAGTCCACGAAAGCATAAGACATGAGGAGCCCGCCATGATTAAGCCCATCATGAAATCCGAGTTCTTTTTGCGTCTGCCTTCCGAAGACGCGGGACCCGACGATGCCGCAACCGGGCAGGATCTCCTGGATACACTCCACGAGCATGAGCGCGAGTGCGTGGGCCTCGCCGCCAACATGATCGGCGTGCGCAAACGCATCATCTGCGTAAAGGACGGCAACAGGACACTCCTGATGTACAACCCTCAAATTCTTGAGCAGGTCAATGCCTATCAGACGAGCGAAGGATGCCTCTCGCTGACCGGCGAGCGTCCCTGTACCCGCTATCGCCGCATTAAGGTTGAGTATTTGGACGAGAACTTCGTTCACCGCATCAAAAACTTCTCGGGCTACACCGCCGAGATCATCCAGCACGAAATCGACCACTGCAATGGCGTCGTGGTTTAGGCCACCTGCCAAAATGAGGGTACCGGAGGCCTCCCTATGGATATCAGCCGCTTTGGCGAATTCGCCATCTTAGCGCAGTCACGCACGTTTCTTGATGCGGCGGAACTGCTTTTCATGTCGCAATCAACCCTCTCCAAGCACATCATGGCAATGGAGCACGAACTCGGCTGCAAGCTCATCGATCGAAGCCAGCGCCACGTAACACTCACCGCGCAAGGTGAAGCGCTCCTCCCCTATGCACAAAAAATTGCGACGCTTCAGCACCGCTATCTTGCCGCCATTCAAATAGGCGCAGGTGAGCCGCTCGAGCACCTCACCGTAGGTTCTATCCCCATTATGGCCCCTTATGGGATCACGGACGCCGTCATCGATTTTCAGCAGGCGAACCCCTCATATTCTGTTGAGCTCATCGAGGGCGAGGGCGACACACTCAAGCGCATGCTCCTGCACGAGGACATTGACCTGGCCTTCATCCGTGACGGCGGCGCCATCGAGCCGGAGTTCAAAAAGATTCCCTTTACGACCGACCGGCTCGTGGCCGTCCTTCCACTCGACCATCCGCTCGCCGAACGTGACACCGTCGAGATAGACGACCTTATCGACGAGAATTTCCTCATGCTTCCCCAAGGCTCGTTCGTAAGCGAGCTCGTCCTTTCCCTTTGTCGCGAAGCTGGATTTGGCCCACGTGTTACGTTCACCGGCAAACGAGCCGAGAACATCATCTCCCTTGTCGCGCGCGGTGCCGGCGTCTCATTCCTCATGCGCAAGCCGGCGGAATCGCTCGCCAGCGGAAAGGTAGCCCTGGTGCCGCTCGAGCCCGCGACGACCTCCGAGGTCAGGCTCTACCTCAAGCGGAACGCCGCGCACTCGCAGGCGGTCGTCTCGTTCATCGGCTTCCTCCCCTACCGTCAGCTCCTGCAGGGCGACCGTGCGTCTTCCATCGCGGCACGACCGTCATAATCCCCGCTGTTCCACAACCGCAGACTTGTGTCCGCAAACACGCTGACACCGGCACAAAACACAAATATGCCTCGGGCGGCACGTCGCCGTCCGAGGCATATTTAGTTAAAGTGCGCAGAAAGACTAGTCCACCGAGATGTTGAGTGCCTTACCGCCCTCGTCCTTCTTGGTACCGATCACCATAGCGGCGACAAGAGCCAGAACGAAAGCGACCACACCGGAGATGACAAGGCCGATAAAGCCCGTGTCGATGCCGGCAGGGTTAATAAAGCTCGGGAAACCGAGCGGGCCGGAGGCGCCGAAGGCATAGAGCTTGGCACCCATGAGGCCGGCAATGGCGCCGCCTACACCAGCGGAAATAAAGGTTGCCCACATAAGGCGCTTACGCGGCAGCAAGATGGCGTAAAGCGCAGGCTCGTTGACACCGAAAATCGAAGAGACAAGGGCGGGAATGTTGACGGCAGCATTTTCCTCGGAGTCCTTGGTTCGGATGATCATGCCAAGCACAGCGCCGGCGATGGCACAACCGCCTGCATACACGAGCGGGTTAATGAGGTCATAGCCGTAGGTTGCGACATCGAGGAACCACAGCGGGATGATGCCCCAGTGCAGGCCGAACATGACGAGCAGGCTCCAGAACGTGCCGATGACGAAGCCGGCGATGGCGGGTTGGAAGTTGATGAGCATCAGAATGATCTGGGCAACGATGTTGGAGAGGACCGTCATGACCGGACCGACCACAAGCAGGCCAAGGATGCCGCAAATGAGGAGCGTTAGGATGTTGGAGAAGAACGAGCTCACAAGCGCGGGCAGCGCGTTAGAAAGGGCCTTGTGCACCTTGGAGGCAATCCAGACGATAAAGATCGCAGGCAGAATCGTCGATGAGTAATTCTGCATGATCAGCGGGATGCCAAAAATATCACCGTAGACATTGGACTCGAAGACCGTGCCGGTGCCGAGCGTGTAGAGCGGATCTCCGCCCATAAGGGCAACGAGCGTCGGGTAGACGAGGATACCGCCGAGCGCCATTCCCATAACGGGCTTAAGTCCGAACTTCTTGGCCGACGTCCAGCCAATGATTAGCGGAAAGTAATAGAAGACCGAATCTCCGATTGCCGAGAGCGTCACATACGTATTGCTGTCCTTGGCAAGCCAACCGGCAACCGTGCAGAGCGCGAGCATCGACTTGATAAAGCCACCGGCCATAAGCACGCCAAGAACCGGTTGCAGAATCTCGGAGATGATGGCCAGCAGACGCGAGAATGGATCGCCCTTTTTGACGTCGTCGCCTTCATCGATATCGAGTGCGGGTTTGGAGTCGAACCCGCCAATCTGAACAAGGTCGTTGTAGACGGCCTCGACAGTGGCACCAATCACGACCTGATACTGTCCGCCGGCCTGGATGACGTCAACGACGCCCTTCGTCGCCTTATGCTCATTGGTCTGGGCGAGCGATTCATCCTTGAGGTGGAAGCGGAGACGCGTAATGCAGTGGCTCACGTCTAACACATTGTCTCGACCACCGACCTTTGTGATGATTTCATCGCAAAGCTTCTGGTATTTCATGGAATTCTCCTTTTTCTGAGCGGGGTATAGCATCGATTTCATGCCTCCGTAGTCGACGTGGGAGGGCAAGGAACCCGCTTCCCCCTTTGAAATCCGCGGACGCACGTACGCCCGGGATGCGAAACGGCAGAGAAGATGGAAGATGCCGATCACATGGCGGCGAGCCTCATTGGCCCATGTCACGCAATCAGGTCTACAAACGCGAATCTGCTGCGCCGAGAAGTCTCGTCGTCTGGCAGAACTTGTCACACAGACGTTCCGGTTCGCCCTGGGGAATCTGAGTACGCTCGGTCTCAAAGGAGAGGCCGTACTCGCGTGCCGGAAGGAAATACTCGAAATAGCCGTTGGTGTAACCACAAACTATTCCCTCGACCGGGCATTCGCGCTTCATGCGAATACCCAAGTCGCTGCCGAGCTCACTCGGGAACACAAAGAGATGCAGGCCGCCCAAACTGATGACGGCACACTTAAGCGTGAGCGAAAAGTCGTCATGGGCAACGGTGTGATAGAACGTCTGAGGCTCGATGCGGTCGAGAACGACCTCGCGATCGAGCTTGATCTGGGAAATCGCCTCGGCAAGACCGGTCGAAACGCGCTCGACCTCGGGAATGCCGCGTCCCTGGCGAAAATTGCGGTCGCTACAGTCGCCAGCAGCACCGACGACCATGGCCGGATAGTAACCAAGACTCTGAGCGAGCTTTTTGCCGGTAAGACCGGCGAGTTCGCTCGTGAGCTCCGTGCAGTCGGGTCCGACGCAAGCGGAATGCACCGCCCAGTTCACAAAGCCCGCAAATGGCTTGCCTTCGGTATCGAAGAACGATACGACAATGACCTCATTGTCGGCGAGTTCACCTGGGATGATGCGGTTGTCGTAGAAACCGGTGATGACCTGCTTGCCCAAGCGACAAATCGCGGGCTGTGCGTTGGCGCGGCACTCCTCAAAGCATTGGCAAATGGTATCGAGGAACCAGCGGTAGTAGTTCTCGTCGAATTTTCCCGTCCACCAGCTGCGGTGGTAAGCGACGATTGAAGTATGGTCGTGCGTCGCCGAGAGCAAAACGCAGTCACGGTCGATTCCATAGCGCTCGGCGAGCATTGTCTTGACTTCCTCGGCCATGCTTTCCTCGAACTCGAGGACATCGGCATTAAAAAGAAACACTTCACGTTCGCCTTGCTGGAAGAGGATGGCGTTGGCGAAGACGTCATCATGGACGCCCGTCGCAGGTTCAAGACGGTTGGGAAGATTGCGGTAGCCAATCAGGTAGATGTCGCCCTGTGGGGTAATTTTGCGGCGCGCGTGTCCAATGTTCATGCACGTTCTCCTTCTGTGTCACGCCGCATTCAAGGCGGCAATGATGATTTCGACGAGGCGCTCATGGGATCCGGCGGCAAAACCGGAGTTCATAGCCTCATAGGTGATTTTTTCGTACGCGTCGGGAGCCGGTAGGTACTTCTGTCCGCCGTTGACGAGCGTGGCAAAGAGCACAGAGCCGGACCGGGCGGCGCGCACAGTGGCGCCGAATGCACTCGAGACCTCGGGTTGTACGCCGACAAGCTCGACGTTTCCCAGCCGGAGCAGATAGACCCTCGTGCGCTGCTCGCCAGCGGCATGAAACTCATACGTTCGGTGCGGAGCCAAAGAGTGAAAATCGGCGCGTGTCTGAGCGGGCAGGAGAACGTCGACCGTGCGGGCATCAATGCCGGTAGCGTCATCCTCACGCGCCATGCGAGCGGCTTCGATCAAAGCATTGCCCAAGGCCTGCCCCTGCTGGTGCAGCATGCGGTATCCGTCCTCATGGGCATCGACCGTCTGCTTAACGCCGGCCGCATCGAACATGACGTTCATGGCGCGCTCCGCCGGACCTTGGTCGCCCGCGGCGCCTGGCAGCAACAGGGCAACGCCGCCCAGCTCGCGCTCGAGTGACATGGCGGCAAAACCAAAGAGGTCTCCGCTCGCCATGCGCCTCCCCTCGGAGTCGCGCGACCCGTCGAGCACGGAGGACTGAACGTCCGCCGTCGCGAGCACGGCAACATACTCGCCCCCGGCATCCCTTATGGCGAGTACGGGCATCGTGTGGTCGGCAAACCCCCTGGGATTCGAGCCCAACCACCAGCCGGCAGGCGTCTCAATGTCGCGATTAACGTTCACGGGGCATTCGCCCTCCACAGTGGCGAGCGTGGCAGAGTGAATGCCCGCAACAGCGCGCTCGACAGCCGTGCGGGCGGCAGCGACGAGCGCTGCGCGATAGCGCTCGTTGCAATTGCGGGTAGCATCGTCGGCAAGATGCCCGGAAGTGCGGACGTGAGGCATGGAAAACGTGTGGGTAGGAACCACCCAAGAATAAGCACCGCTGCAATTGGCGGCATCCTCAACAACCTCACGCAGATCGGCGAGTAGAGCCGGAGCGATCGAGGTGACCTCAAGCGAAAGGACGCAGGCGCGTCGCCCCGTCCCCTCGATGATAAGGGCACGGGCGAAGACCTCATGACGGAGTTCGTCGAAACCGTCGAACGGCAACACGTTCCCAAGATCGATGGCCACACGAGCGGCCCCAGCCCTCATCTCTCCTTCGCCCATGGCAGATACTCCCCTCTGATTGCCGCTCACTCGACACCGTACAGTTGCTGCGCCGTACCGCCAAGCACAAGGTCGCTGTCTGTATCGCTCAGATTTGCAGCGCGAACGCAGGCGACACCCTCGGTGAGCCACTCGCGTTTGACGGGATAGCTCGTGCCAAAAACAATATGGTCTGCACCCAGCACGTCAACCGCGCAGGCGAGGAGTGTCTTGCCCCAAGGCTGGGCATGGGACATGTCGAAATAGATGTTGTTCTCGAGGTGCCTGGAAACGGTCTCGGTATCGACCTGAAAACGGCCAGAAGCATCAGGGCGCTTGGGACCATGAGGCAGCAGCATCTCCTTGAACGCAAAGTATGCGCCGCCGAGCATGGAGTGGACCATCTTGATATTGGGATAGCGCTCAAAGAAATCACCAAAGATCTCTCGGCCGATCGCCGTAGTTTGGTCGACGCAGCGGCCATAAGAGCGGCGAAGGTTGTCGTACGCGAGAAGCGACTCGTTCTCGACCGGCACGGGAACATGGTGCACGTAAACGGTGACATGGCGTTCGTTCAGGTGCTCGAAAAAGCTCGAGAAGACCTGGTCGTCGAGATAGCGCTTGCCGTAGTGAGCGCAGAGCTGCACGCCCGCAAAACCATCGTCGAGCCTGCGGTCGAGCTCCTCCAAATTCGCTTTGGTGCCAAAGGGCGGCACGGCGACAAGCGGAATCAGACGGCCATTTGACGCCTTCGCGTCAGCAGCCATACCGTCGTTGAAACGCCGGCACATCTCGAGCGACATCCACTCGTGGCAGCCGGGGAGCTTGAGGATCGCCTTGTCGACCCCCGCCTCATCCATATCGGCCAAGCGCTTCTCGAGGGTGTAGTCGCCCTCAATGTAGTTAAGACCCGGAGAACCGGCGGGCATCTCGATCACGATCTGTCGTTTGCCGGCGGAATTCATGGTCAGATAGCCTTCGGTGTCATAGGCGCGGGGTACCTCGGCCAAAAACTGTTCGCAGAGCGTCTCGTCATGAAAGATGTGCTCGTCGAACCAGTAGGAATTTGCATCGATAATCATTGGTTGGAACCGCCTTTCATCTTGTTGAAAACATTCTAGAAAAGCAGGTACCCGGACATCAATTCCAGCTTAAGCCCACTGTATTCCATTTTGGAATAGAACTTACCGCTCACACGCGAACCTCGCCCGCTCAACGAGACAAGTGCTAACAGCACGGGCTTAGACAGAAAACGGTCGGCCCGCATCCGTTGCGGGCCGACCGTTTCATTACAGGCTACCTTTGCCGTTACGCCTGGCGGTAATGATCGAAGAAGTCGGCGAGGTCTTCGAGCGACTCTTTGAGCACTTCCATGCGCGGCAGGTACACGATGCGGAAGTGGTCGGGCTCGGCCCAGTTAAAGCCGCCGCCGCGCGTGATCAGGATTTTCTTCTCGTGCAGCAGGTCGAGGGCGAACTGCTCGTCATCGGTGATGTTGAACTTCTTCACATCCATCTTGGGGAAGATGTAGAACGCCGCGCGCGGCTTAACCACCGAGATGCCGTCAATCTTGTTGAGCGCCTCATACACAAAGTTGCGCTGCTCGTAGACACGGCCGCCGGGACGGATGTAGTCGTTAACGGACTGATGACCACCGAGTGCCGTCTGAACGATCGACTGAGCCGGCACGTTGGAGCACAGGCGCATGTTGGAGAGCATGTTGATACCCATGATGAAGTCGCTCATGCAGCGCTGGTTGCCCGAAAGCACCATCCAGCCAATACGATAGCCCGCAATCATGTGCGACTTGGAAAGGCCACTAAAGGTGACGCAGGGCAGGTCGGGGGCGAGCGAGGCAATCGAGACGTGCTCGTAGCCGTCCATGCACAGGCGGTCGTAGATCTCATCGGCAAAGATCATCAGCTGATGCCTGCGTGCAACCTCGACGATGCCCTCGAGCACCTCGCGCGGATAGACGGAACCCGTGGGGTTGTTGGGGTTGATGATGACGAGGGCCTTGGTCGCGCTCGTGATCTTGGACTCCATATCCTCCAGGTCGGGATACCAATCCGCCTGCTCATCGCACAGATAGTGTACGGGATGACCGCCGGCAAGGGTTGCGCACGCCGTCCAGAGCGGATAGTCGGGGCTGGGGATCAGAATCTCGTCGCCATTGTCGAGCAGCGCGTTCATCGAAAGCTGAATGAGCTCGGACACGCCGTTGCCCGTGTAGATATGCTCCATCTGAACGTTGGGCAGGCCCTTGATCTGCGAATACTGCATAATCGCCTTGCGCGCGGAGAACAGGCCACGCGAGTTGGAATAGCCTTCGCAGTCGGGCAGCTGCTGGCGCATGTCCTTGATGACCTCATCGGGCGTGCGGAAACCGAAGGGCGCCGGGTTACCGATATTGAGCTTGAGGATGCGCTCGCCCTCGTCCTCCATACGGGCGGCCTCGTCGACGACGGGACCGCGCACGTCATACAGGACGTTATCGAGCTTGGTGGACTTAGAAAAAGTACGCATGGTGGTGCTCCTTGCAATTTGAGCTGAGGGATGGGGTTCGGGCTTGGAATCGTTGCGGGGTGATGATGCCTCGCCTTGATCGGCGTCGCCGGCAAGCAGCCAGGCAACATCGACCTCCAAAATACGGGCGAGCAGCTCAGCCACATCGCGCCGCGGGGTCGTCTTGCCGCTCACATATTGGCTCATCTGACTCTTGCCGAGTTTTTTGCCGAGCATCTCCGATGCGCGGATCACGTCCGACTGGCGAACGTCGCGATCGGACATAGTCTGTCGCAGGCGATCGCTAAACGTCTCTTGGGCCACTAGAACCTCCTTGCTGGCAAAGTTCAATTTATAGAATACGAATTGAACCAAGGTTCAATTTAGGCAGCAGTATAACGCGGCACCTCATTCGAAAGTTCAATTTCATAAGAAAATGCACCGGACTCTGAGATTTGCCCAAAGTGGGCAATGACGCGCACACGTTTAGAGGTATTCGAGGAAACGGGCGGCGGCAAGCGAAACATCGGCCGTTCGATATATCGCATTGATCTTCCGATGAGGATGTCCCTCGAGCGGACGCACGGCAACATCGAACTGACAGCGACGCAAGATGAGCGCGGGAAGAATGCTAACGCCCAGGCCGTCCTCGACCATAGCCATAATCGCATAGTCATCCCAAGTCGACAGCTTAGAGCGCACCGCCAGGCCCGCGCGGCGAAACAGCGGCGTAATCTCGTCGTCGCTACCGCGTTCCAGCAGGATAAACTGCTCGTTGGCCAAATCGGCAAGGGAAACGACCTCCGCGGTGGCAAGCGAGGAGTCCGCTGGCACCACGGCCATCAGCTCGTCTTGCACCAACGGTCGCGACGCCATGCCGGCGCCGCGTGGCTCGCGCGGAATAAAGCCCAGGTCGCAGCGACCTTCCGCCACCCATTGTTCAATCTCTGAGTAATCGCCCATCAGCAACTCATAATCGACGTCCGGATGATCGGCGCGAAAGCGCGCGATCACCGGCGGCAGTACATGAGTCGCCACACTCGAAAACGTACCGATACAGATCTTGCCGCGCATGAGCCCTCGCATCTCGTCCACGCGTCGCTGCAAGCGGCCAAACTCTTCGCATAACGCCTCGACTGCCGGCATGACCTGCCGCCCGTCGGCAGAAAGCACCACGCCCTCGCGGCTGCGATCAAGCACCTTAAAACCCCAGTCTGCCTCAAGGTCGCCCACCATGCGGCTCACGCCCGACTGCGAATAGCTCAGCCGCTCTGCAGCACGCGTAAAGCTGCCGGCACGCACCGTCTCGAGCAGCACTTGCATCTTTTGGATATTGGTCTCCACGGCACGTCCCCACCCTTGTATGAGTTTTTGTCATGTTTTCCATGCATTATATTCGCTTTTCTTCTAAAGCCAGTTCACCCATAGTGAACATGCTCGGATATAGAGGGGATGGAAGCGCATGAACAACGGACTGTTTACGTACTTAGCAGCATTGCTATTGTTTGGCTCCAACGGCATCATCGCCGCTGCCATCGCGCTGCCGAGCTCCGATATCGTGCTGCTACGCACTTTTCTGGGAGCCCTCTCGCTTGTAACCATCCTCGCCACTACCCAACACCATAAGTTGCAGGCGCCATCTCGTCCCCGCGAAGCCGCGGCCCTCCTCCTCTCGGGAGCTGCGCTGGGCGCCAGCTGGATTTTTCTGTTCCGCGCCTACCAGACGATCGGCGTCGGCGTATCCTCGCTGCTGTACTACTGCGGCCCCATCATTGTCATGGCGCTCTCCCCGCTCATCTTTGGCGAAAAGCTGACCGGCGGCAAAATCGCCGGCTTTGTCGCCGTCGCCTGCGGTGCTTTTCTCATTGCAGCACAAGGTCTAGGCGGCAATATGCCCATTGCGGGCATCGTCTGTGGAATCGCCTCGGCCTTCTGCTATGCATTGATGGTCATCGCTAGCAAGGGTGCGCCGCACATCGAGGGCCTCGAGAACTCCACGCTCCAGGTGTGCGCCGCCTTTGTGACCGCACTGGTCCTCACGCTCATCACGCAGGGCGCTCCCTCATTCCTGTCCGCCGGTATCGCCGCCAGTATTGATTGGCGCGCCGTCGCTATGCTCGGCGTCGTCAACACCGGCATCGGTTGCCTGCTCTACTTTAGCGCCGTCGCCAAGCTGCCCGTCCAGACCGTCGCTGTCGTCGGCTACCTCGAGCCGCTTTCGGCGGTCGTGTTCTCGGCCGCCCTTTTGGGTGAAGCCATAACACCGGTCCGCCTGATGGGCGCCGCGCTTATCATCGGCGGCGCGATTTTTTGCGAACTCGCCGGCAAACGCGCAAACGCCAAGGCTGGCATCGCCCAGTCAGCACGTGCTTAAAAGCCCTGCTTTGAAATGCTACCTGCATAGATAAATAATCCCCAGCTGAGGATTATTGTCTAAAATAACCCGATGTGCCAAACTGCTCTTGTATGTATAAAGACGGCATAAAGTTTTTTGTCCTAGACAGATAACCGGATGTCTAAGGGAGTCCTCGTGGCACACAACAAACTGGAGGCAAACCTCCAAGACCAGCGCGGGCAAGGCGGGCACGGAGCCATCCCCCTCTCCGCTGGCATGCTGCTCGTAACGCTCGGCGTCGTCTATGGCGACATCGGCACGAGCCCCATGTACACCATGAAATCAATCGTCGCCAACAACGGCGGCATCGGTACCGTCAGCGAGGACATGATCCTGGGCGCGCTTTCGCTCGTCATCTGGACCATGACGCTCGTGACCACGGTCAAGTACGTGGTAATCGCCATGAAGGCCGACAACCACAACGAAGGCGGCATCTTCGCCCTGTTCAGTCTCGTGCGCAAGGTGGCACCATGGCTGATTCTCCCCGCCATGATCGGCGGCGCGGCGCTGCTCGCCGACGGCATCCTCACCCCCGCGGTCACGGTCACCACAGCCATTGAGGGCCTGCGTACCATCGAGTGGGGCCACGCACTATTGGGTGACGGTCAGACCAATGTGATCATCATCACCATCATCATTATCTGCGGTCTGTTTGCCATGCAGCGCGCCGGTACCTCGTCAATCGGCAAGCTCTTCGGCCCGCTCATGACGCTGTGGTTCCTGTTCCTGGCAGGCGCCGGCCTGTTCAATATGCTCGGCAACCTGTCCATCTTGCGCGCGCTCAACCCCATTCGCGGCATTATGTTCCTGTTCTCGCCCATCAACCACTCGGGCATCATGGTGCTCGGCTTCGTCTTCCTGTCGACGACCGGCGCCGAGGCGCTCTATTCAGACATGGGCCACGTGGGCAAGGCCAACATCTACGCATCCTGGCCGTTTGTTAAGGCGGTCCTCATCCTTAACTATCTGGGCCAGGGCGCTTGGCTGCTCGCCAACAACTCCAACCCCCAGATGCTCGCGATGGATATCGTCAACCCGTTCTATATGATGCTTCCCGAGCCCCTGCGCCCCTTTGCCATCGTGCTTTCGGCTGTGGCGGCCATCATCGCCTCGCAGGCGCTCATCACCGGCTCGTTCTCGCTGGTATCCGAGGCCACGCGTCTCAACCTTATGCCGCATCTGCGCATCCACTACCCCAGCGACACCAAGGGCCAGCTCTATATTCCGCTCGTCAACAACATCATGTGGGTCGGCTGCATCTTCATCGTGCTGCTATTCCAAAACTCTGAGCGCATGGAAAGCGCCTATGGCCTCGCCATCACCGTGACCATGCTCATGACCACCACACTGCTGACGAGCTATATCGCCGGCATCCTCAAGCACAAGCTGGGTGCCTGCGTCTTCGCCCTGCTCTTTGGTGCCATTGAGCTGTGCTTCTTCGCCTCGTGCCTCACTATGTTCTTTGACGGCGGCTACGTCATGATCTTCCTGGCCGCGTTGCTGTTCGGCCTTATGTATGTGTGGCGCCGCGGCACCGCCATCGAGCGCACGCAAACGATCCTGCTGCCCGTCTCCAAGTACATCGATCAGCTCAACCGCCTGCGCAACGACGAGACCTATCCCGTGCTCGCCGACAATCTGGTATTTCTCACCAACAGCCCCGACCCGCTCACGCTCGACCGCGACGTGCTTTATTCCATCCTGGACAAGCACCCCAAGCGCGCCAAGGCATATTGGTTCATCAACGTGCACGTTACCGACGAGCCCTATACGCATGAGTATTCCGTTGAGACCTTTGGCACAGACTTCCTGTTCCGCGTGCGCTTGGACCTGGGCTTTAAGGTCAACCAGCGCATCAACGCCTACCTGCGCCAGATCGTCGGCGACCTGATGGCATCGGGTGAGTTGCCGCCGCAGCATCACACCTACTCTATCTACGAGACACGCGGCAACGTGGGCGACTTCCGTTTTTGCATGCTGCGCAAGATGCTTGCCCCCGAAACGGACATCAACCGCAACGACCACCGTGTGATGGCCATCAAGTACGCCGTCCGCCGCGCCTGCGGAAGCCCGGCACGTTGGTATGGTCTTGAGAACTCGGCCATCATCATTGAGTACGTACCGCTCTTTGCCCGCATGCGTCCGGCAGTCAAGCTCGTACGCACCCAGGTGCCGCTCGAGATCCTGATCGAAGAGGCCGAGGAAATGGAAGTCGACATCTTCTCGGACGACCTGGTCAACGGCAACGAAGCCGGTAAGGACATGAACGTCGATCCCACCGAGTTGCTCGAGAGCGTCGCCGATACGCCCGAACAGCAACAGCTCGACGGCCTCGAGAGTGAACAACTCAACGACGCCAACTTCTAGCGACGTCACAAATCAACGACAGCGGCCCTGCACCTCACGAGAGACACAGGGCCGCTTTGCATCGCAGCAAAGCTAACGGCTACGAACGACGCGGCTCGGGAACCACAAGTTTATCGGGGCTCGCACCCTCGGCATCCATCAGGCTCACGTAGCGAATCGACGGATCATCATACATCGCGTAGTAATAATTGCCCGTGCGCGCGCTAAAGCATCCGGTGTAGATAGTCTTCTCGAACTTGCCATCGCCCATCCTGGACGCTCCCTCGATCATCACCACGCCCTCGAGTGAACGGAACATGCGGACGACGTTTTCGATCTCGCTCTCTTTTTGCAGGTAATTGGCATTGAGGTACGCCGCCTTTACAAAACGGCTCGGCGAATAGCAGTCACCCGGAATACCGCGCATGCCGGCACCCGCGCCATAGGGCTTGAGCTCGGCGCCACGCCATGTCGCCGTCTGCGGAAAATCGCTTGTAGCGGTGATATAGGTGCGGAGGTTTTCCATGTGCCACGGGAAGGTCGGCTGATTGGCAAGGGTGTCGACCGGATCGTCGTATACATGCAGGCCGTCAGCCATCATCTCGACCACGATACTACGCTGGCTGTCGCCGATAATCCAATGGAGCAGCGACACGCCCAGCCCCTCTCCTGCAGATTTGGCAACAATCACCGTATCGCGCAGCGCAGCCTCGACCTCGTCGACCGTCGAGAACGTCGCTGCCACCCACAGGGGAAACTCATAGGCCGCGATATTGGTCTTACCGTCGACAGGGTCATCGGCATACTCGGCATAACCAGGGAAATTGAGACCCGCCACGGCGAGGCCCGCATCGTTGCCGCAATCGAAGAACATAGGGTAGTTCTTGTAATCGATGCACATACCGATCACCGCGTGTGCCGCTGTCGCGTCGTCGATAAACGAATACGGAATGTGAAACCCACGCGGCATCACGCGAACCTGTTGGCCGTAGTCAAAGCTCCAGTCGAGGTTGCGGCCCAGATACATGTGGCCAGAATTATCGGTAAATCGAATACTCGTACACATAGCGCCTCCTAGCTTTACGTTCTTGCTAATTTCATTGTCTCCAAACAAAAAGGCGCTAAACACAAAAGCCCGGACATGACAACAATGTCATGCCCGGGCCAAAAGAGACGAAGTGCGGTGCTTTGGTCCCCTTAGACCAACTTTCCAAGACAGTGATCGATCATATGCTGGATCATTTGTGCCTCAAAGCCCGCGTAGTCGCGGCGGCACTCCTTCATCTTGCCGTCGACAATCTGGTCAAAGGCAACCTTGCACTTGATATAGCGCGTGGACTTGGTGACCTCCTCGTGCGTCAGGCAGCTCTCCTCCATCTTGCTGGCACCCAGGCCAAACACCAGACGGGGGTTGTACAGCACATGGGGCTCGCCGGCGTCGTCCAGATAGACGCAGACCTTCTTGGTGACGCCGATCTGGTTGGCGGCAAGGCAGCCGGCATCGTCGAGCGACTTGATGGTATCGATCAGGTCCTGTGCCACCGACTCGTCCTCGACGGTCGCGACCTCGCAACGCTGGGACAGAATAGCCTCGTCGTGGCAGAGCTCTTTAATCATACGTTCCTCCATAGGGGTCGTTGTAACTGCTTAAGTATATGGTACCCACACATTTTCATGCGAAAAATACCGTCCGTCTGCTACAAAGCGCCGAACATCAACATGCGAGGAACATCAACCTTTCAAAGGCGATATAGTAGTTGAGTTCGTGTCAATCGGCCTAAACTCGGGGCCGAACAAGGAAAGGGTATGCATGGACGAACATTTTCACGTCAGTGAGCGCAAGTCCACAATCGGGACCGAACTTCGCGCTGGACTGACAACATTCCTGGCGATGGCCTACATCATCGCCGTCAACCCTGCGGTGCTCTCGGGCGCCGGCATCGATGCGGGAGCGCTCGCCTGCGCCACCTGCCTGGGCGCCGGCATCATGACCATCTGCATGGGCATCTTCGCCAACCGCCCGCTCGCCTGCGCGTCGGGCTTAGGCGTCAACGCGATGATCGCCGGAATCACCACCACCGTCTGCGGCGGTGACTGGCACGTGGCCATGAGCGTCATCTTCCTTGAGGGCGTTGTCATCTTGCTGCTCGTGCTTTGTGGCCTGCGCGAGGCCATCATGGACGCCATCCCGGTTGTCCTGCGTCACGCCATCTCGGTGGGTCTGGGCCTGTTCATCGCCATGATCGGCCTGTGCGATGCCGGCATTATCACCGCTGGCGCCGGTACACTCGTCGGTCTGGGCGACATCACCTCCCCCACCTTCATCGTCGGCATCATCTCCATCGTCGTGACGGTTGCCCTTGCTTCCCGCAACGTGCCGGGCTCGCTGCTCATCGGCATCATCGTCGCCGTTATCGCCGGTATCCCCCTAGGTGTGACCCAGGCTCCGACCGGTATCATCGCCCCGCTCGACTTCTCGAGCATCGGTGGCCCCATCGCCGACGCCGGCGGCGTGCCTGCCATCGTCAAGGTCCTTACCGACCCCGCGCTCCTCGTCATCTCGTTCTCGCTGCTCATGAGTGACTTCTTCGACACCATGGGCACCGCGATGGCCGTGGCCAAGCAGGGCGAGTTCCTCACCGACGACGGCAACGTCGAGAATATCAAGGAGATTCTGATCGTCGACTCCGCCGCCGCCGCTGTGGGCGGTTTCATGGGCGTCTCCTCCATCACCACCTTCGTCGAGTCCACCTCTGGCGCTGCCGACGGTGGCCGCACGGGCCTCACCTCCGTCACCACCGGTGTGCTGTTCATTCTCGCCGCGTTCTTCTCCCCCATCGTCACCATCGTTTCCAGCGCCGCCACCTGCGGTGCTCTGGTCTACGTCGGCTACCTCATGATGAGCGAAGCCTCCGAGATCGACTGGTCCGACGTGTCGCAGGGTTTCCCGGCGTTCATGATTGTCGCCGGCGTGCCCTTCACCTACTCCATCTCTGCCGGCATTGGCCTGGGCTTTATCGCCTACGTGATCGTCGCGCTCTTTAAGGGCGAGGCCTCCAAGATCAAGCCGCTCATGTGGATCGCAGCCCTTGCCTTCCTCGTCTACTTCTTCGTGGCGTAACGGCATAGTCTGTTAAAGCAAAACAACAAGGCGCGGAGTCGCATCGAGCGGCTCCGCGCCTTTCTTTTAGCGTCTGCCCCGTGCCAGCGTGCGACAATTGAGGCTGTCAATATCACAACACCGAGAGAAGCCTGCCTTGGAAGCGCATCAGAAGCAGATAACCGTTTATTCAGAGTGTGCGGAAGGTACGCCCGTCATCTACCTCCCCGTGGTTATGGGCGACGGTAGTGAAGTCTACGAGCGCTGCCGAGAGCTCGACTGCCCGCCATTCGCCCTTGTCGCCATTGGAGGGCTCGATTGGAATCGCGAGCTGAGCCCCTGGGAATGCGACGGAACTATACGAGATGCCGAGCCCTTTGGCGGACAGGCGTCTGAGTTTCTCGATGAACTGCTGAATCAGATAATCCCAGAGGCCGAATCATCACTTCCCTGCCCGCCCACCTGGCGCGGCATTGCCGGCTACTCGTTGGCGGGTCTTTTTGCACTGTGGGCACTTTGGCAAACAGATGTCTTTGAGCGCGCGGCGAGTGCGTCGGGGTCGCTGTGGTTCCCCGGCTTTATCGACTACGCGCGCGAGCGCACGATGACAGCTACGCCCGACGCCGCCTATCTGTCGCTCGGTAAAAAGGAAACAAAGACGCCCAACCGCATGATGCGGCACGTACTCGACGATACGCGTGCGATGGAAGAGCTGTTTATCGAGCGTGACATTCCAACAACGCTGGAGCTCAACCCCGGCAACCACTTTGCCCAAACTGACCTGCGCATGGCGCGCGGCATCCACTGGATACTGACGCATTAAAAATGGCGTCCACGCGTACATACGCATGGACGCCATTTTTAATTTGGCTGAACGCAGCTACTATTCAGCAGTCTCCTCAAGCTCGGAAGTATCGAACTCAAAGTCATTGCCGGGCAGGATGGCGTTGAGCACAATGCCCACCAGCGAGCCCACGGCAAGGCCCGAAAGCGAAATCGTCACGCCGCCCAGCTCCAACACGATGGCACCGGCGGCACTGTAGGCAATGCCGAGCGAAAGCACGAGCACCAGAGCCGCCACCAGCACGTTGCGGTTGTTCTGGAAATCAACCTGGTTCTCGATAAGGTTGCGAACGCCCACGGCGCTGATCATGCCGTAGAGCACGAGCGACACACCGCCGATAACGCACGCCGGCATGGCGGCAATCACCGCAGCAAACTTGGGGCAGAACGAAAGCACAATGGCGCAGCAGGCGGCAATGCGAATCACACGCGGGTCGAACACACGCGTCAGGGCAAGCACGCCGGTGTTCTCGCCATAGGTGGTGTTGGCCGGAGCGCCAAAGAGCGAAGCCAAAATCGTGGCGAGGCCATCACCGAGCAGCGTGCGGTGCAGGCCGGGATCGGCAATGTAGTTGCGCTCGCAAGTCGAACCAATAGCAGAGATATCGCCAATGTGCTCAATCATGGTCGCAAAGGCCAACGGCATGATGGTGATGATGGCCGTCGTGGCAAGACCGCTATCGAACTGCGGTCCAAAGAGCGCGAACACGGTGTTGTCCCACACGACAGGTAGACCGACCCACGGCGCGGCGGCAACCCCCGAAAAATCAACCTCGCCCAGCACCGCCGCGACGGCATAGCTCACCACAACGCCCAGCAGAATCGGCACGATCTTGACCATGCCGCGGCCCCAGATGTTGCAGATGACGATCACGGCCACAGCGATAACGGCGACAAGCCAGTTGGTCTGGCAGTTGGCAATGGCAGAGCTCGCCAGGATCAGGCCGATGGAAATGACGATGGGGCCGGTCACCACCGGCGGGAAGAAACGCATAACGCGCTTGGCGCCAAAGGCACGGAACAGGGCCGCCAGCACCGGATAGAGCAGGCCGGCACAAGCTACGCCCAGGCAGGCGTAGGGCAAAAGCTCGGTCTCGCCGTTGGGCGCGATGGCGGCATAACCGGCAATAAAGGCAAACGATGAGCCCAAAAATGCCGGCACCTTACCGCGCGACAGGAAGTGGAACAGCAGCGTGCCGATGCCGGCGAACAGAAGCGTCGCCGAAACGGAAAGGCCGGTGAGCACGGGCACGAGCACCGTGGCTCCGAACATCGCAAACATGTGTTGCAAACCCAACACGAACATGCGCGGGCGGCCGAGCGACGATGCATCGTAGATGGCATCGGTGACGGCGGGCGTCGAGGATTGGGACATGGAAGTCCTTTCATGATGGAAGGGCGATCAGGCATATCGGATAACCTGCCCGAACGATACGATCCGAACCATTGTACGTGATACGCCATGTCTCGCACGCGCCGTCACCTGCAAACGGTAGCGTTACTTCCAAACGCGCTCGGAAATGCGCTTGACCAGCGCGATCTTTGCCCACTGTTCGTCCTCGGTCAGTTTGTTGCCAATCTCACAGCTGGCAAAGCCGCACTGGGGCGACAGGTACAGGTTCTCGAGCGGCACATACTTTGCGGCCTCGTGGATACGTTCGACGATGGCATCCTCGTCCTCGAGCTCAGCGGCCTTGGTGGTCACCAGGCCCAGCACGACCTTCTTGCCGGGAGCAACATACTTGAGCGGCTCAAAGCCACCGGCGCGCGGCGTATCGAACTCAAGGTAGAACGCGTCGACATCCTCGTGCGCAAAAAGGTACGGTGCAATGGGATCGTAACCACCCTCGAAGGCATACGTGGAGTGGTAGTTGCCGCGGCACACGTGCGTGTTGATAACCAGATCGTCGGGCTTGCCCGCGATGGCAGCATTGTTGAGCGCCACGCCCAGCTCGCTCACCTTTTGCAGGTCAACCGGACTCATGCCGGTCTTGGACACAAAGTCGGTATCGCAATAGATGCCCCAGGTGCAGTCATCAAATTGGATGTTGCGGCAGCCCGCGGCATACAGGTCGGCAATCACGGTGCGGTATGCTGCGGCAATGGCATCGGCGAGCTCTTCGTCGGTCTTATAGACGGCACGCAGGCTCTCCTGCTGGCCATCACAGCGGTCGAGTGTGACTTCGGAGAACGTCTGGATCGGCGCCGGAATGGTCTGGCGCGCGATCTGGCCCTCACCCTCGAGCGACTTGACAAATTTGAAGTGCTCGACGAACGGATGGTTCTCGCCGCTAATGGGACCGGTTACCACGGCGGTGTCGGCGGTAGTCTCCTCATCGTGAAACATGTAGCCCGTGCGCGAGGCGCGGCGCTCAATGCCATTGAGGCCCCACATAAAATCGAGGTGCCAGTAGCTGCGGCGGAACTCGCCATCGGTAATCACCTGCAGGCCGGCAGCCTTCTGCTTGGCCACTAAGTCGCGGATGGCCTCGTCCTCGACGGCCTTAAGGCCGGAAGCGTCGAGTTTACCCGCGACATAGGCGGCACGGGCATCCTTTACAGCCTGCGGACGAAGAAAACTGCCGACGATATCGGCGCGAAACGGCGCGTTCGGTTGAATCGAAGTGCTCATAGATATCTCCCTTTGCATTGGTTGCTTTACTGGGACAGAGTATGAGCGCTCATATGGTCATCGTAAAATATACGTTTATAACAGTTTGATATAGATGCTTCCTATATCAGTCTGGACTGTCATAAAGAGACTTGAACCGTGCGGAGCACAGCAGCCTAGATATGCTGACGAATCGCGTCGATATAGGCCCGACCGTAGCGCGTGAGCGTCGTGTTCTTGCGCGTGATGATGCCAATCTCCATGTACTCGTCCACGTCGAGCGGAATCGAGATAATGCCGGGGCCGTTGAGCTCGTGGCTGATCACGCCCGAGCATACCGTGTAGCCGTTGAGGCCCATGGCCAAATTGAACAACGTCGCACGGTCGCGCACGCGGATATTTTTGCGACGCTCGAACGTCGAGGTCAGCTCCTCGGAATAGTAAAACGAGTTGTAGCTGCCCTGCTCGTAGGACAGGAACGGGTAGTCTTCCAGATCCTCGAGCGTCACGCTGGAGCGGCCCGCCAGCGGATGGTCGGCGCAGACGAAGACATGCGGCGTGGCGCAGAAGAGCCCTTCGAACACGAGCTCGTTGGCCACCAGCATGCGCTCGATGACCTCGCGGTTATGCTCGGATAAGTACAGGATGCCCAGTTCGCTTTTCATATGCGCGACATCCTCGATAATCTCGTGAGTCTGCTCCTCGCGCAGGGTGAAGTCGTAACGCGCGGCATCGAACTCGCGGATCACGTCGACAAACGCGTTGACGGCAAAGGAATAATGCTGGCAGCTCACACTAAAGTGCGGCACCTGCTCGGATGCGCCCTTGTACTTGCCCTCGAGCAGGTCGGCCTGGTCGAGTACCTGGCGCGCATAGCCCAAGAAGGTCTCGCCCTCCTCGGACACAATGACACCCTTGTTGGTGCGCTCAAAGATATGCACACCCATCTCGTTTTCGAGATCGCGGATCGATGCGGTAATCGAAGGCTGCGACACAAAGAGCCGGCGCGAGGCCTCGGTAATGCTGCCGCATTCGGCAACTTTGACGACATATCTGAGCTGCTGAAGCTTCATAGCTTTCTCCCTAGACGTTCGTGACGTCGAAACCTGTCACATCCATCTGACGCATAAACGGCGGCATTTCCCCCGTCGCAGCGCAGGCGGCAATCTGATGCAGAGCCCCGGCGACCGCATCGTCTGCCGCAGCGCCGATATGCCAGCGCGCGGCAGCCGTGACAGCCTCGTTGGCATTGGCGACTGCAACGGAGTTGGGAACGGCACCGATCATGGGCAGATCGTTATCGGAATCGCCAAATACGGCCACCTCATCGGGCGTCAGGTCCAAAGCGCGCGCCAACTCCAGCGCAGCGCAACCCTTGTCCCAACCTGCTGGAAGGATGTCAAACAGGCGCACTCGGTTGTTGGGAAACACAAGCGAGAGTTCCGGCACCTCAACGGCAACGCGCTCGCGTAGCTCCGCGAGCTCCTCACGCGAACGGGCACTCCAGATATTCGCCTTGAACACCGGCGCGTCGTCGACGACAGGACGGCACGGGGCCTCTTCGCCTTTGAGCCATGCGTTGCCGCCCGACTCCATGGCGCGACGAACGCGCTCGGGATCACTCGTCACGCAATAGGCATCGTTGCCCCAAAAGTCATCGCCCAGGCTATAGACTTTTAAAAATGTATCGTCGGTCTCTTGCTCCAGATAGTCGGCCAAACGCATCAGAGCATCGTTGTCGATCGCGTGCGAGGCGACTACTTCGCCGCCGACAAACATCACCTGGCCGTTACAGAACGCGCCAGTCGAAAAACACTCGGAACGATTTTTGAACATCCAGCCCATCGCGGACGGCTGACGACCCGAAACCGGACCAAAGTGCAGACCCGCCGCTTGCATGGCATGAATACCCTCGATGGCGTAGTCGCTGGCGCCGTCATGCCCGGCTGGAATCAGCGTATCGTCCATATCGGTCAGCACAAGTTTGATCATGAGGTCCCCATTCGTATCGGTCCTACCTATTGTAACGACCTGCCAAAATAAACCTGTCCCTTTTTGGCAGGTGCGTTAGTATAGGGAACAACAGATTCGATGCGGGAGTGCCGGCGGTGCAAACCACAAGGCTGAGAGGGCATAGGGCCCAATCCTTTGAACCTGTCAGTTAATGCTGGCGTAGGGAGCATGCCGCCTTTACAGGGGCGCTGTCTATGCACAGCGCCCCTTTTCTATGCCAAGGAGGCATGTGCAGTGATTGATTCGGAACAGTTTAAGCAGCATATGGTCAAGGCCGTGGAGGAGATTCGCGCCACCAATCCGATGGCCGGCTCCATCACCAACACGGTGACGATCGACTTTGTCGCCAACGCGCAGCTCGCCGTGGGCGGTTCGGCCGCCATGGTCTATCTTCCCGACGAGGGCGAGGCACTCGTTGCCGGCGGCGGCGCCATCTATCTCAACATGGGCACGCTCTTCCCCATCTACGAGCAGACGATTCCCCGCGCGGCCAAGGCGGCACACGACGCCGGCAAGCCCTGGGTGCTCGATCCGGTGGGCCTGGGTATCGGTAGCCTGCGCACCCAGCTGGTAAACGAGCTCAAGCAGTACAAGCCCGCCATCGTACGCGGCAACGCCTCCGAGATCATCGCACTCGCCGGCCTGTGGGGTCTTGAGGGCGAGGCGGCTGATATGAGCCGCGTGCGCGGTGTCGATACCACCGACACGGTCGACGCCGCCCGCGCCGCCGCCGTGGCGCTCGCCCGCTACACCGGCGGCGCCGTGGTCGTCTCGGGCGAAGTCGACCTGATCACCGACGGCACGACCGTGGCCAAGTCCCACGGCGGCAGCCCGCTCATGTCCAAGATCACCGGCTGCGGCTGCTCGCAGGGCGGCGTGCTGGCCGTGTACGCCTGTGCCACCGACCCGTTTACGGCAGCCGTCTGCGGCACCGCCGTCTACAACGTGGCCGGCACGCGTGCCGCCGCCGTCGCCGATGCCCCGGCAAGCTTTAAGGTCGCCTTTATCGACGAGCTCTACCGCGCAACCGCCCAGGACATTGCCGATAACCAACTCGAGCTCGAGGAGGCATAGGCCATGTCCGAGCCCACAACCAATGCCGGCATGAACACGCTCGTCGCCGTGGCCATCGCCCCGTGCGGCACCGGCGATGAGCTCTCCGCCGAGGTCGCCGAGGTCGTGCGCGTCATACGCGAGAGCGGCCTTCCCAACCGCACCACCTCGATGTTTACCGAGATCGAAGGCGACTGGGACGAGGTCATGCAGGTCGTGCGCGACGCGACCTTTGTTCTGGCAAACAAGGGCATCCGCACCGAAGTCGTGCTCAAAGCCGATATTCGTCCCGGATTTACCGACACCATGACCGGCAAGCTCGAGCGCATGGAAGCACAGATCAAGAAGCAGGAGGAAGCACGATGAGCATCCGCGACAACCTTGATATCTCGGCCTATCTAGTACTCGGCCCCGAAAACACGCTGGGACGCCCCGTGGGCGATGTGGTGGCCCAGGCGCTCGACGCAGGCTTTACCTGCATCCAGGTGCGCTCCAAGGTGGCAAGCGCCCGCGAGATCATCGCACTGACCGGCGACGCCGCGCAGGCAATCGCACAGGCTGGCAAGACCGGTCAGGTCGCCCTGTTAATCGACGACCGCCTGGACTGCGTACTCGCCGCGCGCGAGCAGGGTATTGCTGTCGATGGCGTGCATGTAGGCCAGAGCGATATTCCCGTCGAGGTCTGCCGCAAACTTTTGGGCCCCGATGCCATCGTGGGCCTTTCGGCCCGTTGCGAGGAGATGCTCGAGTACGTCAAGACCGCCGACATGAGCCTGGTCGACTACCTGGGCATCGGCCCGCTCCACGAGACCGAGACCAAGCGCGACTGCGGACGCGCAGCCGATGGCTCCATCATCACCAAGAGCTTTGAGGATCTGGCCGCACTCCACGCGGCAAGCCCCGTGCCCATCGTAGTGGGCGGCGGCGTCAAGACGGCCGACCTGCCGCAGCTCAAGGCCACCGGCGTCGATGGCTTCTTTGTGGTAAGCGCCGTCTGCAGTGCCGACGACCCCCACGCTGCCGCCAAGGAGCTTGTCGACACCTGGCAGCAGGCATAAGCCTAGGCCGAGCAGCTGCTCCGCAGCCTCATATCTTCAATAGCGGAAAGCGCATCCCAGTTTGGACCTCCATTCCGGGATGCACTTTCCGCATGCGACCCTTACCCCGCCAGATATGCTTCCAACGCCGGCAAAGTCGCCTCCGCATCGCGGCGACCGACCTGGTAGATGCGCTCGAGCTCATCCGGTTCGCGGCATAGCGACGGCACCTTCACCGATTCGCTCGGACGCACCACAAAGATATCGCCGGCGGCCTCACGACGTGCCAGGTCATCGAGCGTGGTATTGTAAACCTCATGCCGGTGCTCAAGCGCTGCGACAAACTCCGGGTAGTGACGGAACACGCGACGCAGCATGGGCATCACGCTGTTGGGCTGCTTCACAAAGCCCGCCGGCTGCGTGAGTACCACGATATTGCGGTCATACCCCTGTGAAAACAACCAAGCGCTGGGAATGGAATCGGCCACGCCACCATCCAGATACTTATGCCCGTCAATAGCAACGGGACGCGTCGCCACAGGAATCGCCGACGATGCCCGGATCCACTCGATATCCCTCTCGTCGCCATAGGGCAGGTCGTGGTAGACGGCCTTGCCCGTCTCGATATCAGTACACACGCACGTAAACCGCATGGGACAGGCGCGATACGCCTCCAAG
Source organism: Collinsella sp. (assembly GCA_048205395.1). Lineage (GTDB taxonomy): Bacteria > Actinomycetota > Coriobacteriia > Coriobacteriales > Coriobacteriaceae > Collinsella. The sequence continues at coordinate 100,867 of DBEWUK010000007.1, forward strand.
TCAATGGGATCGCGCTCGATAGGCACCTCGTGATAGGCAAAATCGGCATTGAACATATCGCCGGTCCGCAGCCAGCTTGCTACACCCGCATAGCGCTTATCGGCACAATAGGCCTTGTTATAGCGAATGGCACGGCCGATCTGGCGCGATTTAAAGTTGTAGCCAAACGCCGCGCCCGCCGAGACACCCACCATATGGTCGCAGGTCAAACCGTGCTCCATCCAAACGTCGAGCACGCCCGCCGTATACATACCGCGGTAGCCGCCTCCCTCGAGCGCCAGCCCCACCGTGCGCGTCATATTTGGCTGTGCCATGCGACCATCTCCGTTCCTGCGTTTAAAACCGGGACAAGTATACCCGTCAACATATATCGTCTCAGTCACATTTTTATCGGACATCGCATCGTCGCGCTACCATTTGTCGAATAATAGCCGCCCACAGCATGTGCACCCATATATAATTCTGCACTGTTGTTTATACTACTCAGCAGTTATCAACAGCGAACATTAGCCGGTAAATTAACCCAACAACGCAGCGAGGCGGGGGCTTGGATACACGCAAAGCGCCGAACAACAACGCGTGTGCACAACGAGCTCGCCCGACGCAATTCGCCCGACCTCAGAAAGCCGCTTACGACATGGATACTGTCAGCAATTACACCGAAACGCTCGAAAAGACCGTTCGCGACCTTCTCGAGCGTCAGGATGATCTGATTAGGACCGCCTTTACCGACCAGCTTACCGGACTTGGCAACCGCGGCGGCTTTGCCCGCTCCCTCGAGGAGCTCTGGGAGCAGGACACCCCCGTTACCATGGCGTTCATCGATATCGACAATCTCAAGCACTGCAACGACGTCTTTGGCCACGACGAGGGCAACCGCTATATCTTGCAGGTAAGCCTTTATCTCAAGCTGTATATGAAGGTAGACGAGGCGGCATTTCGTCTGGGAGGCGACGAGTTTGCCATCCTATCTACGATTGCGACCGAGGACGACCTCGCCGAACGTCTGGAACACTGCCGAACGATCCTGCTCAAAAACAACGATTCCGAGATGCCCCACTCGTTTAGCTACGGAGTGTCACATGCCGACCCCGCCCTGGGCGAAGCCCCCAATCGCATGACGCTCGATGCCGACCATCGTATGTACGACTACAAGCTACGTCATGCCGTGCACCTCGATCGACGCAATATCACGCAAGTCCACGCCGATGACTTCGAAATAAGCGATCGTATTTTCGACGCCTTTTCGATGCTCAACGAGGGCCGCTATTTCTTTATCGAGAACTTGGACAAACATCGCACCCTTTGGTCACAAGGTGCCTTGCGCGATCTCGGTCTTCCTTCGGAGCATATAGACAACTGCAGCGATTACTGGAAAACGCGCGTCCATCCCGATGACCTTGAGGCTTTTACCGACGACATCGACCAAGTCTATAACGGCGCTAAACACCGTCGAGTTATGCAGTACCGCGTACGCAATGCCGCCGGCGACTACGTCCTCTGCCGTGCTCGAGGGTTTCGTATCGACGGCGACGGAAATGTCCCCTCGCTCTATGTCGGCGAGATCGTCAACCACGCACTTGCCGAAACCGTCGACGCCGCCACAGGCCTCGGAACGCAGCGTATGCTGGTCAACGCCATCGATGCCTGCCGCCGCGACCGTTGCGAGACGGGGCTTATAGCGGTGCGCGTTCGTGGCACGACAAAGCTCAACGAACTCTACGGGGCCGAGGCTGTCGACAACATGCTTGCCGAATACGCGGGCCGCATGCTGTCGATCACCCGAGGCAGAAGCAGGGTTTACCGTTCACGAAGCGTCCAGTTCGTCGTGCTCAGCAACGATTTGGACCACGAGGCATTCGAGCAACTAACCCGCCATCTTAAAGAGGCCGTTTTCGCTCCTGTGCAAATCGCAGGCGACACCATTACTCCCGTCTGTCTTGTCGTCCCGGCCTTTTACGAGTACTTAACCCATCAGGCGACCGCCGTTTTAGGCGAACTCGACCGTCGCCTTCGCACGGCCGGCGGGCTTGTTCCCAACGACAGCCTCCCCATACCCGAGGCGGAGCGCAAAAGCGCCATCGCCGAACGTATCGACTCACTCACGGGCCTCTATCGACCCAGCGAGTTTATGCGGCGTGCCAACGCATTTCTCGAGACAAGGCACGACGGCGCCTGGTGCATCGCCACGGTCGACATGGGCCACATGCGCCTGTTTAATGAATGGCACGGCCAGGCCGAGGGTGACCGCGTACTCGCCGATGTGGGCACGGTCCTCAAGGACATCGAGAATGCCGATATGGGCGTCGCAGGGTACTGGGGCCAAGATGACTTTTGCGTACTCATCCCCTTTAAGCACATCACCGTCCATCAAATCTACAACCGCGTTCGCGAGGCCGTAGCCAGGCATGATGACGGCGTAGGTTTTTGGCCGTCCATGGGCGTTTACCCCATCGACTCCAATGAGGAGATCACCATCGATGCGCAGGCGAAGGCCATGTTTACCAATCGACGCGCAAAAAACGACTTTAAGGAGCGCATTGCCATTTTCTGCCCCGCGGAGTACGAGCGCGAAGTCGCGTTTCACCGCACGCTGACCGAATTCCAGTACGCGCTCTCAGATGGTCGTATTACCTACCACTTGCAGCCCCAGGTCGATATGGAAACCGGCGAGATTATTGGCGCCGAAGCACTCACCCGCTGGATTGACAAGGACGGCTCTCTCATTTCGCCCGCAACGTTTATCCCCGCACTCGAGGAAAGCGGCTTTGTGGTGACACTCGACAAGTACATTTGGCAGGGTGTCGCTTCATGGCTGCGCGAGCGCATCGATCGAGGACTTCGAGTGGTTCCGGTTTCGCTTAATGTGTCGCGAGTGGATATCCTTGCCTGCGACGTTGCCGAACATATGGGGGCGCTCGCCGCCCAATACAACCTACCGCCCGAGCTCATGCGTATCGAGATCACCGAGACGGCTTATACGGGAGAATCCGAAGCCGTGGACAAACTGACAGCCGACCTGCACACCCGAGGCTTCTCGACCTATATGGACGATTTTGGCACCGGCCAGTCCACGCTCGCGATGCTCAAGAACGTCAACGTCGACGTCATCAAGCTCGACCGCACCTTTGTACCCACCGACCGCGATCAAGGCCGCAGCACGCAAATCATTTCATCGATGCTCGAAATGGCGCAGTCGCTTCATCTGCCCGTCGTGGTCGAAGGCGTCGAGACAAATGAGCAGGCGAACATGCTACGCCACATGGGCGCCCGCTACGCTCAGGGCTTCCTCTACTACCGCCCCATGCCGGCGAAGGATTTTGAGGCATTGCTCGATGGTGACAATGACAACTGATACGCTCACGTGCAAAACGCCACCGCCGAAGGGAGCATTTGTCTCCATTAGCTAACTTATATCCCCAATCCAAGCCGAATTGGGGATATGATACAAACCGTTGTTCTGCCCAAGGAGGTTATCCATCATGAACGAGTCGTACCGCCTGGGCGAGCAATCGATTATTGCCTATCTTCAGCGACTTGCGAATGGCATCTCGACCGCCGAACTCGATGTTGCCGCGCTGCCTGCTGAGCTGCGCGCCGTTGGCGAGCAACTGCAAAAGACGCATGCCATCCTGCAACAAGAGCGCCAGCTGCTTGAGCGCAACGCCTATATCGACCCGCTCACCAACTTGGGCAACCGCAGCGGACTCGACCGTCACGTCGAGCAGCTCTGGCGCAAAGGCGACCCCTTCACCTGCGCCTATATTGACATCGACCATCTCAAGCATTGCAATGATAGGTTTGGCCATGCCGAAGGCAATCGCTATATTCTGAGCATCTGCCGCACGCTCTCCGAAACCATGGAGCACGATGAGATGCTGTTCCGTATCGGTGGAGACGAGTTTGTGCTTATCTCGCTCTCCGCAAACGAGACTGAACTCGAGCAGCGCTTGGAGCAGGTACGTGCCGGGCTGATCGAGGCGAGCTCAGGTGGCAAGGCGCCCATGATCGCCAGCTTTAGCTTTGGCTGCTCGCGCGTCGATCCACTTGCCGGCGACACGCGTCGCCAGATGACGATGGATGCCGATCGCAAGATGTATCGCTATAAGCTTATGCATCGCGTGCAGCAACCGAAAGACAATGACGCGCCGCAACGCCCAATCGTCGATCAGCTTCCCTGCAACGACCGGGTGTTCCAAGCAATCTCTATGAGCTCCGAGACGCGCTATCCGTTTATCCTCAATCTCGATACGGGCGAATCGCAATGGTCGGTCAACGCCGTGCGCGATTTTGACCTGCCTTCCCAGCACCCTTTTAACTCGGTCGATATGTGGCTTGCCCGCGTTCATCCCGAGGACCGCGACAACGTACGCGCCGAGCTCGATATGGTGATAAACGGCACATGGCACTTCCACTACATGCAGTACCGCGTGATGGATGCCCCCGGAAAATACGTGCTTTGCGACTGCACGGGCTACCGCTTGGACGGCACCGATACCGAGCCCAGCATGTATGTGGGCATTATCGTCAACCGAAGCCTAGCTGATACGACCGACTCGGTAACGGGCCTGGGCGATGTCCATGCCCTGGTCAACGCCATTGGCGAAATGCGTCGCGTGGCGCGCGAGGCAGGCTTTATTGCCATTAAGGTCGACGATATCGCCGAAGTCAATGCCCGCTTTGGATTCGATGCAGGCGACCGCGTGCTCGCCGAAAGCGCCGCCTGCCTCACGGATTGCTCGCGCGGCAAGGGTCGCCTGTTCCGCTCGACGGGGCCGACATTCGTGGCGCTTTTCGACGACTTTGATCCCGAAGAGACCGACTCGATCGCAGACGAAATCGAGCGGTTCCTGGGTTCCCCCGTGCTCATCGGCTCGCTTGAATATCAGCCACCCATTCGTGTGGCGACGCTTCATCTGGACGCTGTCGATCGACAGCCCGTTTCCATTTTGAACGAGCTCAAAGCGTTGCTTAAAGAGGCACCGCAAGTACCGGGCACCAAGTTGGA
>DBEWUK010000044.1:0-29078 GCA_048205395.1 Collinsella sp.
CACGCAAAGGAAAGCACTTAATGTGCTTTCCGTCTTGCGCAGGACTGTAGAGCAGGAAAGTTCATATGCGCCGCCCGGCTCCCGTGGCTCTCAGGGGCATCTCTCATGCAAAAACTGTCGTGGGGTAAAGTCCGAGGTCAGTGGCGTTTGATACCGAGAAATCCAAAAAAGTTGAAAATTCATTACAAATTTGCGTTGACTTTAGGTAACTAAAGTTTCATACTCCTTTTCAACCACTGGGGGATGTGAACACGCACGGATCGTTCGCATCATGATTGAAGAGGATTTCTTAGACATGTTCACGCATCAGCTAAACATTATCAGCGTAGTAATTATCTGATGCGGGTTAGCACATACAGCTAGCCCGTACGATAACGGGCGGCTGATGAAGATGAGGGCCGTCGAGCGCAACCGACGGCCCTCATTTTTTATGTCTAGGAAGTTCTTTTTAGAGGAGGAAATGTAATGAACGGAGTTTTGCTCATGGTTGTGGCCGCGGCGGTGCTCGCCTGCGGCTATCTGGGCTACGGCCGCTGGCTGGCCAACAAGTGGGGCGTCGACAAAGAGGCCCTCACGCCGGCCAAGCGCATGAAGGACGGCAACAGCTTCTCGCCCGTCTCCGCCTTCACTGCGTTTTCGCACCAGTTCAGCTCGATCTGCGGTGCTGGCCCTGTCACGGGTACGATCGTCGCCATGGCCTTTGGCTGGCTGCCCGTCGTGCTCTGGGTCCTCGTCGGCGGCATCTTCTTTGGCGCCGTCCACGACTTTGGTGCCCTGTACGCTTCGATGAAGAACAACGGCAAGTCACTCGCTCAGCTCATCGAGAAGTATATCGGCAAGACCGGCCGTCGCCTGTTCCTGCTGTTCTGCTGGCTGTTCTGCATCATCGTCATCGCCGCCTTTACCGACATGGTCTGCAAGACGTTCATGTTCACCCCGGCCGTTGACGCTTCTGGTGCTGCTACCGGTGCCATCGACTTCACCAAGTCCTATGCCGCCGGCTGCGCTGGTACCATCTCCATCCTGTTCACCTTCGTCGCTATCGCCTTTGGTTGGGCCCAGAAGAAGTTCAACCTCACCGGCGCTGCCGAGTTCGTCACCGGCGTGGTCCTTATGGTTCTCATGTTCGCCGTCGGTATGCAGTTTCCGGTCTACCTGGATAAGTTCCAGTGGTTCGCCGTCGTCATGGTCTACCTGGTCTTCGCTGGCGCTATGCCCATCCAGATGCTCAAGACCCCGCGTGACTACCTCACTTCCATCATGATGATCGTCATGATCGTCTGCGCTGTCCTCGGCATCGTCGTCCTGGGCGTCAACGGTCAGGCCACTATCACCGCTCCGGTCTTCACCGGCTTCTCCACTGCCTCCGGCATGATGTTCCCGGTCCTGTTCGTCTCCGTCGCTTGCGGTGCTCTCTCCGGTTTCCACAGCCTCGTTTCTTCCGGCACCTCTTCCAAGCAGGTCGAGAAGGAGCAGGACGCCGTCAAGGTCGGTTACGGCGCAATGATCGTCGAGTCCTTCGTCGGCATCCTTGCCATCATCGTTGCCGGCATCATGTTCTCCGATATGAACACCGCCGGTACCGGCGCCCTCAACGCCGGTGTCGCTTCCACCCCGTTCCAGATCTTCGCCGCTGGCATCTCCCACGGTATGCAGGCCTTCGGTGTTGACGGCACGCTCGCTACCGTCTTCATGACCATGAACGTCTCCGCTCTGGCCCTGACCTCGCTCGACGCCGTCGCCCGCATCGCCCGCACCTCGTTCTCCGAGTTCTTTGCCCAGACCAACGACGCCCTGGCCATCGAGTCCAAGGCCGGCTACATGAAGGTCCTCGGCAACCCCTGGTTCGCCACGGTCGTCACCCTGCTTCCCGGTCTCGCCCTCGCTTTTGGTGGCTATGCCAACATCTGGCCGCTCTTTGGTGCTTCCAACCAGCTGCTCGGCGGCATGACCATGATCACCCTCGCCGTGTTCTGCAAGTGCACCGGCCGCAAGGGTTGGATGCTCTACGTGCCCGTCGCCTTCCTGCTCTGCTGCACCTTCACCTCGCTGGTCCAGAGCGCCATGGGCTGCATGGCCGCCGTCCAGGCTTACGGCTTCTTCGGCACCATCCCGGCTACCGCCACCACGGCCGCCGTCTCCGTCGCCGCCACCAAGGGCCTGCAGCTCGTCTTTGCCGTCCTGCTGATGGTCCTGGGCCTCATCGTCGCCGTCAACTGCCTCAAGGAGTTCTTCGGCAAGGAGGCTGGCTCCATGCCTGATGAGGAGCCCGAGTGGTCCGAGATGGGCAAGGCCGAGTACGGTCGCGCCGCTGCCGCCGAGGCTCCCGCTGACGCCGAGGCCGCCAAGGCCTAGTCGGTCGGACGGGTTGAATCTCCCATCCATTTGACTCGGAAAGACCGGGTCCGCGACTTCGCGGGCTCGGTCTTTTTTCATGCAAAAGTGGGTGACGCTCGAGTGTGCTCGAGTGTTCTCGCAGATGTTTTGCATGGATAAGGGCGCGCGTTGTACCATATAAACGTATATGTGTACATATGAAAGGGGCCCCGTGGCCAAGACGGTATATTCCGATAACCAAAATAATGTCGATGCCCTGGCTGAGCGTCTGAGCAGCCAGACATCGCTTTCTGCTGAGCGTGCCAAGCTGGTTGCCTACGACCTGCTTTGCCGCAAGGCGCTCAAGATCAAGTCGAGCGCGCTGGCGCAAATTTTCCGCTCCGTCGATAAGGAATGTGACACCAAGGCGATGCGCGATGAGCTTATCGCGGCAAATATCGTGACCAAGATCGAGGGTAGCGGCATTAACGGGCGCCCGGCGTTCTATACCATCAATGCCGAGATCCGCGATGCCCAGGAGCAGCCTGCCGAGTCCGTCGAGGATTTTGTCGTCGAGGATTCCGCTGACGTGCCTGCTGTGGAAGAAGCTGCTCCGCGTGAGCATGTCGATACCGATGAGTTGCTCGATGAGAACGTCGTGCGTGCCTTTACGGCCAAGGCAGGACGCGGCGGTTTTGGCGGGGGTGGCAAGCGCGATGCGCAGCGCCGCGCCCAGCAGGAGCGCTTCCGTCGCGCCGTTGCTCAAAAGGGTGAGACGGATGCCGAGGCTGTTGAGACCGAGGTTGCTGCCGAGTCGCAGAAGCCCACGAAGGAGCAAAAGCCCGTGGAGGCCCAAGAGCCCAAGCGTCGTCGCGGTGCTCACTTTAAGGCTGCAGCGCAGGATGCCGCGCGTGAGGTTGAAGAGTCTTCTGAGGTTGCAGACGATGTTGAGGAGTCTGCCAAGAAGGCTCCGGGTTCGTGTCGTCCCGGCCGCGGTTTTGCGGGACGTGCGTATCCCGTAAAGCGTCAGGAGAAGGGCGAGTCGGTTTCGACCACCCAGGACGAGAAGGCCGTTGAGCCGGTGGCTCGCGAGCAAAAGCCTGTTGAGCCGCAGCTTGAGGTTGATGCCGAGGCCAAGGGCCAGCAGCCTACTGATGAGCAGACGGAGCAGAGCGCGTCGAGCAAGCCTCGCCGCCGTCGCCATCGTGGAGGCCGCAGTTCCCATGCCGAGACTGCAACCGAGAAGACCACGCCGCAGAACGAGGATGCGAAGGCCGAGGTTTCTTCGGGGCAGCCTAAGCGCCAGTCAGCGAAGGAGAGCAAGTCCGATCGTCCGCAGAAGCAGGCGTCTATGCCGAAGCGCGAGCGCAATTCCCAAGGCGATTCTAAGCGCAAGTCTCAGAAGAAGCCGGAGTCTGCCGCAGCAGATACTGCTGCCCAGCAGCCCAAGTCGGCAGTCCACGGCGAGGTCTCGGCGTTTGCCCTTGCCCGCGTTTTAGGCAGGCAGCTGCTCAAAGTTGTCCCTACGCCTACGGCGCTCTCTAAGATCAAGGAGCAGCAGACACAGATCGTAAAGGTCGAGGGCAAGGACGGCAAAAAGGCTCCGCAGCGCACTCAGCACAACGAGATGTCCAACCGCAAGATTGCCGAGGAAATCGCAATCATCCAGGCTTGGATCGAGCAGAACCGAGGTGCCGATACGCCGGTTGCCTCGCGCCGCCAGCGTGCCTACCAGATCTTTAATGACGAGAAGGCTTTTGACGGCAAGCACGGTGAGCGCCTGATCAGGCGTATGACCGAAAAGGGCATCAGCATGCAGGCGATCAAGGTCGCCCCCAATCGTCCCGTGCACTTTACGGGCTTCTTTACGCTGGGCGCCGACAAGCCGTTCATTATGGTCGAGAACCTGGACACCTACGACGAGATCGTCAAGCTGCTGCGTGGCCGCAAGCACGCCAAGCTCTTTGGCATCAAAGTGGGCGGCGTGATTTTTGGCGGCGGTTGCAAGGCGAGCGTCTCGCATGCCCTGGACGATTATCTGGCCGAGATTGGCTATCGCTTTAACTACGTCTACTACGTGGGCGACATCGACCGCGAGGGTGCGCGCATCGTCGAGCAGGCTCGCAATGCCAATGTGGTTGAGATTCGCCTGCATGCCGGCATGTACCGCGCCATGCTCGCCGAGCATAAGCGTCGCATGAAGGCCGGCGGCGAGTGCGAGCCCGCGGCTGCCAACCAGGGCGTGCCGCAGAACCTGGCAGCGACGATCAAGGATCTGCCCATGGTTACGCGCGTGCAGTTCCGCAACGTGCTACGTGAAGGCGGGCGCATTCCGCAGGAGATCCTGATGACGGCCGACTATCGGGATGGCGACTCGGGAAGCTTCGACCGCATGCTGAACAATTAGGGACGCGTGGCCCCGGCGGGCCGGGCATTAAGTTTGCTGCTCTACAGTCCTGCGCAAGACGAAGGCCACATTAAGTGGCCTTCTTTGCGTGCGGAACTCGCGACAAACTTAATGCCCGGCCCGCCGGGGCCACGCGCTATTTTGTAGATGGCGGCTCGCTTTTCGGAAATGGGCTGATATTTCTTGATGCAAGGCGCTCTTGGTCGTTATGGGCCTGGGGCGCCTTCGCGTTTCCTCAGCTCCACACCCTGGCGGGTTCGAATCCCTCCGCTTGGCGGCGTTGGCTCGATTTTCTTAACGCGAGGAGCCCATGGCTGATGTGGGACGGAGGGATTCCGCGTCCGTCATTTCGGCGGCCGCGTGCCGCTGCGTCGCTTCGCTCCTTGCGTGCTGCGCTGGAAAACGCTTCGCGTTTCCTCAGCTCCGCACCCTTGCGGGTTCTCGAATCCCTCCGCTTGCCCACAAGAAAGCGCCCTGGGCCGTTATGGGCTCAGGGCGCTCAATTTTAATGGCTGGGACGGAGGGATTCGAACCCCCAACAGCCGGCACCAAAAACCGGAGTTCTACCGTTGAACTACGTCCCAATGTGTGGTGTTGCCCAAAAGCAACTCGTTTAGTTTACCTAATCTGCGAGGGCATCGCAAACGCCATCGAGCAGGCGTACGGCGAGTGTCTGCGCGTCGCTGGCCGTGAAGGTGCCGTTGTAGCGCGTCATGCCCGTGAGCTCAATGCGAATGCGAGCCGGCTTCTGCTGCGCGGCGACATTGGCGGTGCGGATGCGCTGGGCCAGGTTGTGGCACTCGGCGAGGGCAATCGTGGCGCGCGGTGCGGCGTCGGCGGGCAGCTCGTCGCTTGCGATTTCGAGCACCAGGTCAACGTCGGTTGGGACCTCGGAGTCACAGAGCATCATGCCGCTGTTGTCGGTCGTTGCCGTGGCGATATTCCACATGCGCGACGCAACGCTGCGTGCGATGGGGTCCTCGCCGATAACGGCAATCTGGAAGCGCTCGAGCACGTTGGCGGCGCGAGCAAAACCGATGCGGGACTCGGCTTCGGTGACCGAGGGCTTGCCCTCCCACACATGGTGCAGGCGGTTGATGTAGGCGTAGGTGTCCTGGAAGGCCATGCCGTCGGCAAACAGGCCGACATTTTCCTGGAACTGCTGCAGGGCGGCCTCGGTATGCGGACCAAAGTAGCCGTCGTCTTCGCCACAGGCAAAGCCCAAAACGTTGAGAGCGCGCTGCAGGGCCTGCACATCGGCGCCATGGAAATTGGGCATGCGCAGATAGAGGGTGCGGTCGCCCAGTTTATACGAGGCGTCGACCAGAGCGCTCCAGCAGGGGATATCGACGGCACAGCCAGCGGCAAGGCCGCTATCGAGCCTAAAGGTGCCAACAGCCTGCTCAGTGGTGGCTCCAAAGTACTTGTCGGTGACTTCGGCGGCATCAATCGTGTAGCCGAGCTGCAGGAGACGAGACTGCACGTCCTCGACGGCTGCTCCTTGCATGCCCGTTGTAATAGGTTCCATGAACGAACCCCTTTCGGCGTACCATTCGTACTATTTGAGCGTCTGTCGGATAGACAACGCAAAGGGATGCATAAACATGCACTCAACAGTGTAGCAAGTTGTGCCTAAATACGCTGCTGACAGGTTTTATAACCCCCGTTAGTTAAGGCGCTCCACAAAGAAATCTGCCATGGAGAGGAACAGCTCACGTGCGTGCGGATCAAGCTCAACGTTCTCGATGGCCGCTTTGGCCTTAGCGGTCAGGTCGAGCGCGTAAGTGTGGGCGTAATCGATAGAGCCGGTCTCCTGGAAGATCTCCACGGCGCGTGCGAGCTGCGCGGGATCATCGGTGCCCGAGGAAAGAATCGCCTCGATCTCGTCGTGGTGGCGCTCATCAGAGAGGGCGTGTACGGCGACAAGCGTGCGCTTGCCCTCGGTGATGTCGGTGCGGAAGTCCTTGTTGGCGGCTTCCTTAGTGCCGACAAGGTTGAGCAGGTCGTCCTGAATCTGAAAGGCGAGGCCCGTGTGCAGGCCAAAGGCGCGCAGCGCTTCGATTTGCTCATCGCTGCCGCCGCCGATAATGGCCCCGGCGGCAAGCGGCGTGGCTCCGCTGTAAAACGCGGTCTTGTGCGTCGCCATGTCCAGGTAGTCATCAACCGAGATATCAAAGCGCCCGTCACGGACCCAACCCAGGTCGAGCGCTTGACCCTCGATGGTGCGGACGATCATCTCGGTAAGCTCGTGGAGCACACGCAGCTTCACGTCGGACTCCAGCGTGGGGTCGTCGAGAACCGTCTTGGTGACCATGGTGAGCGCCAGGTCGCCACAATTGATGGCAAGGCCCGTGCCCTCGGTAAGGTGCATGCAGGGCTTACCTCGACGAAGCTGTCCGTTGTCGGCGATGTCGTCATGGATAAGCGCTCCCGACTGAAAGTGCTCGATAGCTGCCGCCGCGCTGCGGGCGCTCTCAAAGCTGCCACCTACCGCGGTGGCGGCGAGCATGCAGATGAGCGGGCGGTGGCGCTTGCCGGCATTGGCCGTAAATGTCGAGAGCGGGGTATACAGGTAGCGCTCGATATCGGCAGAGGTCGCCTGTCCGTCAAAGAACGTGGCCAGATAGTCGTTGATCTGGTCAAAGTGCTGGGCTAAAAAGCTGGTAAACGGACTGGACACGGGTTCTCGCATTCTTTCTTAGGTTGCATCGTTGCGGTGTGCAGATACCATATTGCCACATTGGAGTTGCCGGCGCGTCTGTTTTGGCGATTTGGGGAAACGGGACGCGTGCGCGTGCCGGCTGCTTATATAAGCCTAAAGTGCTCGAGCGCCTTGACGACGCCATTTTTGTCGACCGAGTCGGTGATGTAGTCGGCGCGCTTTTTGAGATAGTCCGGCGCATTGCCCATGGCGATACCGACATCGACGGCGTTCATCAGCGAGACGTCATTGCTGGCGTCGCCGATGCCGTATACGGTTCCGTGGTGGGGATCGAGGGCGTCGAGTACAGACTGGATGCCCCCGCGCTTCGTGCATTCGCGGGGCGAGATTTCGGTTACCTCGAGTTCGAGCTCGTTAAAGCACAGCAGCGGCTCAAGTGCCTTATCTTGAGCGATGTGGTTGGCGAGCGATGTAGACATCAAGATCTTGTAGACACTGTAATGTTGCAGCTGCGTGACTGCGTCGCCCAGGGTGCGCGCGTATCCGGGAGCATCGGGGGCATCGGCACTCATGCGCACGACGCCGTTGAGGCCCTCAAAGCGGATGACCTCGCCCGATTGCTCAAGGTAGGGGGCAAGACGCTGCAGCATACCGGGCGTCATCGACAGATCGCGAATTGCGTGTCCGTTGATCTCGGCGTAACCGCCCGCAAGACAGACGATGCCGGTCCAGGGCAGCTCAAGAAGTTTGGGGTGGATGCAGCTGAGGGTACGTCCCGTGCAGATAAAGGCCATGTTGCCGTTGGCGACAAACTCGCGGATTGCCTGCGAAACCGCCTCGTTGGGATAGGGGGAGAGGTCCCGCTCGTCTTCGGGAAGGTCTTGGGCGAGCCTGGGGTCTTGCCAGGCGAGCGTTCCGTCGATATCGAAGAAGCAGATATCGCCGCGCTTATGGGCTGCGCTGGCGGCAGGGGAGGCCGAGGTGGTGGGCACAAATCCCGGCTCGAGGCCCATAATCTGGTCAAAATGCTCTTTAACGCGGGGAACGGAGATGCCGATGACCACCTGGGCGGTCTTGCCCGTAATGATGAGGCCCTTGGCGCCCACCGCGACAAACGATGCGTTATCTGCAACGATGGAAGGGTCTGCGACCTCGACGCGCAGACGCGTGGCGCAGTTGGTTGCGCCCACGATATTGCCAACGCCACCTAAAAGCTGAATTACCCGCTCAGCGAGGACGTGATCTTGATCGGATCGACTATCGACCTCGTCGTTGGGAGATTGCTCTTTGGCAAAGCCGCTTTCCGTTAAACGATCGATTGCCGCGCGATTGGCGACATGATCCTCGCGGCCCGGCGTCTTAAGGTCATAGGCCAAGATGAGTGCTCGAAAACTAACAAAATAGATGAGGCTAAAGGCAAGGCCGATACCGAGCGCCAAAAGATAGGCACCGGCATGCGTGCGCATGAGCGGAATAAAGTTGAAGGCTGCCATCTCCATGAGGCCGCCTGAGAAGATGCCGACGATGCCAAAGAGATTCATGGTTGTGGCAAGGCAAGACGATAAGACGGCGTAGAGAAAAAAGAGCCCGGGGTGGGTGAACATAAAGAGAAACTCGAGTGGCTCGGTAACGCCGCAAACCACCGAGGCGATGATGGCGGGAACAAGGATGACCCTGAGGCCGGCGCGGCGCTCGGGTTTTGCGGTGGAGTAGAACGCGGCTGCGATGGCAGGAAGGCCAAAGAGCTTGACCCAGCCAGTGGCGGTAAAACCGGCCCACGGCGCAAGCTCATTAAGGGGGCGCGTGCTATGGGAGAGGATGGGGAGCAAGCTGCTCCACGTGGCGTAGATGCCGTCGTTAATGACCAGGTTGTCGTAGTAGATCGGCATGTAGAGCAGGTGGTGCAGCCCCATGGGCTCGAGTGCTCGCTCCAAAAGCACAAAGATGCCCACGCCAAAGGGGCCGACGCTCGTAAGTGCATGGCGCAGCGTTTCGGTCATTGCGTATACGGAGGGCACGATGGCGGCCGAGATAGCGGCAAGGGCAAACACGGCAAAAAAGCTGATGAGGTAGACCAGCGAGGAGCCCGAGAAGGTGCCGAGCCAATCGGGAACCTTGGCATCGTAGAAGCGGTCATGGATGGCGACGACGGTTACCGATACCGCCAGCGGGCCGATAATGCCGGTGTCGAGCGTCTTAATGCCGTCGATGACGGTGATACCGTTGGCGGGGGTCAAAGATGACGGGTACTTAAGTCCAAGGTTGTCTCCGCTCAGCTTAATGATCTCGCTCAAAAAGAAGCAATAGGCAAAATAGGCCACGAGTGCCTCGAGGCAGCAGCGTGCCGGTTGCTTTTGGGCAAGACCGATAGGCAGCGCTACGGCAAAAAGGAGCGGGAGGCGTTTAAAGACCGTCCATGAGCCGCGCTGGATGATGGTCCAAAAAACGTACCAAGGGGTTCCGTATACGGCGAGATCGCCGACGATGTCCGCAGTCGTTGCGAGAGCGGAGACGCCGACCATGAGGCCCGATATAGAAAACAGCATGGCGGGAGCGAACATCGCCCCGCCAAAGCGTTGGATTTTTTGCAGCATGTTCTGCCTTCCGAATATCGAGGCGCGTTGCGCGTGGGGAAACGTTTAAACAATGGATTCATTGTAGAGGACCAGACGATTGTCGTACCGGCAGTTTTGAGCGAAACCGATTTGGGCACGACAGAAACCGTCAACGGTTAAATCCTGTCGCTTTACCGATATTCGGTTTAAACAACTTTAAGAAATGCTATCGTGCCTAGCCGGAAATAAATTATGTAGAGGTGAAACAATGCCAAAAGCGATATACGAAGGAATCTACCGCGAGATCCGTTCGCGCATCATTAACGGGACCTATGCGTTTCAGGAGATGCTGCCAACCGAAGCCGAGCTGACCGCGGAATTTGGCTGCACGCGCAATACCGTCCGCCGCGCTTTGAGCATGCTGGCCGACGGGATGTTTGTGCAGCCCATACACGGCAAGGGCGTGCGCGTTATTTGGCTTAAGGGCGAAACCGACATGTTGGGCGCACTCGAAGAGGTTGAGTCGTTTGGCGAGTTTGCAAAGCGCAACAATGCCGTTGCATCGACGGTCGTTAAGTCCTTTGAACATTTGATTTGCACCGAGCAGCTCTCTTGTCGCCTGGGCTTTAGGGTGGGCGAGGAGCTTATTCGCGTAGTGCGTGTCCGAAGCCTCAACGGCAACGCGCGCCAAGTGGACCATGGCTATTTTTTGGCGTCGATCGCCAAGGGCCTGACCCCCGAGATCGCGGCAGATTCTATTTACGGCTATCTGGAGCACAAGCGCGGTGTCAAAGTGATGGCGAGCCGCCGTACGGTGAGTGTCGAGCTCGCCAACGATGAAGACTGCAGCTATCTTGACCTCGGCAAATACAACTGCGTTGCCGTCATGGAGAGTCAGTCGTACACCTCGGATGGCATCTTGTTTGAGGTGACGCACACTCGCACACACCCCGAGATCTTCCATTACCGCGTCAATTCCAAGCGATAGCCGGCTAGCTCGCAGCCTGACGAGACTCATGCCCTCAAAGAGAAAACGCCCGGTCAAACCGACGATGCATCGGCTTGACCGGGCGTTTTCTCTGCATTCGATAACAAATAATTGTTTATACAAAACTTGTCAAGTATCAAGTTGAAATTACCGTTCACCGAAGTTTTTCTACCGCTCTAGTAATACTTGTTCAAACAACTAGCCAAATAGCGTATCGTACAAATCAGCAAAAGGGGCAAAGTCCCCGAGCCAATCTCCGAAGGCGGCGGCAAAGGGTGCCGCCACGGTGTGAAAGGGTGGATTGTAATGAAGAACGAAATGAGTAGAAGGCAGTTCCTGGGCTTTGCTGGTTCCGCGGCTGCGGTTCTTGGTCTGGGTCTCGTGGGCTGCGGTGGTTCTGCCGGCTCCGGCTCCTCTGCTTCTGGTGACGCTGCCGAGGTCTACTTCCTCCAATTCAAGCCCGAGGTCGACAAGGAGTGGAAGGAGATCGCCAAGGCCTATAAGAAGGAGAAGGGCGTCGAGGTCAAGATCGTGACCGCTGCCTCCAACACCTACGAGGAGAAGCTCAAGTCCGAGATGTCCAAGAGCTCCGCTCCGACCCTGTTCCAGGTCAACGGCCCCACCGGCCTTAAGAACTGGAAGGATTACTGCGCCGACCTGTCCGATACCAAGCTCCGCGGTGAGCTCATTGACGACTCCCTGGCTCTGCAGTCCGATGGCAAGGATCTGGGTATCGACTGGGTCCAGGAGAGCTACGGCATCATCTACAACAAGCAGCTGCTCGAGAAGGCTGGCTACAAGGCCGAGGACATCAACTCCTTCGACAAGCTGAAGGCTTGTGCCGACGACATCCAGGCCCGCAAGGACGAGCTTGGCATTGAGGGTGCCTTCACTTCTGCTGGCATGGATGACTCCTCCAGCTGGCGCTACACCACCCACCTCGCCAACCTCCCGCTCTACTACGAGTTCGAGAAGGAGCACAACCAGGAGGACGACGAGATCAAGGGCGAGTATCTCGACAACTTCAAGCAGATTTTCGACCTGTACATCACCGACTCCACCTGCGATCCTTCGCAGCTTGCCTCCAAGACCGGCGACGACGCCACCAACGAGTTCGCAACCGGCAAGGCCGTCTTCTATCAGAACGGCTCCTGGGCCTACGCTGACCTCACCAAGGCCGGCATGACCGACGATCAGATTGGCATGATGCCCATCTACATCGGTGTCGACGGCGAGGAGAACCAGGGCCTGTGCTCCGGCGGCGAGAACTACTGGTGCGTCAGCTCCCAGGCTTCCGAGGATGCCCAGAAGGCCACCGAGGACTTCATGTATTGGTGCGTCACTTCTGACACCGCCACCAGCATCATCGCTGACAAGATGGGTCTGACTGCCCCGTTCAAGAGCGCCAAGGAAACCACCAACGTCTTCTCGCAGCAGGCCGTCGCCATGGCCAAGGACGGCAAGAAGACCGTCGCTTGGGACTTCGTCTACATCCCCTCTGAGGAGTGGAAGAAGAACCTCAAGCAGGCTCTGATTGCCTATGCTGCCGACAACAGCAAGTGGGACGGCGTCAAGAATGCCTTCGTCGATGGCTGGAAGACCGAGAAGGCTGCTTCCGAGTAAGTAGTTGCTGCCCAAGCTATCTGATTAGCGACAGGGGGCGGGCAGACGTTGGTTTGCCCGCCCCCTGCATATTGAAAGGACCCTTCTATGGGCAAAGCACTCAAGCGCTGGTGGCCGCTCTTTATGCTGCCCACGTGCCTGGCGTTTATGATCGGGTTCGTGATTCCCTTTATCCAGGGCTTCTATCTCTCGTTCTGCCAGTTTATTACCATCAACAATACGCACTTTGTCGGTATCGAGAACTACGTGCGCGCACTGTCCGATCCGCAGTTTGCCACGTCGTTCTTCTTTACCGTGGCGTTTGCCTTCCTGTCGACGGTGCTCATCAACGTGATCGCCCTCGCCATTGCGCAGGCGCTCACCCGCAAAGCGCTCAAGGGCACCAATATCTTCCGTACGATCTTCTTTATGCCCAATCTGATCGGCGGCATCGTGCTGGGCTACATCTGGCAGATTCTGATCAACTGCCTACTCTCCAACGTGGGCGCCCAGCTCATTGCCCTTAACTCTGCTGCTGGCTTCTGGGGCCTTATCATCCTGACCCTGTGGCAGCAGGTCGGCTACATGATGATCATCTACATCGCTGGTCTGCAGTCCATTCCGTCCGACTACATCGAGGCCGCCAAGGTCGACGGTGCCACGGCATGGCAGACGTTTTGGAAGGTTAAGATCCCTAACCTGATGCCGACCATCACCATCTGCCTGTTCCTGTCCATCACCAACGGCTTTAAGCTGTTCGACCAGAACCTCGCCCTTACCGGCGGCGCCCCCGCGCACTCCACCGAGATGCTCGCCCTGAACATCTACAACACGTTCTATTCGCGTGCCGGTATCGCATGGCAGGGCATCGGTCAGGCCAAGGCGGTTATCTTCTGCATCCTGGTCGTAGCCATCTCCATGATTCAGCTTAAGGCCACGAGGTCCAAGGAGGTGCAGCAGTAATGAAACGCGATAAGGCTCTTAACCGCGCGCTCTCGATTTTCTTTACGATTCTGTCGCTCGCGTGGATCTACCCCGTGTTCATGATTGCGCTCAATTCCTTTAAAAAGGGAACTGCAATCAGCACCACCACGGCATTCGATCTGCTCACGCCCGAGACGTTCAACGGCCTCGCAAACTACATGCATGCCCTTAACGAGCAGGGCTTTGCCTCGGCATTTATGTACTCGCTCATCATCACGGTCACGTCGGTCGTGCTGATTCTGGTGTGCTGCTCCATGTGTGCTTGGTACGTAGTGCGCGTCAACAGCAAGATCTCGAACTTCTTCTATTACCTGTTCGTCTTCTCGATGGTCGTGCCCTTCCAGATGCTCATGTTCACGCTGTCCAATTTGGCGGACCGCATCGGCTTCAACACGCCGTTCAACATCTGCTTTATCTACCTCGGCTTTGGCGCGGGCCTGGCGGTCTTTATGTTCGCCGGCTTTGTAAAGAACATCCCGCTCGAGATCGAAGAGGCGGCCATGATCGACGGCTGCAACCCGGTCCAGGTGTTCTTTAAGATCGTCCTTCCCATCATGAAGCCCACCTATCTTTCGGTCGGCATCCTCGAGACCATGTGGGTCTGGAACGACTATCTGCTGCCCTACCTCACTCTCGACTCCACCAAGTACAAGACCATTCCTATCTTGATCCAGTACTTCCGCGGCGGCTACGGCCACGTCGAGCTCGGCCCCATGATGGCCTGCATCATGATGGTCGTTATCCCCATCGTCATCATGTACATCCTCTGCCAGAAGTACATCATCGACGGCGTGGTGGCAGGTGCCGTCAAGGGCTGATGCCGTAACTGTTTTGCAAGTTTCTGCGGCGCCCTCAACATGGTGCCGCATATCGAAAGGTAAAGACATGGCCGAGATCGTTCTCAAACATGTTCAGAAGGTGTATCCCAACACCGAGTCCAAAAAGAAGGGCTTCTTTGGCAAAAAGAAGAAGACCGAGGAGAAGAAGCACAACCTCAAGGTTACCGAGGATGGCGTGCTCGCTGTTGAGGACTTTAACCTCACCGTTCACGACCAGGAGTTCGTCGTCCTCGTTGGCCCGTCTGGCTGCGGTAAGTCCACGACGATGCGCATGGTCGCCGGCCTGGAGGACATTACCTCGGGCGACGTGCTCATCGACGGCAAGCGGGTCAACGACGTGGCGCCCAAGGACCGCGACATCGCCATGGTGTTCCAGAGCTACGCTCTGTACCCCAACATGACGGTGTACGAGAACATGGCGTTTACGCTTGAGCTCAAGAAGGTCTCCAAGGACGAGATCGACCGTAAGGTTCGCTCCGCTGCCGAGATCCTGGGTATTACCGAGTACCTCGACCGTAAGCCCAAGGCGCTTTCGGGCGGCCAGCGTCAGCGTGTCGCTATCGGCCGCGCCATCGTGCGTGACCCCAAGGTCTTCCTGATGGACGAGCCGCTGTCCAACCTGGACGCCAAGCTTCGTAACCAGATGCGTGCCGAGCTCATCAAGCTGCGCCACGAGATCAAGGGCACGTTCATCTACGTCACTCACGACCAGACCGAGGCCATGACCCTTGGCGACCGCATCGTGGTCATGAAGGACGGCGTCGTCCAGCAGATCGCCACGCCGCAGGAGGTCTTCAACCATCCCGCGAACATCTTCGTCGCCGGCTTCATCGGCGTGCCGCAGATGAACTTCTTCGATGCCCAGCTGGTGCGCTCGGGCAACGGCTTTACCGTCAAGACCGAGGACATGAACGTTGCTCTCGCCCCCGAGACCTGCGCTCAACTCGCTCTTAACTGGGACGGCGGCGACGTGAAGGAGATCACGGCCGGCGTGCGCCCCGAGCAGATCCTGCTTGCCGACAAGGGCGAGGAGGGTGCGCTCCAGGGTACCGTCGAGGTGACCGAGCTCATGGGTTCGACCGAGCACGTCCACGTGACCGCCCCCGACGGCCAGTTTGTCCTGATTATCCCCGTCGTCGACCTCGAGGCCAAGGGCGCGCTCAAGGCTGGCGACACCATCTGGTTCAAGTTCGAGAAGAACGCGACCCATCTCTTCGATAAGGTGTCTGGCAAGAACCTTATCTAGGCCCGGTGCATCCGGACCCTCCCTTTGGGCGACTGCGGTATTGCCATCCTTTTGCCGCGGTCACATATAAGGCTCCCCTCCCGTCCGCTGGGCGAGAGGGGAGCCTTTCTTTGTATCGGGGTTGTCTGGCCGGTCGTTTGTCTCGATCTGTAACGGGTAGGGCCGATTTCGGACGCTAGGTGTTACAGATCGAGACGGTTCCGCCGAGCTAACCATTTCATCTAAATCTGTAACACCAAAGGCGAATTTCAGTTGCTAGATGTTACAGATTGAGATAAACCCAAGGGGAGGGGCCGGTATGTCTCAATCTGTAACAGCTGGGGCCGTTTTTACCGAGTAGCTGTTACAGATCGAGATTGTTTGGTCGAGTCGGGTCACAGGGTAACGTGCGGGCACAAAAAACGGAGCCGTGTTGCCACGACTCCGTTTCTCAAGAGGATGGGTAAGGGAAGCGAAATTAGTTCAGGTGCCAGATCTCGTCGTTGTACTGGGAGATGGTGCGGTCGGACGAGAAGGCGCCGGCGTTGGCGATATTGATGAGCGCCTTGCGCATCCAGGCGTCCTGGTCCTCGTAGTCGGCCAACACGCGCTCCTTGGTCTGGATGTACTCCTCGATGTCGAGCAGGGCCATAAACCAGTCCTTGCCCTTAATGTCGTCGTGCAGGCGCTGCAGGCGCTCGGCGTTGCCGGTCGCCATAAAGGCGGGGTTGGTGATGAAGTCCACCAGCAGTTTAATGCCGGGCTTGCGGTAAAGTGCACCGGCGCTGTAGGTGCCGTCGGCATAGAGCTGCTCGACCTGCTTGGACGAGGCACCAAAGGTATAGATATTCTCGTCGCCCACGAGCTCGGCAATCTCCACGTTGGCACCGTCGAGCGTGCACAGGGTTAGGGCGCCGTTGAGCATGAACTTCATGTTGGAGGTGCCGCTCGCCTCCTTGGAGGCCAGGCTGATCTGCTCGGAGATGTCAGCGGCGGGGATCACGCGCTCGGCGGCGGTGACGTTGTAGTTCTCGATCATGACAACCTGCAGGTAGGGAGCCACGTCGGGGTCGTTTGCAATCCACTGCGACAGCGTCAGGATCAGATGGATGATGTCCTGCGCGATAGTGTAGGCAGGCGCCGCCTTGCCGCCAAAAATGATGGTGACGGGGTGCTTAGGTCTGTTGCCGTTCTTGATATCGAGGTACTTCCAGATGATGTAGAGCGCGAGCATCTGCTGGCGCTTGTACTCGTGGATGCGCTTGACCTGGACGTCGATGATGGCGTTGGAGGGAATGGTCACGCCCTGCTCGAGCGCCATGAACTGGCGCATGATGACCTTGGCCTCGACCTTGGTGGCGGCCAGGCGCTCAAGAACGTCCTTGTCGTCGGCGAACTTGGCGAGTTTGCTCAGATCGCCGGTGCTGCGCCAGTCGGTGCCGATCACATCGTCGAGCAGGCTGGCGAGCGTGGGGTTGGCCCCATGGATCCAGCGGCGGAAGGTGATGCCGTTGGTCTTGTTGGAGAACTTCTTGGGATAGATCTCGTAGAACGGATGAAGCTCGGTGTCCTCCAGGATCTTGGTGTGGAGGGCGGCTACGCCGTTGATGGAGAAGCCAAAGTGGATGTCCATGTGGGCCATGTGGACGGTGTCGTGTTCGTCGATGATGGCGACGCGCGGGTCATCGTGCTCGGCCTTCGCGATCTCATCGAGCTTGACGATAATGTCGGCGATGGCAGGGGAGACCTTTTGCAGGCTGGCGAGCGGCCACTTCTCGAGCGCCTCGGCAAGAATCGTGTGGTTAGTGTAGGCGACCATGGAGCGTACGATGGTCACGGCCTCGTCAAACTCGATGCCATGCTCGGTGGTGAGCAAGCGAATGAGCTCGGGGATGACCATGGTGGGGTGCGTGTCGTTGATCTGGACCACGGCGTAGTCGGCCAGATCGTGCAGGTTGCTGCCGCGCTCGACGGCCTCGTCGATCAGGAGCTGGGCGGCGTTGCTCACCATGAAGTACTCCTGGTAGATGCGAAGCAGGCGGCCCTGCTCGTCGGAATCATCCGGATAGAGGAACAGGGTGAGGTTCTTGGCGATCTCGGTCTTGTCGAAGTCGATGGAGCTGCCGGGGACCAGGCCGTCGTCGACGCTCGCCAGGTCGAAAAGGCGCAGGCGGTTTTTGGTGGGCTGGCCGTAACCGGGCACATCGATGTTGACGAGCTTGGAGGTAACGGCAAAATCGCCGAATTCGATGGTGTAGGAGCGGTCGTCGTCGACTAGGATGTTCTGCTCACCGAGCCACTCGTCGGGGACGGCCTTTTGCTGGTTGTCGACAAAGCGCTGACGGAACAGACCGTAGTGATAGTTGAGGCCCACGCCATCGCCGGTCAAGCCCAGTGTGGCGATGGAATCCAGGAAGCATGCGGCCAAGCGGCCCAGGCCGCCGTTGCCGAGTGACGGCTCGACCTCGAACTCCTCGATCTTGTTGAGGTCGTGGCCTGCGGCGGTGAGCTGGTCCTTAATCTCGTCGTAGATGCCGAGGTCGATCATATTGTTGATGAGCAGCTTGCCGATCAAAAATTCGGCGGAAATGTAATAGAGCTTTTTCTTGCCGTTGTTGAGCGGGCGGGCGGCGGAGCGCTCCTGCACGAGTTTGACCAGCAGCTTGTAAATGCGACGGTCGTCGAGCTGCTCGAGCGAGGTGCCAAAAGACTGCTCGGCGAGTTCCATGAGGTTAATTCGGGGCATGTTTTCTCCTGTGATGGGTTGTTTCATGTCAGAAATTCAAAAGAATCCCGCGCGAGGGGATTGGGGTGGCCTCGCGCGGGAAAAGCAAGCGCGTCCGCACGGTGGGGAGGGGTCGGGCGCGGTAGCTCCTATTGAGGAAGCTCGATTTCGGCTTCCGACGGGATGCGGAAGTAGGTCTCGGTCCAGTCGGTGAGTTTGTGCTCGAGCTCGCGGGTGATGGCGCCGTCGAGCATGCGCCAGGTCCAGTTGCCGCCCAGTGTGGCAGGGGTGTTGATGCGCGCCTCGTTGCCCAAGTTGAGCAGGTCCTGCATGGTGTAGATGCACGTGTCGCTCACGCTGGCTGCGATGGTTCGGTTGAGTGCGTCGGTGATAGGCTCGCCGGCCTGCTGATGGGTGTACAGGGCTGCCTGCTCGCGCTGACGCGGGGTGGCCGTTCCCTCAAACCAGCCGCGCGCCGTCTCGTTGTCGTGGGTGCCCACGTAGGCGACGGTGTTGGCGATGTAGTTATGCGGCAGGTAGTACGAGTTGGTGCCCTCAAAGGCAAACTGCAGGATCTTCATGCCGGGGAAGCCCGAGTTGTCGCGCATGTCGATGACGCCGGGGGTGAGGAAGCCCAGGTCCTCGGCGATGATGGGCAGCGTGCCGAGCTTTTCCTCGAGCGTCTTGAAGAACTTGAGGCCGGGACCCTGCGTCCACGAACCGTAGGACGAATCGGGCGAGGAGAACGGCACCTCCCAATAGGCCTCGAAGCCGCGGAAGTGATCCAGGCGGATGACGTCGTACATGTCGAGGGCGGCGCGAATGCGGCCCTCCCACCAGGAGAAGCCGTCGGACTCCATGGCGTCCCAGTCGTAGATGGGGTTGCCCCAGTACTGGCCGGTGGCCGAGAACTGGTCGGGCGGCGTGCCGGCGACGCTCACGGGATTGCCGGCGGCGTCGATCTTAAAGAGCTCAGGCGTCGCCCACATCTCGACGGAGTCACGCGAGACGTAGATGGGCAGGTCGCCGATGATGAGAATGCCGCGCTCGTTGGCATAGGCCTTGAGGCGGCTCCACTGGCGATCGAAGAAGTACTGCGTCATCTGGTGGTAGAGCATACGCGCCGGATGGTTGGCGCAGACCTTGGCGGAAGCCTCGCCGCGGGTGCGGAGCTCCGCGGGCCACTCCCAAAACGCCTTGAGACCGCACTCCTCTTTGACGGTCATGAACTCACAGTAGGGGATGAGCCAGTCCTCGTTGGCCTGGATAAAGCCATCGAAATCGGCCGGCTTGTCGGCAGCAAAGCGCTCAGCGGCGCGGTCGAGAATCTGACGGCGGCCGCCAAAGATAGCACCGTAGTCGACATTGCTGGGGTCGGATCCCAGATACACGCCATCGATATCGCGCTGCTCCAGATACCCTGCCTCGATAAGCTCGGCAAAGTCGATAAAGTTGGGGTTGCCTGCGCGGGCCGAGAACGACTGATAGGGCGAATCGCCATAGCTGGTCGTCGTAAGGGGCAGAATCTGCCAGTAATGTTGTTTGCACGAGGCGAGAAAATCGACGAAGTCGTAGGCATTCCAGCCAAAGCCGCCGATTCCGTATGGTCCGGGCAGAGATGAGACGGGCATGAGGACGCCGCTTGCACGCTCCATGAATGCGCTCACCAACCTTCTTGTTGTGGGGTCGGCCTGCCGATGGGTGTGCAGTCCGCCTCCGATGTTCTGATTCGATACGCCTATTGTAAAACATGTTGTTTAAACATGTACAGGCAAGATAAAAAAGTTGGTCGATTTTCGGCGAATGGTTACATGCCATGAAAAAGCCCCGACCTCACAACGTGAGATCGGGGCAAGAGCGGTATGTAGGTTTTGCTACTCGGCGTCGGCGAAGCCGTTGGGGTTGTGGCTCTGCCAGTTCCAGCTATCGCGGCACATGTCCGCGATGTCGTACTGGGCCTTCCAGCCCATCATGCGCTCGGCCTTGGAGGCATCGCACCAGTTGGCAGCGATGTCGCCGGCGCGGCGCTCGCGGATCACGTAGGGCAGCTCCTTGCCACAAGCCTTGGAGAAGGCGGCGACGACCTCGAGTACCGAGGTGCCGGTGCCGGTGCCCAAGTTAAAGATCTCGACGCCGGTCTTGCCGTTCATCCAGTTGAGGGCGGCCACGTGACCAGATGCCAGATCGCACACGTGGATGTAATCGCGCACGCCGGTGCCGTCGGGGGTGGGGTAGTCGTTGCCAAAGACCTGAACGGCCTCAAGCTTGCCCACGGCGACCTGGGCGACATAGGGCACCAGGTTGTTGGGGATGCCCTTGGGATCCTCGCCGATCAGGCCCGACGGATGGGCGCCGATGGGATTGAAATAACGGAGTAGCACGACGTCCCACTCGGGGTCGGCGGTGTGGACGTCCATAAGGATCTGCTCGATCATCCACTTGGTCCAACCATAGGGGTTGGTCGCGGGCTTCTTAGGATCCTCCTCGGTGACGGGCGGGTTGTCCGGGTCGCCGTAGACGGTCGAGGAGCTCGAGAAGATGATGGACTTGCAGCCATGGTTGCGCATGACGTCGATGAGCACCAGGGTGTTCTCGATGTTGTTGTGGTAGTACTCGACGGGCTTGCTCACCGACTCGCCGACGGCCTTAAAGCCGGCAAAGTGGATGACGCGGTCGATCTGATGGGTATCGAAGATCTTGTTCATCGCATCGCGGTCGAGCACGTTGGCCTCGTAGAAGGTGAGGTTCTTGGCGGCCTCGTCGCCCACGATGGTCTTGACGCGGTCGACGGCGACGGCGCTGGAGTTGGAGAGATCATCGACGATGACGACCTGGTAGCCACCCTCGAGCAGCTGAACGACGGTGTGCGAGCCGATAAAGCCGGCGCCACCGGTAACGAGGACACAGGTGTCTTTGGGGTCGAGTGCTTTGGACATGTAGTCTCCTATCGAATCAGGAACACTTCTTCAGGGGAGTATAGCGCAGGCAGGGACGCCCAAATCGTGCGCTGTAGGAAAAGCAGAGGATTGTGCTAACGTACTCATAGAAGAGCTTGCGTACGCATAACCTGATCTGTGGCATTTGCTTACGAGCCGCTGACCTTGCAGTTTCCTGCCGTTCGTGGAAATCGTTGGGACGCGCCATATGTACGCTAATATGTATGAGTTGAGCGACATATAAATAAGCATGTAACGGAGTACATATGTCACCAAACAGCGATTCCATCCTTTCCCAGGAGCTCTCGCGCCGCACTGCCCTCAAGGCCCTGTTCGGCGCCGCTTCTGCGGCAGTTCTTTTTGGCCTGCCCGCTCGCGCCCATGCGGCGGAGGCTTCCAAAGAAACCACCGATAAACTGAATGCCGCCCAGGCCCAGCTCGACGAGGTTCAGGCCCAGCTCGACAGCATCGCAAATGAGTATGCGGCGCTGGCCAACAAGAATGCCCAGACCCTCAACGACATCGAGAATGTCCAGGGCAAGATTGACGACACGCAGGCCCAGATCGATGAAAAGAAGGCCGAGCTCAAGAAGAAGCGCAACGACCTTTCCGATCGCGTGGCCGCCAGCTACAAGTCCGGCGGCACGAACATCCTGTCGCTGCTGCTGGCCTCTGGCTCGTTTGAGGAACTCGTCGCCAACGCGCATTACGTTGAGAAGATCAACAAGAGCGACCGCGACGCCATCGAGGACATTCAGACCATCCAGGAAGAGCTCGATGCGCAAAAGACCGAGCTCGAGTCGCAGAAGGCCGACTTAGAGAAGCTCAAGGACCAGCAGACTGCCCAGATGCAGGACATGCAGGCCAAGCAGCAAGAAGTCCAGACCGTGCTGAACGGTCTTTCCGACGACGTCAAGGAGCTCATGGCTCAGCGCGATTCCGAGATCCTCGCTGCTGCCCAGGCTGAGGAGGCCGCTAGGAAGGCTGCCGCTGCCGCTGCCGCCGCGAACAAGAACAATTCCTACTCGGGTGGTTCAAGCTCGGGTGGCGGATCGTATGCGCCCGGAACCCCGCAACAGAATGCCGGCTCGGGCAAACAGCAGGCCGTCGTCAACGCGTGCTACTCCACGCCTTCGCCGGGTCAGAACTGGTGCGCGGCGTGGGTTACCAATGTCTTCCGTAACGCCGGCGTGGGCTATTTTGGCGGCAACGCGTGTGACATGTTCAACGCCTGGTGCTATAGCTCCGATCGCTCGGCGCTGCAGGTGGGCATGATCGTGGCCGACTCATCGCATAGCGGTACCGGCATGCCGGGTCTGATCTATGGCCACGTGGGCATCTATGTTGGCGGCGGCATCGTTATGAGCAACGAGGGTGCCATTACGTCTAAGTCGCTTGACTCGTTTATTAGCTTCTATGGCACTGGCTCTGGCGTGCGTTGGGGCTGGCTCGGCGGTATTGCGCTGTCGTAGCTGCGGCTTGAAGTAAGTTGGTCCGTGGCGGCCCGGAAGGCATTAGGGTGCCTGCTCGGACAGTCCTGCTCGCACGGAGAGCACATTAAGTGCTCTCCGGCTCGTGCGGAACTCGCGATCAACCTAATGCCTTCCGGGCAGCCACGGACCTCTCGGATCCAATACGCCACACACCGGACTGGGTTATCTGAATAAATATGGCGAAGGCCCCTTTCGGGGCCTTCTCTTTTAGAGGAATTCGCCTACTCGGTGGACTTCGGGTTCTAGGTCTACGTCGAATTGGCCTTTGACGGTTGTTTGGATGTGGCGGATGAGTTCGTCAACGTCGGCGGCGGTGGCGTGGTTGGCGTTGACGATAAAACCGCAGTGCTTTTCGCTTACCTGCGCGCCGCCAACGGCGTGTCCTCGCAGGCCGGCATCCATGATGAGTTTGCCGGCAAAGTAACCCTCGGGGCGCTTGAAAGTGGAGCCGGCGCTCGGCATGTCGAGCGGCTGCTTGTCCTCGCGGCGCTGGCGGTAGTCGTCCATGTCGGCCTTGATCATCGCGGCGTTGCCCGGGGCGAGATTGAAGGTGGCCGAAAGCACGATAAAGCCGTCATCGGCGATGCGGCTCTTTCGATAACCCAGGTTGAGCTCGTCGACATCGAACTCGATGATATTGCCGCTGCCGCGGGTGCCGTCGTCGAGCTGGCGAGCGGGTTTGTAGACGCGCACGGACTCCAGCACATCGGCCATGCAGGCACCGTAGGCACCGGCGTTCATGTAGCAGGCGCCGCCGACCGATCCGGGGATGCCCGAGATGGGCTCCATGCCGGTGAGACCGGCCTCGGCTGCCGCGGCTGCGACATCGGAAAGCAGCGCGCCGGCTGCCGCCGTGACGTGCGTGCCGTCGATCGTAATGTCGGAGAGGCCTTCGCCCAGCGCCACGACGACGCCGCGGATGCCCTTGTCGCCGACGAGTAGGTCGGAGCCGTTGCCCACGATGGTGAGGGGCAGATCGCAGCGATAGCAGGTATCGAGCGTGGCGACGAGGCCCTGCTCGGTATCGGGCGTGACAAAGACGTCGGCCGGGCCGCCGATCTTAAACGTGGTGTGCTCGCGCATGGGCTCGCTCATCAGTACGTTGTCCTCGCCGGCAACGCCAGCAAGCGCGCACAGCAGGTCCTCGTTAAAAAAGTCGTTCTCGTGCATACGAATATCCGCCTTTTGGTGGTCGTTGTCATCAATCGATTGCAATATACCCCACCCGGACGGATTTGGTGCGCTGGCGGCGATAAAACAGCCGTCTACCGGATTGGTAAAGTGTTTATCACCGAGGTAGAGGGGTAGTCGCTATACTTTCAAGAGATTGCGCGTAAACCCGGAAGGAGCGAGATGGCCAACAAAGTCACCCTCAAGCAGATCGCCCAGGAGGTGGGGCTTTCCCCCTCGTCGGTCTCGCTTGTGCTCAATAATCGGCCCTGTCGCATCTCGGAAGAAAACCGCAAGCTCATCAAAGAGGTCGCGGCGCGCAACCACTATGTTCCCAACCAGATCGCGCGCAGCCTGGTCATGCGCGAGTCGCGCACCCTGGGCCTTATCGTCCCTAACATCGAGAGCCGCTTTTTTGCCTCGCTCGCCGGTAGCCTGGAAAAGCGCTGCCGCGAGGACGGCTATGCGCTCTTCATTACCAGCTCGGGCGGAAGCGCCGATGACGATCTGGAGCTGCTGCGCCAGCTGGTGACGCGCGGCGTTGATGGCGTCTTCCTGGTCGTAGGCGACGAGTTCTCCGACGACCGCGCCCTGCGCGAAGAAGTCAGCCATCTGCCTATCCCTGCCGTGATGGTCGACCGTGCCATTGAGGGGCTCGAGTGCGACAAGGTGATGTTCGACCACGAGATGGGTGGCTACATGGCCACTCGCTATCTGATCGAGCAGGGCCACCGTCGCATTGCCTGCTTGGTTAACGCGCGCCGTTCCAATACGGGGCGTAAGCGACTTGCCGGCTATGAGCGCGCGCTGCGCGAGGTTGGCCTGCCTATCGACGCACGTTTGGAGTTTGAGAGCGAGTACTACATTCCGAGTGCCTATGAGGCCTCGGAGGCGGTGCTCGCAACTGATGCCACCGCTGTGTTCGCAAGTTCGGATAACATCGCCCTCGGTCTGCTCAAGCGCTTGCACGAGATGGGGAAGAGCATCCCGGGCGATATCTCGGTGGTGAGCTATGACAACTCGGCGGCCGACGTTCTCTTTGAGCCGGCGCTGACCGCGATTGAGCAGGATCCTGGTGTCCTTGCGGAGCATGCTTTTGGCTGCATGTCCAAGCGTCTTGCCGGTAGGGGCGGCAGGCGTGCCGAAGAGGTCGTCCTGGAGCCGGCGCTTATCGTTAAGGGCAGCGTGCTCGAGCTTACCGAATGTAGCTAAGCGTACTTGTTTGTTTGCATAGATTGCATGCGGAGTGTCCGCTATTTGCCGGCGGGGCCGGGGTGCCTGCCTTGTTTTGAAATGTGGGCTCCGCTAACTACTCAAAACAAAGCAGGCACCCCGGCCCTCGTCCGTAAACTCTTCCGCTGAGCGAGCCGTAGGTGCCACGCACCGATGTGATAAAGCGGCGGCTTGAAATTGGTGCTATATTCAGCTTGAGTTGTTTAATGCTAGTACGGGAGGCTGATATGGGGCTGTTCAAGAAGAAAAACCCGCAGGATGCCTTTGATCCCGATGTGTTTACCATCACGGATACGATTTTGGACCCGCCGCGGTTTACATTTTTGCCGGCTATCTATCAGGATGCCACGCGCCGCAAGTGGGCCGTGCATCAGCGCGGCGGTGAGCCGAAGATTTTTGACTATGCGGACGTGTTGCAGTGCGAAGTAGCCGAGGCGGGCGATCCGGAGGCCGATGAAGCGGTCTCTAAACAGGAATTTGCCCAGCGTATTCTGGCAAATCCCGCTAAGGCGGCAAAAATGAACGCTGCCAAACGTAATATGTGTCTTGGTATGGGCGTTGTTGTGGCGGTTCAGACGGGAAAAGACGAGGTTTCCAAATTAGAGATTCCCGTTATGACCGACGAAGTCAAACGCGATTCAAGTCTATATAAGTCGTATCGGAATGTCGCCGAGAGGATTAAGGCCGAATTTGATGCCATGGGAGGGCTGGCCTAATTTTGGCGGCATACGTTTCTGAATGAGGAGTCTGTGCAATGGCAGGCGAATCTTATGCAATTCCCCCCAAAGATCGTGCTGTTGAGGGAATACTTTGGTATATCCAGCACCATCAGCTTGCCGGCGGCGATCGCCTGCCGGCCGAGCGCGTGCTGTGCGAAGAGATCGGCGTTTCGCGTACGGCGTTGCGCGCTGGTATCACGCGGCTCATCTCGTGTGGAACGCTCGAGAGCCGTCGCGGATCGGGTACGTATGTGTGTCCTCCTAAGCCGCTGAATATCTTCCAGGAAACGTATAACTTTTCCGATGCTGTGCGGACTGCCGGCCTATACCCCTCTTCTCGTCTGGTTTCCACCGGGACCATCGAGGCGGATGAGGCGCTTGCCGACAAGCTTGGGGTGGCTGTAGGCGCTCCTTTACTCCGCATGCAGCGCATTCGACTTATAGAGGGCGAGCCGGCGTCAATCGAGACCGCTCACGTTAACCTGTCCCTGTGCCCCGCGCTTCCCGAGCACGATTTTGAGTGTGAGAGCCTTTACGATGTCTTGCTCAAAGAAGGTGGCGTGCGCGTTGAGCATGGACGTGAGCATATCTCCATCTCGCGTTTGAACGCCGAAGAGGCCGAGCTGCTCCAGCAAGAAGAAGGAACGCCGGTGTTCTATGAGAGCTCGATCGAATTTGATAAGGACATGCGTTTTGTGGAGCAATGCAAATCGGTGATTTTGCGCACAAAGTTCCGCTTTGCCGATAACGGCGAAGAGAACGGCATGAGGAGCGTGGCAGGTGAACAATGGCTGAAACAGTAGATGCCACCCCGGTTTATATGCGCATTCGACGCCGCATCGAGGAACGTATCGAGCGCGGTGCATATCCCACGGGTTCCAGGATTCCGTCCGAAAAAGACCTCGCCGAGGAATTTGGTACGACACGCTTGACCATCCGAAGCGCTGTCGATGAGCTGGTTCGGCGCGGGCAGATTCGCCGTGTTCGGGGAAAAGGTGCCTTTGTGGCGCAGAAAGTACCTGCTTTTTTTGAGCGCACGGTCGGTTTCCGTGAATCGGTCCGTGCTTCGGGCGGCGAGCCGTCCGTCCGTATTCTCGCGCGTTCCAAGCGTTATGCGGGCCCATATTACGCCGACCTGTTTGGCATCGCCGAGGACGACCTGCTCTATTCCGTTCGACGCCTGAACTGCATAAACAGTAGCCCCGTATCGATTGAGACGGCGCTGATTCCCTGCCTGCTGTTCCCAACCATCGAAGATATTGACGTGTCGGTCTTCAGTTTGTACGAGACCTATGAGATGTTGGGCCGAAAGCCGGTCATGGCACAGGAAAAGCTCGATATCGAAGCGCTGGGCGCACGAGATGCCGGCCTGCTTGGACTGGAGCAGGGCGATCTTGCCTTGACGCTTGAGTGCGTGAGCTTCGATGCGAGCGGCCAGGCGATCGAGTACGTCAAGTCGTTTAACCGCGGTGATGCGGGTGGATATACCTATACGTACTAGCTGGTTTTTTGCATAACGGGCTGAAAAGCTGACGGAATTGTGATTCGTTGGGTCAGCTGTATATACAACCTTACAGGGCTCAAAATCGACCGTTCGCCGAAGGGAATAAATTAATCGGCAAAGAGGTATCAAAAAGCCGTAACCTGTAATCGTGATTGGTATCAAATACTAATGATTTGTTGCGAGGTGAGACGATGAAGATGCTCGATTACGTTCAACTCGCCCATGTGCGTATGGGAGAGAACCTCGAGCGTTCGTCTGAGCTGGTAGCGCAGCTCGTTGATATTTTCCAGTCCGGTTCTTTTGACGCGCTGCGCATCGTTGCTTCGGGTTCGTCGCGTCATGCCGCCGATTGCGCCCGCGATTACCTGCAAGATGCGCTGCAGATGCAGGTGTCCGTTGTGACGCCCGAGGCCTTCGTCGATTTTGAACACACCTATCCGCAGCATGCGCTCAACATCGCCGTCTCGCAGAGTGGCTATTCGACCAATACGATTGCGGCGCTCGATTACATGCGCGCACACGATATGGCTGCAGTTGCGCTCACGGCGAACGTCGAGGCGCCCATCAAGGAGCACACTGACATCGTTCTTGACTACGGTGTGGGCGTCGAGTCGGTGGATTTTGTGACTCTGGGCGTCGAGGTTCTCGTTGAGTACCTGGTGCTCTTTGGTATTTTCGGCGGTCAGGCGCGCGGAACGATTGACGCCAAGGGCATTGCCCAGCGTCTTGACGACCTGCGCGAGGCTATCCATGCCAATGCCGTGATGTGCAAGACCGCCGAGGCATATGTCCAAGACCGCATGCTCGAGCTTTCTGAGCACATGCCCGCCATGGTCGTCGGCAACGGCCCCAACTACGGTGTTGCCGAGGAGGCGGCCCTCAAGCTGAGCGAGACCATCAAGATTCCTGCCATGCATCACGAAGGCGAGGAGTTCGTCCACGGTCCCGAGATGCAGATTGTTCCGGGCTATCTGGTGTTTATCGTCGACGATCCACAGGGGTCGGAGCGTCTTGCGAATATCGCCGATGCGCTATCGAACGTTACGACAAAAACGGTGCTGCTCACGGCCCATCCCAAGGGCAAGGCTCACGAGGTTGCGGTGCCTCAGGTGGCTCCGCTGCTCAGCGCAATTCCCAATCTTGTGTTCTTCCAGACGATTGCGGCAATGATCGCCGAGCGTCTGAAGTCATGGGACGTGCACCCGTATCTCGATGCCGTCTCCAAGCAAATGGAGGTCAAGGCAGAGGGCTACGAAGAGTCAGTCAATGCGCTTAAGGCCAAAGCGGCCGAGTGTTACGGAATGTAAGCGGGTTTTGATGCCCGTTGGCATGGGGGATGTGGAAACAACCCCAGAAAGGAGAGACAAATGAAGGAAACCGAGAAGATCGAGATCATGCATTTCGACCAGGAGGGCTATCTCGAGGACGGTAAGGCGCTCTACGAGACCGGCAAGAAGATGACCGCGCTCGCCGACAAGGTCGCCGACGAGGGCTACGACGCCGTGTTCCTGATGGGCGTCGGCGGCACCTGGGACGAGCTCATGCAGCTCGAGTACCTCATGAACAAGTTCGGCGACCGCGACCTCGAGGTCTACCTGATCCACGCCGCCGAGTGGAACGCCATGGGCCACAAGCGCATGACCGAGAAGTCCGTCGTGCTCACCGCCTCCGAGTCCGGCACCACCCCCGAGGTCCTCGAGGCCGTCAAGAAGATGAAGGA
>DBEWUK010000045.1:0-27339 GCA_048205395.1 Collinsella sp.
CTTTGCTCCGCACATTTGGGATGGGAGCCCCTGAGAGCCGCGGGAGCCGGGCGGCGCATATGAACTTTATCGCGAGTTCCGCACGCAAAGGAAAGCACTTAATGTGCTTTCCGTCTTGCGCAGGACTGTAGAGCAGCAAACTTAATATATTTCGCCGCCCCTCTGCCAAGCCCAGGCGACTCCACGCACTTTACCTGCGTAAACAATGTGAGTGAAATATGAATCTCGATGGATACGCCCGCAGCCGTGTATACTAAACAGCTGTGTGTAACCAGGGGAGTATTCTGGCTGGACAAAATGCCTGCTTAATAGGGTTGTCAGGTAGTCCGGGCGAAATACAAGGCTGGGGAGCACGTCGTGTAAGTAGTGGTCCTCTAGGGGCGTACGCTCGGTGGTGTACGCATTGTCCCAAGACCACGCGAGAGTTGGGATCATATCTTGATCAGCATGATTCTCGGCCGCAAGATTGGCATGACCCAGGTTTGGGACGAGGACGACAACGTCGTTCCCGTCACGGTCATCCAGGCTGGCCCCTGCGCTGTCTCGCAGGTTAAAACTCAGGCAACCGACGGCTATGACGCCGTCCAGATCGGTTTCGGCGACATCAAGGCCAAGAACGTGAACAAGCCCATGGCTGGTCACTTCGCCAAGGCTGGCGTCGAGCCTGTCCGTTTCCTTCGTGAGGTCCGCGTCGAGAACGGCGAGGAGCACAAGGTCGGCGAGGTCGTCACCGTCGCTGATTTCGCTGATGTCGAGAAGGTCGACGTCATCGGTACCTCCAAGGGTAAGGGCTTCCAGGGTCGCATCAAGCGCTGGGGTCAGCGCCGCGGTCCTATGACGCATGGTTCTCACTTCCAGCGTCACCCCGGTTCTATCGGTCAGTGCGCCTATCCTGCGCGCGTCCTCAAGGGCGTCAAGATGGCCGGTCACATGGGTAACGAGCGCGTTACCGTCAAGAACCTTTCCGTTGTCCGCATCGATGCCGAGCAGAACCTCATCTTGGTCAAGGGCGCTGTCCCGGGTGCCAAGAATGGTCTCGTCGCCATCCGTATGGCCTAAGGGCCCAGCCCATTTAGCCCAGCGTCATACCAAGGAGAACACTTAAATGGCAAAGTTTGAAGTAAAGAACAGCGAGGGCAAGAAGGTCGCCGAGGCCGAGCTCGCCGCTGAGGTGTACGGCATCGAGCCGAACATCCACGTTATGCACCACATCGTCAAGTGCCAGATGGCCTCTTGGCGTCAGGGCACCCAGTCCGCTAAGGGCCGCTCTGAGGTTTCCGGTGGCGGCAAGAAGCCTTGGCGTCAGAAGGGCACCGGCCGTGCCCGCCAGGGTTCCATCCGTGCTGCCCAGTGGCGTCACGGTGGCGTTGTCTTCGCCCCCAAGCCCCGTTCCTACGCTAAGCGTATGAACAACAAGGAGGTCAAGCTGGCTATGCGCTCCGCGCTGTCCGCCAAGCTGGCCGATGGCGAGCTCGTGCTCGTCGACGACTACGGCTTCGAGAAGCCTTCCACCAAGGCTGCCGTCGCCATGCTCAAGGCTCTCGGCCTTGAGGGCAAGCGTCTGACCATCATCGTTCGCGATGAGGACGTCAACGCCTACCTGTCGTTCCGCAACATTCCCAAGACGTTCATCATCACCGCTGACGAGGCCAACACCTACGATCTCGTCAACAACAACGCCGTGCTGATGCCCGCCGACATCGCCGCTCACTTCGGGGAGGTGCTTGCATAAATGACCGCCCACGAGATCATCATCCGTCCGATCGTGTCCGAGCGTTCCTTCTCCGGCATGGAGCTGAACAAGTACACGTTCGAGGTCGCCAAGGATGCTAACAAGTATCAGATCAAGGACGCTGTCGAGGAGATCTTCGGCGTCAAGGTCGTTCGCGTGAACACCCTGACGGTCAAGCCCAAGACCAAGCGCGTGCGCTATGTCGCCGGCAAGACCCGTTCTTGGAAGAAGGCCATCGTCACGCTGGCCGAGGGCGACACCATCGAGGTCTTTGGCAACCAGGCCTAAGACTCGCTGCTGTTGAGTGAGCTCATGCCTCCCAAAAAGGGGAGGCGAGAGCTCAAGGTTTTGGGCGTATAAAATGGACACGCCCGGAACCGTGTATACGTCCGGTGTCATCGCACCCGAGGCAGAACCTCGAATCCCTGTCTGCGATGGCTAACGGATTCCTATTGAAAGGGATTGTAATGGCTGTAAAGCACCTTAAGCCGACCTCCGCTGGTAGGCGTTGGCAGACGATCTCCGACTTCTCCGAGATCACCTGCACCAAGCCCGAGAAGTCTCTTCTCGAGCCCCTGCCCAAGAAGGCCGGTCGTAACAACAACGGCCGCATCACCACCCGCCACCAGGGCGGCGGCGTGAAGCGTCGTTACCGCGTGATCGACTTCAAGCGCAACAAGGATGGCGTGCCCGCCAAGGTTGCCACGATCGAGTACGATCCGAACCGTTCCGCTCGCATCGCTCTGCTGCACTACGCTGACGGTGAGAAGCGCTACATCCTGGCCCCCAAGGGCCTCGAGGTCGGTCAGACCATCATGTCCGGTTCTGACGCCGACATCAAGCCGGGCAACGCTCTGCCCCTCGCCGACATCCCCGTCGGTACGCTCATCCACGCCGTCGAGTTCCAGCCGGGCAAGGGCGCTGCTATCGCCCGTTCCGCCGGTAACTCCTGCCAGCTGATGGGTAAGGAGGGCAAGTACGCTATCGTCCGTATGCCTTCCTCCGAGATGCGCCGCATCCTCGTTACCTGCCGCGCCACCGTCGGTGAGGTCGGCAACGCCGATCACTCCAACATCGTCATCGGCAAGGCCGGCCGTAAGCGTCACATGAACGTGCGCCCGACCGTCCGCGGTACCGTCATGAACCCTGTCGACCACCCGCACGGCGGTGGCGAGGGCAAGAACCACACCTCTGGTCGTCCCTCCGTTACCCCCTGGGGTAAGCCGACGAAGGGCCTTCGTACGCGCAAGAAGAAGAAGGTCTCGAACCAGCACATCATTCGTCGCCGTAAGAAGTAATTTCGGATACCGAGTTTTAGGAGAAAGCACTTATGAGCAGAAGTCTCAAAAAGGGCCCGTTCGTGGAGACTCGCCTTCTCTCGCGTATCACCGCGATGAACGAGGCTGGCAAGAAGGACGTCGTGAAGACCTGGTCCCGCGCGTCCACCATCTTCCCCGAGATGGTTGGTCACACCATCGCCGTCCACGACGGCCGCAAGCATGTGCCCGTGTATGTTACCGAGTCCATGGTTGGTCACAAGCTCGGCGAGTTCGCGCCGACTCGTACGTTCCGTGGCCACAAGGCCAAATAGGGGGTTAACCGTAAATGGCAACTAAGTCTATTGAAACTGAGGCCACCGAGGTTCGCGCCGTCGCTAAGTACGTGCGTGTTTCCCCCAGCAAGGCCCGCCTGGTGGTCGATCTGATCCGCCGCAAGCCTGTCGCTCAGGCCTTCGACATCCTCCACTTCTGCGACCGCGCCGTCGCCGTGGATGTCGAGAAGGTTCTCCGTTCCGCCGTTGCGAACGCCGAGAACAACAACGGTCTGCGTGCCGACAACCTGGTTGTCGCCGCTGCCTATGTTGACGAGGGTCCGACGCTTAAGCGCATCCGTCCCCGCGCCAAGGGTTCCGCTTCTCGCATCCTGAAGCGTACTTCCCACATCACCGTCGTCGTTGCTCCTCGAAAGGAGGCGTAAAGCTGTATGGGTCAGAAAGTCTACCCCACCGGCTTCCGTCTTGGCATCACCGAGAACTGGCGCTCCCGCTGGTTCGCAGAGAAGGATTACGCTAAGACCCTCGGTAACGATCTCGAGATCCGCAAGTACCTCGAGAAGCGTCTTTCCCGCGCAGCTGTCTCCCGCGTCGAGATCGAGCGCGCTGGCGACAAGGTGAAGGTCATTATCCTCACCGCTCGCCCCGGCGTTGTCATCGGTAAGAAGGGTGCCGAGATCGATACCCTCCGCACCGAGCTCGAGAAGGTCGCTGGCGTCTCCAAGGGCCAGCTCTCCGTCGACGTTGTCGAGATCAAGCGCCCCGAGCTCGACGCCAACCTCGTTGCTCAGTCTATCGCCGAGCAGCTCGAGGGCCGCGTTGCCTTCCGTCGCGCTATGCGCAAGGCTGTCCAGTCCGCCCGCAAGGCCGGCGCTAAGGGCATCCGTATCCAGTGCTCCGGTCGTCTCGGCGGTGCCGAGATGGGCCGTCGTGAGTGGTACCGCGAGGGTCGCGTGCCTCTGCAC
Organism: Collinsella sp.; assembly: GCA_048205395.1. Classification (GTDB taxonomy): domain Bacteria; phylum Actinomycetota; class Coriobacteriia; order Coriobacteriales; family Coriobacteriaceae; genus Collinsella. The sequence goes on from DBEWUK010000045.1 coordinate 4,250, forward strand.
ACCCTCCGTGCCAAGATCGACTACGGCACGGCTGTCGCCAGCACCACCATGGGCGCTTGCGGCGTGAAGGTCTGGATCTACCTGGGCGAGAAGCTCCCGGGCCAGCCTGTTCCCAACCCTGCACTCGAGGGCTCTTCCCGTCCTCGTCGTCGTAACTCCGAGAGGAGGGGTCAGTAGTGCTTGCCCCTAAGCGTATTCTTCACCGCAAGGTGCAGCGTGGCTCCATGAAGGGCCAGGCCAAGGGTAATACCGAGCTGCATTTCGGCGAGTTTGGTATCCAGGCTCTCGAGGCCCATTGGATCACCAACCGTCAGATCGAGGCCGCTCGTATTGCCATGACCCGCTACATGAAGCGTGGCGGTCGTGTCTACATCACGATCTTCCCCGATAAGCCCATCACCAAGAAGCCTGCCGAGACTCGCATGGGTTCTGGTAAGGGTAACCCCGAGGAGTGGGTGGCCGTCGTCAAGCCCGGCCGCATCATGTTCGAGGTCAAGGGTGTTCCCGAGGAGGTCGCTCGCGAGGCTCTGCGTCTTGCGCAGCACAAGCTCCCCATCAAGACCAAGATTGTTGCTGCCAAGAACGCTGAGCAGCGCATCGAGAAGGAGATGGCTGAGGAGGCCGCTCTCGAGGCCAAGTGGGCTGCTGAGGACGCCGCCGCCGCCAAGGAGGAGAACTAATGAAGCCCGCAGAGATTCGTGAGCTCTCGGACGCTCAGCTCGTTGAGAAGCTGAAGGAAATGCGCGCCGAGCTCTTTAACCTTCGTTTCCAGATGGCCACCAGCCAGCTGGACAACACCGCTCGCGTCAACACCGTGAAGAAGGACATCGCTCGCGTCCTCACGGAGCAGCGCGCCCGCGAGATCGCAGCGGAGAAGTCCGCTGTCGCCGAGTAGGACCTAAGGAGAGAACATGACTGATTCGCGTAACTCGCGTAAGGTCCGTACGGGTGTCGTTACCTCCGTCTCCGGTGCCAAGACCATTGTTGTCACCATCACCGAGCGCAAGCGTCACCCCAAGTACGGCAAGATGATGACCAGCTCCAAGAAGCTGCACGCTCACGACGAGGAGTGCACGGCTGGCGTGGGCGACACCGTCCGCGTTATGGAGACCCGTCCTATGTCCAAGATGAAGCGTTGGCGCCTCATCGAGGTCGTCGAGCGCGCTAAATAAGCAGTCGCTCTTACGACTTGTACGTTTCCGAAGATGTGCGTATGCTTGGCTTGCATACCACAGGCCGTATAAAGGCAGCGCACCTCTCTTCGGTTCTTAGTTCGGAGGAACATCTACCATGATTCAGATGCAAACCATGCTGAACGTCGCCGACAACTCCGGCGCTCGCAAGATTCGCTGCATCAAGGTGCTTGGCGGTTCCAAGCGTCGTTATGCAGGCATCGGCGATGTGTTCATCGGTGCTGTCCAGGAGGCTACCCCTGGCGCCAACGTCAAGAAGAAGGACGTTGTCCGTTGCGTCGTCGTTCGCACCGTTAAGGAGATCCGCCGCAAGGATGGCTCCTACATTCGCTTTGATGAGAACGCCTGCGTTGTCATCAACAACGATGGTTCGCCCGTCGGCACCCGTATCTTCGGGCCCGTCGCTCGCGAGCTTCGTGACAAGAAGTACATGAAGATCGTCTCGCTCGCTCCCGAGACCCTGTAGTTAGGGGAGATATATGTATATCAAGAAGGGCGATAAGGTCCAGGTTCTCTCTGGTAAGGATCGCGGCAAGCAGGGCGTTGTCCTGCGTGCTCTCCCCGCCGAGAACAAGGTCGTTGTCGAGGGCGTTTCGGTCGTCAAGAAGGCCGTCAAGCCCAACGCTGCCAACCAGCAGGGCGGCATCGTTTCGCAGGAGGCTCCCATCGACGCCTCCAACGTCAATCTCGTTTGCCCCGAGTGCGGTAAGGTTACCCGCGTCGGTCACGAGAAGGACGGCAAGAACAAGCTGCGCGTCTGCAAGAAGTGCGGCCACAAGTTCTAAGCTGCCCGCAACATCAAGTTGCTAGCAAAGGCCCGGATGCTACGGCACCCGGGCCTTTTTCTATCCCTACTCATTGGGGACAGACTTAAATGAGTGGCCGTTTGTTTCACAAGGATCGTCGCATGCGCATTTACGCGCATAGCCTTGCGCGACAATGCGCATAGCCGCGCAAACATCTGCCAACTATGGCTAAATAATGACCGATAAGCAAATAAATACGCAAACACGAGCAGATACGCGCGCAATTGTGCGACTATAGGTTTGTTAGAAATGAAGGACTTCCGATGACTCAGGAGGCACATCATGGCAGATTCCAAACAGGCTCCGCTCGACGCCGAGGCAGCCGCAAAGGCGGCGTTTGCCTCGGTCCAGAATCAGCCGTTCCCAAACGACATCTTTACGGCTCCCGAGCTTCGTTGGGCTGTAATTGGGTGTGGCGTTATCGCCAACCAGATGGCTCAGTCTCTCGCCCTTGCCGGCCGAAAGCTCGCGGGCGTTGCCAACCGCACGCTGTCCAAGGCTCAGGCTTTTGCAGAGCAGTATGGCGTTGAGAAGGTCTATGGCACGGTCGAGGATCTCTACGCCGATCCGGACATTGACGCAGTCTATATCACCACGCCGCACAACACGCATATCACCTATCTGCGAGCCGCTCTGGCAGCTGGCAAGCACGTGCTCTGCGAGAAGGCCATTACCCTCAATTCCGCCGAGCTTGACGAGGCCCGCGCCATTGCCGACGAGCACAACGTGGTCCTTATGGACGCCACCACGGTGCTTCACATGCCCTTGTATCAGGAGCTGCGTCGTCGCATGGATGTCGGCGAGTTCGGCCGCATGAATCTCGCTCAGCTCAACTTTGGCAGCTATAAGGAGTACGGCGACCTGACCAACCGCTTCTACAACCGTAGCCTTGCCGGTGGCGCCATGCTCGACATTGGCGTGTATGCGCTCTCCGTTATGCGCCTCTTTATGGCGAGCCAGCCCGCTGAGGTTGTCTCGCTGGGCAACACCTGTGAGACCGGTGTCGACGTTGCGGGCGGCATCGTCTGCCGTAATGCCGAACAGCAGCTGGGCGTGGTGAGCCTCACGCTCCACTCCAAGCAGCCCAAGCGCTCGGTCATCAGCTTCGACAAGTGCTATATCGAGGTCAACGATTATCCGCGCGCCGATCACGCGACCATCGTGTGGACTGCGGACGGCCACTGCGAGGAGGTCCACGCCGGCACCGAGGCTTACGCTCTTTGCTATGAGATGGCCGATCTTGAGAAGGCCGTTGCCGGCGACGACTCCAAGCGCGAGCTGCTGGATTATGCTTCTGATGTTATGGGGCTTATGACCAAGCTTCGCGCCGACTGGGGAGTCGTGTACCCCGAGGAGGAGTAAGCGATGCTTGCGGAAGATAGGCTCAACGCGATCGTGTCTATGGTGCAGCAGGCTGGCTCGGTTACCGTACCGGAGCTTGCCGATACCCTGGGCGTGACGGCGTCTACCATTCGGCGCGACCTGCAGACGCTCGACCGCGCACACCGCATCTCCAAGGTCCACGGTGGAGCGACGAGTCTTGAGCGCGCGCACGTGACGCGTGACCTAACGCTCAATGAGCGCAGCGATCTCCACAACGACGACAAGGAGCGTATCTGCGCCCGTGCGGCGGCGCTGGTGGAGCCCGAGAGCTTTGTGTACATCGATTCGGGCTCGACGACGCTCAGGCTCATCGAGCTTCTTCCACGCCTTGAGGGTGTCACCTATGTGACCGATTCGGTGCTTCATGCTCAGCATCTCGCCCTGCGCGGCATGCGCACCGTGGTGCTGGGCGGCGAGCTCAAGCCCGAGACCGAGGCGCTCGTTGGTCCCGATGCCTTGGCAACCCTGGACCGCTATAACTTCAACTGCGGCTTTTGGGGATCCAACGGCATCGCGGCCGAGCAAGGTCTCACCACACCGGATATCGAGGAAGCACAGGTCAAGCGTATCTCGATGCGCCATACCGCCAAACGCTTCGTAATCTCGGACGCCAGTAAATTTGGCATGGTGGCGCCCGTCAAGTTTGCGGACTTCCGCGACGCAACGATTATTACCGCAGGCGAGGTCCCCGCCAAGTACCGGGCAATGGACAACGTCATCACGGTCTAGCAGCAGGGGACGGGCTAAGGCCAAAACCACCACAAAGGGGCCTGTCCCCATTGTGGTGGTTTAGGGCTCCCAGGGGCAGGGGGCTTCGATGTGGATGTGCTCGCCGGTTACGGGATGCGTGAAGGACACGCTGTGGGCGTGGAGCATCAGGCCGCAGGGGCGCGGCGTTCCGTACAGGTCGTCGCCAACCAGGGGGTGACGCTCGCTGGCCAGGTGCACACGGATCTGGTGTTTGCGACCGGTGAGCAGCTCAACATCGATATACGAGCGCGTGGGCAGGCCACGACGGCTCTTAAGGCGTTTGAGCACCTTCACGCGCGTTTGAGAGGGCTTACCGCTGGCGCCGACGCGCATCTTGCGGCTGTCGTGGCGGTCGCGCGCGATGGGCTTGTCGATGAGCTTCTCGTTCCAGTCGATCTTGCCCTCGGCCAGCGCCAGATAGTGCTTTTCGAAGGCGTGGTCGATCACCATCTGGTCAAAGGCGGGCTGCGTCTGTTTGTCGAGCGAAAACAGTACCACGCCGGTGGTGTTGCGGTCCAGGCGGTTGAGCGGCTGCATGTCAGTCGCGGCAAAGCCGTCGCCCATGGCCAGCAGCAGATCGCTGGCGTAGTCGGTAAGCGTGCGCTCGCCGGTGCCGTCGCCGTGGACGATCATGCCGGCGGGCTTGTCGATGGCCATGAGCCAGGCGTCGCAGTAAAGGACTTGAGGTTCTTCGTTCACGTGTAAGCCTTTCGGTTAGCTGATTCCCACAAACATGCAGCCCGAGGTCGCCCCGCGCAGGCGGGCGGCGGGCTTGCGGCCGGCTTGAGCTGCCTCGACGGCGCGACGGACGCGAGCGACGGCACGGGCGATCTCATCCGTCTCGAGTAGCGTTCCGTCCACCATGAGACGACGCACGCCGGCATCGAGCAGCTGAGGAACCTGAGGCGTGAGGTCGATGGGGTAGGCGTCGTACAGGCGTGAGCGGCCATGGATGTCGGTGCGCACGGGCATGACCTTGCCGTCGATATTCTTGAGCGACAGCTTGCGGGCGCGCAGGCGGCAGTTGGCGCAATCGTGGATGCAGCCATTGGCCACCTGCAGGATGCAGTGCTCGCTCGTCATAACGCGCGGGCGGCCAAAGACGGTGATGCCCAGAGCCGCGGGCGCGGCGGCGCCGAGCGAGACAATCTCGTCGAGTGTGATCTCGGGCGAGAGCCAAAACGCACCGGCTCCGCGCTCGGCAAGCGCCTCCATGCAGGGCGTGTTGTGCACCGGCAGGCAAGAGCGAATCTCGGCCGTGGCGCCAACCTGGGCGGCCAGGGCAAGCTCAGAGATGTTGCCAATAGCGACCGTGGCGCCGGCAACAACCCACGGGTCGACGCGTACGTGGTCAACGGCGCGGCAGACCTCGTCGAGCACGGGTACGATGCCCTGCTCAAATGCATCGGTGGGGGAGAGCTCGGCCGCATCGAGCGCGTCGGTGGTCATGTAGATGCGCGTTGCACCCTCGGCGCGAGCGGCCTCGGCGGCCTCGAGCGAGGTGACGGTGGCGCAGATCTGCGGCTCATCGCGGTAGTGCTCGGGCGCGGGGCGGGAATCACTGGTTACAATCGCCGGCAGCTCGAGCGTTTTCGCGCGCTCCGCGTACGGCGTCAGAATGGCCTCTTCCAGCGCCTTGCAGGCGGCGGCACGCACCTTGTGCACGGCGGAGAAGCCCATGCCGCAGCCGGCGTCGAGCGAAACGTCAAAGCTCGCTGCCTCAAACGGCGAGGAGCCCATGCGGCCCACATGCTCAACCAGATCGGATGCCTCGACGGCGCGGGTCTTGGCGGCCTCGACGGTGAAGCCCGTGGCGGTGGCGGTGAGCGCGGGGTTGTCACAGCAGGTGAGTGTGACAGTAAACGGCTCGCCCAGGCGCGCCACGACGGACACGTCAACAGCTCGGCGGCGCAGCACATCGCGCTTGAGCGCGGTGCCGGCGGCGTCGATGGCGCGCTGACTGCGAATCACGCGGACGCGGCAGCCCTCGGGCATGCTGCGGGGCACGCGGCACTCAATGATGTCACCGGCGGCGGCATCATCGGCGGCAATGGTGGTCAGGAACTGGTCAAACTCGTTATCGTGGCGAAGCTCCAGCAGGTCGCCTTTGCCCACGGGCTCAAACAGCTCAATGCGGGCGATGGCGGCGCGGCGACGGCGGTCGTCGGGCTTGAGGCCGCGCACATCGCGGTTGGCCGGGCGGCTGCCCAGCACCGTGCCCACGATCTGGCCGCGGTTGTTGGAACGCTCATAGCTCATCATCTCGTCGCCCGAGGTGCCGTCCTGATAGGCGTGCGTAAAGTCGCGGTTGAAGCAGCGCTTGAGCTGGCGCTGGCGGGCGGCTTCCTCGTCCTTGGCAACGGCGGCTCCGGATAGCATGTCGTCAATTTCGTGACGATACACATCAACGATGGAGTACACGTAATCGGGTGATTTCATGCGGCCCTCGAGCTTGAGCGATGCGGCGCCGGCGTCATACAGACGGCGAACAAGCAGCGACGTGTTGGTGTCGCGCGGGCACAGCGCGCGCTCGCGACCGGCAGGGGAGAGCGAGCGGCCGTTCTCGTCAATTAGCTCGTAGGGTAGGCGGCAGGGCTGGGCGCACATGCCGCGGTTGGCCGAGCGGCCAGCCATGGCAAAGCTCGACAGCAGGCACAGACCCGAGTAGCAAAAGCAGATGGCACCGTGGCTAAAGACCTCCAGGTCCACATCGGGCGCGGCGTTGTGAATGACGGCGATCTCGTCGATGGAGAGCTCGCGCGAGAGGGTCACGCGGTCGGCGCCCTGCTCGCGGCACCAAAGCGTTCCGCGGTCATCATGGATGTTCGCCTGGGTCGAGATGTGCGCCTCGATGCCGGGCATCGTGCGCTTGACCTCAAAGAACAGGCCCCAGTCCTGGATGATGAAGGCGTCGGCGCCCAGCGTGGAGCAGCGATGGATGAGTTGCAGCGCATCGCCCATCTCGGACTGCTTGATGACGATGTTGACCGTGACGTAGACGCGCGACCCGGCTAGATGTGCGGCGCGGCAGGCTTGCTCAAAGGCCTCGTCGGTAAAGTTGGTGGCCTTGCGGCGGGCGTTGAAGCTGCCCATGCCGCAATAGATGGCGTCTGCCCCCGCGGCGAGTGCGGCGGCAAAGGGCTCGGGCCCTCCGGCGGGCGCCAAAAGCTCGGGTCTGCGGTTGGTGGTTCGACTGGCGGTTGCGGTCATATCCTGCCTTTCAAAATGCTCAGATATTCAAAAGTATAGTGGCGTCGCTGCGATGGACGATGCCCGCAGCCTAAGCAGGACAAAGTCTTCAGCAGCTTGGACTGGCTGCTCCACATGAGAACCGTTCAGCGGTTCGGGGAAACCGTTGGGCGATAAAATATTCTCGCAAGCTGATAATATTCTTGCATCAAACAGAAACCTTGAGTACTATCCCAATCAAGCGCGGTGTTCAGACCGAACTGTGCCTCCCGGTGTGAACACCGCGCTCACGCTCTCTCAATTGATCGTAAGGAGAAAAACATGAGCAAGACCGTCGTGTCTTCCGATAACGCACCCGCAGCCATCGGCCCGTATTCCCCCGGTATCCAGGCCGACAACATGGTGTTCCTGTCCGGCCAGCTGGGCATCGATCCCGCGACCGGCAAGATGCCCGAGGGCGTCGAGGCCCAGGCCAAGCAGTCCCTCGCCAACGTCGAGGCCCTGCTGACCGCTGCCGGCGCTACCTTTGCCGATGTCGTCAAGACCACGGTCTACCTGGCCGACATCGCCGACTTCGCCGCCGTGAACGAGATCTACGCCTCCAAGTTTGAGGCCCCGTTCCCCGCGCGCAGCGCCTTCCAGGTTGCCGCCCTTCCGGCTGGCGGTCTGGTCGAGATCGAGGTCGTTGCCGCTCTCTAAGGCGTTGGCCACAACTAAACATGACATGCAAAAAGACCCTGCAGCGCGTGCGAGCTGCAGGGTCTTTTGTTAAGTGACGGATCGCTTGTGGAGCCGCGCTTCATTTTGCTCGTTAGCCTTCCTTTCGGACTTTTTGCAGGTAGCGGTAGACGCTGGGCTCCGAGATGCCCAGCGCGGTGGCGGCGCAGGCAACAGCGCCCTTGAGCATGAACACCCCGTTGCCGTTGAGGTGGCGAATGACGTCCACGCGGTCGCTCTGACCAAGCGACGCTACATCCAGCCCACGCGCGCTCAGCAACTCGGCAATGCTGCGGTCGATGAGCTCCTGTGTGGACTCCGAAAGGCTTTCGACCTCGATAGGGGCGGGCTCCGTGCGCGTTGGCGCCGCGTCGAAGCACGCCATGAGCTGCTGCGCCATGGCGTTGATGGAGCGTACGGTCGAGAGGTCGGTGTTGACGCAGAGCATACCGACGATCTCGTCATTCTCGCGGATAAAGTACGTCGCTGACTCCAACGTCTTGCCTCCGGCGCCGCGGCCCTCGTAGCCCGTAATAAACGGCAGGTCGCGATACTTGGCGTCGTGCATGATCTTGAGTGCCAGATCGGTGGCGGGACCGCCGACCTTGCGGCCGCTCACGATGCCGTTGCGAATATCGACGATGGCGTGGTCGGGATCCGAGAAATCGTGCAGCACGATTTCGCTGTTTTTGCCGAGTATCTGCTCCAGAAAATCGACCATCGGCAAAAAGCGACGTACGGTCTCGTTCACGGGCAACTCCTTTGGGTGAAATCGGAAATGTTCATAACAATTTTTTCTCATGGTAACACGCTGCCCATCATCTCGTATATCCGCAGGTACATTGCGTAATGCAGACGAACGGTAGGAATTTAGCGGTAAACGGTTGACCAAAAGAAATGTTAGATGTTATTTTGACTAGACACTTTCCTGACCTGCGGAAATGCGTAATTTCAGCTGAAGAATAGTCTGATAACAAAAAATTATTATTGAGAATGAGAATCATCTTTAATACGATATGCAATGAAGGCACAACCTCAACCCCGCACTGCGTCACAATAGAGCGTTAGATGCGAAAACAACTACTTCGAGGATTGGTGGTCAAATGACCCAGGAGACGGTTACGAACGGCACTGAAGCCCTGTTCACTCGCGAAGGCATGCCTCCCGTTAAGGAAATGATCCCGTGTGCCCTTCAGCACGTACTGGCATCGTTTGCCGGCATCATTACCCCGGCGGTCATCATGGCCGGCGTCTACGGCTTTAATAGCCAGCAGAGCACCGACATCATCCAGGTCGCGCTCATTCTTTCGGCGATCGATACGGCCCTTCAGGCCTTCGCTCCCTTCCGTCGCATCGGCGGCGGCCTGCCCATCGTCATGGGCGTTTCGTTCGCGTTCCTGCCGGCCCTGCAGGCCATGGGTGCCTCGGGTTTTAGCTTTGGTGCGCTGCTGGGCGGCGAGATCGTCGGCGGCGCCGTCGCGGTCCTCTTTGGTCTGGCCTACAGCAAGATCAAGTGGCTGTTCCCGCCCGTCGTGACCGGTACGGTCATCTTCTCCATCGGCGTTTCGCTGTATCCCACGGCCGTCAAGTATATGGCCGGCGGTATGGGTACGCCGCTGTGGGGTACCCCGCAGGCCTGGTGCGTCGCTCTTATCACCTTCGCCGTGGTCTTTGCGCTCGCCAACTTTGGCAAGGGCACGCTCAAGCTGGGATCCGTGTTCTTTGGCATGATCGTTGGCATGATCGTCTCCATCCCCTTTGGCATGATCGACTTCTCCAGCGTCGCCACCGCTCAGGTCTTCGCCCTTCCCAAGCTCATGCCCTACGCGCTCGAGTTTGATCCCGAGGTCTGCATTACCCTCGCTGTCGTGTTCCCCATGGTTGCTATTCAGGTTATCGGTGACGTCTCCGCCGCCTGCCTGGGCTCCATCGACCGTATGCCCACCGAGCGCGAGCTCTCCGGCGCTATCGTGTCCCAGGGCCTCACCTCTATGGTCGGCGGCCTGCTGGGCGGTCTTCCCACCAGCGCCCTTGGCCAGAACGTGGGCATCATCTGCTCCAACAAGGTCGTCAACAAGTGGGTCTTTGTGATCATCGCGGCCGTCTTTGCCATCGCCGGTCTGTTCCCGCAGCTCTCTGCCGTTCTTTCCGCTATCCCGCAGCCCGTCATCGGCGGCGCGACCGTCGGCGTCTTTGGCACCATCACCATGAACGGCGTGCGCATGTTCACCCGCGAGGGCCTCACGCAGCGCACTACCACTATCGTCGGCACCTCCGTCGTCTTTGGCCTGGGTATCTGGATGGCCAGCGGTTGCCTTGCCGGCGAGGGTATGCCCGCCTGGGTGTCCACCGTCATCGGCTCCAATGCCGTAACCCCCACCGCCATCATGGCCATTGTCCTTAACCTGATCCTTCCGCAGACGCCGGTCGTGGCTCAGCACATCGATGCTGCCAAGGACGCTGCCGTGGATCTGGTCTTGCCCGAGAGCAAGAAGTAACCAATTCGGTGCTATTCGTCGGCGGACGCATCGCCTCGTCCGCCGACGCCATGCGGCGCCAAGCCGCACTTCAAAGGGCTTGTCCCTTTGGTGAAGCGTTGACGGGAGAGGGCCCGTTTCCGGTGTAGGCCGGCGCTTCGCACTCCGCCATGTCAGAGGTGTCAAACCCCGCCTCTGATGTTGAAGGGAGCATCCATGCTTCTGGTCGCTAACGGTTCCGTCTTTACCCGCAACGCTCAGACCCCGTTCATTCCAAACGGTGCGGTCGCCATTGACGGAGATACGATCGTCGAAGTGGGCCCCGAGCGCGAGCTCAAGGCCAAGTACCCGGATGCCGAGTACGTCGATGCCCGGGGCAACCTCATCATGCCCGGACTCATCAACTGCCACACCCACATCTACTCGGGTCTGGCCCGCGGCCTTGCCATTAAGGGCTGCAACCCCACCAACTTCCTGGAGAATCTTGAGCAGCAGTGGTGGAAGATCGACGACAACCTGACGCTCGACGGCACCAAGGCCAGCGCCTATGCCACGATTTTGGACTCCATCCGTGATGGCGTCACCACGATCTTCGATCACCATGCGAGCTTCTGCGAGATCCCGGGAAGCCTCTTTACCATTAAGGATGCAGCTCAGGAGCTGGGCATGCGTTCGTGCCTGTGCTACGAGGTCTCCGATCGCCGCGGCCAGGAAAAGTGCGACCAGGCCATTGCCGAGAACGCCGAATTTGCCCAGTGGGCCGCCAAGGAGCGTCGCGATAACGACAACCACATGATCGCCGCCATGTTTGGCGGACATGCTACCTTTACGCTTTCGGACGAGACCATGGATAAGATGGCCGAGGCCAACAACGGCCTGACCGGCTTCCACATCCATGTGTGCGAGGGCATGAACGACGTGTGGGATTCCCGCCTCAACCGCGGTGGTATCAGCCCCGTCGAGCGCCTGCTACAGCACAACCTGCTGGGTCCCGACACCATGCTCGGCCACTGCATCCACGTGACGCCTGCCGAGATGGATATCGTCAAGGAGTCCGGCACTTGGCTGGTCAACAACCCCGAATCCAATATGGGCAACGCCGTGGGCTGCGCCCCCGTGCTCGAGTTCTTCCGCCGCGGCATCCCCGTGTGCATGGGCACCGACGCCTACACCCACGATATGCTCGAGAGCCTTAAGGTCTTCCTGATTATTCAGCGCCACAACGCCGCCATGCCCAACGTGGGCTGGTGCGAGGCCATGACGATGCTGTTCGAGAACAACGCCAAGATGGCGAGCAAGTACTTCGATCGCAAGCTCGGTGTGCTCGAGGCCGGCGCTGCCGCCGACGTTATCGTTATGGACTACAAGCCCTTTACGCCGCTGAGCGAGGAGAACATCGACGGTCACATGCTCTTTGGCATGATGGGCAAAAACTGCCGCACCACCATCATCAACGGCCGCGTCCTGTACAAGGATCGCGAGTTCGTTGGCATTGATGAGGACAAGATCAACGCGTGGACCATGGCTGAGTCCAAGAAGCTCTGGAGTACGCTCAACGATCGCGTGTATTAATCCAATTGGAGATTCGCGCGCGTCGGATGTTTCGCCGCATCCGGCGCGTGCATAGGCGGCCTCCGCGGGGTCGCCGGCGCTGTGCTAGCGCTACACCGTATTTGCGCCCGTCGCGCGGTCTCGCCGGGCGTTACAGAGAGGAGCTCACTATGAGCGACATCATGAGGCCGATCCCGTTTTCGCAGCTGATGAACTGGATCATCGAGGAGCACAAGACTCAGGGCGCCGTCTTTGGCGTGCGCAAGATGGTCACGACCAACCAGGAGGGCGCGCTTCCCATTTTTGACGAGCGCATCGAGACTCCGTTTGGCCCGGCCGCCGGCCCCAACACGCAGCTTGCCCAGAACATCGTGGCATCCTACGTGGCCGGTTCACGCTTCTTTGAGCTCAAGACCGTTCAGGTGATGGACGGCGAGGAGCTCTCCAAGTGTGTGAACAAGCCCTGCATCGTGGCGCAGGACGAGTGCTACAACTGCGAGTGGTCGACCGAGCTCGAGGTTCCGCAGGCCTTTGCCGAGTACGTGAAGGCATGGTTTGCCTGCCACCTGATTGCCCGCGAGTACGGTCTGGGCAGCCCGGACGGCTTTGTCTTTAACATGTCCGTGGGCTATGACCTGGAGGGTATCAAGAGTCCCAAGGTCGATGCCTACATCGAGGGCATGAAGGACGCCAGCGGCTCCGACGTCTGGAACGAGTGCCGCGCATGGGCGCTCGCCAACCTGGACAAGTTTGAGCATGTCGACGCCGCATTTGTCGAATCCATCCCGGCACGCGTCTCCAACTCCATCACCGAGTCTACCCTGCACGGCTGCCCGCCCGCCGAGATCGAGCGCATCGCGACCTATCTGATCACCGAGAAGGGCCTCAACACCTACATCAAGTGCAACCCTACGCTGCTGGGCTATGAGTTTGCCCGCCAGCGCCTCAACGAGCTGGGCTTTGACTACATCGTCTTCGATGACACGCACTTCAGCGAGGACTTGCAGTGGGCCGATGCCGTGACTATGTTCGAGCGCCTGATTGCCCTGTGCGCCGAGCGCGGCCTGGAGTTTGGCGTCAAGCTGACCAACACGTTCCCCGTCGACGTGACGAGAAACGAGCTGCCCTCCACCGAGATGTACATGTCCGGCCGTTCGCTGTTCTCGCTGACCATCGAGGCTGCCCGCCGCATTACCGAGCAGTTTGATGGCAAGCTGCGCATCAGCTACTCCGGCGGCGCCACGGTCTACAACATCCGCGCCCTGTACGATGCTGGCATTTGGCCCGTCACCCTGGCGACCGACGTGCTCAAGCCCGGTGGCTACGAGCGCTTTAGCCAGATGGCTGGCGAGTTTACCGATCTGGACGGCAAGCCGTTTGAGGGCGTCTCTCTCGACGCCGTGATCGCGATCCAGACCGATTCGCTCACCAACCCGCTCTACAAGAAGCCGTTGCGCCCGCTGCCCGATCGCAAGGTCGCCGGCAAGAGCCCGCTTTCCGACTGCTTTACCACGCCGTGCCGTACGAGTTGCCCCATCCAGCAGGACATTCCCGCCTACCTGGCGGCTGTTGACGAGGGCCGCTACGAGGACGCACTCAACATCATCATCGAGCGCAACGCCCTGCCGTTCATTACCGGCACCATCTGCCCGCATCCCTGCGGTCGTGCCTGTGAGCGTGCATTCTACGAGCCCGAGGGCGCCCAGATCCGCGCCAGCAAGCTCAAGGCCGCCCGCGAGGCCATGACCGCCGTGCTGCCCAAGCTGCGCGCCCAGGCCATCGCCAACGACGGTGAGCGCAACGTTGCCGTTATCGGCGGCGGCCCGGCCGGCCTGGCGACGGCGTTCTTCCTGACGCGCACCGGCGTGCCCGTCACTATCTTTGAGGCCCGCGATTCACTCGGCGGCGTGGTCCGTCACGTCATCCCCGAGTTCCGTATCGCCAGCGATGATATCTCCCACGATGCCGAGCTCTGCCTGGCCTTTGGCGCCAAGGTGCAGCTCAATGCTCGCGTGGATTCCATTGACGAGCTCAAGGCCCAGGGCTTTACCGACGTGGTCGTGGCCACCGGTGCCTGGATGCCCGGCTCTGCGGGCCTGGGCGAGGGTGCCGAGCTTGACGTGCTGGAGTTCCTCGAGGCCGCCAAGAAGGGCGAGAAGCTCGAGCTGGGCGAGGACGTCGTGGTCATCGGCGCCGGCAACACCGCCATGGATGCCGCCCGCGTGGCCAAGCGCCTGGCCGGCGTGAAGAACGTGCGCCTGGTGTATCGCCGCACCAAGAAGCAGATGCCCGCCGACGAGGAAGAGCTCGATCTTGCCCTGGCCGACGGTGTTGAGTTCTGCGAGCTGCTGGCGCCCAAGGCGCTCAACGGCGCCGTGCTGACCTGCGATGTTATGGAGCTTGGCGAGCCGGATGCAAGCGGTCGTCGCAGCCCCGTCGCCACGGGCGAGACCGTCGAGCTTTCCGCCACCACGGTGATCTGCGCCGTGGGCGAGGGCATCGATGCCAGCCTGTACGATGCCGCGGGCGTCGAACACGACCGTCGCGGTCGCCTTGCCGCCACCTCCACCGGCGTCGAGGGCGTCTGGGCTGCAGGCGATTGCCGTCGCGGTCCGGCCACCGTGGTCGAGGCTATCGCCGACGCCGCCGAGGTTGCCCGTGCCATTGCCGGTGTGGACTTTAACAAGTACGCCGACGGCAACGAGCAGGCCGGTCGCGAGGACACCTGCTACGAGCGCAAGGGTACGCTCTGCCGTGACAAGCGCAACTGCACCAAGACCCGCTGCTTGGGCTGCGGCTCGGTGTGCGAGGTCTGCTGCGACGTGTGCCCCAACCGCGCCAACGTTGCCATCAAGGTGCCGGGCCTGGCCAAGCATCAGGTCGTCCATGTCGACGGCATGTGCAACGAGTGCGGCAACTGCGCCGTGTTCTGCCCCTATCAGGAGGGTCGTCCCTACAAGGACAAACTCACCCTGTTCTGGAGCGAGCAGGACATGGAGAACTCCGAGAACGAGGGCTTCCTGGCCGTGGACGAGGATCACTTTAAGGTCCGCGTCGCCGGCACGGTCCGCACCGTCTCGGTCGATGCCGTCAACACCGGCCTTCCCGAGGCTGTCCGCCTGACCATCAGGGCTGTGCGCGACAACTATTCGTATCTTCTTAAGAAATAGGCGAGTCTCTTATGGCCAAATCCATTCAACATAACGTGGCCTACGTTGCCTGCGGAAGCGGTTGCACCTCCGCAGGCGGCGACGCCCGCTGCAGCGAAGGCTGCATTGGCTGTGGCGCCTGCGTCACGGCCTGCCCCCACGGTGCCATCGCGCTGGTCGATGGCGTCGCCCGCGTGGACCGCTCAAAGTGCACGGGCTGTGGCCTGTGCGGCATGGCGTGCCCGCAGCGCGTGATTGCCTTCGTTCCCGGCTACCAGAACATCCTGGTGCGCTGCAACAACACCGATAAGGGTGCCATTGCCCGCAAGATCTGCGACACGAGCTGCATCGGTTGCGGCATGTGCGCCAAAAGGTGCCCCGCCGGCGCTATCCGCATCGAGGACAACTGCGCCCATATCGATGGCGCGGATTGCTTGTCGTGCGGCATGTGCGCCGTCGTCTGCCCGCATGGCGCCATCCACGACCGCACCGGCATCGCCGCCGGCGTGTAGAAGGGAATCGCCATGGCACAGGAATTCACTTTTACCGTTAACGGCGTCGAGCGCACGACGACCCAAAACAAGCCGCTGCTGCGCTATCTGCGCGACGACCTGCACATTCACTCCGCCAAGGACGGCTGCTCCGAGGGCGCCTGCGGCACCTGCACCATCCATGTGGACGGTGCGGCCGTCAAGGCGTGCGTACTGACCACCGCTCTTGCCGCCGGCCGCAACATCGTGACCGTCGAGGGCCTGCCCGAGGACGTGCGCGAGGCCTTTGTGTACGCCTTTGGCGCCGTGGGCGCCGTACAGTGCGGCTTTTGCATCCCCGGCATGGTCATGGCGGGTGCGGCGCTCATCGCCGAGGATCCCGAGCCCACCGAGGAGCAGATCAAGTACGCCATTCGCGGTAACGTCTGCCGCTGCACCGGCTACAAAAAGATTATCGAGGGCATCTCGCTGGCCGCTGCGGTGCTCCGCGGCGAAAAGCAGATCGACGAGGACCTAGAGCGCGGCGACGACTACGGCGTGGGTAAGCGCGCCTTCCGTATCGACGTGCGCAAGAAGGTGCTCGGCGAGGGCAAGTACCCCGACGACATCGACGAGCTCGATCAGCCGGGCCTGACCTACGCCAGCGCCGTGCGCTCCAAGTACCCGCGCGCCCGCGTGCTCTCCATCGATACCTCCAAGGCCGAGGCCCTGCCCGGCGTGGTGGGTATCCTGCGCGCCGAGGACGTGCCGGTTAACCAGGTCGGCCACCTTATCCAGGACTGGGACGTCATGATCGCGGCGGGCGATATCACCCGCTGCGTGGGTGACGCCATCGTTTTGGTGGTTGCCGAGGACGAGGCGACGCTCGAGAAGGCCAAGAAGCTCGTAAAGATTGATTACGAGCCGCTGGAGCCCGTGCGTAACATTGTCGAGGCCAGGGCTGCCGACGCCCCGCGCCTGCACGACAGCTTCTTTGCCTTTGGCAACACGGTGGAGCTCAAGGACAACGTGTGCCAGAGCCGCCATGTGACGCGCGGTGATGCCGCCAAGGCGCTGGCAGAGAGCGCGTTCACCGTGACGCAGCGCTTTACCACGCCCTTTACCGAGCATGCGTTCTTGGAGCCCGAGTGCGCCGTCGCCTTCCCGTACAAGAACGGCGTCAAGGTGCAGTCGACCGACCAAGGTGCCTACGATACGCGCAAAGAGTGCGCCCATATGT
This sequence comes from Collinsella sp., assembly GCA_048205395.1. Classification (GTDB taxonomy): domain Bacteria; phylum Actinomycetota; class Coriobacteriia; order Coriobacteriales; family Coriobacteriaceae; genus Collinsella. The sequence continues at coordinate 21,175 of DBEWUK010000045.1, forward strand.
TTGGCTGGGATAACGAGCCCGAGCGTGTGGTCGTCGAGACTATGCTCGTGGGTGGCGGCTTTGGCGGCAAGGAGGACGTGTCCATCCAACACCTGGCCGCGCTCGCCGCATATAAGTTCCAGCGTCCTGTGAAGTGCAAGCTCACGCGCGCTGAGTCGCTTGCGTTCCATCCCAAGCGCCATGCCATGGACGGTACCTTTACGCTGGGTTGCGACGCCGAGGGCAACTTTACCGGCCTGGATTGCGAGATCAATTTTGATACCGGCGCCTACGCATCGCTGTGCGGCCCGGTGCTCGAGCGCGCCTGCACGCATGCCGTCGGCCCCTACAAGTACCAGAACACCGACATTCGCGGTTTTGGCTACTACACCAACAACCCGCCCGCCGGCGCGTACCGCGGCTTTGGCGTCTGTCAGTCCGAGTTTGCACTCGAGAGCCTGATCGACTTGCTGGCAGAGAAGGTCGGCCTGGATCCGTGGGAGATTCGTTACCGTAATGCCATCGAGCCGGGCGAGGTTTTGCCCAACGGCCAGATTGCCGACTGCTCCACGGCACTTAAGGAGACGCTGCTCGAGGTCAAGGATGCCTACTACGCGCATCCCGGACATGCCGGCATCGCCTGTGCCATGAAGAATGCAGGTGTGGGCGTGGGCCTGCCCGATGCCGGCCGCTGCAAGATTCGCATCGAGAACGGCGTGGCCGTGGTCTATGCCGCTACGTCCGACATCGGCCAGGGCTGCAACACCGTCTTTTTGCAAGACGTTGCCGAGGCATGCGGCCTGCCGCTTCGCTGCATCGCCAACGGCGAGTGCTCCACCGAGAACGCTCCCGACTCCGGCACCACGTCTGGCTCGCGTCAGACGGTCGTGACCGGTGAGGCCGTGCGCGGCGCCGCCTTCCTGCTGCGCGATGCCATGCTTGGCATCGAGGCCGGCAAGCCCGCGCCCGATGCTCCCGTGAGCGCGCATGGCGACGGTGTCAAGATCGAGTACGACGATGGTCGCGCCTATCAGCTGCACACGCAGGAGCTCGTCGCCGGCCAGGGCATGCATCCTCAGGATCCCGCGGCCGCCATCAAGGCGCTCGAGGGATGCGAGTTTGGCTACGTGTACCTGGAGCCGACCGACAAGCTGGGTGCCGACGTTCCCAACCCCAAAAGCCACATCTGCTACGGCTTTGCCACGCATGTGGTCATTCTGGACGATGACGGCCGCGTGAGCGAGGTCTATGCCGCGCACGATTCCGGCAAGGTGGTCAACCCCATCTCCATCCAGGGTCAGATCGAAGGCGGCGTGCTCATGGGCATGGGCTACGCGCTTACCGAGGACTGGCCGCTCAAGGACTGCGTACCCCAGGCAAGGTACGGTACGCTCGGGCTGTTCCGTGCGCCCGAGATCCCGGATATCCATGCCATCTACGTGGAGAAGGACGAGCTGCTGCCTGTGGCATATGGCGGCAAGGGCATCGGCGAGATCGCAACGATCCCCACGGCGCCCGCCGTGCAGAACGCCTATCGCGCGTTTGACGGCAAGCTGCGCCCGGATCTGCCCATGGTGGATACGCCCTACAGCCGCGTCCGCAACCGCGGGTAGGGTAGGGCGCGGACGGCCATTGCTGACGAGCTGTTCGCGCTTAACATCAACTGCATATGCTGCGCCTTTGGCCCCAGCTCCATCGCGAGCCGGGGCCTTTTGTTTGGAGCGGAAGCTGCGACCCGGAATTCGGGCAATCCGGTGGTCAGGGGTTGAGCGAGCGTTGCGCTAAGGATGCCAAGCGTAAAACCTTCAATGAAAATAGCGTAAAAACTGCATTTGCCATGGCGTAAAAACTACATTGAAAATAGCGTAAAATCAGCATTGAGAATGGCGTAATTTCGCATATCGCGTGATAGAGAGGGACGGCCGTCTATGGATGCACCAAAGAGATTGACCCAAAAGGGATATAGGCCCCGGCTCATAGAGGAGCGCCTCGACACCCTTATGCGGGCGTTTGGCTGTGTGGAGATCAACGGCCCCAAATGGTGCGGCAAGACCTGGACGGCGCTCTCTCGCTCGGCGAGCGTCTCCAGGCTCGATGAGCCTGCGCAGCGCGCGGCGGCAGAGGTCGACCCAAGCCTGGCGCTCATCGGCGATGCGCCACATCTGGTCGATGAATGGCAGGAGGTGCCCGAGGTTTGGGATGCCGCCCGGCGCTTCGTGGATGCGAGCGGCAATGAACGCGGGACACTTTTGCTCACGGGCTCGACCGCGCTCAAAAGCGAGGGACGCAGCCATGTTCGTCATTCCGGCACGGGTAGGATCGCCCGTTTGTCAATGCGCCCCATGACTCTGTGTGAGTCGGGCGACGGCGAGCCGCTCGTGTCACTGGCAAGCCTCTTTAAGGGCGAGGGTTTTGCCCCTCAGCGCCGCGAGAGCACGGTGGATGACGTCGCCCGCTGGTGCTGCAGGGGCGGTTGGCCTGCAAACCTTGGGCTTTCGGAAGAGCTTGCGCGAGAGACGGCAAGCCAGTACGTGCACTCGGTGCTCGACGTCAACGTGCTGGATGAGGGCATGTCGCCCGAGCTTGCACACGGCCTTTTGCGAGCTCTTGCCATGAACGAGAGCCAGGCTGTCACGTACAAGACGCTCATAAAGGACGCCTCGTACGGTGAGGCGGGCCCCGACGAGAGGACCATCGCTGCGTACCTGGATCTCTTCAACAGGCTCAAGCTGACCGAGGACCTGTGCGGATGGGAGCCGCCCATGCGCTCGAAGGCCCGCGTTCGCGTGCGCCCCAAGCGCTACTTCTGCGACCCGTCACTTGCGGCGGCGTTGCTGGGGGCTACCCCTGAGCGGCTGCTTGGCGATATGCAAACGCTGGGGATGCTCTTTGAGAATCTCGTCCTGCGCGACGTGCGCGTGTTCCTTTCAACCTACGGCGGTGTCGACAACAGTGTCCATTATTTCCGAGATGAGAAGGGCCTTGAGGTCGATCTGATCGTTGAGCACGACGGGCGCTGGGGAGCCATCGAGGTCAAGCTCAGTGATGCGAAAGCAGACGATGGAGCGAGAAATCTCAAGGCGCTGGAGAGGAAAGTGCTCTCCAATCCTGCCGCCCAGAATGCCGCGCCGGCGTTTTTGGCGGTCGTGGTTGGAAAGGGGAGCATTGCCTACACACGCGACGACGGCGTGGCGGTGATTCCCATGGCGGCACTTGGGGCGTAGTGGTTTTGCGGGCGTGCCGTGCTTCCTTTACCGAAAATCCATTTGGTAAACCAGATGCTCGCGGATAGAATAAAGTTGACGGCAGCCCAAGGGTGATAGCTGGGCAGCGCCGTTGCTTGGTCAAGAGGTCAGTGCCTTAATGGCAGCGACTTGTTATGCTTCGAATGCTGCTTGAGTGCCTCGGAAAGTTCGATAAGCGCCGTGAAGAGCGAGACCAAAGCAACCAAGAGCTCTACGAGCTCTGATGGGCCCGGGATGACCTCTGATTCAAGTCACCGGGCCTCAATTTTTATCACATGCATTTTGAATAGAGCGGGCGGGATCCCTTGGGGCGGTCTGCATGGCGTGCGACCGGCGCATGGCGTTGCACCCCGCTTTTGTGTCCGCACGGGCGCCCATCCTTACGGCAATGTAGTCTCTTATGTAGCAAGCGGCAGTTGACGGAGAAAGGCCCTAACCGTGTCAGCTGAAAAGACGCCGGGTATCTCGGCTATCGATACGACAAACTTTGCGCGCCAGATTGTGCTGGACTTTGAGTTTGCGCCGGTGCCAAGGCAGCGCCAGCGCCGTGGACTGCGCAACGAGATTATCGAGGTCGGCGCCGTCAAGCTCGATTACCACGGCAACGTTATGGGCGAGTTCTCGCAGTTTGTGCAGACAGAATTTACCGAAGGCGTTGCGTTCCCCGTCCGCGAGCTCACAGGGATATCGGCCGTGGACACCGCGATGGCCGATCCGCTCTATGTGGTGATCAAAAGGCTCAGCGATTGGATCGGTCGCTACTCCGCCCAGGTGGTTTGCTGGAGCGGAGCGGATCGTCGACAGCTTTTGACCGAGTGCCAGGCAAAGCATATCGACCTCGCCGCCTTTCCTACGGACTGGGCCGACCTGCAGGCGTTTTACACTTCGATCATGGACGTGGGCAGCCACGGGCGCGTCTCGTTGAGTGACGCGGCAACGTGGTTCGGCATCGAGTTCGACGAGTCGACGGGCCACGCCCACAGTGCCCTGGCCGATGCGCGCGTGACCGCCAAGCTGCTCAAGCAGATGATGGAGGGGGACTATCACGTGAGTCCGTGCGCCCAAGAAGTCCGTCAACGGTGGGGGATGGGCGAGCGAGCCCAGACGTGCCTTTCCAGCAAGTGTCCCGAGCTGGGCGACCTGCTGCTGAAGCTGAAAGCGGAGGGGAGGTAGGGGGCGTTAGCTGTCTGCGTGGCGCGTGCCTGTCGCGTATCGCTACTCTTCCTGCTGCTTGCCAGGCAGGATGTAGACGTTCTCGGCGTCCACGGCGATCTGCGAGGGGCGGTTGTAGAGGGTGTCGATCTCCATTATGCTCTGCCTGAGCGGCGCGACGTCGGGCGTCTTTGCCTGGTGGAGCTTCTCGATGAGTTTCTCGGATTGTTCGTCGTTGAACCTGCCGATGTCCTCTCCTGCACCCTCAAGCGCCTCGTCTATGGGCGTGAACTCGCCGATGGGCGTCGCCGCGATGGCGCGACCGAGCACCTTGCCCGCGGAGGCGATGCCGCCCAGAAGTGCCACGTCGATAGTGTCGGCAGCGCTCGCCTCGAGTGCGTCGTAACACTCGGTGTAGAGCTCGCGGTACGCAAGCGAGTCCGCGTCGATTTTTGCGGCAGTGTCTGCGAGCTTTGCAGGTTTGAAGTTCTGGGTGAGCATGGGCTCGAGGAACAGCGAGAACGCGTGGATATAGGTGGCGAGCTGGTAGTCCTTGAGATAGTCGAGAACCTTGTCGAGGCGCCTTTTCACGTCGTCTCGCACCTCGATGAACCCTTTCTTTTTCAGGTCCGCCTGCGCCTGCGAGCGGAAGAGTTCCATGTCACGCGTGGACGCGTGCTCGATGTCGAGCACCTTCATATGGGCGTTGGCCATGTAGGTGGCGTCGCCGCAGTTGAAGCTGTAACCGTTGAGGATATCTGCGAGCGTCTTGAGATCGCCACGCATGTTGGCCTTGTCGCGCTGACGCATGTACTCGAACATTTCGTCGACGGACTCCTGGATGGAGTCGAGCTTTTGGTTTATCTGCGCGATTGCGGCTGCCATGAACAGCGACGTCGGGTCGTAGGGCACTTGCGTGACACTTGTGGCGATATCGCCCTCGACTACGTGGAGGCGCGCCCGCCCGAAACCCTTGGCCGCATCGCGGTAGGACCCCATGAGGCCGCTGCCGTCCTTGAACGATTGGAGTATCGACGGGTCAAGCGGATTGCCAAACTTGTCGGTTGGCTGGAGCAGCATAGGCACGCTCACCGTATTGGTGACGGTGCGGAATGTCGAGGGGAGTGAGGCGAGCGCTATGCCGAGCTGGGGGACTCGTTCGAGCGGGAGCTTGATGGCGCCGGAGACGTCCGCCCGCTCCTGAGTGAGCGCGAGGTGGATTTTGGTGGATGCGAGCTGTTTTGCCACGAGTTCCTCTCGGTCGCCGTCCGTCGAGGGTTTGATCTCGTTGTCTGCCATAGCGTGCTCCTTGCTTACGTTAATAGTCGCGGGCATTATCTCACCGTTGTGTGACCTGCCGGGACGGGACGGATTAGCGGTAGCACGAGGCCGATTGACGGTCGAGGTACGTCAGCCGTATGGGCTTTCCTACGGGCACCCATGTGACAAATCTGCCGTATGTAGATAAGCAATAAGTCAATGGCCCCGGAAATGACCTCTGACTCAAGTCAGCGGGGCTCATTTTGCTTTCTTTGGAGCTTTCTCACGGGGCTGACTTTACTTCGTCTCATTTCGTATAAAGCAGCTGCTAGATTGCATGGTGATGATAAAATTAATCAATTCAACATCAGCAGCTGTCGCTTTGCGCGATGAGGGGTTCCGAGACGTATGAACGAGTCTGATACACGGCTTAAGCTCATCGATCCTGCGATTATGGAGTCGTGGGATCGTAATACCCAAGTCTTCACTGAGTATTTCTTTACCAGTGGCGAGATCGTCGTGCGCGGAA
>DBEWUK010000051.1:0-6922 GCA_048205395.1 Collinsella sp.
CTGAGGAGTGTTCTTAAAACTAAGCCCGGCCCCCGCCTGCGGTGACGCTGCTGCAGGCGGCCTACGATGGGGCCGTTATTGGTTGAGGCCGCTGGGCTGATGTGGGGGCGCGCGGCTGTTGCGGGCTCTGGTCCCAGCGGCGGCCTCGGCGCTTTGCGCCTGCTGCCTTGGGTGACTTTGGGGTCGATTGGGGTTGTCTGCACAATTCGCGGTATTATGGTGCGGAGTTTTGAAAGGAGCCGCCGGTGGTCACGACGACGTTTGCTTCGCCTTTGGGCGAAATCTTGCTTGCCGCTGATGGCCGCGGTCTGACGGGGCTTTGGTTTGAGGGGCAGGAGCATTTTGGCTCCACGCTTCTCAAAGAAGATCCCGAACATGTTGAAGGCGCCGATGCAGTTTCTGGTGCTGGCGGCATGTCGTCGGTGAGTCCTGCAAATGGTGCGGCGTCTTCGGTGCTTGAGCGTTCGTGGGCTTGGCTGAATGCTTATTTTGCAGGGCAGGAACCTCGGTTTACGCCGCCGTTGCATTTGATTGGCACGGCGTTTCAGCGTGAAGTTTGGTACGAGCTGCTTTCTATTCCGCGTGGCGAGGTTGCTACGTATGGTGAGATCGCCCAGCGTGTTGCGGCTCGACATCGTGTACCGGGAAACGAGGACCCCGTTGTGTCTCCTCGTGCGGTGGGGGCTGCGGTCGCGCGTAATCCCATTTCGATTATTGTGCCGTGCCATCGCGTGGTTGCCGCCGACGGGTCGCTCAACGGATATGCCGGCGGGCTTGATCGCAAGGAGTGGCTGCTTCGGCTTGAGGACGCGTACGAGGAATAACGCTCGAACACTTTGCATAACTAGGACGCCGTGAAAGAACGGGACACGCTTTCCGAATGGAGGCTCAGACGGAAACTACGTCCCGGAATTCGGTTTTAAAGCGGGACACGCTTTCCGAATGGCGTCCCAAGCGGAAACCGTGTCCCGGAATACAGCCTCAGAGTGGGGCGTCGTTTCCGGTTGAGACCACCTGCTTGGACATCTTTCTACGCCCGCTCCTGCAGGGCGTAGATCGATTTGTCCATGTTGAACAGATAAGCCACAACGCAGACGATAAAGAACGCCGGCAGATTACCGAAACCGAAGACCTCGCAGCCAATGAGGATCGGCGCGAGCAGCGTGTTGGTGGCGCCGCCAAAGACGGCGGAGTATCCCAGCGCGGCGCAAAGTTCGACGGGCATGCCGAGGATTCCGGCGAGCACGACGCCAAGGCTCGCTCCGATGGAGAACAACGGCGTCACCTCGCCACCCTGATATCCTGCGGCAAGCGTGGTAATGGTGAGTGCGAATTTGAGCGCCCAGTCCCAAGGCATGATGGCGTCCTTGCCGTCACCGTTGAGCGCTGCCGATATCAGGTTGGTACCAAGTCCGCAGTATCGCCCCTGCCACAGTGTGAACAGAATCGCTGATAGCGCGATGCCCATAACGGCGATTCGTACATAGGGGTTGGGGAGCAGTCGCGCCGCAAGGGTCTTGGCGTGGGCAAGGCACCAGGCAAAGGCGCCGCCTACCATGCCAAACGCGATACCCAGCACCGCAAGCCGTCCAAGACCGGGGAGATCAAGCGCGTATGAGGCGACAACGGCGACTTCGAACTTCTCGAGTCCCAGGGCGCCGGAGGTCATACTTGCGGCGAGCGAGGCCGTAAGCGCGGGAAACAGCGCGCGGTATTCCATGCGTCCTGCGACCAGTACTTCGATAGCAAAGACCGTGGCAGCAAGAGGCGTTCGAAAGAGCCCGGCAAAGCCAGCGGCCATACCAATGAGCAAAAACGTGTTGCCGGGGTTTCGGAAAGGTAGACGCCTGCCGATCCAGTGCGAGACGGTTGCACCAATCTGCACGGCCACGCCCTCGCGCCCCGCACTGCCGCCAAAGAGGTGCGTCCCCCACGTGCTCAACATAATGAGCGGCACCAAACGCGGGGAGATGGCGTCCTCGCGTCCGTGACCTACGTCAAATACCAGGCTCATGCCCCGATCGGTGCCTTTGCCCCAGGTGCGGTAGGAAAATACGATGGCAAAGCCCATGAGGGCGAGGAAGGGAAGGAGCAGTGTGATGTGTTCGTCGCGGAAGGCGCCGATTGCCAGAAGCACGCGTCCAAAGAGTGCGCAGATGGCGCCAACGATGATGCCGATAGGGATTCCGACGGCACCCATAAGCACGAGGCCGCTATAGGTGTTGAGCAAGCGTTTGATTCTGCTCGATACGTTGCTTTCCGACATTTTGTTTTCCGACACTTGCTCTCTTGATAGAAAAAGAGCTGGAGTTGCGCATCGTTGAGAGGCTTTCCAGCTTTAGCAAAACAAACTTATAAGATGCGGCGGTCCGCGTCAAGATAATTGCTTGACAGCCTAGGAGGCGGCTGGTTGGCTGGCTTAAAACCTAGCGCGTGAAATGACGCTCCACGCTATTCAGCGCGCTTGATGGGATGACGAACCACAGTCTTAAGTTTCTCCGGTGCACATTTACGTGGATCGGAGAGATAGATTTCGTGATGTAAACGGGTATCTGAGAAGTCGGGGACATAGCCCTGCTCGGTCGTGTATTCATGCATAGCGTTTACGGTCGCCGGTTCGTTGTCGTAGGGCCCGGTGTGCATGCATTGAACGCAGAGGCCCTCGTCAACTTTAAGCAGCTCGACGGCGGAAAAGTCCAGTTTCTTTTTGGTCGTGGCTTCCGCGGCCGCCCAGTCAAAGTCATCTCGGGTGACGAAATCGGGTAGGCGGATGCACGAGATAAAGTTGAAATCGTCCTTGCGTACATAATCGATGTCGCCGCTCGGGGAGTCTTGCCACCAGAAACCCTCGAGCGGAGGTACCACAAAGTCGAAATAGCCCTCGATACTCCTTGAGCCTTTCTTCGACATCTTGACGGTATAGGCGATGCCGTAAAGCAGCGGCAGGGCGTTTTGATACTCGCCACCTTCGGTATTTGGGTCGCCCTTTCCGCGAACGGCAACGTAGCTCATAGGCGGGACAGTTACGATACTCGGCTTGCTTGCAGGTTTGTAGAGCTCCTTGCATTCCTTCTTAAAGTCGAACGCCATGTTGGCCGCCTTTCTGCGTATTGGCCTGCTTTGATAACGGAATCATATCATAGAAACGAACAGCTGTTCGAATGATTTGGCTGACAGATTAAGATGCGTGCGTTGTGTTTGGCGGTCGACCTGACTCCGTCGATGATTTCTCTGCCTCCCCGGCGCCTCATTTATAGCTGCCATTTCCCCATATAAAACCTGCCAAAATAAACCTGTCCCTTTTTGGTGGGTGCGAAATGGGTAATACTAAAGAGTTATCCGACCAGATGGGAATTAATCGATGGCCTATATCGAATTCAAAGACGTCATCAAAGCATATGGCGAGGGCGATGCCCGCATCCACGCGCTCGACGGCGCGAGCTTTACGGTCGAGCGCGGCGAGCTCGCCATCATTCTGGGTGCTTCGGGTGCCGGCAAGACCACGGCGCTCAACATTCTGGGCGGCATGGATACGGCGACCTCCGGCACCGTAACGGTGGACGGGCGCGACGTGAGCGCTGCTAACGAGGCGCAGCTCGTGGAATACCGCCGCGCCGACGTCGGCTTTGTCTTCCAGTTCTACAATCTGGTCCCCAACCTGACGGCGCTCGAAAACGTCGAGCTTGCGGCGCAAATCTGCCCCGATTCGCTCGATGCCGAGCAAACGCTTCGTCAGGTTGGTCTGGGCGACCGACTTGCTAACTTTCCGGCGCAGCTTTCGGGCGGCGAGCAACAGCGCGTGTCCATCGCCCGCGCGCTGGCCAAGAACCCCAAGCTACTTTTGTGCGACGAGCCCACGGGTGCACTCGACTACAAAACCGGCAAGCAGATCTTGCAACTGCTGCAGGACACTTGCCGCAAGCAGGGCATTACGGTCATCATTATCACCCACAACTCCGCGCTGGCGCCCATGGCCGATCGTCTGATCCGCTTTAGGAGCGGCCGCGTGGAGAGCGAGACGGTCCAGCAAAATCCCGTGCCTATCGAGACGATCGAGTGGTAGCGCCCATGGACCAAGATCGCCAAAACAGCCTACGCCACGACGCGCAGAATACGGAGCGCGAGCAGGATTTTACGACCTACCGTACCGCTCAAAGCTCAAACGATATGGTGCCGACGGTTTTTCGCCGCGGCATCTACCGCACAATCCGAGGCAGTCTTAAGCGCTTTTTGTCCATCGTGGTCATCACCGCGCTCGGCGTGAGCGTGATGTGCGGCCTTAAGGCGGGCTGCGAGGACCTGCGCGATTCGGTCGACGCCTATTTTGACCAGCAGAATGTCTATGACATTAACGTGCAGTCGACCTATGGCCTTACGCGCGACGATCTCGCGGCCATCCAAGAGGTCGACGGCGTCGAGACGGCCGAGGGTATCTACACCGAGACCGCCTACACCGCCGTGGGCACAACGCGCGAGCGCGTGGTCGTGCAGAGTCTCTCCAAGGAGAACATCGATCAGCCGGTGCTGGTGAGCGGCGATTTGCCCGAGAGCGCCGATGAGGTTGCGGTGACTTCGAAGTTCCTGAAGGCTTCGGGCAAAAAGCTCGGCGATACGGTGAGTTTTGCCGCCAATGACGCAAGTTCATCGAACCAAAGCGCCAAGGATCAGTTTGCCGCGGGCGATTACACCATTACGGCCGAGGTCCTCGATCCCACTGATGTGAGCTCCGACTCGACAGTCAACGCCTTTCGCGCTGCTTCGGCGGCGGACTATAAGTTCTATGTGAGCGAGGACGCCGCGACATCTTCTTCCTACTCCGCGGTCCACGTGATCGTCGAGGGAGCCAAGAGTCTCAACTCCTATTCGGATGCCTACGCGGCAAAGATCAATGAGGTCAAGGGCAATATCGAGAAAATCCGTGAGGAGCGTGAGAAGGCGCGTGCTCAGGAGCTGATGGTCGACACGCCGGCAAGCTTGGATACGGCCGAGCGCGAGGCGAATATGCTCTTTGGGATTGAACAGGGCAACATCAATCGCATGGCCGAGGGCAGCGAGGAGCGCGTCCAGGCTCAGGCCGAGTTGGACCAGCGCCGCGCCGCCGCTGACCAGCATTTTGCCGATGCCCGCGCCGAGCTTTCCGATCTGGGCGAATGCTCCTGGTACATCCAGGACCGCGGTAACATCGCAAGCTACTCGAGCGTCGAGAGCGACAGTTCTTCGATCGAGGCCATCGCCACGGTGTTCCCATTTATCTTCTTTGTCGTCGCTGTGCTCATCAGCCTCACCACCGCCACGCGCATGGTTGAGGAGGAGCGTACACTTATTGGCCTGTACAAGGCGCTCGGCTATTCACGTGGGCGTATCCTGTCCAAATACGTGGACTACTCGCTGTGGGCGTGTCTGATCGGCGGCGTGCTTGGCAACATCATCGGATTTGTGGGCCTGCCGCTGTTCCTGTTTACGGTGTTCGACGACATGTACTCGCTGCCCCAGATGCTGCTTTCGTACGATATCGTGTCGTCGCTCGTGTCGGTAGCGCTGTTTGCCGTGGGCGTGGTGGGCGCCACGATTATCGCCTGCCGCCACGAGATGGCCGAGACGCCGGCTTCGCTCATGCGTCCCAAGGCGCCGCGTGCCGGCTCACGCATTCTGCTCGAGCGTATCGGATTTATCTGGCGCCGCATGGGCTTCTTAAACAAGGTGGCGGCGCGTAACCTGTTCCGCTACAAAAAGCGCGCCTTTATGACCATCTTCGGTATCGCCGGCTGCACAGCGCTCGTGATCTGCGGTATGGGCATCCGTGACACGTCGGTGGCGCTTTCGCCCAAACAGTACGGGCATATCACGCGCTACGACCTGCTGGCGGTCGCCAATCCCGACGATTTTTCGCAGACGTGCGCGGCATTGGATGAGCGCAGCGCGGCCAATGATTCCAACGTGACCGTGACCTCAACCCTGCCGATTATGACCGACAACGTCACCTTTACGTTTGGTGGCAAGAGCGAGACTGTGCAGCTCATCGTGATTCCCGACGACCGCACGGGTGACTTGGGCGATTACGTGCGCCTGGAGGATGAGTCCAAAGAACCGCTGTCTTTGCGTGACGGAGACGTGTATCTGAGCAAAAGTTCACAGCTGGTACTGGGGATTCAGCCGGGCGATACGGCGCACGTCCAGGATTCGTCGCTCAATGTTGCCAAGGTCAAAGTCAGTGACATTTCGCTCAACTATCTGGGCAACACGCTTTACATGACGCAGGGCACCTATGAGCGCGCGTTCGGTCGAAGCGCGCGCCTTAACGGCGTCTTTGTGCTGCTTAAGGGCTCGTCGGCCGATCAGATTGCGTTTAGCAAGAAGCTTAAGAGCGACGGTTGGCTCACCATCTCGAGCACGGCTGAACATTGGCAGAACTTCGAGGCGAACTTCACTATCATCAATTCCGTCGTGGTGCTCGTGACCTTTATGGCGGCGTGCCTATCGTTTGTGGTGGTGTTTACGCTGTCCAACACGAATATCTCCGAGCGCGAGCGCGAGCTGGCGACCATCAAGGTGCTGGGCTTCCGCCGTGGCGAGGTGCACCACTACGTCAACAAGGAGACGTTGATCCTCACGGCGATCGGCGCTGCGCTGGGCGTGCCGCTGGGCGGCTTGCTGGCCGAGAGCTTTACCTACATTTTGCAGATGCCGTCGCTGTACTTTGACGTCGAGGTCGAGCCACTGAGCTACGTGCTCGCCGTGCTGCTGGCCTTTGGCTTTACGTTTATCGTCAACCTCGCCACCAACCGAACGCTCAACAAGATCGACATGGTCGGCGCCCTCAAGAGCGCCGAGTAGCCTGCCAAAAAGGGACAGGTTTATTTTGGCAGGTTTTATCTGGGCAAACGCCGGGCAGCCTATAGGTGGCCCGGCGTTTGCCCCGTTT
>DBEWUK010000053.1:0-10516 GCA_048205395.1 Collinsella sp.
GACAGGTTAATCTGCACCAACCTGGTGCAAACAAACCTGTCCCCAACGCGCCAGAGTGAGGAGTGCCCCTGGGTGCCGGCGGGAAAGGAACGTCCCTAAGTGCCGCCTAAATACCGTTTATCGAAGAAAAAATACCGTTCATCGGTCATAATGATTGTTCCGGCTTTGGGCTTGTCTACAATACCTCCCGTAAAAAGAAATGCGGAAGGTTACCGAGTCCCTCGGACGTGGGCCTAACCATAGTCTTTGAACGGGTGTGTCTCCATGGACGCATTCACATGATTTTGGTTGGGCTATATTTATGAAGGGACATGCCACCATGGGTTTCTTTTCTCGCCTTATGGGTGGCTCGGACAAGCAGGCGACTGCGACTTCCGAGTTCGAGATCCTCGCCCCTGTTTCCGGCGAGCTTGTTCATCTAGAAAATACCAATGACCCCGCTTTTAGCAGCCGTGCAGTGGGCGATGGCGTTGCCGTGGTTCCCCAAGAGGGAACGGTGTGCGCTCCTGTTTCCGGTACCGTTGCGGCGCTGTTTCCGACTGAGCACGCGCTGGGCATTATGTCCGATGACAGCTCTGCTCAGGTGATGCTGCACATCGGAATCGACACTGTTAAGCTTGAGGGCAAGGGCTTCCATGCACTTGTTGCCCAGGGTGACCATGTCGACGCGGGCCAGCCCCTCGTCGAGGTCGATTTCGACGTGGTTCGCGCTGCCGGCTTCGATCCCACGGTCTTCGTTATCGTGTGCGAGCGTTCGGAGAACTCGACTCTTCGTGAGCATGCTTCCGGCCCTGTTGCTGTTAAAGAGCCTGTCGTCTGGCTTTCCGAGTAAATTCTTGTGGTGGGTACCGTGGTTATCAAGCGAGTTTTTAACAACAACGTCGCAATGGTCACTTCGGACGATGGCTCCGAGCTCATCGTCATCGGTCGAGGTCTCTGCTTTGGCCGTCATGCCGGCGATACCATCGACGAGGCGTCGATCGAAAAGACCTACGCGTTGCAGAAGGGAACTTCTCAGGATTCGCGTACGATTGACCGCTTGGCACATCTTTTGGAGTCCATCCCCACCGTCAACCTCGTGATTTCCGAGGAAATCGTTCAGATGCTTCGTCGAGAGCTCAATGTCGACATCAACGATAAGATCCTCATCGCTCTCGCAGACCATATCAGCCTTGCTTTGGAGCGCGAGCGCAAGGGCGTCTCCTGTGAGAATCCGTTGCTGCTCGAGATCCAGCAGTTCTATCGCAAGGAGTATGCACTTGCGGGCCGTGCTCTGCAGATTATCAAGGAGTATATGGGCATCCAGATGAGCGAAGAAGAGCAGGGTTTCATTACGCTGCATATCGTCAACGCCACCATGCCGCAACGCTCTGACCGTCTGATTGTTTCGGTCCAGCTTGTTCGCGACGTGCTCGCGATTGTTTCTGAGCGCTATTCTACGACCCTCGATGGCACCTCGCTGCCTTACGAACGTTTCGTTCGCCACTTGCAGTTTTTCGCACAGCGAGCGCTCGATCCTGCGGCCGGGCAAATCAACGGAGACGCGCTGTTCCGAATCGATGAAACGGCGTATCCGCGTGCATTCTCGTGCGCGGACGCCATAGCCGCTCACTTGTCATCTACCTATAACGTTGTCGTTACCGATGCTGAGAAGAGTTATCTCGCATATCACATTGTTAACCTGCTTGGAGAACCTGGTCTCTAGGCATAACGTGCCCACACATCGATTGATATAAGGCAGGGCTTACGGTCTTGCCCAGGGCACATCTGTCTTAATTTGCGGAAAAGGAAGGGGAGTACCGCTATGACCGCAAAAAAGAAGTTCAATTTCAAAGCGCCGTTGGAGGTGTTCGCGAAGTCGATAGTCCAGCCGATGATGTATCTCTCGGTTGCCGGTATCCTGCTCATCGTGGGCATCATTCTGACCAACAAGACCATCTGCGCTTTGGTCCCCGTACTGGGCTCCGGTCCGTTCCAGCTTGTGGGCGCCGTTGTCTATCAGTCGCTGATGTTTATCATCAACAACCTCTCGATTCTGTTCTGCGTGGGCATCGCCGGCGCCATGGCAAAGAAGAACAAGGGCCATGCTTCGCTGATCGCCCTGATGTCGTTCTTCCTGTTCCTGCAGGCTAACAACATCGTGCTCAACGCCACCGGCTCTCTTGCCGATGCGAGCGGCATGCTCGGTCTTACCGGAACCGGCCAGGCCACCGTTATGGGCATTCAGGTGCTCGATACCGGCGTGTTCGGCGGCATCATCCTGGGCTGCATCACCGGTGCCGTGTTCAACAAGTACTCGAACAAGCAGTTCCCCATTGCCCTTTCGATGTTCTCGGGCGTTCGCTTCCCGTTCCTGATCATGATCATCATTTCCTGGATCATGGGCGCTGGCTTCTGCATCGTTTGGCCTCCGGTTCAGGGTGCCATCTCCTCCGTTGCCGGCATCATTAAGGAGTCGGGCAACATCGGTCTGTTTATCTACGGCATGCTCAACAAGCTGCTCGTTCCCACCGGTCTGCACCACCTCATCTACACCCCGTTCCAGTTCTCCGATGTGGGCGGCACCCTGACGCTGGGCGATCAGGTTATCGCCGGTGCCTACCCCATCCGTGTTGCCGAGATGGCAATGACGGGCCAGCCCTTCTCCGATAGCACCTACTTCAACAGCTACACCTTTAACAACCTGTGGCCCTACATCGGTATCGGTCTCGCCTTTATCTTCACCGCTTACAAGGGGAACAAGGATAAGACCAAGGCCGTTATCATCCCGCTGATCATCACCGCCGTGCTCTCCTGTGTCACCGAGCCCATGGACTTCCTCTTTGTCTTTGCCGCTCCCGTGCTCTTTGTCGTTCACTCGGTTCTTTCCGGCATCTTCCTGGTCCTGCTCAAGGTCCTCTCCGTGCCCGCTTCGACTGCAGGCGGCATCATCAACATCGTGGTTTCCAACCTGGTCCTGGGTGTCGACAAGACCAACTGGCCGGTTATGCTGGTACTCGGAGTCGTCAACGCCGCGCTGTACTTCTTCCTCTTCACCTTCCTCATCAAGAAGCTCAACCTCCACACGCCTGGTCGCGAGGAGGAGTCCGAGCTCGCCGAGTCCGTTGCCGAGGGCGAGGCCGCCGCGTCTGTCGCGGTGAAGCAGGGCGCTGTCGCCGCAGCTCCCGCAGAGGGCGTCGATGCAGGTATTGCCGACCTGGTCGCAGGTCTTGGTGGCAAGGACAACATCGAGGAGCTCGAGAATTGCTTTACGCGTCTCCGCGTGAACGTTAAGAACCCGGACCTCATCGATGAGAGCCTCATCAACCACGTGCCCAACAGCGGCATCAACCGCAACGGTAACAATATCCAGATCATCTTTGGCATGAAGGTCGCCGAGATGCGCGACAAAGTCGAGAACGCAATTGAGAAGGAGCAGTAAACAATGATCATTACTCTGTGTGGTGGCGGATCCACCTTTACCCCCGGCATCGTCAAGTCCATCGCCCTGCGCAAGGACGAGCTCGACGTTGACGAGATTCGCCTGTACGACATCAACGAGGAGCGCCAGCGCAAGATCGGCGTGCTCGTGGACTGGATTTTGCACGAGGACCTTGGCCTGGACATCAAGCTCACGGTGACTACCGACAAGGAGACGGCTTTTACCGACGCGAGCTTCGTGTTTGCCCAGATGCGCGTGGGCGGCTACGCCATGCGCGAGCAGGACGAGAAGATTCCGCTGCGTCACGGCTGCGTGGGCCAGGAGACTTGCGGTTGCGGCGGCCTTGCCTATGGCATGCGCACCATCTTCCCCATGGTCGAGCTAATCGATGACGTTGAGAAGTACGCTAAGAAGGATTACTGGATTCTCAACTACTCCAACCCTGCCGCTATCGTCTCCGAGGGCTGCCGTGTGCTGCGTCCCAACGCTCGTATCATCAACATCTGCGACATGCCGATCGCGATTATCGACGTGGTTTGCGCCGCGCTCGATATCGACAAGAAGGATGTCGAGTACGATTACTTTGGCCTCAACCACTTTGGTTGGTTCACCTCGATCCGCCACAAGGGCGAGGAGGTGCTCCCGCAGCTGCGCGAGTACATCAAGGAGCACCAGATCCTGCTGCCCGACTCCTACCTCAAGGGCATGGGCTCGCTCATGGCAAAGAAGCCCGAGGAGGCCACTGACGAGCATCCCGAGCAGAACCGCCACACCAAGGGCAGCTGGTACTACGTCTGGAAGGGCGAGTACGAGATCATGGAGTGCTTCCCGGAGTACCTGCCCAACACGTATCTGAACTACTACCTGCAGCAGAAGGAGTTCGTCGAGCATTCCAACCCCGAGCGCACCCGTGCAAACGAGGTTGAGGAGACGCGCGAGAAGAACCTCTTCGACGGCATCGACCATTACGAGAAGACGGGCGAGATCGACGAGAGCACGTTCTATGCGGGCAGCCACGGCGACTGGATTGCCGACCTGGCCATCGCTCTGAAGAACGATACCAAGCAGCGCTTCCTGGTCATTTGCGAGAACAAGGGCGCTATCCCCAACATGCCCTACGACGCTATGGTCGAGCTGCCTGCCTACATTGGCAAGAACGGCCCCGAGGTCATCAGCCGCGACAACATTCCGCTGTTCCAGCAGGGTCTCATGATGCAGCAGCTGAACTCCGAGAAGCTCGTGGTCGAGGCTACGATCGAGGGTTCGTACGAGAAGGCACTCAAGGCCTTTACGCTGAACAAGACCGTGCCGTCGATGAAGGTCGCCAAGGAGGTTCTCGACGACATGATCGAGGCCAACAAGGACTTCTGGCCCGAGCTTAAATAAAAGCAACAGGGTCGCTGGCCGCATACCTAGAGTAATGCCCCGTCCACGTGATTGCGTGGACGGGGCATTGTCATTTGGTAACGCGTTTATCAAATATGGCATTTATCTGCGGTGATGTTCTATTTCACCGCTGAGGACGACGTTTCATACCGCCTGCCGAACCGTGTTGTTGCCAAACAACTTTATAGGTCAGTGTGTTGCGTGTAGCAATTTCGCCCGGCCTCGCCTCCGGGCTGCCATGTGAGAGGGGATCTTATGGCTCGACTGCATGTAATGGAACGCAGCCACGCTCAGGCCGTCATGGACGACCTGCACGATGCGCTCGGACGTCGTCTGGCGGTGAGTTCGCTCGCTCCGTGTCCCGTTGAGTTTACGGCAGCGCTTGTCAACCTGTGCTCCACCCAGAGCTGCGGCAAGTGCACGCCCTGCCGCGTGGGCCTGAGCGCGCTGAGCGACCTGCTCGCCGATGTGCTCGAAGGGCACGCCGATGAGTCCACGCTCAACCTTATTGAGCGCACGGCCCGCACCATCTACCTTTCGAGCGACTGCGCCATCGGCTACGAGGCCGGCGCCATGGCGCTCACGGCCATTCGCGGCTTCCGCGACGATTTTGAGCACCACATCCGTGAGCACTCCTGCGGCTTTGACCGCGAGGCCCGTGTCCCGTGCGTCTCAGGCTGCCCGGCGCACGTCGACATTCCCGGGTACATTTCGCTCGTTGAGGCCGGCCGCTATGCCGATGCCGTCAAGGTCATCCGCAAGAACAATCCGCTTCCGCTCGTCTGCGGCCTGGTGTGCGAGCATCCCTGCGAGATGCACTGTCGCCGTGGCATGGTCGACGACCCCATGAACATCCTTGCCCTCAAGCGGTTTGCCGTTGAGCATAGCGACCTCAACGATTACAAGCCCAGCGTGGCCGACAACACCGGCAAGCGCGTCGCTGTGATCGGTGGCGGCCCGGCCGGCCTTTCATGCGCCTACTACCTGGCCGTGATGGGCCACAAGGTGACCATTTTTGAGCAGCGCCACCACCTGGGCGGCATGCTGCGCTACGGTATCCCCAGCTATCGTCTGCCACGCGAGCGCCTGCAGGCCGAGATCGACTGGATCTTGAGTGCCGGCATCGATGTGGAACTCGACCACTCCGTGAGCGGTGAGGAGCTCGCCCGTCTGCGCGACGAGTTCGATGCCGTCTACTTGGCCATCGGTGCCCACAGCGATAAGAAGCTCGGCCTTCCGGGCGAAGAGGCGCCCGGCGTTGAGTCGGCTGTCAAGATGCTGCGCGCCATCGGCGATGACGAGCTGCCCGACCTAAGTGGCCAGCGCGTGTGCGTCATCGGCGGCGGCAACGTTGCCATGGACGTGGCTCGCTCTGCTGTGCGCTGCGGTGCCGAAAAGGTAAGTATCGTCTACCGCCGTCGCATCTGCGACATGACGGCCCAGGACGCCGAGATCGCCGGTGCCCAGGCCGAGGGCTGCGAGGTACTGGAGTTGACAGCCCCGCTCGCCATCGAGACGGGCGAGGACGGTCGCGTGAGCGGCTTGCGCGTGCAGCCGCAGATTATCGGCGAGCCCCGCCGCGGTCGTCCGGCTCCGCGTGCCGCCGCTACGCCCGAGCGCGTCATCCCCTGCGAGCGCGTATTCGTCGCCATTGGCCAGGACATCGATTCCAAGCCGTTTGAGGAGATGGGCATTGCCTGCAAGTGGGGCTGCGTCGTCACCGATTCGGATGGCGCCGTGCCTAACTTCGATGGCCTCTTTAGCGGCGGCGACTGCCAGACCGGTCCCGCCACCGTCATCCGCGCCATCAATGCCGGCCGCGTGGCTTCGGCAAACATCGACCGCTATCTGGGCTTCGACCATAAGATCAAGCTCGACGTGGAGCTGCCGACCGTCCAGTTTAAGGGCAAGCACGAGTGCGGCCGCTGCGAGCTGGGCGAGCGCGAGGCCGGCGAGCGCATTCACGATTGGAATCTGGTCGAGCAGGGTCTCACCGAGCAGGAGGCGCGCCAGGAGGCGAGCCGCTGCCTGCGCTGCGACCACTTTGGCTTTGGCGCGTTCCGCGGAGGGAGGAACCTGGAATGGTAGAGCCCAGCAAAACCACCGTCAGCGACAACACCGAAAACGGAGCGCACAATATGGTCAAGCTCACTATCGATAATTGCGAGGTCGTGGTTCCCGAGCACACCACGATCCTGGACGCAGCCAAGTCCGTCGGCATCCAGATTCCCACCCTGTGCTACCTGCGCGATCTAAACGAGATCGGCGGTTGCCGCGTGTGCGTGGTCGAGGTTGAGGGCTGCGACCAGCTGGTTGCCGCCTGCAACAACTATGTGCTCGACGGCATGGTGGTCCACACCAACAGCCCGAAGGCCCGCGAAGCCCGTCGCACCAACGTGCAGCTGCTGCTGTCCCAGCACGATTCGCAGTGCACGAGCTGCGTGCGCAGCGGCAACTGCAACCTGCAGACCATCGCCAACGACCTGGGCATTTTCTATCTGCCGTATCAAAGGCATTTGGCGGGCGAGGGCTGGGATTTCGATTTTCCCATCATCCGCGAAAACGACAAGTGCATTAAATGCATGCGCTGCATCAAGGTGTGCGAGAGCGTGCAGGGCTTAGGGATTTGGGACCTGACCAACCGCGCCACGCATACCGCCGTGGGTACCCGCGGGCGCGCGCCGATCGGCAAGACCGATTGCGCCGCGTGCGGCCAGTGCATTACGCATTGCCCGACGGGCGCGCTGCGCGAACGCGACGACACCGAGACGGTGTTCGATGCTCTCGCCGATCCCGACAAGATCGTGCTGGTGCAGATTGCGCCGGCCGTGCGTAGCGCTTGGGGCGAGGAGCTCGGCATTCCGCGCGAGGAGGCAACCGTTGAGCGTCTGGCTTGCGCGCTGCGCCGCGTGGGCTTTGAGTACGTGTTCGATACCGATTTTTCGGCCGACCTCACCATTATGGAGGAGGGCTCCGAGCTGCTCGAGCGCCTGGGCGCCGCCGCCAAGGGCGAGGGTGACAGCCGCGGCTGGCCCATGTTTACGAGCTGCTGCCCGGGTTGGGTGCGCTTTGTGAAGGCGCGCTATCCGGAGTTTGTCGACAGCCTGTCCACGTCCAAGTCGCCGCAGCAGATGTTCGGCGCTATTGCCAAAACCTACTACGCCAAGGTGCTGGGTGTGGAACCAGAGCGCCTGTTCGTGGTGTCCGTGATGCCGTGCACGGCCAAGAAGGCCGAGTGCGCGCTGCCGAGCATGGTGGGCGAGAACGGCGCGCCCGACGTAGACGTTGCACTGACGGTGCGCGAGATGGTGCGCATGATCCGCGCGAGCCACGTGAGTGTGGACACGCTTACCGAGGAGACGCTCGATACGCCGCTGGGCTTTGGCACGGGCGCGGGCGTGATCTTTGGCGCCACAGGCGGCGTGATGGAGGCCGCCGTGCGCTCGGCATATTACCTGGTGACGGGCAAGAACCCCGATGCGGACTTCTTTACCGACGTGCGCGGCCTGGATGACTGGAAGGAAGCCGTGGCCGATATCGATGGCACCAAGGTGCGCGTCGCCGTGGCGCACGGGCTGGGCAACGCCGCCCGCCTGCTCGACGCGATTCGCGACGGCCGTGCGAGCTATGACTTCGTCGAGGTCATGGCGTGCCCGGGCGGCTGCGTCGGTGGCGGCGGTCAGCCCATCCATGACGGCTGCGAGCTGGCGGCCGAGCGTGGCCAGGTGCTGTGGGGCCTGGATGCGAAGGCGGACATTCGCTTCTCGCACGAGAATCCCGATGTCCAGACGTGCTACCGCGAGTTCTTGGGCGAGCCGCTCTCGCCGCTGGCCGAGGAGCTGCTGCATACCGACCATCACGCCTGGTCGATGCCCAACGAGGGGGCGTGCTAGCGATGCGTGCTTTTGATGTTGAGATGACGCGCCGAGGATTTGCCTCGGCGCTTGCCGCGGGCGCCCTGTCGCTTGCGCTCGCGGGCTGTGGCGGCGGAGTTACCGGTGCCGGGTCCGCCGCGGGCTCGGCTGCCGGATCTGCCGCTGACGGTGCCGCTGCCGAGCCGGTTGAGGTGCACGTCGCGTCGCTCAAGGGCCCGACATCGATCGGTCTGGTGCAGTTTATGGACCAGGCTGCCGACGGTGCCACGGACAACGAGTTCGACTTTGCGATCAACACTGCCGCCGACGAGATCGTGCCCAAGGTGATTCAGGGCGATGTCGACATTGCCCTGGTGCCCGCCAACGTGGCGAGCGTGCTCTACAACAAGACCGAGGGCGCGGTGCAGGTCATCGACATCAACACGCTGGGCGTGCTGAACGTGGTGACGGGCGACGCGAGTGTGGCCTCGTTTGGCGATTTGGCGGGCCATACCGTCTATATGACGGGCAAGGGCACCACGCCGGAGTACGTCATGAGCTACCTGCTGGAGCGCGCGGGCCTGACCGGCCAGGTGACGCTCGAGTTTAAGAGCGAGCCCACCGAGGTGCTGTCGGCCCTGCTTGCCGATCCGTCTGCCGTGGGCGTGCTGCCGGAGCCGTTCAAGACCGCTGCCATCGCCAAGAGCGAAGGCAAGCTGTCAGCGCCGGTAAGTCTGACCGATGTGTGGGATGAGCTGGCGGGTGACACGGGTTCGCGCCTGCTGACGGGCGTGACCGTGGTGCGCCGCGCGTTTGCCGAGGAACATCCCGAGGCCGTGGCGGAATTCCTGAGCTGCCATGCGGCGAGCGTTAAGGCCGTCAATGCGGCGCCGGCAGACTGGGCGCAGGCCGTGGTCGATGCGGGCATCGTGGATAACGCCACGATTGCCGAAAAGGCGATTCCCGGGTGCATGCTCGTGTGTCAGACGGGGAAGGATATGAAGGCCGCGCTCGGTGGGTACCTGCAGGTGCTGGCCGATGCGGACCCGAGCGCCGTGGGCGGCAAGCTCCCGGCTAACGATTTCTACTACATGGAGTAGCCCGTGCGTGCGTTTGCTCGACAAATGATAGAGCGTATGAAGGCGGTGGCGGCAGCAGGTGCCGTTGCCGCCTTTTGGCTTGCCGCGTGGGTCTTCGCGGCGGCGCTGGTGGCGCAGCCGCTGATCTTGCCGGGGCCGGGTGCTGTTGCCTTGGCGCTGCTGCGCCTGGTGTGCGATGGCGGTACCTGGGCGATTTTGGTGGGCTCGGGCGCGCGGATACTGGGCGGGCTGGCGCTTGCCGCGGTGTGTGGTGGCGCGCTTGCCGGGGTTTCATCACGGTCGCGGGCGTTCGCGCACCTGGTGGCTCCGGTGCTGTCGTTTGTAAAGGCGACACCGGTCGCCTGCGTGGTGGTCCTGCTGCTCATTTGGCTGGGATCGGAGCGCGTGAGCATCGCGGCGGTCTTTTTGATGGCGCTGCCGGGCGTGTATTTTTCGCTGACCGAGGGCTTGGCACAAGTGGATAAGCCGCTGGAGCAGATGTTTCGCCTGCATGGCGTGCGGGGCTGGCGACTGTTTTGTGCCCACACCTGGCGCGAAGTCCTGCCGTTTGTGCTTTCGTGCGCCCGCGCCGTGATTGGCATGAGCTGGAAGGCCGGCGTGGCAGCCGAGCTGATCGGCATGGCGGTGGGCACCGTGGGTGAGCGCATCTATCAGGCGAAGCTTTTGATTGAGACGGCTGATCTGCTGGCTTGGACCGTGCTGGTCGTTGCCGCCTCGTGGGCTTGTGAGCGCGTGCTGGTGTGGCTGCTGCGGGC
>DBEWUK010000055.1:0-2777 GCA_048205395.1 Collinsella sp.
GTGAGCGAGGAGGGAAGGTAGTCCGGCCCTCCCGGCCCAGCTCACGCCAGCGCCAAGCGCTAGTAGTTCACCACCTGCTCCTCAAAGTACGCCTTCGGGTGGTTACACACCGGGCACACCTCAGGCGCCTCGGCACCAACGTGCAGGTGCCCGCAGTTCAGGCACTTCCACACCTTCACGCCCTCACGCTCAAACACCTCGCCCGACTCGATGCGCTCGACGAGTTTGTTGTAGCGCTCCTCGTGGGCCTTCTCGACGGCGGCGACGCCACGGAACTTCTCGGCGATCTCGGCAAAGCCCTCCTCCTCGGCGGTCTTGGCGAACTCGTCGTACATCGTGGTCCACTCGTAGTTCTCGCCCGCGGCGGCGTCACGCAGGTTGTCCAGAGTGCCCGGAACGGCGCCGTCGTGCAGATACTTAAACCACAGCTTGGCGTGCTCGGACTCGTTGCCCGCCGTCTCGGCAAAGATATTCGAGATCTGAACGTAGCCGTCCTTTTTGGCCTTGGATGCATAGTAGCGATACTTGGTGTGTGCCTGGGACTCACCGGCAAAAGCAGTCTCGAGGTTCTTCTTGGTCTGAGAGTTCTCAAAATCCATAGGTGTACTTCCCTTCAACACGTGCCGCCCATAAGCTTTGAGCGACCTTGTCTTTAGGATGCCCTCAAGCCGCGAATTTAAACCTTACAATCCCGTTCTTCAGATTTGAGCGGGCTACACACTCAACCAACGATCGTCCTCGGCTCGGCAAAAGCCCTCGCGCTCCAGGTCAGCTAGAATGCCCGCGATCAAGTCGCACTCGACCGGCCCGCGACCGGCTGCCGCTTCCATCTCGTTAACGCCCACCACGGCATCAGCAAGCGTAATCCCCGCCGGCTGCCCATCGCGCGCTGCCAACAACATACGCACGATATGCGCGCGCTTTTGGCGGCGCGAGCCCTCAAACTTGGACTGACGACTATAGCCCGCCGACCGCCTGGACGGATTGGGCAGTGTCTTTTTAAGATACGCGCCGTAATCCAGCAATGCGTAATACCACGCGCGCGGCGTGTCGGCATCGTCTTGAGGCGCGGCAAAGGGCGCGATCTCGTCCGCCGCCGCACCGGGGGCCGCCGGACAGGCAGCCTGAATCAGCGGCACCAGCTCGCGATCGGGAACAGCCGGTACATCGGGAAAGAAGTGATGCAGAAAGACCGTGCGCACGTTGGTCTCCAGATACACGCCCGGAAGATCAAACGCAAACGACCGGATACCCTGCGCCGTTGCCGGGCCAATACCAGGCAGAGCGACCAAGTCACGCGTCTCACGCGGAAACTCCCCGCCCCAATCCTCTACAACCCGTTGAGCGGCCCCGTGAAGCGCCAGAGCGCGTCGGTTGTAGCCCATCCCCTGCCAAGCGTCCAAAACATCGGAAGGCGCGGCCTGGGCAAGCGCCTGCACGGTCGGAAAGCGATCGAGCCACGCCGGCATACGCGTCTCCACGCGTGGCACCTGTGTTTGCTGCAGCATGACCTCGGAAAGCCAAATGATGTACGGGTCACGCGTGCGGCGCCACGGAAGGTCGCGATAACGCAGGACCCCTTCCGAACGAATCATCGAACGAAAGGGGTCCTGAATCATGGCTATGCTCCTTATGCGGCGCTATTCCTCCCGACAAGCGCACGCGCAGGTGGCGTACTCGGGAAACGCTTCGCGGTCGGCGAACTTGGGATCGACGGCCGGGAACTGGCGGTGAGCGACGATGTCGCCGAGCGAAACGGAATCGAGGTAGTCGCGCATCAACGCCTGGGCTCCGGCCCACAGGGGATGATAGCAGCACGTGCCCATGCGCGCACAGTCACCATCGGGCGCGGTGCAATCGTTCATAACCATAGGACCCTGAACGGCCTCGACGACCTGGCGGATAGTGACATCGTCCGGACTGACCTTGAGACGCATGCCACCGTGGACGCCGCGCAGGCTCTCCACAATACCGGCCTGGACCAAACCGTGCTGAATCGAGCGGGCAAACGAATACGGGACATTGACCTCTTCGGCAGCGGTGCGAACAGAAAGCAAACGCTCCGGATCCTCGGCAAGCATCGCCAGCATACGAAGGGCGTAATCAGTCTTCCTCGATATGTCCATTTTTCCCCTTTCAAGGAATACGAACAGCTCGAACGAGCTCCGGGGCCGAGCTTGTGTCGAGACGCTAAATGACCGCAGGATATCCAAATAGTAAATCGGATATCCACTGAGCGCCGCGCTTGGAGCGAAATGCATCAAATGCGGCCTACAGTGCAATTTAGTATAACCTAACCCCCTGTCTCGTTGAACAGGTGTTGCGCAACAAAGCTGTTGTTCAGACAAATATACTTATTAGATTTTACTTGCGTTCCCGAAGGCGCGGGGATTCTGGGCGAAGATGCGCCGGGGCGATCGTTCTATCGAAACAAAGTCCATCAAACGCAAAAAGCCACGTCCGAAGACGTGGCTTTAATTGCGTTGGCGGGAAGTACGGGGCTCGAACCCGCGACCTCCGACGTGACAGGCCGGCGCTCTAACCAAACTGAGCTAACTCCCCAAGCAGACGTTCGCGTTTGTTTCCGCTCGCGTGCGCTGCGGGGATTAGTATACACAGAAGTCTGTCCGGCGCGCAACAACTTTTTTGAAAAAATTTTTCGGGGCCATCCGGGAGGGTCTCCGGGGCTGAGGGCGGGGGTTAAGTTTGCTGCTCTACAGTCCTACGCAAGACGGAAAGCACATTAAGTGCTTTCCTTTGCGTGCGGAACTCGCGAC
>DBEWUK010000060.1:0-6331 GCA_048205395.1 Collinsella sp.
TCCTGTCCCGCGAGCCGCTCGCATGTGCGGCTGGCAAGAAGAATAAATACCTTGTTAAGGTACAGGCGTCGCATTTCCTGATCGACACCTCTGCCAAGACCTATGGCTCGCTGCTGTCGCCCGACCGCGCTTTAGAGTATGGCGATTATCCAGCTACGGCGGGAAAGTCGGACTCATTTCTTACGTACGCCACGGTACGCAACAGCCAGGGTATACCCGAGACGGTCACTGCACGCCTATTCTCTCTTTAAGCTTAGAGGGGTTAAAAAGGCGCCAACAGGGGAATAAACGCGTTGTAATTGTGAGTACCGCCCGCCGAGCTGCCGCGTCATAGCGGCATCCGGCGGGCTCAGGTGCGTTAAAATGGGCTTGTTCTTAGCTAATTGAGACAGGGGGGGCCGTGTTATGGCTTCAGATGCAAAAAAGATTCTGCTGGTCGAGGATGAGAAGGCAATCCGTGACGCCGTCGCTGCCTATCTCGAGCGCGAAGGCTACTGGGTTGTGGGCGTCGGCGACGGCCAGTCCGCGATCGAGGAGTTCGAGAAGCATCAGTTCGACCTGGTCGTGCTCGACCTTATGCTCCCCAAGATCCCCGGCGAGCGCGTTTGCCGCACCATTCGCGATACCTCGGATGTCCCCATCATCATGCTGACGGCTAAGGGCGAGATCGAGGACCGTATTATCGGTCTTGAGCTCGGCGCCGACGACTATCTGATTAAGCCGTTCTCGCCGCGCGAGCTCGTCGCTCGCGTTCGCGCTCTGTTCCGCCGTGCCCATCAGGCCGACGAGCCCGCCGTCGAGGTACTCGACTTCGGCGATCTGGTCATCGATATCTCGGGCCACAAGATCTTGGTCGAGGGCAAGGAAGTCGATCTGACGGCTTCCGAGTTCAAGCTGCTCACCACGCTTGCCCGCCATCCCGGCCGTGTGTATAACCGCATGGAGCTGGTCGAGAAAGTGCTTGGGTATGACTTTGAGGGCTATGAGCGCACCATCGATAGCCACGTGAAGAATCTTCGCGCCAAGCTGGGCGATGATCCCAAGAAGCCCAAGTGGCTCTACACCGTCCATGGTGTCGGCTATCGCTTCGAGGCTCCGGCCAAGACCGATAAGTCGGACGAGAAATAGGGAAATCACTTATGACACCTGCGCGCTTTGAAATCGGACAAAAGCACAAGCAGGAGAGCGAGGCGGGTTCCAAGGCTAGTTGGAACACGCCTCGTTCCGATTCACGGCCAACGATGAGCTATCCCTCGCGCATGGCACTTGCTTTTGCTCTGACATCGCTCATGACGGTATTGGTGCTGGTGGGCGTTGTCTCTGTTGTGTGGGGCACGGTCTTTTCGGATTACACACGCTCCAATATCGTCGAAATCGCAAATTCCGCTGCCGAGAAGTTGGCAACCTCATATGAGGAAAACGGCTCTTGGACCGCGGGAGAACTGCGCACGGTCGCAACGTCGAGTTTGGTTTCCGACGATCTGGGCATGCAGGTCGTCAATAAAAAGGGCGTGATCGTTTATGACGATTCCTGGCCCTCGGCAAGCGCCACCGCCGATGTACGCGAAAACCAGGCTACGACCGACGACACGAGCGGCAAGAGGGCATCGCATAGCCCGGTCTCGTCTGCTCCAACCGACTCCGATAGCGTTGCTAACGTCGAGATTGTAACGTCTTCCGGCGAGCATGTCGGACAGGTAAAGCTGTGGGCCATCGGCTCCGACGCTCTGCTCACCAAGGCGGACTCTGCGTTTAGGGAGAAGACCTTTAACGCCATGGCCCTCGCCGCGGTTGTTGCAATCTGCATTTCGGT
Organism: Collinsella sp.; assembly: GCA_048205395.1. Taxonomy (GTDB): domain Bacteria; phylum Actinomycetota; class Coriobacteriia; order Coriobacteriales; family Coriobacteriaceae; genus Collinsella. The sequence goes on from DBEWUK010000060.1 coordinate 1,814, forward strand.
CGTTATCGGATCGCTCGTGTCGCGCATGCTCACCAAGCCGATTCATCGCATCACCAGTACCGCAAAGCAAATCCGTGACGGCGACCTGTCGGCTCGCACGGGACTGCGCGGTGATGACGAGATCGATCAGCTGGGTGAGACCTTCGATGAGATGGCCACTTCGCTCGAGAAGGATATGAAACACGAGAAGCGCCTGACCTCAGACGTTGCACACGAGCTTCGCACGCCGCTTATGGCCATGCTCGCAACGGTCGAGGCCATGCAGGATGGCGTGTATCCCACCGACGATGAGCATTTGGAAACCGTTGCTTCCGAGACGCGTCGCCTGGCTCGTCTGGTGCAGCAGATGCTCGACCTGTCGCGCATGGAAAACAGCACGGCTCCGCTCAACCTTGAGCCGGTGGACATGGTTCCTTTTGTGCGTTCCATCGTCAATGCCCAGGAGCGCCTGTTTGTCGACCGCGATCTGCGCCTGCGTTTTGCGGACGAGACCCAGGGTCACGACGATGTCGTTGAGGCCGATCCCGACATGATCACGCAATGTGTTATCAACCTCATGAGCAACGCCATGCGCTACACCCCCGAGGGCGGTTGGGTTGTGGTGTCGGTGCTCAGTGACCGCAAGCACGTCAGCATTGCCGTTTCTGATACCGGCATCGGTATTGCCAAGGACGATCTGTCGCGCATCTTCGGGCGGTTTTGGCGCGCCGATGCCAGCCGCGCCCGCGAAGCTGGCGGCCTGGGCGTTGGCCTCGCCGTGACCAAGCAGATCGTCGAGCGTCACCATGGCTACATATCCGTGGAGTCGGAGCTTGGAAAGGGTACGACTTTTACAATTCATCTGCCCCGCGAGCACACGGCGGACGCGGCATCTACTACAATGGAGCACTAGCTTTTCGCTATTCGGTGAAGGAGGGGCCGCGTCCCTGCCGCTCCGAGTTTGCGAAAACATGCGGGAAAGAACCCGCATTTCTGTCGTATTTAGGTAAGGAGTGACTCACGTGACAACGATGGAGCGTCGTCCGGATTCCCGTGGCAAGGTTCGTGATATTTACGATGCCGGTGAAAACCTGCTGATGGTCGCCACCGACCGCATTTCTGCGTTCGACTTCATTCTTCCCGACGAGATTCCGTTTAAGGGAGAGGTACTCAATCGCATCTCGGCATTCTGGTTCGATAAGTTTGCCGACATCGTCCCCAACCATCTCGTTTCCATCGACCCGGCGGATTTCCCCGAGGAGTTTGCTGAGTATCGTGACTACCTCGCTGGCCGCGCCATGCTGGTTAAGAAGGCCCAGACGATTCCTATCGAGTGCATCGTCCGCGGCTATCTGACCGGTTCGGGCAAGAAGACCTACGACGAGAACGGCACCGTCTGCGGCATCCAGCTGCCTGAGGGCCTGACCGAGGCTTCCAAGCTTCCTGAGCCGCTGTTCACGCCGTCCACGAAGGCCGAGATCGGTGACCACGACGAGAACATCTCGTTCGAGCGTTGCTGCGAGATCGTGGGCGAGGACATCGCCACGCAGATTCGTGACCTTTCCCTCAAGATCTACAAGGCCGCTGCCGAGTACGCCGCGACCCGTGGCATCATCATTGCCGACACCAAGTTCGAGTTTGGTGTTATTGATGGCAAGGTCACGCTGATCGACGAGTGTCTCACGCCCGACTCCAGCCGTTTCTGGCCTGCTGCCAGCTACGAGGAGGGCAAGATCCAGCCTAGCTACGACAAGCAATTCGTCCGCAATTGGCTCAAGGCCAACTGGGATATGACGGGGGAGACCCCGCACCTGCCCGCCGAGGTCATCGATGGCACGTCCGAGCGCTATCGCGAGGCCTTCCAGATCATCACGGGCTCCCAGTTCACAAGCATGAAGGAGAACGCATAAGTGAGTACCCGTAGCGCCACGAACAAGCGCACGCAATCCCACGAAGTTACCGGGGTTGCGCGCAAATCTGCCGCATCTGCTAAGCCCGCCCGCCAAGCAGCGAGCTCCGTTCGCGTCGTGCCGGCTTCGTCTAAGGCACGCCGCAAAGAGCTCGAGAAGGGCGAGAACCTCGAGGGCCTCTCTAAAGAGGAGAAGCGCGCCCGCAAGGCTAAGCAGCGCGCCAAGGAGGACCGCATCTATACGGTGTCGAATATCCTCCTCAAGCAGGACGAGGACTACACCAAGCGCCGTCGCATCTGGTGGATTGTGCTCGCCATTGGCATGGTGCTCGTCGTGGCAATTTGGGCCTCGCTGTACTTCGCTCCCGCTGGCATGGTGTCCAGCCCCGTCCAGATGGTCGGTATTGTTTTGTCCTACGTCGTCATTCTGGGTGACTTTATCTACGACTTCGTTCGTATTCGTCCCCTGCGCAACATGTACCGCGCGCAGGCCGAGGGCATGTCCGAGAACAAGCTCAACGCTCTTATCGAGCGTTCGGCTGCCGAGGAGGACAAGAAGGACTCCAAGAAGAAGTAGCGTTTGCATACATACTTATCGCTAAGATATAAGGCGCGTCGTTTTTGCGGCGCGCCTTTTTACTGTTCTATAGATAGATGGAGTGGCACATGATTCGAGCTGCCCTGACGGTCGAAGAGGCTCTGGAGGGCATGAAGGCCCTGGAGCCCAAGATTAAAAACTACGCGCGCCTAGTCGTCCGCAAGGGCGTAAACGTCAAGCCCGGCCAGGAGGTCGTCGTTCAGTCTCCGGTCGAGTGCGCGCCGTTTGCGCGCGTGGTGGTCGCGGAGGCCTATGCTGCCGGCGCCGGCCACGTGACGGTCATTTGGGCCGATGATGCCGTGACGAGGCTTACGTACGAGCATGTCGAGAAAAGCTATTTTGAGCAGACGCCCGAGTGGAAGCGCATGCAGCTGGATTCCTTGGCCCAGGATGGTGCCTGCTTTGTCTTTATCGAGGGTGCGGATCCTGCGGCCCTCAAGGGCATCAATCCAGCCAAGCCGGCCGCGGCATCAAAGGCGAGGAATACGCAGTGCAAAGTTTTCCGCCGTGGACTGGATTACAACATCAATCCGTGGTGCATCGCCGGCGCTCCGGTCGTGGCTTGGGCGCACGAGGTGTTCCCAGGAGACGCCGATGAGGTTGCAATCTATAAGCTGTGGAATGCGATTCTGCACACCGCGCGCGCCGATGGCCAGGACCCAGAGAGCGACTGGGAACTCCATGACGCCGCATTCGAAAAGAACCTGCGTTTCCTGAACGACAATCGTTTCGACTACCTGCATTACACCGCGGCAAATGGAACCGATCTGACGATTGGCATGACGAAAGGTCACGAGTGGGCCGGCGGCAAGGGCAAGACGCCCGATGGGCACCCCTTCTTCCCCAACATTCCCACCGAGGAAGTCTTCACTTCGCCCGATCGCATGCGCGCCGACGGTATCGTGTACTCTGCCATGCCGCTCATCCACCACGGCAATAAGGTCGACGATTTTTGGATTAAGTTCGAGGGCGGCCGCGTGGTGGACTACGACGCCCGCGTGGGCAAGGCAACGCTCGCAAGTATCATCGATACTGACGAGGGCGCTGCTCACCTGGGAGAGGTCGCACTCATTTCCAAGAACACGCCGATCCGCGAAAGTGGTGTTCTGTTCTACGATACGCTCTATGACGAGAACGCTAGCTGCCATCTCGCGCTAGGTGTAGGTTTCCCCGAATGCATCGAGGGTGGGTATGACATGTCCAAGGAGGAGCTCCTGGAGCATGGCGTTAACGTCTCGAGCACGCACGTCGATTTTATGATCGGCACGGACGACATCGATATTACGGGCATTACGCCTGATGGACGTGAAGTTGTGATTTTCCAGAACGGCCAATGGAGTTGGGAATAGTCCCAGACCGTGGTACAATGCCACCCGCGGGCCGTTAGCTCAGCTGGCAGAGCAGGGGACTTTTAATCCCAAGGTCCAGGGTTCGAACCCCTGACGGCCCACCATGGAATAGAAAGCGATCAACTCCGGTTGGTCGCTTTTTTGTTGCCGGTGCACGGGTTCGAACCCGTCGGGGCGCGGAGCTGAGTAAACGCGTGAGCGTTTGCCAGCGCAGCGCGCAAGGCGCGAAAGCGCCGCAGCGGCCGCCTGCGAAGCAGGCTGAACCCCTGACGGCCCACCCAAAGATTGTTGAGACGGTCAACTTCGGTTGGCCGTCTTTTTTGTTGCCGGTGCACGGGCTCGAACCCGTATCTATCTATATATAAGAACGCTTGGCGAACAAAACCCGCCTTTTACCGATGGGAAACAAATAGCTGATGCCTTTGGAGTAAAGTAGCGCTCCAGAGATGACCGATGTCTCAATACTCATAAAACAGCTGGTCATCGCCAATATCAGAAGCCAATGCTTCAGTTTTAACCTCAGTGATGCGACTGAGGGCCCTATTCATTTGTGAACAAAATATGGAGTGCGCGATTCCCGCCCACGGCGCCCCTCCGGTCTGGCAATATATCTCCTTGCCGCGCGGCCCGGTCGGACCGGATCAGCCGCGGGGCGTGCACCTTGAGAACCGGATACTGCGAGG
>DBEWUK010000061.1:0-8528 GCA_048205395.1 Collinsella sp.
ATGAGACTGAGCCGAAGGCGTCGACGACATGCCGGGGGCGGACCGGGACGGGTTCAACGGCAGGCCCCGCCGACCGATTGCAAGCGGTCGGCGGGGCCATTGTGGCTCTTGACAGCGGATTGGGTCATATGAGCGAAAACGCCCCTAAGCGAGCAAGGTGACGTGAAAGAGGAGGGAAGCGTACTTCGGTACGCGACCGACGATTGAACGTCAGATTGCCGCTTAGGGGCGTTTGCAGCGTCGACAGGTCCGTCGTTCGTCAGAACGGCGGAACAAAACTTCTGATCATGCCGCCGAAGTTGAAAGGCAGATTGCCGCTCTGGCGGGCTTGCAGCGTCGAGCCGTTACGCGGTTTGGTAAAACCGCGTAACCAAAGGCGCAGCGTCGGCCGGTCCGCCGTTCGTCAGAACGGCGGAACCAACCCTACATCACCATGACGTAGCGGCTACCCACGTAGTACTGCTTACCCATCAAAACCGGCTCGTCATCGGGACCGGTAAAGCCGGCACGCAGGTTGAGCAGCGGATCGTGCGGAGCAATGCCCAGCTCGGCCGCCTGCTCGGCGTTAGCTCGAACGGCCTCGACCGTACGGTAGCCAACCGAGACAATCGGCGTTCCGCCAACACGCTCGACCTCGGCAAAAATCGACTTGTCCTCAAGATCGGCCGTCAACAGCTCACGGTAGGCGTCAAACGACACAAAGATGTTCTCCTCAAAGATGGGCTCGCCGTCGGCCGTACGCACGCGCTTGATATGCAGCAGCAGCGCATCCTTCTGCAGGCCAAAGAACTCCATCTCGTTTTGGCGCGCCGGAACGATCTGGCGATCGATCACGTGCGCACCGGCCTTCATGCCGTTGCCGGCACACAGCGCGGTAAACGTCTGCAGCGTCGAGGCGTGAAACTGGCGGTTGATGTGCGGCGTGGAGACAAAGGTGCCGCGGCCCTGCTGCTTAACCAGGTAACCATCGGAGCACAGCTCCTCGACAGCGCGGCGCACCGTAATACGGCTCACCTCGTACTGCTCGGCTAGTTCAAGCTCGGACGGAATACGCTCCTTGGGTGCATAAACACCTTTCTCGATCGCATCCTTGATTTCGTCATAAATCTGCTGGTAAAGCGGTGCATTTTTGGGCGCAGGCATATCTGATCACTCTCATCAAAATAGCTAAATTTCTAATACGTATATAACGTCTAGTTTCATGTTACCTCATATTGATAAAACGATACACCCTCCCTACCAAAAAGCGACAGCTTCATTTTGGTAGGTTTTATCTGGGCAAACGAGAGCCCTCGAAAGCAACGGGGCTTTCGGGGGGCTCGTTCGGATGGGTTGCGCAGGACCGGCAAAATGCCAATACCCTACTTGCCGTCATCCTGCTGCAGGCTGTCCTGTTCGCTGAGGCGCGCCTGCCTGCTGGCCATGCGTGCGGGCTTGTCGGGATCGGGAACGGCCGTGGGCATGGGCTCGTCGACATGACCGCCCCACCAGCCGCCCACAAAGTTGAGCGTGTGGAACACGTTGATCACGGCGCCGGGATCAACGTCGCACACCAACTTGATAATGTCCTGGCTCTCGTAGGTCGAAACAACGGTGTTCAGCAGGTACATCTTTTCGCGGCTGTATCCGCCGACGACCTCGGCGCAGCTAATGCCGTGCTGAAAATGGTTTACGTAGGCAGTCATGACCTCGTCTGCCTTGCGCGTCGTAATCTGCAGCGTCACGCGGTCGTAGCGACGATAGAAACTGTCGATGGTCTTGGTCGAAATAAACTGGAACACGATGGAGTACGCCGCGTTGTCCCAGCCAAACATAAAGCCAAAGATCGCCAGGATAAAGCAATTGAAACCAAAGATAACGCCCCAGATGGTCTTGCCCGTGTGGTTGGAGACCCACAGCGCGATAAAGTCGGTGCCACCGGTAGATGCGCCGGACTTTAGCGCGATGGCAGCGCCCAGACCCGAGACCACGCCGCCAAAAATGATGAGCATAATCTTGTCGCCCAAAAATGGAGCGAAGTGAAAGACGTTGAGGAACAGCGACGAGAGCACGACCTGCATCATCGAGAAGATGACGAAGCGCTTGCTAATGCCGCTCCAGCATAGGAGCGCCACGGGAATGTTGAGCGCAAGCATGCCGAGCGAGATGTCGATGTGAACGCCGCCCAGCAAGGTAACGCGATCGAGCAGGACCGCGACGCCGGTGAGACCGCTCGGAAGCAGGTCGGCGGGCTGAATGAACGCCTGGATCAGAAATGTTTGGAGGACGGCAGAAATTGTGACCGCCACGGCGGTAATGGCACGGCGGACGATGGTGAGGCGGCCGAGCACGAGCACGCGGTCCGTGAGCTGATCGATGGCGTTCGCCACGGAAGCTCCTTTCGAAGGCAGATGTAGTTGTGGGGCATGCCCGCGATTGTAGCATGGACCACCACGAAGGTGCCTGTCCCCTTTGTGGTGGTTTTGCTGCTAAATGGCAGGTAGGATGTCGGTCAGATTGTCGATGATAACGTCGGCGGCGGACTGATCTAGGTTGACGCCCTCGTGCGGACGCAGCGCCAGGACGCGGGCGCCGGAGCGCTTGCCGGCCTCGATGCCCAAAGGCGAGTCCTCGATAACCAGGCATTCGGCAGGCTCCACCCCCAGCGCCTCCATGGCACGCAGGTAGATCTCGGGGTCGGGCTTAAACGCACTGCACTCGTGACCGCTGATGGTGTAGTCCAGCACGTCGGCGATACCGGCAATCCCCACCAGCTCGTCAATGAGCTCGCGATAGGACGAGCTTGCGATGGCGCACTTCACGCCGCGCTCGTGCAGCTTGCGCATCACCGGCTCCGTCTGCTCGTTGAGCAGCTCGGCATACGGAACGGGATGGTCTGGGCTGTAGACCTGCTTGTACTCCACGCGCAGGCGCTCGCGCAGCTCAACATCGTCAGGTACCAGCGACTTCCAAATGGCGGGCTCGTTAGACCCCGAAAGATCGGGGATCTCGTCAAAGTGAAAGCCCTTCTCCTCCATAAACGCCACGCGACGACGGTTGTAGAACCACTCGGTATCGACCAGCACGCCGTCCATGTCAAACAGCACTGCCTTGATCATACGTATCTCCTTTCGATAGCAAAAAAGGGGATGGGGCGCAAACCCCATCCCCTCTCAATCAACCCGTAAGGTCTACTTACTTGTGATTAGTAGGTAAGCTTCCACATGTAGCGACGCATGGTCAGCGGGTGCTGACGGGCCTCGGCGATCTGGTTGCCGTACTCGCGCATAACGGCGAGGTGCAGCAGCGGGTTGAAGTAGGTGACGACGCTCGCGGGCACGGCGTCAGCCAGGCCGTAGTCCTTGGAGTCGATCAGAGCGACCTTGGCGCCCATGCGCTCAAGGAAGGTGAGGGCGCGGGCGTCCATCGGACGGGTAGCGCCATCGGACATGAAGAAGACGTAGGGCTTACCCTCGGTGGAAACCTCGAACGGGCCGTGGAAGTACTCGCCGGTGTTGTAGGCGGCGGCGTCGATCCACTGCATCTCGGTGAACAGGAAGGCGGCGTGAGAGTAAGCCATCTTCTCGGAGGCACCAGAGGCCATGAAGTAAATCATCTTGTCGTCCTTGAAGTCCTCAGCGAACTTCTTGGCGAGCTTCTTGCAGGACTGAGCAGCGTTCTCGCAGAGATCGAAGACGTTGGTGAGGCCGGTGATCATGTCGTCGTACTTGTCATAGCCCTCGGTCTGCTGAAGGATCTCGAGAGCAAGAGCGATGGCATAGCCGGGCTTCTCGCACTTGGCAGCGAAGTTGGCGTGGAAGCCGTGAACGATGACGTAGTCGGCGTCGACGGTCAGAGCGGAGCCAGCCTTGTTGGTGAGGGAGACGACCGGGCAGTTATGCTTCTTGGCGGTCTTGTTAGCCTCGACGGTCTCGGGCGTGGAGCCACCGAGGGAGCAGGTGATCACGAAGGTGTGCTCGTTGACCCAGGAAGGCGTGTCGTAGTTGAACTCGTTAGCGGTGAAGATCTGAACGTTCAGCTTGTCCGTGTTGTTGGCCAGGAAGTACTTGGCGGGGTAAAGGTCGGACATGGAGGCACCGCAGCCGACGAAGGCGACGCTGTGGATCTCGTGGTTGGACAGGACGTCAGCGACGATCTGCTTAGGGAGGTTAAGGTCGATCTCGTACATCTGACACATTCCTTTCAATTTTTGCGGCGCCACATTGCCGGGCGCACGCAGGGTTACCGTGATTTGGACCGAGTCGCCGGCCCGTTGAGGATGTGACAAAGGAACCGCTCCTTTGTCACATTTTGGGGATGGGAGCCTGCCTGGGGTATGGGATGTCAGGCAGGCCCCCGGGGGAAAGCGGTTAGACGCTTGGTCGCGACTAGGCCAGGATGCCGGCCGCGGAGAGGGCGATGCCGCCCACGATGGCGATCACGAGAAGCCAACCGGTGTTGACGTTCTTCTTGATAAGCCAGTACATAAGGCCGGTGAGGCCAAGGGAGATCATCTGGGGCATCATGCCGTCCAGGATGTCCTGGATAACGACGGTGCCCTCAGCGAACTGCAGCGGGGTGGTGGCGCCGATCAGCGTAGCGATCATGCCGCCCACGGACATAAGGCCCACGATGCCGCAGACATACATGAGCTTCTCCATGAGGTCGCCGCCCTGAAGCTTGCTCAGGTACTCGTGGCCGCCCTGATAGCCCATCTTGGCTGCGAACCAAGTGATCAGCACAGAGGGGACGATGGAGATGAGCATGGCCAGGATCGGGCCCATGATGGAGCCCTGCTGAGCCAGCTGAACGCCCAGGCCAAAGGCGATAACGCGGATGGTACCCTGGAAGAAGGAGTCACCGATGCCGGAAAGCGGACCCATGAGGGAGGTCTTGACCGCGTTGATTGAATCGGGATCGAAGTTCTCGGGATCCTTTGCGTACTCCTCCTCCATGGAGGCGGTGAGGCCCAGGATAAAGGCGCTCGTCTGCGGGGTGCAGTTGTAGAACGCCATGTGACGGTGGTAAGCCTCTTTCTTAGCAGCGAGCTGCTTGGGGTCGGACTCGTCCGGATAGAGGCGGTCGAGCGTGGGAACCATGCCGTAGAGGAAGCCCATGTTCATCTGACGCTCGTAGTTCCAAGAGGCCTGGATGGCCCAGGAGCGCCAGAAGAACTGGCTGACCTTCTTGTTCAGGGACACGTCCTTGGTTGCGGTTGCCATAGTGTGTTCCTCCTTAGTCTTCGTCGTCTTCGAGCGGATCGTAGTCGGAATCGACACCGGCGGCTGCATGGGAACCGTTGAACTTGAAGCCCATGAAGACGACAGCCAGGCACACACCGATCAGAGCGACCGCGATGACGGACAGGTTGAGGTAAGCGGCGAGCAGGAAACCGATGAACAGGAACGGAGTCATACCCTTCTTGATCATCATGGTGAGCAGCAGGGCCAAGCCGTAGGCGGTCATGATCTTGGTCGAAACGTTAAGACCAGTGGACAGCCACTCGGGAACCATGTTGACGATGGCCTGAACCAGGTCGGTGCCAACAAAGACGGCGAGGAAGATCGGCAGGAAGTACATGATGGCGTACAGACCGGAGCCGGCGCAGATGTGCATACGGTAGGCGGTCTTGAACTTTCCGTTATCGATCGCGCTATCGGCCACATGGGTGAGGGCGGCGATGATGGAACGGAAGACAATGCCGAGGAGCTGACCCAGGACGGCGACCGGGATGGCGATCGTCATGGCGGTCTCGGCGGAGGCATCGGTCAGGCACGCAAAGGCAGCGGCCACGATGCCGCCCAGGACCATATCGGGCGGAACGGCAGCGCCGACCTGCACCAGGCCCATGGACACGAGCTCGACGGCGGCACCGACGGCAAGGCCGGTGGGCACATCGCCCAGCAGCAGACCGACGAGCGTAGCGCCAACGAGGGGCTGCTCGAAGTTAAGACGACCGAGCAGGCGGGAGTCCCACATGCAGAACACGCCGACGAGGCCGACGAGCACCGCACTGATGAACGTATTCATACCCTTCTCCTTTCAGTCAGGCAAAAGCCTGGTTGATTACAGCTTGGCGTCGATGTCGACGCTCTGATACGTAGGGGTCTGCTGAACATAGAGCTTGATGCCCATGTCGAGCAGCTGATTGACGTCGGCCTTCTGGGTGGCGTCGAGGAAGACGGAGCTGTCCTTGCCGCCGACCTGATCGGCACCGTCGTGGTTGGCGGTGGCGCCCAGGTTGATGGCGTCGAGCTTGTAGCCCTTGCAGAACTGCAGCATCTCGGCAGTGTTGCCAAAGACGAACATGACGCGCTCGCCGAGGGTGTTGAGCTTGTCCATCTTGGCGAGGGCACGCTCGACGGTGAAGACGTTCAGGCGCACGCCCTGGGGCTTGGCCAGCTTAAGAGCGCCCTTCTTGATGTCATCGTTGGCGGCAGCGTTGTCGACGACGATGATGCGCTCGGCCTGAACCTTGGTGGTCCAGGTAAAAACGACCTGGCCGTGCAGCAGACGGTAGTCAAGACGTGCGAGGACGATCTTGGCGGGACCGGAGCTGTGACGGGGCGCCTTGGCCTTCTTGGCGGGAGCCGCGGCAGCCTCGACCGGTGCGTTGGGGTTGGTCAGGCCGGTGCGGGCCTCGTTGATGAGGGCCGCGAGCTCGGCGCCCTTGACGGGGACGGGGCTCATAGCGAGCGTCAGTGCCAGCGGAATGTTGAAACCGCTGACAACCGTGAACTTCGTGCCGTTCTTGGAAAGCTCGACCATGTTGTTGTTGACCGAGCTGCCGAGCATATCGGTCAGCACATAGACGGTGTCGTCCGCGTTGAACGTGGCGATCATGGCGTCCACCTTATTGGTGATGGGCTCCTTGTCGTCACGAGCAAGCGACACGACGTGGACGTTCGACACGTCGCCGAGAACCATCTCGAGCGTGTCTTTGGCGCCTGCGGCCAGGCCGCCATGAGATGCGAGAATGATCTGATTCATCTTGCCTCCTCCTTTTCGTTATGGTCATTATAACGTCTTATACGTTGCTTATATTGCTAATTAGTATAAAGACCGTTCGCGGGTGAAAATCGACCGTTGACGGGTTTAACGTACTTGAAACGTTGGGCTGGGTAGGCCGGCGCTGACTGGATAACCCCAGGTCGGACGCCGCGCGCAATCCCCTATCGCACGAAGTACCAGGGGCTTTCCTGCACGGTGGGCTCCAGCGCGATGCCGGTGCGCTCCTTAAACAGATCTATGTCCTGAGATTTTTCGGTCCACCACGCGTTGGGCTTAAAGGTCATGCTCTCAATGACATGACCGACAAACACACTGTTGCGCAGCCTGGAGAAGTCGGTGTTCATAATCAGGATGGACGCGAGCACCAGCACGATGCCCAGGACTTTGATCGCGCCGGCGGGCTCGGCGTAGACACCAATGCCCAGCAGTACGGTGACGACTGTCTCGAATGACATTACGACGGGAACTTTCGACGTCTCGAGCCCCATGGACAGACCCTGCATATATAAGATGTAAGCCACGGCTGTGGGGATGAGTCCAAAGCCAAGGAACAGCAGCAGCAGCTGTGGCGACATTGCTGCGGCGACATCCGGCCACGGAGCCGCGATAGCCGCCATAACCGCACCGCCAAAAACAAAGCCCCAAAACGTGACAGCCAGCGGGTGGACTGTCTTGGTTGCTATCCGGCTAAACACCGCGAGCGACGCACCGCAAAGGCCTGCAATCACGCCCGACGTGACGCCCCAAACCGAAAAATGAAAACCGGAAAGGTCGCCATTGGTCACTGCAAGCACGCAGCCAACGATGTTAAAGACAATGGCGACGAGCTTGTTGGGGGTCACGTCCTCGCGATAAAGCACGCGGCCGAGCACGACGCCAAACACCGGCGAGGTATAGAGCAGCACCGAGGCCGTGGACATGCCCACCTCGCCCATGCACTCGTAATAGCAGGTGTTGGCGGCGGCCAGGCCGACAATACCGACAAGCGCGCAGGGAACAAGCTCTTTAGGGCTTGCCTTGAACAGTGCCAGCGGACCCTGAGCCACGGTAGACCCCTCACCCGGACGGCAGCCCATAAACATCAGGACCGGCGCCAAGATAAGCGCTCCGACCAACAAGCGAAAGGCAGCCATGCTCTGGGACGAAACGCCCATGGCCGAGATGCCGTTTACAAAGATTCCGATGCTGCCCCACATAAGCGCGGCGATCAGCACCAGCACATAGCCCAGATTGCTTTTCTTCAACGCAGCCTCCTCGGTATTGTTTCCAATATGTTTCACACTACGTTATAGTCGTTATATACATTTTTCAAGACACAAATCGGCGAGCGGAAAAATCTGCTTCCCCACATACTCATTGGGGACGTTCCCAAATGACTAGTCATTTAAGAACGTCCCCAACGTCTAAGGCACCGCTGGTTGAGCATAAGTCAGACACTATGACCCAATCCGAGGGCACGGAAACGACAGGAGCCCCCGCTCGAGACCGCGGGTCGGGGCTGCGACAATGGTGTTGAAGTGCCAGAGGCGCAGCCGCGC
>DBEWUK010000063.1:0-20913 GCA_048205395.1 Collinsella sp.
ATGAGACTGAGCCGAAGGCGTCGACGACATGCCGGGGGCGGACCGGGACGGGTTCAACGGCAGGCCCCGCCGACCGATTGCAAGCGGTCGGCGGGGCCATTGTGGCTCTTGACAGCGGATTGGGTCATATGAGCGAAAACGACCCTAAGCGAGCAAGGTGACGTGAAATGAAAGGGCGCTGACCTTCTGGTCGCGCCCTTGAAATTGAACGTCAGATTGCCGCTTGGGGTCGTTTGCAGCGTCGAGCAGTTACGCGGTTTGGTAAAACCGCGTAACTAAATAAGTTTTGTACTCTCCAGCTTTTCGATGATCCAGTCGTTGGCTTTGATGACCGGGCGGCGGAAGACGACGCCCAGTGCCAGCGACGGAATCAGATAGCTCGCCAGAATGCCCAGCTCAATCCAGTACTCCATATGGTAGGCACCGGCCATGGCGGCATGCATGGCGTTGATGCCGTGGGTGAACGGCAGGAACGGATAGATCGCCTGGAACACAGGGCCCGTCATCTCGATGGGGAACGTACCGCCCGAACCGCCGACCTGCATGACCAGCAACACGACGGCGAGCGCCTTGCCGATATCGCCAAACGACACGGTGAGCGTGTAGACGATATTGGAGAACACGAGACTCGCGACCCAGCCCGCCAGCACAAACTGCAGCGGGTCGTCGCACTGGATGCCAAAGAACAGGATGTCGCCCGCGCACACGAGCGTTGCCTGCAGCAGGGCCAGACCGCCAAAGAACAGGTAGCGGCCCAGGTAGATCTCGTGCAGGCGCACGGGGATGAGCTCGTTGATGAGCTCATCGTCAACCGAGACCTTCATCATGGCCGCCAGCACGATCGAGCCGACCCATAGCGACAGAATCGTGTAGAACGGTGCCATGGCCGAACCGTAGTTACGAATCGGATAGACCGGCTTGCGATCGAGCGCGACGGGGCCGGAAAGCGACACGGCCAAACCCTCGGGGTCGTTGCCAATCATCGTCTTGATCGTGGCAAGGTCGTCCGACATCAGGGCGCCATCGAGCTCGTCCTTAAACGCGCTGATCTTGTCCGACGCCTCGCCCAGCTGATCGGAAGCCTTGTTGACCAGCTTTGCAGCCTTGGAGAGGCCCTTTGCCAGCGAACCGGATGCGTCGGTCAGGCCGTCTACGGCGCTATCCAGATCGCCCGAGATGCCATCGAGCGAGTCCAGGATGCCCGAAACCGTCTTCTTGAGCTCCTTGGCCTTAACCGAGAACGTGGAATCGTAGTCGGACTTGGCGCCCGAAATGCCCGCCTTGGCATCGGCGATGGCCTGATCGACCTCGGCACGCGTGCTGTTGACCTCTGCCATGCTGTCAGAAAGGGACTTAGCAGTTGCCGTCAGGTCCTTGGCGTTGTTGCGATACTCCACCGCGATCCTGCCCAGCGATGTTGCCACAGATTTAAGGCTCTCCTGGAGCTTTTCGTCACTGACCTGCTCGGCAAAGCCGCGGAGCTGGTCGGCCGTGGCGTCGATATCGTCGGCACGTGTATTGAGCGCCGCCGCGGCATCGTTGAGTTGGGACACCGTAAGGTCGACATGCTGGTTCGCGGCATCGAACGCCTTCGCGAGCTCGGCGGACACGTTGTCGAACGAGCCCGCGCTTCCGTCAATCGCCGCGTCAACGGCATCGTTGGCGGCCTTGAGCGCTTCCTTGGAATCATTGATGCCGCTCTTGGCGTGCTCCATCAACTGCTTGGTCGACTCATCGACCGTACCCGTCTGCTGGAGCATACCGCTCGCTGACGTCAGCGAATCGGACGTGGAGCTCAAAATGCCCGCCAGCGACGAAGCATTAGCCTGAACGTCTTGCAGGTCCTCAATCGAATCGCCGAGCGTCGAGGACAGGTTGGCGATAAAGTTGCTGACCTGGTCGGTGCTCATGTAATCGAGCAGGCTGGACACCGTCTTAAGACCAATGCTCGTGATGGTCTCGGTAAAGGTTTCGTTGACCTGACCCTGGACGGCGCTCGAGCCCTTCTCGGTCACGATCTGGGCAATGGCGTTGGCCTTCTGGTTCTCGTAAAACTCGATATCGGCGTGCTTCACGTCGGTCGAGAAGAGCGTCATCATGTCTGCGCTAAAACTTTTAGGGATAACAACGGCCGCATAGTACGCACCCGACTTTACGCCCTCGATAGCTTTATCGCGATCGTTGAGCACAACCCAGTCGAAGTTCTCGTTGCCACGCAATGTGGACGTCACGTTTTCGCCCACGTTAACCTCGACGGGGATCAGATCGCTCTCGTAACCCTCATCGGTGTTGACCACGGCGATCTTAAGATTGCCGGTGTTGCCGTACGGATCCCAGCTGCCGGCGATGTTAAACCACGCGTACAGGCACGGTACGATAATGAGGCCCATCACGACAACCAAGCCGATCACGGAGCGAGACACGTTTTGGACATCGCGCTTAAACAGATGCAGGATGTTCTTCATTTATGCCTCACCTCCTTTGGAGTGCTCGCCAAGCGGAGCGGTATCTCCATCATTTGTGGCCGTGCTGTCGCTGCCCTGAGATTTATGTTGCGAGCCTATATGCGGCAAGCGGCCCGTGGACTGATCGCCGCCTTTGGCACCACGCTCGCTGGCGTTGAGACCAAACATGCGACGGGCGGCAGGAATGGCGGCCGTGTGCTCGCGCATCTCGCGACGCAGGTCCTCATCCGAAAGCGCCGAGATGCGCATCTGGGTATTGAGGCTCGCACGGATATATTCGATATTGATAAGCCAGCCGCAGATGGCAATGACCGAGATAATCCAGATGACCAGTAGAATGATCTTGCCGTTATTGTCGATATCGAGAACCGTCGACAGGACAAAGAGCAGGACCTGAACGCCCACCACAGCGGCAAAACCGCCCTTGACGTAGTAGGGGTAACGGTGCTCAAAAGTCACCGCATGATCGAGCAGCTCGCGACGGTACGAATCCGAATCGAGCATGACGCGCATGGCCGTGCGCAGCGAATAGCGCTGGCGCGGCAGGTCGTTGGACTCGCAAATCATCAGACCGGTCGTGGAAAGCTGCTTATCAAAGAGCAGGTTGAGGTTGAGCAGCAGCGGACGCAGCTGCAGGCCGATAAAGAGCGCCACGATCAAGAACACGCCCAGAATGCACAGGTTAAACAGGTAGTTGAACGAATACATGCCGCCAACCGTCTCACGCAGCAGATTGATGCCGTAGGTAAAGGGCAGCAGCGGGTGCAGCCATTGGAAGAAGCCGGGCATCATCTCGATGGGGTACATGCCCGACGAACCTGGAATCTGCACGATAACCAGAATGACGCCGATTGCCTTGCCGATATGCTTAAACGTGGTGGACAGCGCGTAGATGATATTGACGTAGGTGAACGAGATGGCGATGCCGCCCAGCACGAACAGCAGCGGGTTGATGCACTGCACGCCAATCACCAGATCGCCTACCGTAACGATGATGGCCTGGAGCGCGCCCAGGATCACCAGGAGCATCCAACGGCCGAAGTAGCCCTGGCGCGCCGTAAAGCTGCCAATGCCCTCGCGATCGACCTCGAGCTTGTAGATGGCGATGAGTACGTAACCGCCCACCCAAAGCGCCAGATTGGTGTAGAAGGGAGCGATGCCCGAGCCGAAGCTCTTGACCGGGTAAATTGACTTTGAGGTCAGCTCGACCGGAGATGCCATGAAGTCTGCAACGTCATCGACGTCGACGCCCATCAGGTCGGCCAGCTCGCCCATGGACTCGGAGGTCTGTAGCGCCGCGATGTCGTTGGCGGCGGTTGCGAGCTTGTCCTGGACCTTGGCAAGCGAGGCATCGGTCTGGGACAGCGTGGTCTTGGCCTGACCGAGCGTAGCGTTGAGTTGCGAAAGTGTACCGCGCGCGTTCGCAATCGTGGGCGTAAGACCCGATACGATGCCGGTCAGATCACCCGAGACGGCGGCAAAGGAATCGAGCGCACTCGAGGCCTTCGGCAACGCGTTCTGCCCCAGGTCCGTCTGGGCCTGGCCAAGGTTGGTCGCACCGGTCTGAATTGCGTTATTGATAGCGTCGCTGGCACCCGAGACGGCCGCGGCGTCATTCGCCATGGCGCTCGACTGCGCAGACAGACCGTCCTTGATGCTCTGAAGCTTTTCATTCTGCTCGCGGAGCAAATCGATGGTCGATACAATGCGCGCGTCAATTTCCTCGGAACCTGTCGACGTGTCATTGACGAGAATCTCCAAATGCCCGATAACGGCCTTATTGTGATCGATCGTCGCTTGGAGAGACTCGAGTGAGTTGTCGATGCGGGTGGTCGTAGATGTGACTGTGCCCGTCAGCTTGCCAATCGCAGCGTTCGCAGAGGCTGACGTCTTGGTGAGCGCAAGGCTGCCTTCCGAGAGCGCCTTGGAGAGCGAGGCGACAGAGTTGCCCGCCGTAGCGCGAGCCTCGCCCAGCAGGTCATTGCCCTGAGCGATTGCCTGCGTTAGAGAGGGCGTCTGACCCTGCAGGCCCGCCAACGCGGCATCAGCCGAGGCGATAGCGCCACTCGTCTTATCGATGGCGGCATTCATGTCGCCAATCGAATCGCGCACCTCTCCCAAGGTATCGGATGCTTCGGACACCGAATTTGCCAACGAATCCTGAGTCTGGGTTACCTTGTCCTTTAAATCGACTCCGGCATCCTTGGCGATACCGGCAACGGTCTCGCCCACCGTGGAGACAAATTCCGAGTTGATCTGCTCCTCGATGGTGCTTGCACCGGTGTCGGTAACCTTGGGCGCAATGGCGCTCTTCTTCTCATTGACGTAGTACGTAAGCTTGGGCTGATGGTAGTTGCCGTCGAGCATCGAAACCAGATTATCCGAGAAGTTCTTGGGGATCACGATGGCCGCATAGTACTCACCGCTCTCGACGCCCTCTTTGGCATCAGCCGCCGAATCGACGAAGGTCCAGCCCAGCTGATCGTTCTCCTTGAGCCGATCGACGACCTTGTCGCCCGCGTTGAGCTCGCCCACCAGGTCGTTTTGGGTGCCCCGATCGTTGTTGGCGATGGCAATCTTGATACCCTGGGTGTTTCCGTACGGGTCCCAGTTGGCCACGATGTTGTACCAGGCATACAGCGAGGGAATAACGCACACGCCGAGGGTAACCACCAAGGCGACGGGGTTCACAAGCAGTCGCTTAATGTCGCGCTTGAATATCGCAAAGGAGACCTTTGCATTGGATAGTTTGCTGCCGAGACTCACGCTTGGACCATCCATCCTGTCGTTGAATCGAATCGTACTATCGACAACCATTGTACGTAGGCGCTTTAGTGCCTCACGGCACAATGGTGCTGAGTTTTGCGGGTAGCAATATACTACGAAGATGAGTTAGCGTACAGATGTACAGTATCCTAAATTTCAGCAGGTCACAAAACCACAACCCGCACAAATTATCAATCCGACTAGTCATTGGGGACGTTCTTAAACGACTAGTCAAACAAGAACGTCCCCGATGACTAGTTTGGACCACGAAAGCGTCGCTGGTTGAGCATAAGTCAGTGAAAACGCCCCTAAGCGAGCAAGGTGACGTGAAAGAGGAGGGAAGCGTACTTCGGTACGCGACCGACGATTGAACGTCAGATTGCCGCTTAGGGGCGTTTGCAGCGTCGAGCCGTTACGCGGTTTGGTAAAACCGCGTAACTACCTAACTACATCAAGTTGCAGACAGCTGCGGCGAAGGCCACGGGGTCCTCGGGCAGAATGCCCTCGACCAGCAGGGCCTGGTCATAGAGCAGACCGGAGTACTGCTTGATCTTGTCGGCGTCGCCCGCCTTCTGAGCAGCGACGAGCTTGGCAAAGACCGGGTGCTTGGCGTTGAGCTCGAGCACGCGCTGGCTCTTGGGCATACCGTCGGGCGCACCCTCGGGACCCTTCTGGAGCACCTTCTCCATCTCGAGCGAAAGCGGGCCCTCGGTGGTGATGCACGCGGGAGCATCGGTCAGGCGCGCAGAGACGGCGACCTTCTCGACCTTGTCGCCGAGCGCCTCCTTCATGGCGCTAAAGAGGTCCTCGTTCTCCTTGGTGGCGTCCTCGGCCTCCTTCTTCTCGTCCTCGGTCGCCAGGTCAAGATCACCGGTCGCGACGTTCTTGAGCTCCAGATGACGATCCTCGACCTCGGGCTCGGCACCGTCGGCCACAGCCTTCTCGGCAGCCTCGCGGGCAGCATCGTCCTCGTAGATCTTGGGCATATCGGCGGCAACGTACTCACGCATAGCCTGGAACGTGAACTCATCCACATCCTGCGTCAGCAGCAGCACGTCATAGCCGCGGTCGAGCACGCCCTTTACCACGGGCATCTTGGCCAAGCGCTCACGCGAGTCACCGGCGGCGTAGTAGATGGCCTTCTGATCCTCGGGCATGCCCTTGGCATATTCGGCCAGGGTAATCATCTTCTGCTCCTTGGCAGACCAGAACAGCAGCAGGTCGGCGAGCTCATCGGCCTTCATGCCATAGCTCGAGTAGATGCCGTACTTAAGACCGCGGCCAAAGTTCTCAAAGAACTTCTCGTAGGCCTCACGGTCGTTGTCACGCATATCCTCAAGGTCGGCGGTGATCTTCTTTTCCACGCGCTTGGCGATAGCCTTGAGCTGACGGTTCTGCTGCAGCGTCTCGCGCGAGATGTTGAGCGACACGTCGGCGGAATCCACGACGCCGCGGACAAAGTTGTAGTAGTCGGGCAGCAGGTCGTCGCACTTCTCCATAATCAGCACGTTAGAGCTGTAGAGCGCCAGGCCCTTCTCGTAGTCCTTGCTGTACAGATCGAACGGGGCGCGACCCGGCACAAACAGCAGGGCGTCATACTCGAGCGTACCCTCGGCATGGAAGCTGATGGTGCGCGCAGGATCGTCAAAGTCGTGGAACGTGGACTTGTAGAACTCGTCGTAGTCCTTCTGCTCGACATCGGAGCTGCGCTTTTTCCAGATCGGTGTCATTGAGTTGACGGTCTCGAGCTCCTGGTAGTCCTCGTACTCGGGCTTGTAATCGTCGCCGGCGTCCTCGGGCTTGGGTTTCTGGCGGCTCTTGGACACCATCATCTGAATCGGGTAGCGCACATAGTTGCTGTACTGCTGAATCAGGCTCTTGAGACCCCACTCGGTCAGGAAGCGATCGTAGGTCTCGGCCTCGCCGTCGGCATCGAGCTTCTCGTTCTCGCGCAGCGTCAGGATGACATCGGTACCGTGCTCGGCGCGCTCACCGTCCTCGATGGTGTAGCCCTCAAGACCGTCGGATTCCCACACATGGGCGACATCCTCGCCATAGGCGCGGCTGACGACCTTCACATGGCTGGCAACCATAAAGGCAGAGTAGAAGCCCACGCCAAACTGGCCGATGATGTCGACATCGGAGCCCTGCTGCTCGGCGTTCTCGGTCTTAAACTCCTCGGAGCCGGAATGGGCGATGGTGCCCAGATTGCGCTCGAGCTCCTCGGCGGTCATGCCAATGCCGTTATCCGAGATGGTAATGGTGCGGGCGTCTTTATCAAAGGAGACGCGAATGGCCAGGTCGCCCTGGTTGATCTTGACGCTCGGATCCTGCAGGCTCTTAAAGTTGAGCTTGTCGACGGCGTCGCTCGCGTTAGAGATAAGCTCGCGCAGGAAGATTTCCTTATTGGTGTAGATGGAGTTGATCATGAGGTCGAGCAGTTTTTTGCTCTCGGTCTTAAATTGACGCATGTGCAGTCCTTTCGCGCTACCCCCGTCCGCAAAAACGGCCCGGTTGCCCGAGCCGCATCGCAGACCTGCTATGTTCAGACTTAGATTTTATAACCCAATAGCGCGCATATATACATACGGAATCGAAAAACTGTATGTCCGAGCGCTCCAATGCGTCAATTGCCAAGGAGTGTCCCCAGCTGCCGGCAGAAAAGGAACGTCCCTATCTGCCATCTACGCGCTTGGCCATCCAGACATGGGGCTGGCCCTCGTCTTCGTAATCTACCGGGGCAATTTGCGTGTAGCCCGCCTTTGCATAGAGCGGCAACACGTATTCCTGCGCATGCAGCTTAATAAGCTTAGCGCCGGCATCGCGTGCACACGAAGCACTGGCCTCGACGATCGCACTCGCCAGTCCGCGACGACGCATAGCCGGCAGCACGGCGACGCGCCCCATAATGTAGGCCTCCCCCGCCGCGACGCCTTCGTCCAAGTCGCACGCCGGCGACACCGGAGCCTCTGCGTCAGCCGCGCGCTCAAGCTCTTCGGGAAACACGCGCGAGCAACCGGCAAGCTCGCCGTCTGCATAGAGCGTCACATGAATGCAGTTCGGATCCTCGTCGATAGCGTCGAACTCATTCTCGTAGCCCTGCTCGTCCATAAAAACGACGCGGCGCACCAGCGCCGCGTCATCAAAGCATCCCGTCTTAAGTTGGATATCCATGGCTGCCCCTTCATTCAATGCGAACGTTAGGGACAGATTTTAGCGAAAATGGGCTCCGCGCACGCTAAACTTTGCGCGAGCCTTCGCCAGGCAGTCGTAATGACCCACGTTATGGGCATCGCTCGCGATGAAGCTGTACAGGTTCTGATCGAACAGGCGCTGTGCCGGCTTTTTCTCGCGACCAAAGCGACCGCCGGCAATAAAGTCCGCCGAAGCCTGCAGCTTGCAGCCCATATCGACCAGGCGCTCCGCCACGCTTACATCCTTTTGAACCGCACGATAGCGCTCAGGATGAGCGATGATCACCTGGTAGCCACGGCACTGCAAATCGTAAATCGTGTTCTCGTACTCTCTAAACGCATACGCATCGGCATGCGTCGAAAGCTCGAGCAGAAACTCGTTGGTCCCATCGAAATGCAAGTGCTCCGCGGCATCGATACCAAGCTCAACGAGCTTTCGATGGTTGACCTCGAAGCCCATCTGGAGCGGAAAACCGTCAGCGTTATCACGCAGCAGCTCAAAGGCATCCCACATCTTGTCGTAATCAAAATAGGGATCACGGCAGTGAGGAGTGCAAACGATTCTGGTTACACCGGCCCGCTTGGCAGCCTCGAGCATCGCCAAGCTCTCATCGAGATCGGCGGCGCCGTCGTCTACACCCGGCAAGATATGGCAATGAATGTCACGCATAGGTCAGCCTTAATCAACTAAACGTTTGCTCGGTTGGTGAAGATGCCCTTTTTGGAAGTCCCCTGATCGTCGGAGCCCTTCTTCACCTTCTTACCGTCCTTGGTGTAGTAGGAGTAGTAGTACTCGCTGGTCTCGGTCTCGCAGTAGTTCATAACGGTACCGATGAGCTTGACCTTCTCGGACTTCTTAAGCTGACCGATGGCGTTGAGCGCCTCCTCGCGCTTGGTGAAATCCTCACGCACGACAAAAAGCGCACCGTCGGTCAGACTTGCGATCTCGGCAGCATCGATGAAGGTGCCGACCGGGGGAGCATCAAAGATGACGTACTGGAACTTGGCGGACAGTGCCTTTACCAGCTTGGCAAAGCGGTGAGAGACGATGATGTCGGCAGGATTGGGAATATGCGGCTCGGCATCGAGGAAGTAGAAGTTCTTCTGACCCGTCTCGACAATCGCCTGGTCAATAGAAACCTGCTCGGAAAGGACTGCATAGAGTCCGCCGCGGGAGCGGACGCCGAGCATATCGGCAAGGGACCTGCGACGCATATCAGCCTCGACCAGCAGGACGCTCTTGCCGCTGGTGGCGATAGCCTGGGCAAGGTTGATGGAAACCGTAGACTTGCCCTCGTTGGGAATCGAGGACGTAACGGTGATGGTGCGAATGGGGTCGTCCACGCTCGCAAAGCGGATGTTGGCCAGAAGGGTCTTGGCGGCATTCTGTACAACGAGCTTATCGGTGTTCTTTGCCTTAGCCATGCCTATTTACCACCTTTCATAGCCGGAATTCGGCCAACAACGGGAATGCCCAGGAGCTCTTCTGCCTCTTCGGCACCGCGGATGCGGGTATTGAGCATGTCTGCCAAAACGACATAGGCAACTGCGATAAAGATGCCCGCGAGGAACGCGACAGCAACGTACAGCATACGCTTGGGACCGCTGGGGGCTTCGGGGGTCTTAGCCTCGTCGATAACGTTGATGCTCTGGGCAGCGCCGACGTTCTGAGCGACCGTACTCACCGAGCTGGCCATGGCCTTTGCGACCTTAGCCGTCTCCTTGGCATCGGTGCCGGTAACCGAAAGCGTAATGACACGCGTGGTGGTCTCGGAGGAAACAGACACCTTGTAGTCATCCAGATCGGTGAGGCCCAGTTCATTGGCTGCGCCGCTCTTAACGCTATCGCTATCCAGCAGCGTGGCGATATCGTTGGAAAGCATCTGACTCGCTGAGAGATCGTTGTAGCTCATCTGACCGCTATCGTCGGTCTTGGCGAGAATGTACATGCTCGTCGTCGCGGTATAGGTGTTGTCCATCGCAACGAAGGACACGATGCCCATGGCGATCGCGCAGACCACCGGAAGGGTGATGACCAGCTGAAGGTGCTTTTTGAGCAGCTGGAACAGTTCGAGAAGGGTCATGCAGCTTGCCTTTCATTTCCCCAGTTCGGATTGACAAAACTGTCCGTATGTTATCGCATCTTTTTACCGAGACCAAACTCTATACATAAGAAACAGGCTCTCCTGTAAAAATGTCGGAAGCAATCGTAAAATTGCACAACAACGCCGCACCCGAAAGTCAAATGCGGCGTCTGCATCAATATCTATGTTGTATCGCTATGCGAATGGCTCGTCCTGCTGTATGGGAAACGTCACCGTAATGGTGGTTCCCACGCCCAACTCGCTCGACAGATCGAGCGTGGCGTGATGATACAGGGCCGCATGCTTGACAATGGCAAGCCCCAGACCGGTTCCGCCGCGTGCCTTGGACCTACTCTTGTCCACGCGATAGAACCGCTCAAATACCTTGCCCTGTTCTTCAGGCGCGATACCGATTCCCGTGTCGGCGACCGCAAGGAACGGATGGCCTTCGTCGTTGGTGCCGCACTGCAGCGTAACCGTACCGCCGGGTCGATTGTAGCGGATGGCGTTGCTTGCCAGATTATAGATGAGCTCGTCAATCAAGCGCGACACGCCTTCGATGACCACAGGCTTGGTCTCATGACCTATCGTCACATTCGCCTGACGGGCGACCTGTTCAAGACGCCGCTCAACCGCGTAGATGGCACGCGAGAGCTCAATAGGCTCCGTGGACCCAATGGGCACCGCCTCGCCCTCAGTTGCACGCTCGGCCTCGTCCAAGTTAGACAGCGTAAGGATGTCGTTGACGAGCGCCGCCAAGCGGCCTGCCTCACGATAGATGCGACCGCCAAAGTTGCGCAGGTCGTCCTCGCCCTCGACCATGCCGTTTGCGATGAGCTCGGCATAGCCCGAAATCGCCGTAAGCGGCGTCTTGAGCTCATGGGTGATATTCGCCGTGAACTCGCGGCGCATACGGTCATTGTCCGCTAGCACCGCCATTTGGCGCTTGAGTTCCTGGCGCTGCGACTCGATACGCTCAAGCATGGGGACCATCTCGGCATAGGCGTGCTCATAGCTGCGACGTGGGTGGTCCAAATCCACCTCTTGCAACGGCGCGATGATGGCACGGGACTCGCGGCGCGCCATAAAAAACGAGAGCACCGCACCCGCTGCTGCGATAAGCAGCATCGGCGCCACCATCGACAGCAAAATCGCCGCAACGCCAGGCTGGGCCTGCGCCAAGCGGACAACCTGGCCGTTATCAAGGGCGACGGCGCGATACAGCATAATCTCGTCGAGCGTAGAGCTTGCGCGCTCCGCGGAACCCAAACCACTCTCAAAGGCCTCGATGACCTCAGGGCGATCGCCATGGTTGGGCAGTGTGGAAGGCGACGCCTCGTTGTCGTAGGCAACCGATCCATCCTTGTTAATCAGCGTGATGCGCAAGTCCTCTCGATCGAGGCTACGCAAGAACGGGATGGGCTCCTGCCGCTCGTCGAGGGCGGCAGCAATGAGCTCGGTTTCCTGCGCCAGGTTGGCACTCGTGGCATCCGCCAAGGTGTTTTGCACAAAGAACGCACCCAGCACCGTAAACGCCACGATAACCGCCATGGCGCAGACAAAGATCGTCACAAAAACGCGGTGCGACAGCGTATGTTTTCCCTGGGGGGCGAAGACCACGGGTTACTCCTCCGATGCGGTGGACGCGGTGTCGTCACCTTCGGCACCATCACCGGCAGAAGGCTCGGCCAAGCCGTAGCCCACGCCGCGCACGGTCTCGATGGCACCGGCATGCTCGCCCAGTTTTTGGCGAAGCGTCTGCACGTGCACGTCAACGGTGCGCGAACCGCCGTCGAAGTCCCAGCCCCACACGCTCTGCAGCAACGACTCGCGGGTAAAGACCACGCCGGGCTTGCGCATGAGGTACTCGAGCAGGTCGAACTCGCGCAGGGTGAGCTTAAGCGGCTCGCCGGCAACGGTCACCTCGCGATGGCTGGGCGAGAGCACGATGTCGCCCACGCTGAGCACATCGCTTGCCTGCTTGACCATGCCGCCGCGACGCAGCAGTGCGCGGCAGCGGCTGGCGAGCTCCATGAGCGAAAACGGCTTAGTCAGGTAATCGTCGGCACCGCCATCGAGCGCCATCACCTTGTCGAGCTCGGTGTCCTTGGCGGTAAGCATCATGATGGGCACCGTCGCCGTCAGGCGGTCGGCACGCAGGCGACGCATAATCGCCAAGCCATCGGTATCGGGCAGCATGATATCGAGCAGTACAGCATCGGGCACCCGTCGCGCCACGGCAGCTTTAAACTCGCCATCGCACGAAAAGCCCTCGGCCTCGATTCCCTGCTTGCGCAGCGCGTAGACCGTCAAATCCCTGATGTTGTCATCGTCCTCGACGTAATAGATCATGTTGAACCCCTTTGCGGCCGGCATGACCGCATCTTAACCCTAAAGGTACCTTTACTAGATGGTATCAGCCAAAACGTCCCGTCAAATAATCCGCCGTGCGCGGATCGGTCGGATTCTTGAAGAGTTGCGCGGTGGGCGCGTGCTCCACCAGCTCACCCAGCAAAAAGAATGCGACCGAATCGGAGATACGCGCCGCCTGCTGCATATTGTGCGTAACGACCACGAGCGTGCAGGTCTCTTTGAGCTCGCAGGCCAGCTGCTCCACCACCAGCGTCGACACAGGGTCGAGTGCCGAGGTCGGCTCGTCCATCAGCAGAATGTCGGGCTGCACGGCAAGTGCGCGGGCGATGCACAGACGCTGCTGCTGGCCGCCCGAAAGACCCAGACCCGACTCTTTGAGCTTGTCCTTGACCTCGTCCCACAGGGCAGCGCGACGCAGGGAGTCCTCGACCAGCTCATCGAGCACGACGCGGTCGCGCACGCCCATACCGCGCGGCCCATAGGCGACGTTGTCGTAGATGCTCATGGGAAACGGGTTGGGGCGCTGGAACACCATGCCCACGCGCTGGCGCAAACGGCAGATGTCGTAATCGCCCAGGATATCTTGACCATCGAGCGCAATCTTGCCCTCGATGCGGCAATCCTTGATGCCGTCGTTCATGCGGTTAAAGCAGCGCAGCAACGTGGACTTTCCGCAGCCCGAAGGCCCGATAAACGAGGTGATCTGCTTGTCGCGGATCTTGATATTCACGTCCTTGAGCGCATGATGGTCGCCATAGAACAGGTCGAGGCCCTCGACATCGATGCGCGTCGGCGAGGCGGCAAGATCCTCTGCCGTGGGGCGAGTCGCATCCCCAACTTCGCGCTCGTGCGCGGCCTCGGCCTGCGCTTTCATGAGTTCTTCAAGCTCCGTGGGCTCCACAGCCGCAGCAGCCGTCATACCGCATACCTCCACATCGATATCAATTCAGCAGTATCGATAGTAGAAATCGCGGCTCATATGCACGTGAGCGCATTGTCAAGTGTTTGTAAGGGCACGCTGGCTATGCGGCGGGCAGCTCGATGGTGAATATCGTGTGTTCGGGCGTCGATTCACATGCAACGGTACCGCCGTGTGCCGCGATGATCTCCTTGGCGATAGCAAGCCCCAGTCCAGCGCCGCCGCGATTGGTCGCACGCGCCGCATCCAGGCGATAGAACTTCTCAAAGATCACCTTGAGCTTTGCCTCAGGGATGGGATCGCCCTGATTGATAAAGCGCACGCGCACGCCACCGTCGTCCCGGCGTCTGGCCTCGATCGTGATGGTCGAGCCTTCATAGCTATAGGCAATAGCGTTTTTCATGATGTTGTTAAACACGCGGGCCATCTTGTCGCCATCCACGAGCACCGTCAGGTCCTCGCGAATATCAACTTGGACTTCCTTATGCTGCTCGTTGAGGATGGGATAGAACTCGTCAGCCACCTGAGCCAGCAGCAACCCCAGATCAACATAGCCGCGCGTGAGCACGATATCGTGGAAGTCAAAGCGCGTGATATCGAAGAACTCTTCGATGAGCGCATCGAGCCGGTGAGCCTTGTCGAGCGCCACGCCCGTAAAGTGCGCACGTTGCTCAACCGGCAGCTCGGGAGCCTCTTGCAGCAGCGAAAGATAGCCCACCACACTGGCAAGCGGGGTGCGTAGGTCATGCGCCAAGTACGTGACCAGATCGTCCTTGCGATGCGACTCGTCACGCAGAGCTTGCTGCACCTTGCGCTCACGGTCACGCACGCGGTTAAGGGCGCCCTCGACCTCCAAGAAGTCGCCGTCAATGTTGTCCCAGGTGTCGGGGTGATCGATCAGGCGATCTTGAATACGAGCGGCCAGCACACAATCGGCATGCTGCTCGCCCTGCTCGTAGCCCTGGTAGTACAGGGCGCGGCCACACAAGAACAGCACGCACGCGGCAAGCGCCAGCACAAAGCCAAGCATGTTGAATACAAAGCCGGCATCGAACAGCACCGGCCCTTCGATGCCGCCGAGCGCCATGGCGCCAATCGCCAACGTCATGGCCCACGCGGCGCCGCCAATCACCACGCAGCGGCGCACGATCTCAAATCGATCGATCAGCAAAAAGCCGACAAGCAGCACCGCCAAGATTCCAGCGATGTTATCAATGCCAATCAGCAGCAGGGTCAGCAAAAAGAGCAGCACCGTTGCAAGCGCGCGATTGTCGACAACCGACCTCACGTATTCAAAGAGTCGATCGGGCACCTCGAACGCTTGTCTATCGTCTTTTATCATATCAAGATCCTCACAAGCGAAAAGCGTTATTCGATTATGTAGCCGACGCCCCAGACGTTTTTGATAAAGCGCGGCTTTTGTGCGTCGTCGCCAATCTTTTCGCGCAAGTGGCGAATGTGCACCATCACCGTATTGTTGGAGCCGGGCATAAAATCCTCGTTCCACACCGCGCGGAACAGGTCCTCCACGGCCACCACGCTGCCGCGATGCTCGACCAGATACAGCAAGATTGAATACTCGGTGGGTGTGAGGCGCACCGGTGCACCGTCCACCGTCACGGAACGAGCGTCGCGGTTGATCTCGAGGCCGTCGAGCTGAATGGTCGGCGACTCGACCGCCTGTGCGCGGCTGCCGTAGCTGGTGTAACGACGCAGTTGAGCGTGAACGCGCGCAATGAGCTCCAGCGGGCGGAACGGCTTAACTACGTAATCGTCCGCGCCAAGTGAAAGGCCCTCGATCTTGTCTTGCTGGGCATCGCGCGCCGTCAGCATGATCACGGGATAGGTATGGCTGGAACGGATCGTACGCAGCAGCTCAAACCCATCGATATCGGGCAGCATGACATCCAGCAGCGCCAAATCAAACTCCTGCTCCAAAATCGCCTTGGCAGCATCGGCCCCGCTATAGGCAATCTGGACATCAAAGCCCTCTTTTGTAAGGTAGATGCCAACCAAGTCGGCGATGGCCTTCTCGTCATCAACTACCAAAATGCGCTCGTTCATGCGTGCTCCTCTCGCGCTCCATTATGCCCGAGGCGACGCACGCCACACGCAACAAGCGTGGGTGATTAAGTCGGCCTTAAGCACCCTTGTGCCCGTTCGGGTGCGGATGTGGGCCACACGCGCACGCGATGATCGCCGACGCCGGCAAACGATATACTCTAGTTCCAGAAGAGACCATCCCGTCGAAAGCGAAATCCGTGAAGTCCCTCACCTCTTTTGCAAAGCGCTCAGCCCAGCTTGCCGCCGGCCTTGTCTGCGCTATCGCCCTTGCCGCTGGCGTGCCCACCGTCGCCGGCGCCCAAGTGCTCACGACCGACAATGTTTGCGGCAAAACCGCTGATGCGCGCGGCATCACGGCCGAAAACCTGCCCGATATCGATGCGACCAATGCCCTCGTCATGGGCAAAGACGGCACCGTCTACTATGCCCGCAGCGCCGATGAGCAGGTCAAGATTGCCTCGATCACCAAGGTCATGACCGCAATCCTAACCGTCGAGAATTGCAAGATGGACGAGAAGGTCACGGTGAGCAACGCCGCAGCCACCGTAGGTAATTCGACCGCCGGCTTGCTCGAAGGCGACGAGCTTACCGTGGAGCAGGCACTGCGCGGCCTGATGATTCCCTCGGGCAACGACGCCGCCATCGTGCTCGCCGAATATGTGGGCAAGAAGATCGACCCTAAGACCAAAGACGCCGAGGCCACATTTGTGAAGGCCATGAACGAGCGTGCCAAGAAACTCGGCTGCACCGGTACGCTTTTTGAAAACCCGCATGGTCTGGACTTTGATGAGTGGGCTGGCGATATGCACTCAACCGCACACGATGTAGCGCTGATGATGCAGGAGGCCATGAAAAACGACACGATCCGCGAGGTCGTAGCGAGCGAGGATTCCTGGATCGAGGTCACGGGCGCCGACGGCACCGATCATTCGCATTCCATGGACACGCATAACTATTTGCTGGGCCAAGATGGCAACATCGGCGGCAAGACCGGCACCACCGACGATGCAGGCTATTGTTTTACGGGTGCCTACAACCGCGATGGCGACGAGATCTACACCGTCGTTTTGAACTCCACCACCACCGACCAGCGCTTTACCGATACCGCAACCCTTGCCAGTTGGTACTACGGTCACAAGGTGACGGTCGCAATCGCCAACACGCAGGAAAAGACCGCCAACGGCAACCCGCTTATGGCACGCATTAGCCAGACAGATTGGACGGACAAGACGATCGACGCCACGCTCGCCGACCCCGCCGCACAGGCAACGGTGTTCTCACTCGCCGGCGAAGTGACCGAAAAAGTTAGCTACGATGACCTTTCGGGCACGGTGCATGTTGGCGACAAGGTAGGCAGCGTTACGCTCAAGCAGGACGGCACCAAGGTCGCCGTCATGGACCTGGTTGCCGACGAGGAAGGCACAGGGCCGAATCCCATTGAATGGCTCCTTGTGAAGCTCGACCGCCTGGGCCGCCGCATCGACAACCGCCCACTCACGGCAGAAAGCGAGACCGTAGCCAAGGCACCCGAGGTGTAGGGCCGGAGCGATATCACATCGAACCAAATGAGGCGTCCAACGGGGCGCCTCATTTTTGAGGGTTCGAATCCCCAGCCTCCTTTCTCCACACAAAAAAGGGCCCCAAATGGGACCCTTCTTCAAATTCGTACTGGCGGAGAGCTGGGGATTCGAACCCCAGATGCCCTTTTGGGGCATACTCGCTTAGCAGGCGAGCACCTTCGGCCTCTCGGTCAGCTCTCCGTAACAGCCGTTCTATAGTAACCAAACAGCCAAGGATGGGCAAGAGGAAATTTTCTAATTGCCTAGCATCCTTTCCTCCTTGGAAGCTTCACCTACCCCAGCGAACGGTTGAGGGAGCCGAGCTCGTCGTTGCCCATGGTGCGCCACATTTGGAAGATGCAACCGCGTGCCAGGAAAAAGAAGCCGTTGTCGACCAGTTGCACAGCGGCATCTGCAAGCTGATTCGTCACGGCGGACACTGGCGGCAGCTCGAGTCCAGCCTTGCGGATGGTCTCGACCGCTTCCTCGAACGTCAGAGGCTCGCTGACGCCCATCTCGTTCATAAGGCCCTGCATTTCTTCCAGCGCGCTGCTGCCCGATTCCTCACCGCGCGGCACCAGACGGTAACAAGCCAGCGCCAGGTCGAGCTGATCGCAATTCCAATAGGCAAACGCCAAGCGATAGAACAGGTAGCCGATTGCAGAACGATCGCTGGCAATACGTAGGCCGTGGCGCGCCACCTCGATAATCTCGTCAAAGCGCTCCAGACGCGCAAGCACGTTGATGAGCGCAAAGTGCGATTGCATGGACGAGCGCGCCAGATCGTAAAGATGGCGCACCTCGGGCAGCGCTCGTTCAAAGTCCTCTTGCTCGGCGTAAAAGCTGCAGATCTCGTGCTGGGCAAAGTACAGCGCATCGGGCGCACGAAGGATTCGCACAGAGCGGTCTTCTTCCAACACCGGTAGCACCATGCGCACCAGCTGGTTATCGCAAAACTGCGTTTGAACCGGGCCTGTCGCCAAAAGCTCGGCGACGGCGCACTTAGCCTCCAACTCCTCGACAAGACGGGAAAAGCCTTCAAAAGCACCTGTACGGTCGACTTTTGCCTGCTCGCGCAATTCAACAACACGGGCCACGTATGGGTCGTCGTCCTCTTCCATGACCTCCAGCTCGTCAGCCGTATCGGCAAGCAGCAGATCGCGCAGCGCCGGCGTCAGCGTGCGATGGTCATCACGCGGACGAGCATGAACCTCCGCAGGCTCAATCGTCTCCGGAGCGGTTGACTCATACGCCTCAAGCACACGCTTGCACGGCATATCGTCCATGTCCATGCTCTCAAGATCCTTGGCAACAGGCACGCAATCGGCCAGATAGGCCGCGCGCCCAAAGAAATACGTTGCAACAACGCGCTCGCCCTGCTCACTGTCGGGAGCAGCAATCTGCACATAGCAGCGCGTGATGCAGGTGCCCGCGGCAAAACACGCTGCCGCAAGCGTGAGTGCCACGCGCGCATCGTGCTCCGCGGCCCAGATCGCGCGCGTGTCCTCGTCCAGCTCGCGCCAGGCGTCATCTTGGGCGTCGTATTCACGTTGCGGCATGGCATCAACGACAGACTGCCCAAACCGAACGAGCATAATCCCCTCGGCAACGTTTACTCGATAGGTATAGTCGAGCCGCGTGACCACGTTGAGCGCCTCAACGATTCGCGCAAAACGGGTGCGCACGTCCCACTCGCCGCCCGGCTGGCAAGCCACCGTACCCGGTTTGCCCCACGGGTTATCGCTCGAGGCCGTATCGAGCAGTCGGGGAACATCGTTGGTCGTCTTGGCGATATGCCACGCATCAAAGAGCGCGCAGCCCTCAAGGCTCGGCGAGGATGCCGCAGGGGCCAATCCGGCCCCGATGCGCTCGAGGATGCCGGAGAGGCGGTTGAGACGGCACTCGATGGCAAGCAGCATGTCAATCTCGTCCTGGTCCAGCAAGCTACGATCAAAATTGAGATAAAACAGCTTTGACCGGTCGATGCGCGCCAGGCTCATTTCGGACTTGGCGGCAATGGTGCGCAGACGGGGCAAGTCAATTTCGCTCATAAGGGTGGCGGCATAGCGCTCGATACCGCTCGGATTCTCGGCATGGTCAACGCGGTAAAGCAGCGTCTCGATAGCATCGGGGAGCGGTGACGTGTTAAAGCCCAAAAACACCTCGACCGGCTCGGGCAACTTTACGAGCTTGATCTTGTCGACAACGTTTTGCATGTCCGCATCGAGACCGTCGACGCCCGCCGTGTTCGCAATAGCGCTTTCGGAGTTGGCAAATATCACGTAGCGCAGGAACATCGACGCCATGAACTCGCCGTAAGGAAGGGAGCGGGCCGAATTCCATGTCTCGTGATCGGACTGCTCGCGCATGGGGCCTTCGGGAGAGCCGATGACTCGCGCCCGGGAGCGCATCGTCCCATCGGTACCCCTGACTGCAATCTCACCGATGTTGGAATCGGACTCGTCAAGAATCAGCTGCATGTCGGGATCGTCGGGCAGCGATACTTCGTTAACGGGACGGTCCACCTTATAGGCCTCACCCGAAACGCTCACGTAGCCCAAAAGCGACACATGGCTTTTGCCGACAAATTCGACGACATAGCATGATTCATGCGGGTCCTCGCCAAAGAGTTTCCAGACCACGCCATATGAGCGCCCCGCAGGCTGCTCGGGCATCGCCGGAAAGCGCTTCTTGGGATCGAGAAACCTGAGCTTGTATGTCGGACGCTCTGCCACGAAGTATCACCCTGATCGGTCGCTTGAAGAAGGAGTGGTCACGGATGGGCCGCGACACCTACTCGAAATCTTACACGAGTCGACAGGAAATAGTCCGCTTTACGCCCGCGCCTCGACCGAGGTTCGAATCCATGCGGTGCTTACGTAAAAGAAAAGCCCCCGTTGCCGGGAGCTTCAATCTCAAATGGTGCGGCGTATAGGATTCCGCGCATCCGCTGCGCGGATCCGCACCGGCTTCGCCCGCCTGCCGGCGTGCTCGCCCGCTCGCTAAAAACGCCCCGCGTTTTCTTGGCGCTCGCGCCTCGACCGAGGTTCGAATCCATGCAGCGGCGACATAAAAGAAAAGCCCCCGTTGCCGGAGGCTTCAAGTTCAATTGGTGCGGCGTATAGGATTCGAACCTATGACGTTCTGATTCGTAGTCAGACCCTCTATCCAGCTGAGGTAACGCCGCAACGCACGGACTATTATGCACGTGACCCCTCGATGGGTCAAGCGACAATTTGGAAAAATTTTACGAAGTGATGATTAAGATGCTCGCACCTCGACCGAGGTTCGAATCCGTGCGGTGCCGGCGTAAAAGAAAAGCCCCCGTTGCCGGAGGCTTTCGATTTTAATTGGTGCGGCGTATAGGATTCGAACCTATGACGTTCTGATTCGTAGTCAGACCCTCTATCCAGCTGAGGTAACGCCGCAGCGCAAGACATATAAAACCACTTTAGCTTATTGGAGTCAAGCACAATCTCAAACTTTTTT
>DBEWUK010000072.1:0-8218 GCA_048205395.1 Collinsella sp.
CTGTTTTTGCTGCTGAAGGCCTTGAACAGGAACTATTCCACCGCAACTTATGAGGGGGCGGGGGATGCGATAGTATAACGTGATGATATTCGACAAACCGTGAGCTTCATCCGAGGGCTTTATGGAACAGCACCAGCATTATCAGAGCTTGCAAGATCAGGCATACAACGCATTGCGCTCCAAGATCATTTATGCCGAGCTCAAGCCCGGCACGCGCCTTTCGGCGATTGGTCTGGAAAAGGAGACGGGAATCGGGCGCACGCCCATTCGCGAGTCCTTTGTGCGCCTGCGTGAGCAGGAGCTGGTGGAAACGCGTCCCAAAAGCGGCACCTATGTCTCAAAAATCAGCATGGAGCGCGCCGAGAACGCCTGTTTCTTGCGCGAAAAACTCGAGAGAAGCGTGCTCATTAAATGCTGCTCTGCCGCCACACCCGAGCAGAAGTGTCGGCTCGAGCAGATTCTTGCCGAGTCCGAGTCGCTCGACCATAGCGAGACGCGTCGTTTCTTTGATCTGGACAACCTGTTCCATGAGACATGTTTTGAGATTGCCGGTCGTCACATGTTGTGGGATTGGATGAAGAGCATCAACACGCATTTTGAGCGATACAACTGGTTGCGTATGGTGTCGCAGGATTTGGATTGGGAGCCGATTCGTCGGCAGCATCGCCGGATTCTCGAGGCCATTAAGAGGGGCGATACCGACGCGGCGAGCTATCTGGCAGAGACACACCTGCACCTGATGCCCGAAGAGCAAGGTCCGGTTATCGCCTTGCATCCCGACTATTTTGAGCTGTCCAAAGACTCGGCCATCTAATCACTCCCCATATAAGTTGCGGTGTAATAGGGACTGGTTTGCGGGCTAGGTGGCGCCAACAGTCCCTATTTCACCGCAACTGCGTTGGGGCACATCGGGGCACGAAAAAGCTGCGGCGCCGCTTGGAGGAAAAGACCGGAAGCAAGGGTCCATTCCTCCAGACGGCACCGCAGCTGTTTTGGTGGCTCGGCTTTTGTCGAAGTGACTTAGTTGAGCGCGACGGCCAGCCGAGTAGGCAAAGCGGCTTGGAGGCGTGTCGCTTCCGTCACGTTCTATCAGCATACAAGACGGTTTTGGTTCTTGTTCGTGACGGAAACGGCGCGCTTCCGAGCCGCTTTAAAAGAAAGGGGGCGAGGTTTAGGGCACGCCCCCTTTCACGATAGAGAGCTAAACCTAGCCGCGGACCTTCTCGACGACGTCCATGGCCTCGTGGGCGATCTGCTCGACCTTGGAGAAGTCGCCGTCGGCAAAAAGGGCCGGCTTGACCATCCAGGTGCCACCGCAGGCGATGATGGCGGAGGAGCTCAGGTACTCCTCGACGTTGGCGGTGCTCACGCCGCCGGTAGGCATAAAGCGGTGACCGACAAACGGAGCGGCGAGGGCCTTGATGGTGTTCAGGCCGCCATACTGGGACGCGGGGAAGAACTTGGTGACCTTGAGGCCCAGGTTCTCGGCTGCGGTGACCTCGGAGGGGGTTACGGTGCCGGGAAGGACAGGCAGGTCGATGTCGATGCAGTGCTTCACAACGTCCTCGTTGTAACCCGGGGAGACGATGAACTTGGCACCGGCTGCGCGGGCCTGCTCAACCTGCTCGACGGTCAGGACAGTGCCGGCGCCAACGCACATCTCGGGCTCGGCCTCGGCCATAGCGGCGATGCACTCGGCGGCGCAGGCGGTGCGGAAGGTGACCTCGGCGGACTTCATGCCAGCTGCCATAAGGGCGTGGGCGAGCGGAGCGGCGTCCTCGACCTTGTCGAGCACGACGACCGGCACGATGCCCAGGGACTCAAGCGTGGTGTAGAACTGATCGAACATAATGTTCCTTTCGATGTATGGCGCGCATGGGCGCGTGATTGCCAAATATGCTGGTCAGGAGCCGATTTTGGATTGGTTATCGGAGGCACTGCTTGGGGTTCAAGCAATTCCAAAACCAGCTGCTCGACCAGTCATGTAGGGAATGCCAGGCAAAACCGGAATGGGACTGGTGGTTTTGTCCGGCCGGAGGAATCGAGGAGCGGGCCGCAGGGGTATGGGATTGGAAAGCTGCGGCCCGCGGAATGGAGACGGACTAGCGCGCGACGCGGGTGCCACCGTCGGCGGCGGATGCCACGGCTGCGATCTCGTCTGCGGTCACCAAGTTGGAATCGCCCTTGATGGTGAGCTTGAGGATCGAGGCTGCAATCGCGTAGTTGACGGCGTCCTGCGGGTCAAAGTCGTTGATGAGGGCATGGACGAAGCCGGCGTTGAAAGCGTCGCCGGCGGCAACGCCCTCGAGCACGTGCACATCGTGAGCAGGGGAGAACCAGTACTCGCCGCTCTCGGCGTCAAAGAGCATGCCCATCCAGATGGAGCGCTCGACGCAAGAGATGTTGCGGACGACCGAGGCGACCTTTTTGCAGCCGTACTCGGCGCAGATCTGACGGGCCATCTCGACGTAGGTGTCGCGCTCCTCGATGCCATGGGCAAGGGAACCAGAGACGCAGGTCATGCCGAGGCCGGCGGGCGCATCCTCGTCGTTGGCGATGCAGATGTCGACGAGCGGCAGGAGTTCCTTCATGGTGGCCTGCGACTTCTCGGGCGACCACATCTTGCCGCGATAGTTCACGTCGCACACGGTGGTGATGCCCTTGGCGCGGCAGGCGGCGAGCGCCTCCTTGCAGGCGGCGGCCATCTCATCGGAGACGGCGGGGGTCACGCCGGAGAAATAGAAGACATCGATGCCCTTGAGGATCTCGTCCCAGTCAAAGACGTCGCGTTTGGCCATGTTGATGGCAGAGAACTTGCGGTCGTAGACGCAGCCGTTGCCGCGCTGCGAGGCGCCGACCTCAAACACATAGGAGCCAAGACGGTCGCCCTGACGCACGACGCGCGTTGTGTCGACGCCGTAGGCCTTCAGCGAGCGCAGCGCGCACTCGCCTAGGCGGTTGGCCGGGACAACGGATACGTAAGCGGCCTTGTCGCCTTGGTAGGCCAGGGAAAGAGCGGTGTTGGCCTCGGCGCCACCGTAGCGGACGTCAAACTCGGTTGCCTGCTCAATGCGCAGATGATCTTTGGGCGAGAGCCTCATCATGATTTCGCCGAAGGTAAGAACCGTTTTACCCATGGTCGCGCAGCTCCTTCTTGCTCGTGCGTACACCTTTGATATGGCGTTGGCGCGGAGGTGCCAAGACGGTAGGGTACATCTTTGCACCTCCGCGCCAACGCTTGCCGAAATCGGTTTACGAAATCGGTTTCGTTTCGAGTTGTAGTATACTCACCTACAGCGTTTTGCAAGCGAGATTTTTAAAAAAATGCCTAAAATGGCTCAGACTGCTGACAATTGGGAAACGGGGTGCGCCATGGCGCAGATGAGAATCAAGGACATTGCCGCCGAGGCGGGTGTGAGCCCGGCCACGGTCTCGCGCTATCTCAACAACCGTCCCGGGCAAATGACCGAGGAGACCCGCGCCCGCATCGCCGAGGTCATCGAGCGCACCGGCTATCGCCCACGTGCTGCCGCGCGCAATCTGCGCAGCTCGCGTACCAACCTCATCGGTGTGATCCTGGCCGACATCGCCAACCCGTTCTCGAGCGCCATGCTTGAAGGACTTTCCGCCAGCGCCGCCGCGCGCGGCTGCTCGCTCATGACGGCCATTAGCGGCAACGACCCCGCTAAGGAGGCCGAGTCGCTCGCCAGACTTATCGATGCTGACGTGGACGGCCTGGTCGTCAACACCTGCGGAGGCAACGACAAGGCGATCGCCGCGGCCGCGGGGCGCCTGCCCGTTGTGCTGCTCGACCGCGACGTTGCCGACGGCGGTGTCGATCTGGTGACATCTAACAACCGTGAGCTGGTCGCCGGCCTGGTAGACGCCTTGACCGCCGCTGGCAGCGAGCGCCTGTGCCTGTTCACCGAGGCAAGCGACGACAGCCCCGTGCGTCGCAAGCGCGCCGAGGCCTTTACCGACGAGCTTTTGCACCGCGGCCTTGCCGGCGAGGTCGTCACCCTGGCCGACGGGGGCGCCACGGGCGTCGGCCGCCTGGACGAGACCATCCGCGGCTATGCAGGTAAAAAGCTCGGCCTCATTGCTGTCAACGGCTTGGTTTTCCTGCGTCTGACCGAGGCGTTAGCGCAGCTGGGACCCTCGCTGCCGGCGGGGCTCAAGATCGCGACGTTTGACGACTACCCCTGGAACCATGTGCTCTTTGGTGGCGTGACCACGGCCGCGCAGGACACCCTCACCATTGCCGAGCGCGTAGTCGAGCGCCTTTCCGAGCGCATCGACGTTGTTACCACCACCGTGGGCGAGGCCGCAAAGCTCGCCCCCAAGCGCATCGAGATTCCCGGCCACATCGAACACCGCGCTTCGACCTCGCGCTAGCCGCTCGTTCGCAACTGCCTGTTCGCACACGTTTTTTGAGCGCTTGATACGCTTTAACCCTGCGGAAACATTTTTCTGCGATAGTATCTGCGATATAGACCAGTCGAAACCCGCCCGAAAGAAAGGGGAGCGACATGAACCAGCAGAACATCGATTACGTACTCCGCTCCGTAGAGCAGCGTGACATCCGCTTTGTTCGTCTGTGGTTTGTCGACATTCTCGGCCGCCTCAAGAACTTTGCCATTAGCCCCGAGGATCTCGAGGTCGCTTTTGAGGAGGGTATTGGCTTTGACGGCTCCGCTATCGAGGGCTTTGCCACGCCCGAGGAAGCCGACATGCTGGCGTTCCCCGATGCTTCGACCTTCCAGATTTTGCCGTGGCGCCCGAGCCATAATGGCG
Source organism: Collinsella sp. (assembly GCA_048205395.1). Classification (GTDB taxonomy): domain Bacteria; phylum Actinomycetota; class Coriobacteriia; order Coriobacteriales; family Coriobacteriaceae; genus Collinsella. The sequence goes on from DBEWUK010000072.1 coordinate 4,795, forward strand.
TCGCCCGCGTGTTCTGTGACGTGTGCACTCCCGATCGCAAGCCGTTTGCCGGCGACCCGCGCGATGCCCTGCGCCGCATGTTCCGCAAGGCCGAAAAGGCCGGCTATCTGCTCAACGTGGGCGCCGAGCTGGAGTATTACTACTTCCCCGACGAGCATACCCCCGAGCCGCTCGACAACGTGGGCTACTTTGATCTTTCGGTGAGCGATGCCGCTCGCGACCTGCGCCGTAACACGGTCCTCACGCTGGAGAAGATGTCCGTGCCCGTGGAGTACACCTTCCATGCCGCCGGCCGCTCGCAGCACGGCATGAGCCTGCGCCACGCCGAGGCCCTGAGCATGTCCGACGCCATCACCACGGCAAAGCTCATCATTAAGCAGCAGGCTTACGAGAGCGGGTGCCACGCCTCCTTTATGCCCAAGCCGTTGGCGGGTGAGGACGGCAGCGCTATGTTCCTGTGCCAGTCGCTGTTCGACCACGACGGCAACAACGTCTTTTGGGGCGAGGACGACGAGAAGTACCACCTCTCCGATATCGCCAAGCACTACATGGCCGGCATCCTGGCGCACGCGCGCGAGATCAGCGCCATCACTAACCCCACGGTCAACTCGTACAAGCGCATCACCACGGGCGGCGACTCCGTGCCGCAGTACGCCACGTGGGGCCTGCGCAACCGCGCGAGTATGGTCCGCATTCCGGTCTACAAGCCCGGCAAGCAGCTGTCCACGCGCATCGAGCTTCGTAGCCCCGACCCCATGGCCAACCCGTACCTGGTCAACGCCGTCACGCTGGCGGCCGGTCTCGACGGCATCGAGCGCAAGCTGGAACTCCCGCCCGAGGCCACGGCCGAGACGCTCAAGCTTACCGACCGTCAGATGCTCGAGGCCGGTTATACGCCGCTGCCGCGCTCGCTCAAAGAGGCGCTCGACGTGTTTGAGGACTCGCAGTTTATGAAGGATGCCCTCGGCGAGCACATCCACAGCTTCTTCCTCAAAAAGAAGCGCGCCGAGTGGCATAAGTTTGAGTCCACGATCACCGAGTGGGAGATCAAGCACTACCTGGCGAACTCCTAATCGCGCCGGCTTGTTCCAGTACGATTGAGCTCATTTCTTTGGAGGCCGATATGTCCGAAAAGAGTGCCCTGTTCATGGCGCGCACGACGCGCTTCCACGAGTTTGCCCGCAGCTTGACGACCACCCTGGGTGTCGAGGTGAGCCTGGCAACCCCCGATTCGCCGACTGCGGCGCACGACTTTGACCTGCTGATCCTCGATTCCGATGGCATCCGCAGCGACCGCATCGATCAGATTGCCAAGTGGCTTGACGATCGCGGCGGCGTTCCCATGTTGGTGATCGTCGACGACGAGGCGCTCGGCACCCTGCGTCTGCCGAACCACGCGCATGCCGACTTTGTATGCCCCACGGCGACGCCCAACGAGCTCAAGGCTCGTGCGCAGCGCCTGATGGGCGAGGAGGAGACCGTCACCGCCGACGATGTGCTCAACATCGATAACCTCGAGATTAACCTGGCCACCTACCAGGTGACGCTCGATGATGAGCCCATCGACCTGACGCTGATGGAGTACTCGCTGCTGAGCTTTTTGGCGACGCACCCCAACCGCGCCTACAGCCGCGAGGTGCTGCTGCACCGCGTGTGGGGCTTTGAGTACTGCGGCGGTACGCGTACCGTCGACGTGCACATCCGACGCATCCGCTCCAAGGTGGGCCCGCAGATCGCAGCACATATCACCACCGTCCGCGGCGTGGGCTATCTGTTTAAGGACTAGATTTCCACCACAAAGGGGACAGGCACCTTCGTGGTGGTTTTGACGCGGGTGCGGGTTCCTTTCGGGCCTGCAGCAGAACTTAAGCCTTCCTAAAAGATTGCGTTCTCATACACGTTCGCCCGCATATTGGGGTACAACTCAACGTGAACAATGATGGCCCGCCACATGTTTGGCGGGCCTTTGGTTATTAGACGAAAGGATCGCAGCTATGAGCGAGAACGATTCCCAGCGTCCCCAGGATGCGGGCAGCGCTGGCGAGACTCAGCAGCAGCCGCGTGTGCAGGTGGAGTCGACGCCTGCCGACGGCAACATTCCCTACGTGCAGGCCTACGATACGCAGACCGGCAAGCCGCTGGGCAGTCAGCAGGTTGTAAACAAGCACACGGTGGTCAAGACCAAGACCAAAAAGCTGCCGATTTTCATTACAGCGCTCGCCGGCTGCGCCTGCGGCGCCCTGCTGGTCATCGCGCTCATTATGAGTGGCACGCTCGATATCGGCGGCGGCAAGAACGCCGTGACGGCGGGTGCTTCGGGTTCATCGACGCAAAAGATCACGATCGACTCCGAGGACACCACGTTGGCCGAGGCCGTTTCCGCCAAGGCCCTGCCCTCCGTCGTTTCCATCACTGCCACTTCGAGCGGCAGCCAGAATGGCTCGCTTTCGCAGTCTGCCGACGATTCGAATAGCTCGGGCAGCGTCGGTTCGGGCGTGGTGCTCGATACCGAGGGCCACATCCTCACCAACAACCACGTGGTCGATGGTTACGACCAGTACGTGGTGACCATGGACGACGGCACCACCTACGAGGCCGAGTTCGTGGGCAACGATGCTTCGAGCGACCTGGCCGTCATCAAGCTCAAGGACGCCGACGCCTCCAAGCTCACGCCGATCGAGATCGGTGACTCCTCCAAGCTCAACGTGGGCGAGTGGGTTATGGCCATCGGTTCGCCGTTCGGCAACGAGCAGTCTGTCTCCACGGGCATTGTGTCGGCGCTGTATCGCTCCACGGCCATGAGCTCTACCAGCGGTAACACCATCTATGCCAACATGATCCAGACCGATGCCGCCATCAACCCGGGCAACTCTGGCGGCGCGCTCGTCAACGACAATGGCGAGCTCGTGGGTATCAACTCGCTCATCGAGAGCTATTCGGGCTCCAGCTCGGGCGTGGGCTTTGCCATTCCGGTTAACTACGCTAAGAACATTGCCGACCAGATCATCGACGGCAAGACGCCAGTGCATCCGTACATGGGCGCCACGCTTTCGAGCGTCAATGCGCTCAACGCCCGCACCAACAAGCTGAGCACCGATAGTGGTGCGTACGTGGCGAGCGTCGTTGAGGACGGCCCTGCCGCCAAGGCCGGCATTCAGGAGGGCGACGTCATCACCAAGCTGGGTGACGACGAGATCACGAGCGCCGATGGCCTGATCATCGCGCTGCGCAGCCACGAGGTGGGCGAGAAGGTCGAGATCACGCTTATGCGCGGCAAGGAAGAGAAGAAGGTCACCGTCGAGCTGGGCTCCGATGAGGAGCTGCAGAACCAGCAGCAGGATGACAGTTCGACCGACACCGGCAACGGCGGTATTACCGACGAGCAGCTGCGCCAGTACCTGGAGGAGCTGCTGGGCCAGCAGGG
>DBEWUK010000031.1:0-31504 GCA_048205395.1 Collinsella sp.
AGCCGTCCTGCTCGATCGCTCTTGTGGCGTTGGGGCGGAAAGGGTGGGGCGTTAGGGCTACTTTGTTGATGAGGGGTTAGTATGCCTGGGCTTGGTTGGGGAATGACTTGTTTAGGGATGCTTGGAGCTTTTCGAAGGATGCTCGCAAGTTGAGTTCCTGGTCGGTTGAGCGTTTGGCTTTTGTGGTGGGGGAGTCGAGGAGACCGTCTCTTTGTGTCGGGGGGAAGGAGAAAAGGTCTGCATGTTTTAGGGATGGCTGCTGTGCTGCGTCATTGGAAGAATGCATGCTTATGCGGCCTCCTCGATGTCCACCAAAAGGTTGCGCACGGGGTCTGCTGCTAGGTCCCGTGCGTTGGCAGTATTATGCCGCGGCTGCTGCAAAAAAGCGCTAAAGAACAGCTTAATGAGGTTTGACGTTGCGATGAAATCGCAGGTCAAAGCTATCGAGTAACACTCTTGAAAGGTTTGAGCTTAAGGGCTTTCTAAGGTTTGTGGTGCGGATGTGGCTCGCCTGTGTGGGGCGTGTGGACGGCTCGTTCCTAGCGCTGCGGCTCTGCGGCGCGCACCTGCTCGATGACCTTTTCCATGGTGGCGTCGATGCGGTCCTTTTTGAGTTCGCATTCCCAGATGGTTATGGGTGTCCAGCCCATTTGAGTGAGTGCTGCCACGGCAGCGCGGTCGCGCTCGACGTTGCGACGGAACTTTGCCTCCCAAAACTCAACATTGCGCTTGGGCTGGCTCGGATTGCACTTAGGGCAGCGGTGCCAAAAGCAGCCGTTGACGAAGATGGCGATCTTGCGCCCGGGAAAGGCGATGTCGGGTTTTCCGGGCACCTTCCATTCCAAGCGATAACCCGTAAGGCCCGCTGCGCGCAGGCGCTGTCGTACGAGCAGCTCGGGCTTGGTGTTGGCGCGTTTGTTGCCCTTCATGGACTTTTTGATGGCGGCGCGACGGCGCACCAGTTCGCGCTCGTCGGCGGAAAGGTCCGAAGTATCGATGCCGTCGAGCAAGCCGGGCTTGGGACGCTTTTTTCTGCGTCGCTTAGGTTTACGTTTGGGCTTGGTAGCAGATTCGTCTGCCGCGGTGGCCTCGGCGCCATTAGCCTCGAGCCGGTCTTCCTTCAGCTCAATTAGGGCATCGATAAGCCCCTTGTCGGCGGGCATCCATTCCACCGTGGCAAGCGAGGTGCGTGGAATCCAGCGGATATCGAGCTGGCGGTCGTGTTTCTGGGGCTCGCCGGACTCATCGGCCAGCGAGCAGTAATAGCACTCCATGGAGAGATGAAAATCGGGGTAGTCATACTCAACGGTATAGAAATCGCGCAGGTTGGTGACTTTTACCTGCAGCTCTTCCATGAGCTCGCGGCGCACGGCGTCCTCGGGCGACTCGCCGCGCATGAGCTTGCCGCCGGGGAACTCCCAAAGTCCCTGCATGTCGCCGTAGCCGCGCTGCGCGGCGAGCAGCTCGTCGGATCCTTCCTTGCGAATGATCCCAGCAGCAACATGAACGGTCTTCAACAGGAGTCCTCTCTCAACATCAACACATGACAGGGTAGCTACCCCTACCTTACACAACGGTAAGGCAAGCGTAAGCCATATCGATGGTAGCCGACTCGTCTCCTTGCGACTATAGATGCCGTAGACTAATCGCAAGAAAGGACTCGGTATGCAAACCATGCAAGCAGCGACCCCGGTACTGGAGGTCGCGCATCTCGAAAAGGTATACGGTGCGCTGGGCAACGTGACCCGCGCACTCAACGACGTCAACTTTACCGTCAATCGCGGCGAGTTCGTGGGCATCATGGGTGCCTCGGGCTCGGGCAAGTCGACACTGCTCAACTGCGTGTCGACCATCGACAGCGCCACGAGCGGCATCATTCGCATCAACGGCCAGGATGTGACGCGCATGAAGCAGACCAAGCTTTCGCAGTTCCGCCGCGAGGAGCTTGGCTTTATCTTCCAGGACTCCAACCTGCTCGACACGCTCACGGCGCGCGAGAACATCGCCCTGCCGCTCACTATCGCCCGTATGAACTCAGCCGAAATCTCGACCCGTGTGCAGGACGTGGCCGCACGCCTGTCCATTAGCCAGGTGCTCGACAAGTACCCCTACCAGATGTCCGGCGGTCAGCAGCAGCGCGTTGCCGCGGCTCGCGCGCTCGTTACCGACCCCACCATGATCATGGCCGACGAGCCCACCGGCGCTCTCGATTCCAAGAGCGCCCGCCTGCTGCTCGAGAGCCTGGAGGCCCTCAACCGCCGCCTGCGCGCCACCGTGCTCATGGTCACGCATGACAGCTTTGCCGCCAGCTACACGAGCCGTGTGCTGTTTATTCGCGACGGCAAGATCTTTACCGAGCTGCGCCGCGGCGACACCGACCGCCGAGAGTTCTTCGACCGCATTATGGAGGTCGTTGCCATGATGGGCGGTGAGGGCTCCGATGCTCTGTAAACTCGCTTGGGGCAACGTCCGCCGTGCCGGACGCGACTACCTCGTCTACCTTTTGACGCTCACCCTGGGCGTCACGGTCTTCTATGCCTTTAACACCATCTCGATGCAGGTCGACATCGCCGGCATCGATGAAAAGGGCTTGGCGCAGGTTATGGGCAGCATGCTCGGCGACCTGACGTACTTTTTGGCCGGTGTCATGGCCTTTTTGATGGTGTATGCCAATAACTTCATCATGAAACGCCGCAAGAAGGAGTTTGGCCTGTACCAGGTGCTCGGCATGGGGCGCGGACGCGTCGCCACGATCATGGCGCTCGAGACGGTGATTGTCTCGGTCGGCGCCTTTGTCGCCGGCATTGTGCTGGGTGTGGGACTCTCCCAGCTCATGACGTTCTTTACGGCCTCGCTCTTTAAGACGCAGATCGCCAATTTCCACTTCTTTTTCTCGGTGCATGCGTTCAATCTGACCCTTGCCTGCATGCTCGTAATGTTTGTGCTCACGCTACTGCTGAACCTTCGCGCCGTGCGTCGTACCAAACTCATCGAGCTTATGGGTGCCGAGCGTCGCAACGAGAGCATCAAGACACGCAACCCCTGGATCGCGATTGCCATCTTTGCCGTGGGCGTGGTGCTTGTGGGCGTGGCCTATTACCGTCTGCTACGTGATGGGTTCCCGCTAACCGCGACGGACAGCAAGCTGCAAGAGGCCATGAACCAGTTTGGTATTACGACCGCTATGGTTACCGTGGGCACCTTTGCCCTGTTCTGGGGACTCTCGGGCATGCTCATCAAGCTGCTGCAGAGCCTGCGCGGCGTGTATTGGCGCGGCCTCAACATGTTTACCGTGCGCCAGCTTGCGGCCAAGGTCAACACGGTGTGCTTTTCGATGGGCGTCATCGCGATGCTCCTGTTTTTGGCCATCACCTCGGTGACGTGCGGTATGTCGATTGCCAACGTGATGAACGAAAACCTGGAGCGCTATAATCCGGCCGACATGTCTCAGACGTATGTCTATTACACGCCCGATACGTTCGACTACTACAAAGAGTACGTCAATCCGTCTGATGAAGCCGATCGCATGGTGCCGGCCGATACAACGGTCGATTTGTACCCCGCATGGCACGGCGATCGTGTCGATCCCGATAACGTTGCAGACGGTATTAAGGGCAAGTCGGCGGACAACAACGACGAGACCGGCAAGAAGGTCAATATCGCCGATGTTGCCGGTGAGCATGTGCAGATCGATTCGTATCTGAGTTACCCGTTTGGCGGTTCGAACCCTTCGGTGTCTGCGGGTGAGATGTGCAAAACCATGGGCGAAAAGCTTCCCAAGGCGCTCGGGGGTAGCAATGCCGATACGATGGGTCTGTTTGTGACGCCGGCGAGCCAGTACAACAAACTGCGCCAGATGATGGACGAGGAGCCGGTGAGCATTGGCCGCGACCAGTACCTGCTTACGTGTGATATGGGCGGTGAGCTGGGCGACCTGTACACCAAATACATGGCCGGCGGCCATACCCTTGAGCTGGGCGGGCATGAGCTCAAGCCCGCAACCGATAAGTCGGACAAGGACACGGCGGCCATCGCCAACTCGGCGATGGGCAGTAATCCGGGTACCGTCGTCGTTGCTGACGAGCTGTTGTCCCAGCTTAACCTGCAGCCGTATTCCAGTAGCCTGCTCGTTAACTACAAGCAGGGGATGGATGTGACCAAGGCCGATGAGAGCATTAAATACACCCTGCTCGACGATCTGCTCGTGGATGGCAAGAAGCCGGGGTCATGGGGGGTCTTTATGACGCGCTCCGAGATGTATACGCAGGCGGCGCAGATGAACGGTCTTATTAGCTACCTAGCCATCTACATCGGCTTTGTATTGGTCGTTGCATGCGCGGCGATTCTGTCGATCCAGCAGCTCTCCAACGTGGCCGACGGCAGCCGTAGCTATCGTGTGCTGGCGCAGATTGGCTGCGATGACCGCCAGATCCGTCATTCGGTGATGGCACAGCAGGCGGTGTTCTTCCTGTTCCCGCTGGCAGTGGGCCTGGCGCATTCGTTCGTGGCGCTCAAGGTAATTATCGAGCTGGTGAGTACGTTTGGCTACATGAGCATCGGCGGCACCGTGGGCCTCACCTGTGCAATCTTCCTGGCAGCCTACGGCGGCTACTTCCTGGTGACGTACCTCATGAGCGCCAGCATGGTACAAGCTGCCATCGCCACCCGCTACAGCGAGTAACTTGTTCAGCTCGGAATTATCGCAGGTTGCGCATGCATCAGCGAAAACGCCCCTAGGCGAGCAAGGTGACGTGAAAGAGGAAGGAAGCGTACTTTTGGGTACGCGACCGACGATTGAACGTCAGATTGCCGCTTAGGGGCGTTTGCGGCGTCGAGTCGTTACGCGGTTCGGCAAAACCGCGTAACTCTAAATACGTTCTGCGATCTCGTGGATGAGGTAGTCGGTCTTTTCCCAGCCCAGGCACGGGTCGGTGATCGACTTGCCAAAGACGCCGCCGTCGACCGGCTGGTTGCCGTCCTCCAGGTAGGACTCGATCATAAAGCCCTTGACCAGCTTGGAGATGGACTCGTTGCGGCGGCAGCTGTCGAGTACCTCCTTGCAAATGCGGTATTGCTCCAGCGGGCGCTTGCCCGAGTTGTCGTGGTTGCAGTCGATGACCGCCGCCGGATTGGCGTAGCCGGCATGCTCGGTATAGCGCTCGGCCAGGCGCTCCAGGTGCTCGTAGTGGTAATTGGGGTAGGTGCGACCGTCGAGACCGATGTAGCCACGCATGACGGCGTGTGCGAGTGGGTTGCCGTCGCACTCAACCTCCCAGTTGCGGAAGATAAAGCTCTGATGTGCCTGGGCGGCGTAGATGGAGTTGAGCATGACGGTGGTGGAGCCAGCGGTGGGATTCTTCATGCCGACGGGCACCGAAATGCCGCTCGACACCAGGCGATGCTCCTGGTTTTCGACCGAGCGCGCGCCCACGGCAACATAGCTCAGCAGGTCAACGAGGTACTGGTAATTAGAGGGGTAGAGCATCTCGTCGGCGGTAAAGAAGCCGGTCTCCTCGATTACGCGCAGGTGCATGTGGCGGATGGCCTTAACGCCTTCGAGCAGGTCATCGGGCGCCTCGGGGTTGGGGTTGTGCAGCAGGCCCTTGTAGCCGGTGCCCTTGGTGCGCGGCTTGTTGGTGTAGACGCGCGGAATGATGATGAGCTTGTCCTTGACCTCCTCGGCGGTCTTGGCCAGTCGGTTCATGTACTCAAGCACCGAATCTTCGCGGTCGGCAGAGCACGGGCCGATGATGAGCACCTTGCGTGCGTCCTCGCCGGTAAAGACTTTGGCGACCTCGGCGTCAAATGCCTGCTTTTTGGCGGTAAGCTCGGCAGAAAGCGGCATTTCCTCGCGGATCTCCATGGGGATCGGCAGCCTGCGTTTGAATTCCATGGCCATAGGGGCCTCCTCAATCTATAGAAAGAGCAATAAGCGTATTGTCGAGTGCTCGGCATTATCCGCTGTCGCACGCTAAAGTGCAACCCCTCGCCGCCCCGAAACCTGCCAAAAGGGACAGGTTTATTTTGGCAGGTTTTATATGGGGGAACGTCGGCGGATACCGGGAGGGAGTGGCGTTGCGCGGGACCCTAAGGCTATTGTCGGTTCCCCAGGAAACACCCCGTGGGCAAAAAATGCCAAATATGAGTACGGTTGCTATCTTAGTATCATATTGCCTTCGCAAAATAATAGACATAACAGCAAAATATGTTCATTAATACAAACGCATATAAGTCCGCTATGGGGCTGTTTGATCAATTTAGGGACGCGTGTAAGCCGTGAAAACGGCATTTGGGGCGGTTTTGGCTGTTACCAAAAAGGTAACAGTACTCATATTTGCCATTTTTTGCCCACAGGGCCTCGAAGGGGCTGTCAATCAGGTCTCAGGGGAGGCGGTTCAAGGGCTGTAGAACAAAAACGGGGACGCAGATTGTCCTGCGTCCCCGTTCTCGGGCGTTATTCGTTCACTGCGGCAGAATTTACGCCGCCTCGTCGAACTGCGAGTTGTACAGATCGGCGTAGAAGCCGCCCTGGGCGAGCAACTCGTCGTGCGTGCCCTTTTCGACGATATCGCCGTCGCGAATTACCAAGATCACGTCGGCGTTGCGGATCGTGGACAGGCGGTGCGCGATAACAAAGCTGGTACGGCCCTGCATCAGCGCATCCATGGCACGCTGAATAAGCTCCTCGGTACGAGTGTCAACGTTGGAGGTTGCCTCGTCCAGAATTAGCGCCGGGCGGTCGGCCAAAATGGCACGGGCAATGGTCACGAGCTGGCGCTGGCCCTGCGACAGGTTGGTGCCTTCCTCGTTGATCATAAAGTCGTAGCCGCCGGCGAGCGTATGGATAAAGTGATCGCAGCGTGCGGCGCGTGCAGCGGCTTCGACCTCGGCATCGCTTGCATCGGGGCGTCCGTAGCGGATGTTCTCGCGGATGGTGCCGTTAAACAGCCAGGTATCCTGCAGCACCATGGCAAACTCGCCGCGCAGCGCCGCGCGGTCCCAGTCGCGCACGTCGACACCCTCGACGCGCAGCGAACCGCCGTCCACATCGTAGAAGCGCTGCAGCAGCTTAATGAGCGTGGTCTTGCCGGCGCCGGTAGGACCGACGATGGCGATGGTCTGGCCGGGCTGCGCCTCGCAGCTAAAGTCGTGGATGATGGTCTTGTCGGGCGTATAGCCAAACTTGACGTGATCAAACTCCACATGGCCGGGGCGCTTTTCGGGAATCTGCGCGTCGGCTTTCTGCTCCTCCTCGGGCGCGGCCAGGAACTCAAAGACGCGCTCGGTGGCGGCTGCCATCGACTGCATCGTGTTGCTCACGTTGCCCAGTTGCTGCACGGGCTGCGTAAAGTTGCGAACGTACTGGATAAAGCTCTGGATGTCGCCGGGCGTGGCGTTGCCGGTCAGTGCGAGCTGTGCGCCCACCACGACAACGCCCACGTAGCCCATGTTACCCACCAGGCTCATAAGCGGCATCATCAGGCCCGACAGGAACTGCGAGCGCCAGCCACTAATAAAGAGGCGGTCGTTTTGACGGTCGAACTCTTCGATCGAGGCCTCGGCGCGGTCGAACACCTGAATGACGTTCTGGCCGGCAAAGTCCTCCTCGATAATGCCGTTGACCGCGCCCAGAACCTGCTGTTGCTCGCGGAAGTACGGCTGCGAGAAGTGAATCATCACGGCCAGGATAATCGCGGCTGCCGGCAGCGTGAGCACGGTGACGCCGGTGAGCGGCAGGCTGATCGACAGCATCATGACGAGCACGCCGATAATCTGCGTTATCGACGTGATGAGCTGCGTCACGCTCTGGTTGAGCGACTGACCCAGCGTGTCGACGTCGTTGGTGATGCGGCTGAGTACGTCGCCCTTGCTGTGGCCGTTAAAGTAACTCATCGGCACGACGGCGATTTTGGCGGCAATCTCCTTGCGCATGCGATAGCAGATCTTTTGCGTGACGCCGGTCATGAGCCAGCCCTGGATGAGGCTGCAAACAGAGCTTGCCAGATACAGGCAGAGCAAAAAGCCGAGCGTCTTGGCGATCCAGGCAAAGTCGACGTCGCCGGTGCCGTTGACCTTGGCAACCAGGCCTTCGAACAGTTTGGTGGTAACCTGGCCGAGCACCTTGGGTCCCACAATGTTAAAGATGACCGAGCACACGGCAAAGGCGACGGCGGCAAGCACGGCAATCTTGTGCTGGCCGATATAGCCGAGCAGCTGCCTCATGGTGCCCTTAAAGTCCTTGGCCTTTTCGCCGCGACGCATGCCGCCCATGCGGCCCATGGGACCACGCTGGCGGGTGGGCTTGGGAATCTGAGTCTTGGTCTCGTCTGCCATTAGCGCTCGCCTCCTTCCGTGACGGCTGCAATTTCTTCTTGGGTAAGCCCCAGCTCTTCGGCGGAAAGCTGTGACTGTGCGATCTCCAGGTACGCCGGGCAGCTGTGCAGCAGCTCCTCGTGCGTACCGGTGCCCACCACGTGACCGTCGTCGAGCACGATAATCTGGTCGGCGTGCATGATAGTCGCGATGCGCTGGGCCACGACCACGAGCGCGGCGTCGGTAACGTTTTTGGCCAGCTCCTCGCGCAGGCGCGCGTCGGTCTTGTAGTCGAGGGCACTAAACGAGTCATCGAACACCACAACCTCGGGCTTTTTGGCCAATGCGCGGGCGATGGCCAAGCGCTGGCGCTGACCACCCGAGACATTGGAGCCTCCCTGGCTGATGGGGGAGTCGTAGCCGCCCTCGCGCTCGGCGATAAAGTCCTCGGCTTGGGCGATGCGTGCCGCCCGGTGCATGTCATCATCGCTCACCATGTCGCCGGCAAACTTGAGGTTGCTCTCGACGGTGCCCGAGAACAGGCGACCCTGCTGCGGGATGTAACCAATGCGGCGGCGAAGCTCGGAAAGGGTCATGTCGCGCACGTCGATGCCGTCGAGCGAAATGCTGCCGCCCGTGACGTCGTATAAGCGCGGAATCAGCTGTACGAGCGTGGACTTGCCCGAGCCCGTGGAGCCAATGATGCCGAGCATCTGACCGGCATGCGTGGTGAAGTTCACGCCGCTGATGACGTCGGCGCGGGCATCGGGATACTGGAAGCTCACGTCGCGGAAGGTGAGCTCACCGCGCGGCGCGCTGGCCGTGGGCAGTTTGGGCGAGGCGGGGTCGTTGATGCTCGTGGGGCAGGTGATGACCTCTTCCACGCGCTCGGCTGCGACCTCGGCACGGGGCAGAATGACCGAAACCATGGTGAGGATCATAAACGCCATAACGATCTGCATGGTGTAGGAGATAAACGCCATCATGTTGCCGACCTGCATCACGCCGTCGGACACGCCTTGGGCGCCAAACCAGACGATGAGCACGGTGATGCAGTTCATGACGAGCATCATGAGCGGCATCATAAAGCTCATGGCTCGGTTGGTGTAGAGCTGCGTGGTCATCAGGTCGAGCGACGCCTTGTCAAAACGCTCGAGCTCATGCTCCTCGCGGTTGAACGAGCGGATGGGCATAAGACCGTCGAGCAGCTCGCGGGCGGTAAGGTTCACACGGTCCACGTAACTTTGCATCTTTTTGAACTTGGGCATGGTGAGGCCCATGAGCACGCCGACGACGGCCGAGACCGCGATGATGGCCACGGCGATGGTCCACTCCAGGCCGGTGTGGTTGGCAAGGACGCGCATGACGGCGACGATGCCCATGACGGGCGCCATCAGACACATGCGGATAAACAGGGTTGCGGCCATCTGGATCTGCTGAATGTCGTTGGTGCAGCGGGTGATGAGCGAGGCCTGGCTAAACTTGCCCACCTCGGCCGGCGAGAAGTGCATAACCTTGTTGAAGGTCTCGCGGCGCAGGTCGCGGGCGATGGAGCAGGCGGTGCGCGAAGCCACGGCGCCGGTCAGGATGGTGGCGACCAGCGACACCAGACACAGACCAAACATCGTGGTCGCCATGCGGCCCAGGTAGGCGTTCTGCACGTCGGCGGGGTCGATGCCCTGCGCCTTGTACTCGTCCTGTACGTAGCTCACGGCGCGCTGGGTGACGATGGAGCCCGACATGGAGCCCATTTTATCCGCCATTTCGTTGGCGCCCTCGACGAGCTTGCTTTGGTCTACCAGACCGCCCTCGACACCCAGGCGCAGGCTCTTCATGGTGATCTTACCGCCGTCGGCATCAATCTGCTTTTGCATGTTCTGCGCCGCTGCGGCCTTCTGCTGCATCTCGGCGAGCTGCTCGGGCGTCATCGCTGCCATTTGCTCGGGGGTGGGCATGGCCTGGGCAGCGTTGTCGTCTTTCTCGCTGGACGAGCCCATCATGTCGCCCATGGAGTCGGCGTCGATGCCCTGGTCGAGCGAAAGAACGACGGTCTCGGGCAGGCTCATGATGTCAGAAATCTTGCCGCCGTCGGCGCGCTCCTCCTCGGTGCCCTTGTACTTTCGAATGCCGTTATTGTCCGCCTTGCTAAACACGGCCTCCACAGCCTTGGCGTCCTTGGTGCTCATAAAGAGTTCGAGGCCGTCGAGCGATTCGGCACGGATGGTGTCGGGCACGGGCGACGCGATGCCGCCTTGCTGCACACCCACGTCGACGATGTCGCTCATATAGGTAGGCAGCGCCAGATCGGCGTTGCAGCTGATTACGATAAGTACGATAGCTGCGAACAGTGCCAGGATATGTTTTTTAAAGAGCTTGAGAATCCTCACTCGGCATCTCTCCTTTCTTGATTGCGGTCGATAATTTCGTTGGCACGTCTAAGAAGGCGCACCATCTCTTGGGTATCTGTTTCGCCAAGCTGCTCGAGGAAGGCCGCGGTGCGGTCCTCGAATTCCCGACGTTTGATTTCGATAACCTGGAATCCTTTGTCGGTCACCGTGACGTGTACGCGACGACGGTCGGTCTTTGAGTGCTCGCGCTCGACCCAGCCCTTGGCCTCGAGGGCGCGCAGGATATTGGCGATGCGGGCGCTCGAGACCCAGGCACGATCGGCGAGTTCGCTCGGCGTGAGCGAGCCGCCGGCGCGCATGAGGGCGCGCATGACGGCCATCTCGCCACCCAGAGCCTGGTCGGCAAAGCGCGAAACGCGCTGGTGCATGCTGCCAAACTCGGTAAAGAGCTGACGCCCAAGCTCATGGAAATCGGTATCTTCCACCGAAAACCCCTAACACTAGAAACTATTTTCGGTGAAAGATGATACCCCAGCTCAACCATCCCATTCGGTAGATTTCTAGGCATGTCCCAAAAATCTACTTGGCCGCTAAGAAATATTAAGAGCATATATAGACTTAAAATCATTCAATTGCTGAAGCGTTTTAAAGAACTATCATGCACGCGGTTAGGCGAGGGGTTGTCACCACCATGACGACTGGGACTCATATAATCGCCACGTGCGATGCTCCAACTTCCCGCAAGGAGACACCTTACATAAAGGGGGATGGAGTCATGGCATTTGACTTCACGGGCAAGACCGCGATTGTCACGGGCGGCACTCAGGGCATTGGCCTCGAGATCGCCAAGGGCATCGTCGCGGGCGGCGGACACGTCGCGCTCATCGCAAGGAACGCTGCTAAGGGCGAGGCCGCTGTGGCCGAGCTTGGCGAGGGCAACAAGTTCTATCAGCTCGATGTCGCCGATGCGCCCAAGGCGCGCGAGACCGTCGAGCAGATTTTTACGGACCTGCCGCAAACCAACATTCTGATCAACTGTGCCGGCGTCATCAGCACCAAGAAGTTCGACGAGATCGACGACACCGAGTGGCGTCGCACCATCGACATCAACCTCAACGGCACCTTTACCATGATGAACGCCGTGTACCCGCACTTTAAGGCGGCCCATGCCGGCACTATCGTCAACGTGAGCTCTGTTGCTGGCAAGATCGGCGGCGGCCTGCTCGGCACCGCTGCCTACGCCAGCTCCAAAGCAGGTGTTAACGGCCTGACCAAGGCAGTCGCCAAGGAAGGCGGCAAGTTTGGCGTCCGCTGCAACGCTGTGTGCCCGTCGCTCACGCTTACCGACATGACGTCGATCCTTTCTGACGAGAACTCTCAGCGCATCATCAACGGTATTCCTCTGGGCCGCGCTGCCCAGGCCAGCGAGCCTGCGCAGATGGTGCTGTTCTTCGCTTCCGACCTCGCCAGCTTCGTGAACGGCGAGATCGGTGACTGCGACGGCGGCATCGTCCTGGACGGGTAATACCCCGCGGTGATCGTTTGGCGGCGACCCTGGCGACTCGGGGTTGTCGCCTTCTTTCTGACATAGGCGCGTGCGGCTACGATTCGCATGCATCCAAAGGAGATATATATGAGTGAATCGACTGCGGAGGCGCCGGCGGCAAAGGAGCCGTTCTTTAAGATGTCCTCCATCCCGGGTGCCAATATTTTGGTGCCGCTTTTGCTGGGCTGCCTGCTCAACACGCTATTCCCCGATCTGTTCAAAACGCTCGGCAGCTTTACGCTCGGCATGACCCAGCAGGGTGCAAGCCCGCTCGTGGGCGCTTTTTTGCTCATCGTCGGCACGACGATTTCGTTTAAGAGCGCTCCTGCCGCCGCCGCACGCGGCGCCATCATCATCGCCGTCAAGCAGATCGTGGTCGTTGCCGTGTCGCTGCTCATCCTTTATGTGTTCAACGATAACCTGTTTGGCATCTCTGCCATGGTGATGCTGGCCGCTTGCACCGGCGCCAACAATGCTATGTACGCTGGACTGATGGGCACCATGGGCAACGAGGCCGAGCGTGGCGCCGTCGCCATCACCACGCTCGTTGTCGGCCCTCCGGTCACGATGATTGTCCTTGGCGCCGCCGGTCAGGCTCCGATTGGCTGGTCGCTCGTGGGCGCCATCCTTCCGATTGTCGTTGGCATTATCCTGGGCAACCTGTTCCCCAGCTTTAAGAAGATGATGGCACCGGCACTTTCCGCCATCATCGTGCTCGTCTTCTTTGCCATGGGTTCGACCATGACCTTTGGCCAGCTCATTAATGGTGGTCTTCCCGGTATCCTTCTCGGCGTGATCTGCTCGGTGGTCTTTGCAATTCCCGTCATCGCGGTCGATAAGCTCACGGGCGGTACGGGTGTCGCAGGTGCGGCCATTTCGAGCTGCGCCGGAGCCAATGTGGCCACGCCTGCCGCCATGGCAAGCGTCAACGAGGCCATGTACGGCGGTGCGGTGCTCGCGACGGCCACGGCACAGGTTGCTGCCTGCGCAATCGTGACGGCCATTTTGACCCCGCTGGTCACCAGCTGGTGCCACAAGCATTTTGAGGGCCAACAGAGCAACAGCAAGGCAACGACCGACAAGGCCTCCGCAGCCGCCTAATGCCAAGCGGCAATTAAAGATAAATAACAAGCCACGTTACAGGGCGGCCCCGGGGGAAATCCCGTGGCCGCCCTGCAGTTTCTGTGGGGTCTCTGGGGCACTTTACCCTGCTAAAACTGGCATAACAGCTAGAGTGAACGTCGTATAAAGGCAAGGAAAAATACCAAACAAATCGGTGAACGGTAGTTGTTCGCGCTCGCATTTCCTGCGGATTTGTTAAAAACGCCCTAATGTTATAAAAAAAGAAACATATAACAGCCCTGATGAAGGGGGTGGCTATGTTATCCTTCTCAAACGGGTGAAATCTTGGGTTTTGGGTTGCAGTTCCAAGGTGGACAAACGTTTTTCCCTGTACCAACGTGTGGTGAAGAACGGAAGAAGCCGGTAGTGCAAGCCGAAAATTCAAGAATTCAATAAGCAGCGGTGTGAGAGAGCGCCGCATTACACGTAACTAGGAGCGTGGTTACACAATGCAGGAGGCATGGGAAGGCTTCAAGGAAGGCATTTGGACGGGAGAGGTTGACGTCCGAGACTTCATCCAGAAGAACTACACCCCCTACGAGGGCGACGAGTCGTTCCTCGCCGGCCCGACCGAGCGTACCAAGGAGCTGTGGGGCGAGGTTCTCGACCTGCTGCTTAAGGAGCGCGAGCAGGGCGGTGTCCTCGATATGGACACCAAGACCGTCACGGGTATCGTGAGCCACCCCGCTGGCTACATCGATAACGCACACCGCGAGAAGGAGACCATCGTCGGTCTCCAGACCGACAAGCCGCTCAAGCGCGCTCTGCACGTCAACGGTGGTATCCGCATCGCTTGCCAGGCTGCCAGCCAGCACGGCTATAAGGTCGATGAGAACGTTGTCGAGCGCTACACCTTCGAGCGCAAGACCCACAACGCTGGCGTCTTCGATGTCTACACCCCCGAGATGCGTGCTTGCCGCTCGGCTCACATCATCACCGGTCTGCCCGATGGCTATGGCCGCGGCCGCATCATCGGCGACTACCGTCGTGTTGCCCTGTACGGCGTCGACTACCTGATCAAGGACAAGGAGGCCCAGAAGGCTTCCACCCCGACGGTCATGACCGCCGACAACATCCGCGATCGCGAGGAGCTGCAGGAGCAGATCCGCGCCCTCGGCGAGCTCAAGATGATGGCCGAGACCTATGGTTTCGATATTTCCAACCCTGCTACCAACACGCAGGAGGCCATCCAGTGGATGTACTTCGCCTACCTCGCTGCCGTCAAGGAGCAGAACGGCGCCGCTATGTCCATCGGCCGTACCTCTACGTTCATCGACATCTACGCTGAGCGCGACCTTGCCAACGGTACCTTCACCGAGGAGCAGATCCAGGAGTTCGTGGATCACTTCATCATGAAGCTCCGCATGGTCAAGTTTGCCCGTACCCCCGAGTACCAGGCCCTGTTCACCGGCGACCCGCAGTGGGTCACCGAGTCCATCGGCGGCATGGGTGTTGACGGCCGTACGCTCGTTACCAAGATGAGCTACCGCTACCTGCACACGCTCGAGAACATGGGCACCAGCCCCGAGCCCAACATGACCGTTCTGTGGTCGACCCGTCTGCCCGAGAACTTCAAGAAGTTCTGCGCCAAGACTTCTGTCGCCAGCTCCTCGATCCAGTACGAGAACGACGACCTCATGCGCGTTTACCACGGCGACGACTACGGCATCGCCTGCTGCGTGTCTTCCATGCGCATTGGCAAGGAGATGCAGTTCTTCGGCGCCCGTGCCAACCTGGCCAAGTGCCTGCTGTACGCACTCAACGGCGGCGTCGACGAGGTCTCCAAGAAGCAGGTCGGCCCCAAGTATCGCGCCGTCGAGGGCGATACGCTCGATTACGACGACGTTGTGGCCAAGTACAACGACATGATGAAGTGGCTCGCTGGCGTGTACGTCAACTCGCTGAACATCATCCACTACATGCACGACAAGTATTGCTACGAGCGCATCCAGATGGCTCTGCACGACAAGCACGTGCACCGCTGGTTCGCTACGGGCATCGCCGGCCTTTCCGTCGTGGCTGACTCCCTGTCCGCCATCAAGTACGCCAAGGTTCACCCCGTCCGTGACGAGAACGGCATCATCGTCGACTTCGAGACCGAGGGCGAGTTCCCCAAGTACGGCAACGACGACGACCGCGTCGACCAGATCGCTCACGACGTTGTGCACCAGTTCATGGAGTACATCCGCATGAACGATACCTACCGCAACTCCGTGCCCACGACCTCGGTTCTGACCATTACCTCCAACGTCGTGTACGGTAAGAAGACCGGCTCCACGCCCGACGGCCGCAAGGCTGGCCAGCCGTTCGCCCCGGGTGCAAACCCCATGCACAAGCGCGATAGCCACGGCGCCATCGCTTCGCTGTCTTCGGTTTCCAAGCTCCCGTTCCGCGATGCTCAGGACGGCATCTCCAACACCTTCTCCATCATCCCGGGTGCGCTCGGCAAGGAGGACCAGGTGTTCTTTGGCGATATCGACCTTGATCAGCTGGGCGAGTAACTATTGTTAGTGCTATACTAACAATAACGATTACTGATTAGCGCGCCGGTTTCGGCCGGCGCCTATCAATCGAAGGAGACACATTATGAAGGTTTCTGAAGTTTCCGAGACTCAGGCCGATAACCTGGTCCACATGCTCGACGCTTACGCCGAGAAGGGTGGCCACCACCTGAACATCAACGTCTTCAACCGTGAGACGCTGCTCGACGCTCAGGCTCACCCCGAGAAGTACCCGCAGCTGACCATCCGCGTTTCCGGCTATGCCGTGAACTTCCACACGCTCACCAAGGAGCAGCAGGACGAGGTCATCTCCCGTACCTTCCACGACAAGTTCTAAAGGGGTTTAACTCCTGCAGGATTGCCGGGGCTGTTTGGGCTACCTCCCAAAACGTCCTCGGACATGCAAAGAGGCTCGCTGCGCACTTTGTGCGGCGAGCCTCTTTGCGTCCTGCGGAATGTTTTGGGAGGTAGCCCAAACAGCCCCGGCGGGGGTCCTGTGTAGTCATCCTTTAGGCGGAACTCTCCAAATTATTTGGATGAGTCGCCTACTTACTTGTGCTGTTACCGTCTTTCCGCTGTTGTTGGGGTATGCTTTGTTCGTATGTAAACGTATGACATGTTGATGGGGGAGGGTGCTATGACTCGCGAGAGTGCTCGTTCTAAGGATACGGCTAAGCCTGGCATCAAGGAAGTTGCGGCGGTGGCGGGGGTTTCGCCTACTACGGTATCTCGTGTGCTTAATAATCGTGGCTATATTAGCCAAGAGACCCGCGATAAGGTCCATGCCGCGATGAAGCGCATCAACTATACGCCCAACGATATCGCTCGTGCCATGCTCAACGGTCGCCTGAATCTTATCGGTATGATTGTCCCCTATGTCAGCAGCCCGTTTCATGCACAAGCGGTTCAAGCCGTTGAGCGTACCCTGGCCGAAAACGGTTTTAAGATGCTGCTGTGCAATAGTGCCAATCGACCTGATCTTGAGCGTTCTTATATCGATATGCTTCGGCGCAATATGGTTGATGGCGTCATTGTCAACTCGCTTAATATCGGTGCCGAGGCGTATGCCGAGATGGGCTTGAGTCTGGTTGGTATCGACTGCGACCTTGGCGAGGCCTCTGTTCAGATTGCGAGCGACAGCTATAGTATCGGCGAACTTGCCACGCGTCGCCTGATCGATGACGGGTGTTCGCGCATCCTGTGCCTGCGCAGTAATAGCCGCATGCGCATGCCTGCCAATAAGCGTACCGATGCCTACCTCGATGTTGTTGAGCAGGCCGGTTTGCCCGCGCTTGTCCGTGAGGTCGAGTTCGTTAAGCCCGACGACGAAAAGAGCGCGGTCGTTGCGAAGATCCTCGATGAGAACCCCGATATTGACGGCATCTTTGCGGGAGACGACACGATGGCGGCTATCTGTCTTAACGTGATGAAGCAGCGCGGCTTGAGCGCCCCGGGCGATATTAAGGTCGTGGGCGCGGATGGTGCCCGCCGCACTATGACGTTTATGCCTGACTTAACAACCGTACGCCAAGATATCGATCGCATCGGAGAGCTCGCGGCGCAATCCATCATTGCTCTTATTAACGGCGAAAAGCCCGAATCGAATATCAAGCTCCCCGTTGAACTCATTGAGGGTAAAACCGCGTAGTTCATCCCGTGCCAAAAGAATTCCTCAAACACCTCTGATGACCGTTCGCCGGCATATGTCAACCGTTTGCCGACGACTGGAACTGCGAAAAGACGTATTGGTGTGAAAACGTTTGACATATGAAAACGATTGACATATCTTGCAGTTGTACCGAGTTAGTATCTTGTGGGAAAGGAAGTCTCGGATGCACAAGGTGTATTACCAGCCTGAGGGAATTTGGGTAGGCGACATCATGCCGTACGGCGAGGACGGCACGTTCTATCTCTATCATCAGCGTGACACGCGAAACCCCGGACCTTTCGGAGAGCCGTTTGGCTGGGCACTCGCGACAACCAAGGACTTCGTCAATTACAAAGACTTTGGCGAGAGCCTTGAGCGTGGCGGCGACGATGAAGTCGACCAGTATGTTTATGCCGGCACGGTGTTTAAGGTGGGCGACAAGTACCATGCGCTCTACACTGGTTGCAATCGCGATAAGGTCCGCGCACGCTTGATGAAGCAGGTTCTTCTTCACGCAACGAGTGACGACGCCGTCAAGTGGGAGAAGAACATCGCCGAGACGCTGCTTCCGCCCCAGGAGGGTTACGATGACCGCAACTGGCGCGATCCCTTTGTGCTTTGGGATGAGGAGAACGAAGAGTACATGCTCATCCTCGGCACGCGTGTGGGCGAGGACAAGCGTCTGATGACCGGTCGTCTGGTCAAGTTCACCTCCAAGGACCTGGATACCTGGGAGTTCCAGGGCGACTGGTGGAATCCGGGCCTGTACACCATGTTCGAGATGCCTGATCTCTTTAAGATGGGCGACTGGTGGTATCTGGTGTTCTCCGAGTACAGTGATGGCAACAAGACCCGTTACCGCATGTCTCGCTCTATCAACGGTCCTTGGATCACTCCTGCGGACGATTCCTTCGATGGCCGCGCGTACTATGCCGCGCGTACCGCATTTGACGGCGAGCGCCGCGTTCTCTTTGGTTGGGTTCCTACGCGTGACGAGGGCGGCGACCCCAGCTCTTACCTGTGGGGTGGCACCTTTATGCCCCTCGAGATCGTTCAGCGTGCCGACGGAACGCTCGGCACCAAGCTTCCTGACAGCATGCTTGGCGCCTTTGGCGAGGCTAAGGCAGTCGAGGCCTTTGAGCTCTCCTGCGAGTCGGGCAAGGTCGAGCAGGTGCTCGCCGCGGATGCCGGTTCCACCTATATGCTCGATGCCGACATCGAGCTCGCCGGTGACGCTGCCGGCTTCTCGGTGAAGCTTGCCGAGGACGCCGAGTCCGGTCTTGCCTATGAGTTCCGCGCCAACCTGCGTGAGGGCAAGCTCGAGTTTACGGCGGCCCCCCAGTATCCGTGGTTCCAGGTCAACAACATGGGCCTCGAGCGTCCGTTGTTCTTTAAGGGCGAGGGCACTCATCATGTGCGCCTGGTCGTTGACGACGATATCGCGACCATCTTTGTCGATGATGTTGCGCTTAACGCTCGCTTCTGCAATAAGCAGGGCCAGGGTGTGGCGCTGACGGTCACCGACGGTACGCTCAAGTGCGCAAATGCAACGATCGCGTCTCTGTAATGGCATCAAAACGTCTTATGATTTCGTAAAGGAATGGAGAGGAACATGGACTACAAAGTAGTGTCTCAGCAAGTCGTCGATAACGTCGGCGGTCTGGAGAACATCGAGGGCGCCACGCATTGCGTTACGCGTCTGCGTCTGGTGCTCAAGGATACGAGCAACTACAACAAGGCCGAGCTCGAGAACATCGATGGCGTCAAGGGCGTGCTGTACAACAGCGGCCAGCTCATGATCATCTTCGGAACCGGTACCGTCAACAAGGTCTACGATGAGTTTATGGCTCTGACGGGCGTTAAGGAGATCAGCGCTTCCGAGGTCAAGGGCGCCGAGGCGGACAAGAAGGGCAAGTTCTTCTCGGTCCTCAAGGTATTCTCGGACATCTTTATCCCCATCATTCCCGCTTTCGTCGGCGCTGCTATCATCATCGGCCTTAAGTCGCTGATCGTTGCCAACGGCCTCTTTGGCATGGAGGGCAGCCTCGCCGATCACAGCGAGTTCCTCAAGAACCTCGCAAGCTTCTTTGCCATTATCGCCACCACCTTCGACTACCTGCCTGTCCTGGTTATGTACAGCGCGGTGAAGCGTTTTGGCGGTAACCCGATTCTGGGTATCCTCGTCGGTATCGTCATGGTTCACCCGAGCCTTATGAACCGCAACACGTTCGTTATGGACCCGACGGGTGCTGAGTACTGGAACTTTGGTCCGCTCTCCATTCCCATGGTTGCTTTCCAGGGCGGCGTGTTCCCTGCAATCCTGACTGCCTGGTTTATGGCCAAGGTCGAAAAGATTGCCCAGAAGTACATTCCCGAGGTCGTTTCGTTCGTCTTTGTCCCGACCGTTACCCTGATTCTTGCTAACGTCGCCCTGTTCACCGTGTTCGGCCCGCTCGGCAATCTGATCGGCGACGTCCTCGCCGGCGTAATCGATATCCTGTACAACAGGATGGGCGTCTTTGGTGCCTTTGTCTTCGCCGCGTTCCTGCAGCCGCTCGTCGTTACCGGTACGCATCAGTTCATCCAGGGTATCGAGGCAAACCTCGTTGCCACGACTGGCTTCAACTACATCCAGGCCATCTGGTCGGTTTCCATCATCGCCCAGGGTGGCGGCGCCATCGGCATGTACCTCATTCATAAGAAGCATTCCAAAGAGCGCAACATCTGCATGTCGTCCTTTATCCCGACGCTGGTCGGAATCTCCGAGCCCGCTATCTTCGCTGCAAACATGCGCTACTCGATCATTCCGTTCATCTGCGCATGCATCGGTGCAGGCTGCGGCGGTGCCTTCGTCAAGCTCTTTGAGGTGCGCGCTATCGGTCAGGGTCTGACCGGCGTGCTTGGCCTGCTCATCGTCACGCCCGAGACCCTCGTGTGGTATGTGGCTGGCAATCTCATCGCCTTCATCGTGCCGATCGTCTTGATCTTTGCCTACAACAAGGCAAAGGGCGTGCCGACCACCGATGAAGAGGGCGCTGGCGCTGGCTTCGACGTTAGCTTCTAGTTGAGCCGTTCAGCGTAATGTGCGGATAAGTCCATTTGGGGAAGGGCGTTCGGCTCGTGTGAGTCGAGCGTCCTTTCCTATAGACGAGAAGGTCAATGGCGATGTTTAATCAAAAAAACAAGGTGATGCGTGCGGACTATGAGCAGTGGCGTGCCGGACAGGATGAGACGGCGGCTCGCATCGCGTCCGACCCCGATAGGCTTTTGTTCCATGTGGAGCCTGAGCTTGGCTGGCTCAACGACCCCAATGGTTTGGTTCAGATTGGTGATACGTATCACATCTATCATCAATACGATCCGTTCGATGCTGCGCATGGCGGTCCAGTGCTTTGGAACCATCTGACGACAAAGGATTTTGTGACGTACGAGAATCACGGTCCCGTGCTGTTCCCCGATTCCGATTTGGATTCGAGTGGAGCGTATTCTGGTTCTGCCTTTGTACGTGATGGCAAGATTCACTACTTCTATACCGGCAACGTTAAGCATTTTGACCGTGATGATTACGACTACGTGTTGACGGGCCGTGAGCAAAACCAGATTCATATGGTTGCCGAGAATCCCGACGAATTGGGCGAGAAGCGCATAGCTGTTGGGCCGGTCGATTACCCCGACGATATCGGTACGCACGTGCGCGACCCCAAGATCCTTGAACACGACGGTATCTACTACATGGTTCTGGGCGCTCGTACGAAAGACGACCGTGGCTGCGTGCTTGTCTATACCTCGCGCAATCTTGAGAACTGGAGCTATGCGACGCGCATTGAGTTGGGCGAGAAGTTTGGCTTTATGTGGGAGTGCCCCGATCTGTTTGAGCTCGATGGCGAGCTTATTCTCGTTTGCTGTCCGCAGGGTGTGCCTGCCGATGGTTGGCGTTACCGCAATCCGCATCAGTGCGTGTGGTTCCCCATCGAGGCCGATTGGGAGGCGCCGAGCTTTAAAATCGTCGGGAAAGGCATGCCCCCGATGGTCGATGCCGGTTTTGATTTCTATGCTCCGCAGTCCTTTGAGGATGCTGCAGGCCGGCGATTGATGATCGGATGGTCGGGTTGCCCCGATGCGACGGCGGAAAACCCGACGGTGGCGCGCGGGTGGCAGTGCGCGTTGACGGTGCCGCGAGAGCTGAGCATGCGCGATGGTAAGCTCTGCCAGCAGCCGGCGCACGAGATTGAGAGGATGCGCGGCGATTGCGTTCGTGCTGTAGGCGGTGAGACCGTTGAGGAGCCGGGCCGCCTGTTTGATCTCGTGGTTTCCTGTGAGGGCGCCAAGATGGTTGAGCTCGAGACTCGCAAGGGTGTCTTTGTGCGCTATGCGGACGGGATGCTTACCCTCGATATGGGCGACGAAGGCTATGGACGCGACCAGAGGTCGATCGAGCTCGGCGAACTTCGCGACCTGCGCGTGCTTTCGGACACTACGATGGTCGAGATTTTTGCCAACGGTGGCGAGGCGGCACTTACGAGCCGTACCTATTCGCCGGCGGTTCCGGCGATGGAGCTGCACACCGAGGGTGCGGCGTCGATGGATTTCTACCGCCTCGCTCATTAACCGTGCATGGAGCACGATTGGACTTGTTGGGCGGAATGTGTCGCAGTTGCCGCGGCCAGCTACCGCTTATCGCGTATAGCGACCGTTTGCGGAATAAGTAACACTCCTTAATAAACCGTGTAGAATCTCAAATAAGCACGGAGTTTTCCAGGGAGACGCTGTCCTTTGTTGTGTGCAAGGGACGGCGTCTCTTTGGCGCTTGGAGGCCGTTCTACAGCAGGACGGTGGACGTGCGTCATATATTGAAAAGCCAATGTCGAGATGGGTCGTGATAAGAATGGGCAAGTATGTAATCGTGGTTGAGTCTGGGTCGGATGTAACGCCGGAGCTCTGCGAGCGCTACGGCATCGTGCGCGTGCCCATGCATGTCACGATTGGTGACGAGACCGTCGAGGACGGCTCGATCGATCCGCTCGAGATTTATTCGCGCTGCAACGAGTTTGGTGTGATGCCCAAGACCAGTGGCTGTTCGCCAGCGGATTTTGCGCATGTGTACGACCGCATCCATGCCGAGCAACCCGACGCGACTATTTTGCATCTTGCATATTCCGAGGCCACGACCTGTTCGCATCAGTCCTCTAAGATTGCGGCTCAGGGGCGCGACTACGTGTTCTCCATGGACACGCGCTTTGTCTCGGTGGGCCAGTCGCTCGTTGTCGTCGAGACCGCCAAATACATCGAGGCTCACCCCGATGCCACCGTCGACGAGATCTTTGCATTTACGAACTCCGTCATGGACCGCGTGCTGCTGGGCTTTGTTCCTACGGACCTTGCCTTCCTTAAGGCGGGCGGTCGCTTGTCCAACGTCGCGTTCCTGGGCGCCCATCTGCTCAAGATTAAGCCCTGCATTGAGGTAACGGGCGGCAAGTTCGTGGCGACCAAGAAGTTCCGCGGCTCTATGCTCAAATGCGCCCGTGCCTTTATTGACCACATGGTTGCCAAGGGCGAGATTGACTACTCGCACATTGGCCTGGCGTATTCGGTAGGCCTTTCCGAGGAGCTGCGCGACGACATGGAAATCTATGCGCACGACCTGGGCTTTAAGGACGTTACCTGGACTCAGGTCGGCGGCGTTATCTCGAGCCATTGCGGCCCGACTGCCTTCGGCGCGGTGCTCACGCTCAAGGCGTAAGGCCTGGTGCCTATCGATATCTATTGCCTCGGCGGCGGGTGGGTTGTGATAACCTTCCCGCCGCTTTTGTGTGGGGCCAAATAGAACAACCCAATTGACCACTAAACCGTTTCACCATCATGCGTATGGGCTAGAATGGCTCTGGCATTTATGTAACTAAAACCAATGAGAGGCAAGGTAGCGGGAATGGCTGAGATGACACTCGAGGGTGTGGACGCTCGTCCCGAGGACTCTGCGTTTGCCCTGGGCCGCGTGCATTCGATTGAGACGATGGGAACGGTCGATGGACCCGGCATCCGCTTTGTGGTGTTTGTTCAGGGCTGCCCCATGCGCTGTGCGTATTGCCACAACCCCGATACCTGGTCGGTCAACGGCGGCACGATGGTGACCGTCGAGCACCTCATGGATGAGTTCCAGAGTAACCACGAGTTCTATCGCAGCGGCGGAATTACGGTTTCGGGCGGCGAGCCGCTTCTGCAGCCCGAGTTTTTGGCCGACCTGTTCCGTGCAATGCACAACAACCTCGATGGCCGCGTGCATACCTGCTTGGATAGCTGCGGCTATGCGTTCGATCCCGCGCATCCCGAGAAGTTCGATGCCGTACTCAACGAGACCGATATTGTGCTGCTCGACATTAAGCACGCCGATCCCGTCGAGCATAAAAAGCTGACCGGTTGCGATCCCGCACGCATTCTGGCGTTTGGTGATGAGCTCGCGCGTCGCAAGATTAAGGTCGTTATCCGCCACGTGGTGGTGCCGGGCATTACCGACACGGTGGAGGAGTGCGAGGCGCTCGGTCGCTTGATTGCCCCGTGGCATAACGTGGTCGGCCTGGAGATGCTGCCGTATCACACCATGGGTGTCGTCAAATACGAGCAGTTGGGGATTCCCTATAAGCTTGAGGGCGTGCCCCAGATGGATACCGCACGTATGCCCGAGTTGCGCAATGCCGTTATGGCCGGCATGAAAAAGCGCCGCGCGGAGCTCAGGTCGGCCATCGGCTAACAAGCCCGTCCCAAATTGACTACCTTTTAAGATGTGTAACAAGGCGGGTTGGATCAGCGAGGACGGTTGCTATTCGACATGCGATGCAGGCCTCATCGACATCGATGGCCGTACCTATGTCATGAGCGTCATGACATCGATGCCATGGAGTGACCGTTCGAGCGAGGTTACGGCCGCGATTGCAAAGGCTCTGTTTGATACGCGAGCTGCACTGGCTTAGCGTGTTCGTTTGGCGAGGTCAAACAAAATGCTGGTACCATACCTTGGTTGAGAATTTCGTATAGGTTTGGGGAATGGTATGGCTACCATCGCGATTATCGGTGCGCTCGAAAAAGAGATCATGCAGATTAAGGAAGAGCTGAGCGACGTTTGCGAGGCACGGGAGGCAGGCTTGACCGTTGTGAGCGGTGAGCTCGACGGCCTGACAGTTGTCGCCACAACGGCGGGCATGGGCACGGTGAACGCCGCTGCTGCAACACAGCACCTCATTAGCAAGTATGCTCCGCAGGCTGTTGTGTTTTCGGGCATTGCGGGCGGTTTGAACCCCAAGCTCCATATCGACGACGTGGTCATTGGCAAACGCCTACGCTATCTGGATACAGATACCGCGCTTATCGCCGAGTCCGCACCGGGGCTCGAGGAGTTTGGCTCGACGCCCGCGCTGGTCGATATTGCCGCCGACGTGCTTGCTGAGCGTGGGTTTGTTGACGCTTCGAAAAATGCAGTCGCTTCGAACGAGGGCACCAAGCAGTTCCTGGTCGGCACGATTGCCACGGGTAACCGCTTTGTGACGGGCGCCACCATGCGCAACGACGCTATCGAGGCGACGCATGCCGATTGTGTCGGCATGGAGGGCGCGGCAATTGCCCATGTCGCAACCAAAAATGGTGTCGATTGCCTGGTGTTGCGCGCTATCAGCGATAATTGTGACGAGGCGTACGATGCAATTTGCGAGCGAGAGTTCGATCTGTTCGAGTACGCGCGTGTCGCAAGTGACATTACGCTCGATATCGTCCGCCGCATTGCCGCTGCGCAATAGCGCGTCTATTTGTAAGAACCTACGACCAAGGAGTGTCCATGGCCGATTCCATTAACTACCAGCTTGCCAAGTTCGTCGCCAGCTATGGCAAGGTTTCGCAGATTCCCGAGTCCACCTGCCCCGAGGTGAGCTTTGTCGGCCGCTCCAACGTGGGCAAGTCGTCCATCATGAACAAACTCTTTGGCCGCAAGAACCTAGTCAAGGTTTCGAGTACGCCGGGCAAGACGAGCAACATCAACTTCTTTGAGGCCGACGACGTGCATTTCGTGGACCTGCCGGGCTACGGTTTCGCCCGTCGCTCCAAGGCCGAGCGCGACCGCTGGGCCGAGCTTATCGGCGACTTCTTCGACTCCGAGCGCAGCTTTAACCTGGTTGTGTCGCTGGTGGACATTCGCCACGATCCCAGTAAGCTCGACCATGACATGATCGATTATCTGCAGGGCAACGAGTTCAACTTTATCGTCTGCCTCACCAAGGCCGACAAGCTCAGTCGCACCCAGCAGGCCCGCCAGGCAGCAGCCATCAAAAAGCAGCTCAACGTTCCGGCCGAGAACGTAATCATTACAAGCTCCCAAACCGGCACCGGCATCGACGAACTCAAGCGCCGCATCGCCGAGGCCTGCCTCTAGTAAGGGCTCCAGCCTAGCAAGAGCCCCTATCAATAAAAAACAAAACTATCAGCCCGGCGCCCTTTCAAAGCGTGGGTCCCTGTAGACATCGCCGGCAATGTTGTTGTAGGGCCGCCCAAGGGCATCCCCTTAAAAACATTCCGCAGCACGAGGCCCGCTTATCCACGGCTCCGAAGGAGCAGGATAAGCGGGCCTCAAGTGCGAGGACGTTTTTAAGGGGATGCCCTTGGGCGGCTCGGTGGTGTCGACCGGCGATGCCTACAGGTACTCGATTTGAGCGCCCTCGGTGTCGCACGTCAGAATGTGCGTGTCGCACTTGGGGAACTGCTCACGCAGCTTGACCTGCAGGAACTTTGCCACGATGGTATCGTCGGTCACAGCCATGAGGGTCGAGCCCGAACCGCTGATCCAGATGGTCTTGGCACCGCCGTTAAGGCAGGTGTCGCGCACGGCGTTGTAGTCGGGGATGAGGCGGCGGCGATAGGGCTCCTGGATGCGGTCGTCGTTGGCGGCGGCAATCAGGTCCAGGTCACCAGTCTCCAAGCCGCGCGTCATGCCGGCGATGCGGCCCATCTGCCACACGGCGGTGGAGAGTGGAATCTCCTGCGGCACAACCTTGCGCGCCTCGCTCGTATGCACCTCGTAGGGTGGAATCACAGTAATAAAACGAAGCTTGTCGCTTACCTCGTAGCGCAGACACTGGGGGAGCGAATCGGTCGGCGTAAAGGAGCAGACGGCGCCGCCCAGGATAGCGGGGGCGACGTTATCGGGATGGCCCTCGACCTCGGTGGCGATGCGGACGAGCTCGGCGCGGTCGACGGTGTGGCCTGTCAGCGCGGCGGCAGCCATAATGCCAGCGACGACGCAGGTGGAGCTGGAACCCAGGCCGCGGGCGACGGGCACATCGGTCTGAATGTCGATGGCGACGGGGAAGGCCGGCTCGCCCCATGCGGCCAGTGCATCGACAAAGCTCACGTAGACCAGGTTGTTCTCGTTTTGGAATTCCTCGGGGCATCCGGTGATGGTGAGCTTATCGGAGCGCTCGAAGGTGAAGTGCGAGTAGAGGCTGACGGCCATGCCGAGGGTGTCGTAGCCGATGCCTAGGTTTGCGCTTGTTGCTGGGACGGTGATCTTGATCATGTGGGTCCTCCTGGCGTGCCTGGCTGTTTAGTTCGCTGCTCGGGCAGTCCTGCGCAAGACGGAAAGCACATTAAGTGCTTTCCTTTGCGTGCGGAACTCGCGACGAACTAAACAGCCAGGCACGCTGTGCACGTTCGTCATCATCCCGGGGGTTATCTGATGGAAGAAGGTGCGCCGGCTTTCGCCGGCGCTTAATAAGGGGTTTAGTTGGTTGCTATCTTTTTTGCAGCCTGCTCTACGTAGCTGGCCATCTCATCGACGTCGCAGACGTCTTCGAAGCGGACGGGCTTGGACTCGAGCTCGGCGATCTGTGCCGGGGCGACCGTGTTGGTTGCCTGCTCGAGCACGTGC
Source organism: Collinsella sp. (assembly GCA_048205395.1). Classification (GTDB taxonomy): domain Bacteria; phylum Actinomycetota; class Coriobacteriia; order Coriobacteriales; family Coriobacteriaceae; genus Collinsella. Next base: position 27,383 of record DBEWUK010000031.1, read on the forward strand.
ATGGCCTCAAAGTCGTCCTCGGGAACGTCGAGCCCCAAGGCGTCGCAGCAGGCGCGCGGGAACTTGTAGGGGCTGGCGGTCGAAAGCAGCACACGGGCCTTGGCGCCCTCGGCGGGAGCGACCTTTTCAAAGACGTGATAGCCGCAAGCAGTGTGCGGGTCGATTACGTAGCCGTTCGCATCCCAGCAGCTCTTGATGGCAGCGCGGACTTCGTCTTCGCTGGCCCAACCGCAGCCAAAGACGCTCTGAATCTTTGCCAGCAGGTCGGCGGGAACCTCGTAGCGACCAGTCTGTGCCAGCTGCTCCATAAGGCCGGCAACGAGTTCGCAGTCGCCATCGGACAGGAAGTACAGCATGCGCTCCAGGTTAGAGCTGATGAGGATATCCATCGACGGCGAGATGGTGGTGAAGAACGGACGGTTGCGGTCGTAGACGCCGGTGGTCAGGAAGTCGGCGAGCACGTTGTTCTTGTCGCTGGCCACGACGAGTTTGGCGACGGGCAGACCCATGCGCTTGGCATAGTAGCCGGCCAGGATGTCGCCAAAGTTGCCGGTCGGTACGCAGAACTCCACGGCGTCGCCGGCCTCGATGGCACCGGCGCGCAACAGCTGCGCATAGGCGGCAAAGTAGTAGACGACCTGCGGCACCAGACGGCCGACGTTGATGGAGTTGGCGCTCGAAAGCACCGTGCCGGCGGCCTCAAGACGCTCGGCAAGCTCCTTATCGGCAAAGATGCGCTTGACGGCACTCTGGGCATCGTCGAAGTTGCCGCGAATGCCGCAGACGGCGACGTTATCGCCCTCCTGGGTGGACATCTGCAGATTCTGCACGCGGCTGACTTTGCCCTCGGGATAAAAGACGGTGATGCCCGTGCCCGGGGCGTCGGCAAAGCCGGCGAGTGCTGCCTTGCCCGTGTCGCCCGACGTGGCGGTGACGATCATGATGCGCTCGGCGCCGCCGTCCTTGGCGGAGGTGCGGGCCATCAGGCGGGGGAGCATCTGCAGGGCGACGTCCTTGAAGGCGCTCGTGGGGCCGCCAAAGAGCTCCATCACATAGGTTTGAGGAGCGTCGGTGCCTGGCGCTGCGTCGAGTTTGACGAGCGGCGTGACCTCTTCGCTCGCGAATGTGCCGCGGTATGCCTCGTCGACACACGCCGAAATTTCTTCGGCCGTGTAATCATTCAGTAACATTCCCAACACATCTTGAGCGATTTCAAAGTACGATTTATCTGCAAGCGAGCTGATATCGACCTGCTGGGTGCCGAGCTCGTCCGAGACAAACAAACCCCCGTCGGGAGCGATGCCGGTACGGATTGCCACCTTACTTGAGCACGATAAAGTGCGTCCTCGTGTACTATGATAAGTTCCCATATAACACTGCTCCTCGGATGCCTTGGTCCCAATCGGTGAAACCATGGTATCAGAGCGCACAAAGTAGGTTCGCAGAGGCTTTTTAGAAAGGTAACCTCAAGCCCATGATTAAGATTGCCAAGTTTGGCGGCTCGTCGGTCGCCGACGCCGAACACTTCAAGAAGATCAAGGCCATTGTCGACGCCGACCCTGCCCGCCGTTTTGTGGTGGTTTCTGCCTGCGGTCGCCGCTTTAAGGGCGACACCAAGGTGACCGACCTGCTCTACTTGGTCAACGCGCACGTCAAGTACCACGTGTCGTGTGAGGAGCTGCTCGAGGACATTGGCCAGCGCTATTTTGATATCGCTGACGAGCTGGAGCTCACCTATCCCATCCGTGAGGAGTTCGCGGCCTTTGCCGAGCGCGCCCGCTCGGGCGGCTACTCCACCGAGGAGCTTGTGAGCCGTGGCGAGTACTTTACCGCCCGCCTGATGGCCGAGTACCTGGGCTTACCGTTCCTGGACGCCGCGACGGTTGTGGCGTTCCATCACGACGGTACGCTCAGCATGAATCGCACCTCTGAGCTGGTGCAGGAGTACGGTCAGCAGGGCGGCTTTGTTATGCCCGGTTTCTACGGCGCGACGCGTGAGGGCCAGATCAAGCTGCTCGATCGTGGCGGCGGCGATATCTCGGGCTCGATTCTGGCCAAGTGCCTGGGCGCCGATCTGTACGAGAACTGGACCGACGTCTCGGGTTTCTACTCTGCCGATCCGCGCATCGTGCCCGAGGCTCAGCCCATCGCTCGCGTTACCTACGAGGAGCTGCGCGAGCTTTCGTACATGGGCGCAAGCGTCCTGCACGAGGAGGCCGTGTTCCCTGTGCGTGAGGCGGGTATTCCGCTGGTCATCAAGAACACCAATGCGCCGCAGGACCCCGGCACCATCATTAGCGAGACGGCTGATGAGGGCGAGGCGGAGCCCATCATTACCGGTGTGACCGGCAAGCGCGGTTTTGTCGCCATCAACGTTGCCCGCGACCGCACCAAACCCCGTGTCGGTTTTATGCGCCGCGCGCTTTCGGTCTTCGAGCGCTATGACGTTTCCGTCGAGCACATGCCCACTGGTGTCGACCGCTTTGGCGCCGTGGTGCAGGAGCAGGATGTGCACGATTCGCTGTACTCGCTTGTGGGCGACATTCAGCAGGAGGTCGAGCCGCTCGAGATCGAGGTTGTTGAGGGCCTGGCGCTCATCGCGACCGTCGGTCGTAACCTGCGCGGTCGTGCAGGTATCTCGGGCCATCTGTTTGGCATGCTCGGCCAGGCCGGCGTGAGCGTGCGCATGATTTCGCAGAGCTGTGACGAGATCAACATCATTATCGGTGTCGAGGAGAAGGACTTCGACCTGGCGATTCGGACCATTTATCGTGCCTTCTCCGATGAGAACGGCATTGTGAAGGTCTCCGATCTGGAGGCTCCTGCGCCGGTCGATCCCGCTCTGGCTGCGCTCAAAAAGTAGCGACTGCTCGGTAGATTTTTGGGTCATGTCTCAAAAATCTACGGCGGGGCGTTTCGTTTCGGTTTCGTTTCGACGGGGCGGGTTTCGTGCCCGCCCCGTTCTTGTATACACTGGCAACAATAATCGGCCTGCTCGGCGTGCGGGCAAAAGCCACAACCTTTAAAGGGGGAAGCATGAAACAGTACACGGTTGCTATTTTGGGCGCGACGGGAGCTGTAGGCACCCAGATGCTCGAGTGCCTCAACGAGCAGGAGTTCCCGGTTGGCAAGCTCAAGCTGCTGGCAAGTGCACGCTCCGCGGGCAAGACCGTTGAGTTCCGCGGCGAGCAAATCGTGATCGAAGAGGCTTGCCCCGAGACCTTTGAGGGCTGCGACATTGTGCTTGGAGCCGCCGGTGACGATATCGCGAAGGAGCTGCTGCCCGAGGCCGTTAAGCGCGGCGCCGTCGTGGTCGACAACAGCCATGCCTTCCGCATGGATCCCGAGGTGCCGCTGGTCGTGCCCGAGATCAATGCCGACGACATCAAATGGCATCACGGCCTTATCGCCAATCCCAACTGCGCGACCATCATCGGCCTGGTTCCCACGTGGCCGCTGCATCAGCTCGCCGGCGTGAAGCGCATGATCGTCTCGACGTACCAGGCGGCTTCGGGTGCTGGCGCTCCCGGTATGGCCGAGCTCGAGGCTCAGCTGGCCGCCCTGGGCCGTGGCGAGGAGATTCCCGAGCCGCGCGCGTTTGCCGCTCAGCTGGCGAGCAACCTGATTCCGCAGATTGGCGGCGTCAAGGAGGAGGGCTTTACCTCCGAGGAGATGAAGCTACAAAACGAGGGCCGCAAGATTATGCATCTGCCCGAGCTGCGCGTGAACTGCACCTGCGTGCGCGTGCCCGTGCTGCGTTCGCACTCCGAGAGCATCACGCTCGAGTTCGAGCGTGACATTACGGTTGACGAGGCCCGTGCTGCGCTGGCTGCCGCTCCCGGCGTCAAGCTGGTTGACGATATGGCTGCCGAGGATGCGCACGACCGCTTCCCCATGCCGATGGATACGTCCGACCAAGACCTGATTTGGGTCGGCCGCGTGCGTCGCGACATCTCGAACCCCGAGGCCGCGCGCGGTATCACCTTCTGGTGCTGCGGTGACCAAATCCGTAAGGGCGCGGCAACCAACGCCGTCCAGATCGCCAAGCTGCTCTGCGAGTAGGTTGACCTGTCCGGCGGGGGCCGGGCTTAGTTTTCAGAACGTCCTCGACCATGTGTGGCG
>DBEWUK010000023.1:0-77839 GCA_048205395.1 Collinsella sp.
GCGGTCAAATCGCGACTGTTTCGCGCCCGCACACGCTAAAACAGCCCCTATTTCCCCGCAACTTATGAAGGGGATGGGACTACTTGATAGCTGCCGTAACGGTGCCGCCGCCGAGGACGATGTCGCCGCGGTAGACTACAACGGCTTGGCCGGGGGCGATGGCTCGCTGCGGCTCGTCAAAAGTCAGCAGCATTTGCCCGTCTTCGCCGCGCGTAAGGGTCGCTGCCTGGTCTTTCTGACGGTAGCGGTGCTTGGCGCCCACGCGAATGCCGCCGGCATCGAGCCCTGCTTCCATGCGGTCGGCGGGGGCGCTCCAGATCCAGTCGTTGGCCGTGAGCGCTGTGGCCGTCAGGTCCTCGGCCTCGCCCAGATGCACGGTGTTGTTGACGGTGTCGACGCCCGTCACATACACGGGATGCGCCATCGCGACGCCCAAGCCCTTGCGCTGGCCGATGGTATAGCGCAACGCGCCGTTATGGCGTCCGACCACGCTGCCGTCGCGCCACACAATGTCGCCCGGTGCAGCGGCATGTCCGCAGCGGTGCTCGATATAGCCCGCGTAGTCGCCGTCTGGAATAAAGCAGATATCCTCGCTTTCGGCCTTCTTGGCGTTGATGAAGCCCTGCTCGGCGGCAATGCGGCGCACGTCGTGCTCCTTGTCCAGGCCTGCCAGCGGAAAGATTGTGCGTGCCAGGCGCTCCTGCGTAAGCGAATACAAAAAGTAGCTTTGGTCCTTCTTGGGGTCCTCGCCACGGTACAGCTGCCAGGTGCCGTCGGACGCCTGGCTCGTTTTGGCGTAGTGACCTGTGGCGATGTAGTCGCAGCCCATATCGAGCGCTGCATCGAGCAACGCGCCAAACTTAATATGGCGGTTGCAGATGATGCACGGGTTGGGCGTCAGTCCTTCCTGGTAGGCAGTCACGAAGCGCTCGATCACGTTGCGGTCGAAGGTCTGCTGCAGGTCGAGCACGTGATGGGGTATCCCCAGGCGCTCGGCGACGGCCTTTGCATCGGCGATATCGCGGTCGACCTTACTCATGCCTGTTGCGGGATCGGGTGCGGGGCAGGTGAGGCGCATGGTGGCACCGACACATTCGTAACCCTGACTTTTGAGCAGATACGCGGTCACGCTGGAATCGACGCCGCCGCTCATGGCGACGAGCACGCGCTTGTTGTGCATGGGGAGGTTCTCCTTGGTGGCATGTGGCCAAAAAAGAAAAGCGGCGCGGGAGGCTGGGTCCGCGCCGCAGACATTGTAGCAAGTTCGGGCGTCATGTGGGACACCCTGTTGGGATGAGCCCAGGCCGCCAGAAGAGAGAGGGGAGGCCGGCGTGCCTTGGACTCGTTCTAAGAACGAGAAGCTCTAGTCCTGGAACAGTGCCGTGGACAGGTAGCGCTCACCGGTGTCGGCGAGCAGCGCCACGATGGTCTTGCCCTCGTTCTCGGGGCGCTTGGCCAGCTGCAGCGCGGCCCACACGGCGGCGCCGGACGAAATGCCCACGAGCACGCCCTCCTTGTGGCCCACGGCGCGGCCGGTGGCAAAGGCGTCGTCGTTCTCGACGGGGATGATCTCGTCATAGACCTGGGTGTCGAGGACGTCGGGCACAAAGCCGGCGCCGATACCCTGGATCTTGTGCGGGCCGGCTTGGCCCTTAGAGAGTACCGGGGAGGTGGCGGGCTCGACGGCGACAACCTGAATCTCGGGGTTCTGCTCTTTGAGGAATTCACCCACGCCGGTCACGGTGCCGCCGGTGCCGACGCCGGCGACGAAGATGTCGACCTTGCCGTCGGTATCGTCCCAGATCTCGGGACCGGTCGTGGCCTTGTGGATGGCGGGGTTGGCGGGGTTCACAAACTGGCCGGCGATAATGCTGTTGGGGGTCTCCTTCTGCAGCTCCTCGGCCTTGGCGATGGCGCCCTTCATACCCTTGGAACCGTCGGTGAGCACGAGCTGTGCGCCATATGCCTGCATAAGCTTGCGGCGCTCGACGGACATGGTCTCGGGCATGGTGATGATCACCTTGTAGCCGCGAGCCGCCGCCACCGAGGCGATGCCGACGCCGGTGTTGCCGCTCGTGGGCTCGATGATGGTGTAGTCGCCACCGCGCACGAGCTTGCCGGCCTTCTCGGCCTCGTCGATCATGTTCTTGGCGACGCGGTCTTTGACGGATCCGGCGGGGTTGAAGTATTCCAGCTTGACGAGCACGCGGGCCTTGAGGTCCTCATCGGCCTCAAAGTGAGTGAGCTCCAGGAGCGGGGTGCGGCCGATAAGCTGATCGATGGACGTGTAAACCTTGCTCATGATGAACCTCCAAAGTGTTCAAATGACTGGATACCGTGTGGTTTTACGGTGTGTGTAGCAGCGAAACCCACAAACCTTATAGGTTGTTCGTTTTGCTGTTGGCAAGCATAGTAGACACTAAAGCCTAGTAACGCAATAGGAAATAGAAGATTATTACGAGTCGATTAACCATCTTGACGGGAATGGGTATTTTCAAAACCAATTTTTCGGCTAGAATTTCTACGGACTGAATGACCGAAAGGCAGCACTATACATGTTGGTTTCTACTAAGGGCAGATATGCCCTGCGCGTTATGGTCGATCTGGCCGAGCACCAGGCGGCCGGTCGCATCCCGCTCAAAGAGATCGCGGCGCGCCAGGGGATTTCGGAGAAATATCTCGAGAACATCTTGGCTACGCTCGTACGTGCCAACATGCTCTCGGGCATGCGCGGCAAGGGCGGCGGCTACGTGCTCACGCGCCCGCCCGAGCAGTACACGGTGGGCGAGATCCTGCGCCTGACCGAGGGTAGTCTGGCGCCGGTCGCCTGCCTGGATGGCGACTGCAAGGGCTGCTCGCGTTCGGATGAGTGCCCCACGCTCGACGTGTGGAAGAACCTGGACAAGCTCATCAACGACTACCTCGACGGTGTGACGCTCGATCAACTTGTCGCTCCCAACCATGGCTACGACTACGTCATCTAACCCTCACCTGCATTTGGGGACGGGGTAGAAATGGTAGATTCTCTCGTCCTTTGAGACTTGACAAATAAGAAGGCCGCCCATTTTTGCGATGGGCGGCCTTCGTTTTGGGCTATTGAGACGGGCACGGCCGGAATGGCCGTTTTAGTCCTCGGCGATGCTGTCGAGGATGCTGCGCGTGATGGACACCAGGATGCTGCCCATAAAGGCCGATCCAAAGCTGGCGATGGAGATGCCGACGCCCAGCAGGTTGACCGACAGGTAACTCGCGAGCTCGAGCATAAAGCTGTTGACGACAAGCTGGAAAATGCCCAGCGTAATGATCGTGAGCGGCAGCGAGATGACCGTCAGGAACGGCTTGACGAACGAATCGACGATGTTCAGGAACAGTCCCACGAAGGCGAAACAGACCCAAGCCTCGGCAAAACCGAAGGGCTGGATGCCGGGGACGAGGAACGTGGCGATCGCGATGGCGATCGAAGTAAAGAGCCAGTTAAGCATAAAGCGCATGGTAGGGATCCTTTCTTGCGCGGGGAGAGTTGGTGACGCGTGAAGCAGCTTGCCGTGGCGACTTGCACGGCTGCGCGAACGCGGGGCCTTGCCTGGACGCCCATTGTCGCAAATATTCGTGGAGCTTACGTGCGCATTCGGTTTCTAAACGGCGTTCGTCCTGAAAAACGCGCCGCTGGCAGAGAGTCTTGTCGCTTTAGTTTGGTGGTGTGCTAAACTGCTACGGGCAAAAGCCACAGGCGTTGCCCTATTGCATAGAACGGGCGAACGATGCCCGATGTCAGTATCAACTTCGATGCCTTTTGGCGGGTTTGGCGGTGATCGATGAATATCGAGAACATGTTTGACAAGCCTGATGTCAAGCAGCTGGTCCATGCATTTAGCCTTTTGGATGACGAGAAGGATATCCAAGCGTTTTTGACCGATATCTGCACGCCGCGTGAGATTTGCGACCTTTCTCAGCGTCTGCAGGTTGCGCGTTATCTGGATGAGGGCGAGCCTTATGTTGAGGTTCAAGCCCGTACTGGCGCTTCGTCCACCACGGTGAGCCGTGTGTCCAAGGCGCTCAACGGCGAGTACGGTGGCTACCGCAAAATCCTCATTAAGCTGGAGGACGGCGAGTAGGCCGCGCCAAAAACGAATTGTACAAAACCGCTCCTCCGGGGGCGGTTTTTATATGCCCGCAATCGGCTGGTGCGTTGGGGTCAGGTTGCTTTGTGCCAAAAGATGGAGCTGCGGTGGCAATGTGTCCGCTTGGGCGGGTAGGATGGATGCATTGATTATTGCGAACAGTTTGAGCGGAGGACCATGCCTGTTCGAATCTATACCACCAATGCCGGCACGGATTTGAGTGATGCCGAGTCGGCGCTGCTTGCCGACCTTGTTGACTGCCACGGACGTGCCGTGCTGCTGGCACCTACGTTTGCCGAGCTCGACCTGTGCCGTCATGATGCGGCGGAAGCCGGGATTTCGCTGGGTATTGACTACAAGATGCCTACATCGTGGCTTCGCTCGCTTTGGGAGCTTTTGGGCGACGGCCGCAGCTTTGTGGATAACCTTCAGCGCCAGATGCTGTTCTCGGACATGGTCACGCGTCTCGACGATGCCGACCTGCAGCCGCTTTCGCGCAGCCAGGGCACAGTGCGCATGCTCGCGCGCATGGCCCGCGACGTGTTGCCGGGCGTTGCGGGGACGGGTGCCGAACGATGCCGTGGCGACAACTGCCAGCCTGAGCCAAAAAGCGATGCCGAGGCTCGTGTGTTCGAGCTTTTGCGTGCCTACGCGGACGGCTTGGACCGTCGAGACATGGTCGAGCCCTGCGAGGCAGCTGACATTATGGTCGGTGCCCTGGCCGATAGCCTGCCGGCGTGCACTCGCGCCGTATGCGTGCGCGGTATCACGTCGTTTACGCACGGTCTACTCGAGTTGCTGTCTGCCGTGGCGAACAATGGAGGAGAGGTCGTCGTGCTGCTTGCCCGCGAGCAGGCGGCGATGCGCGAGGAGCTTGCCGCGGCATTTGATGCCCGCGGTGTGCTGTTTGAGGCCGCGCCGCTGGGGGAGGACGCCGTCGCGTCTGATGCCGCTTGCGGGACCGCCGCTCAGCCTGCCTTTATTGAGATCGCTGGCCCCCATGCCCGTGCTCATGCTTATGCGAACGCAATTGATGATCTGGTGAAAGCGTGCCAGGGTTCCGAGGTCGACGGCGCCGCGACACCTGCCGACCCTGTGCGCGTGCTCGTTGTTTCTGCCCGGGCACCCCAGCTGTTCGGTGAGCTCGCCTCTCGTCTGGCGGCTCGTCATATCGCTTCCGAGACAACTGAGTTTACGGCGTTTTCCCAGTCCATCGCGGGCAGGCAGTTTACGGCGCTCGCCAACCTGATCGAGCGTATGAAAGCCGCCGATGAGGGCACCGCTTCCAAGACCGAGTGGTGGCCCGCTCCAGAGCTTACCGACTGGATTTATAGCCCGCTTTCGGGTGCCGACGCCGCGAGCGCCCGCGGCTTTGACAAGAACATGCGCCTGTCGCGCAGCAAGACCACTACGGGCGTCAAGAGCCTGCTGCAGAGCGTGCAGGGCCAGGTGAGGGGCGCCCGCAAGGCGGCAAGCGAAGAAAACTGGTTTAAGAACGTGCCATGCGTGGTCTCGGACGTGTTTCAGGCGCTGTGGCGCGACAAACCCGTGACGGCGCTCAAGGCCATGCTCGCCGTTGCCGAGGCGCTGCCCGATCGCGCTCTAGGCGGCCTTGACGGCCAGGCCCGTCGCCAGGCGGAGACGGCTCTGCTGCGCCATGCCATCGACATCCTTATGAACGATGCTCGCGCGCTCGACGTGTCGCAGGCCGCGACCGTACCGGTTCTCGACGGCGTTCGAACCAAGGTGGACAAGCGCAGCACCGCTTACGATTACGAGACCTACGAGGTCGATCGCACGCCACGGGCACAAGTGCGCTTCGTGTCGCTTGCCGATGCGGCGGTTCTGCGCCCCGGCAGCTACGATGCTGTGCTGTTTGCCGATGTCGACCTGGACAGCTACCCGCTTTCGCACGAAGAGGGTCCGCTTGCCACGTTGACGGCCGAGCTGCGCCGCGATGGCGTGTCTTTGGAGCCCGCTGCTCTGCTGCGCGTGCGCTTTGGCCGCGCGATGCAAGCTTCGCGTGGTCCGGTTACGCTCGCTCGTGTGACCCACGATCGTCAGGCACGCGAGTGCTATCCGGCTGCCGTGTGGACCGAGTTACGGGCGCATGCCGAGACCGCTGAAGCTGCTAGGGAAGCTGACGCCGACAAGGCCGCTGACGACGCTAAGACCGCTGGTGACGCTAAGGCCGCTGACGCCGACAAGGCGAAGTGCGTGGGCGAGGGCGATATCGTAAGGGACTTCGATCCCGCGGCAGGCGAAGGTCTCAAGCGCGAGCGCGTGACCTGTGAAGCCCCCCAGCATCTGAGTGCCGAGGCCGTGCCGTATTTGGTCCTGCGCCGTCGTGACGGCGAGGGCGAGGACGCGCCGCTCGTGCCGCGCCTGACGTCCGCCTCGCAGATCGAGGCCTATTCCACCTGCCCGCTGTGCTGGTTTGTCTCGTACCGCGTGAAGCCCCAGTCTATCGACGCGGATTTTGGCAACATGGAGAAGGGCAACTTCGTCCACGACGTGCTGGAACATCTGCATGCCCGTCTGCCCCAAGAGGGCATGGAGCGCGTGACGCCCATGAATCTGTCGCGCGCACAGGAGCTGCTGCGCGAGGTCTTTGACGAGACCTTGGCCGAGCACGCCGGCAAGCGCGGTACCGAGGGCCCGCTGGTGCCGCTCTCTCCAGTGGAGGAGCGCCAGGTGGCCGAGATCTTGCCGCAGCTGGAGGGCGTGCTTGCCTACGAGTCCGAGGCGCTCGCACCCTTCGCGCCGCGCTACCTGGAGTTTGCGTTTAACGAGCTCCAGGTCGAGTATGCCGGTTGGCCGCTCGGCGGGCGCATCGACCGCGTGGACGTGGATGCCGAGAACCGTGCCGTGGTGATTGACTACAAGCATCGTTCGGGTGTCGAGGAGTTTAAGCTCGCCGACCCCACGGTGCGTGACGAGGAGTCGGGCGAGGCTCCCATCGACGACCCGCGCTGGCTGCCGGCCCATACCCAAACGCTCATCTACGCACAGGCCATGCGTCGGGCGCTGGGTCTAGATACCCGCGCGGCGCTCTATTTTTCGACCAAGGGCGGCAAACCGGCTCTGCGAGGCGCCGCGAGTGCCGAGTTACTTGAGGAAGAGCGCGGCGACGGTCGCATCCCGGGCCTTAAGAAGGGCTTTCCGGGAGAGGGCGGCAGCATGGACTTCGATGCCCTGCTCGACCGCGTGGAGACCGGCATTGCCGAGCGCCTGCGCGAGCTCGAGGCAGGCGACGTCGCCGCTGTCGATCCGACGTCGACGCAGTCCGCGCATGCGCGCTGCTCGTATAACCACGAAGGAACGTTTGTAAGGAGGGACGTGTAGACCATGGATCTTTCGACCTTGATGCCGCAACAGCTGCAAGTCGTCAAAACGCTCGACCGCTCGCTGTTTGTCTCGGCGGGCGCCGGTTCGGGCAAGACCTTTACCCTTACGCGCCGCATCGTCTATGCGCTTTCGCCCGAATCCGGTCCGTTTGTCGAGCATCTGGATCAGGTGCTCGCCATTACCTTTACCAAAGACGCCGCGGCCGAGATTCGCGACCGTGTGCGCCGTGCGCTTATCGAAGAGGGTATGGACGAAGAGGCCCTGACGGTCGACGACGCTTGGATCTCGACCATCCACGGTATGTGTTCGCGTATCCTGCGCGCGCATGCGCTGGAGTTGGGCATCGACCCCGAATTCACGGTGCTCACCGATACCGACGAGCTTATGGACCAGGCTGTCGAGCATGTGCTGGGTCGCGCAACAGCGCCCGATGCCGCGCCCGAGCTCGCCGCTTCGCTTAAGGCCCTCTACGCTTGGTATCCCATGGCGGGCGAGGGCGGGCCGTTTGGTGCCGGTACCACCATCAAAGGTCTGGTGCGCGACCTGTTAGAGCTATCGAGCCAGCTGCCGGGCGGCATGGACGACGTGCGCGTGGCACACGGCCAGGCCGACACCTCGGCGCTTGCGGATGCCTATCGCGCGGCGCTGGGCGCGAGCAAGGCCGCGACCGAGAAAGCGCAGGTGGCACTCGACGCCATCGACGCGTTTGAGGCAAGCGACAAAACCATGGAGGATGCGGCGCGACTTATGATGTCGTGCGGCATGCCTCGGGCGAGCAAGGCGTTTCCTAAGGAGCAGGTGGAGCTACTCAAGGCCGAGGCCGCCGATGCGTTTATCAATATCGTGCTTGCCTGTGGCGGTCCGGCGCTCGATGCACTGGTGGGGCTTGCCCGTGCTGTGGAGGCGGAGTACCGTGCGCTCAAGGCCGACCAGTCCGCGCTCGACAATAACGATCTGCTGCGCATGGCATACGAGGCGCTGCGCGATTATCCCGCCATCCGAGCCGCCTATGAGGGCCGCTTTAAGATGGTCATGATCGATGAGTTCCAGGATACCGACCAGATGCAGGTCGATTTGATTCGCTATCTGACGGGCGCGGGGGAGCGCGCGTTGTGCACCGTAGGCGATGCGCAGCAGTCCATCTATCGCTTCCGTGGCGCCGAGGTCGAGGTATTCCGCCGTCAGGAGCGCAAGGTGGGATCGACGACGGCGTCCGAGACGGCTGTCGCATCCGATGCCCCCGCTGGCGAGCTCGTCAAACTCGTGCGCAACTTCCGCAGCCACGACGAGGTGCTGCGCTATGTGGCCCGCGTCTTTGATGGCGACGACGGCGGCCTGATGCAGGGCTTTTTGGATCTTGAGGCGAGCGACGGCCGCAAGGACACGCTGGTGGCAGACGCCTCGCGTCGTCAGGCGCTCTTTGTTGCCGGCGGCAGCACGCAGGAGCGCACACAGGCCAAGGCCCGTGCGATCGCTGAGCGATTCCGCGCGCTTGCCGATGCCGGCCAGCCCCAGGGCGGCATGGTGCTGCTGCTGGGCCGCATGACCAACGCCGACGTCTACGCGCAGGCCTTCCGCGACCAGGGGCTCGACTGCGTCATCGCGGGCGGCTCAGTCTTTGCGCAGGCTGCCGAGGTGCAGACGGTGCGCGCCCTGGCTTGTGCGCTCGCCAATCCGGCCGATACGGCGCAGGGCCTTATGCCGCTGCTCGCCTCGCCGATGTTTGCGCTCGGTGCCCAGGAGTTCCTGGCACTGGCGACCAAGCTCGATAGCGAGACGGGGGAGACCTCGCGCCGCAACATCGATGCGGGCATCATGAGCGATTCCGATGTGCCGGGCTTGCAGGGCTTGCCGCTCGTGACGCGCGCCCGCGAGGTACTGCGGTATGCACTTCGTCGCGTGGGCCGCGATTCATTCGCCGCCATCGCACGCGACGCGGTCAATGCCTCCGGCTGGTTTGTGCGTCTGGCACAGTGTGGTCCCGAGGGCAAGGCTATTGCCGCCAACGTGCTCAAGGCGCTCGACGCCGTGGCCGAGGCTGAGGCCGAGTTCGGCAACTCGCCGCGTTCCATCGCGCTGGCCTTCGACCGCTTCTTGGCGGGCAAGGAAGCTCCGGGCGCCCTCAACGAGGAGGGTGACGGCGCGGTGCGCATCATGACGGTGCACGCATCCAAAGGCCTGGAATACCCGGTCGTGGCGGTTGCCGAGTGTTTTGGCGTGCGCAAGTCGTCCGGTACGGCACAGATGGGCCGCGTCGACGGCGGGGCGCAGGTCGTGGCGCTGCCGGCGCGCTTCGATGGCGTTAAGCTCGCGGACGGAACCTTCGTAAAGGGGGATGACGTCAAAAAGCAGTTTGAGCACGCGTTTAAGGGTAAGGGCACGTCGCTATGGTTGCCGCCGGAGCTCATGGAGGACGTATGCGCGACGGGTTCTCCCGCCGAGGCATTTGCTCGCCTGCGCAACGACGACCTGCAGCTTTCGCTCGAGGAGCGGGCCCGCTTGCTCTATGTTGCCATGACGCGTGCGCGCGAGCTGGTGATCTTGGCGATGGATGCCGGCGTGAGCCGTGGCAAGGTGACGGCGCCGACCTTCGACGTCGAGACCGATCTGACCTACGATGTGCTGCGCCGTATTTTGCCGACCGACGCTCTGGACATGCCGCAGCTCGATGCCGACCGCCTGGTGTTCGACAACTCCCAGCCGGGCGACTACGAGCTCATTTCGCTCGCGGGCTTTACCTTTGGCGAGCAGGCGTTTGAGGCCAACGCTTCGCTGGATGCCGAGGGCAGGCTTGTTCGTGGCGATGCCGATACGGATGCTGCCGACGATTCGGCCAGTACAATCGCCCCCGGTCCTGCCGACCCCAAGCCCGATTCGTTTGAGCTTGTGTATCCCCAGGCAGTGGGCGTGCGCATGGGCATCTGTCCGTATCCGGCGCGCGATTCGTACAGCTACTCGTCAATCGCCGCGGCACTCCATGCCGAGACGGAAGACCGTGCCGCCGAGGCTCGTGTTCCCATGGACGAGTCCGGCGATGATGCAGAGTCGGATGGCTCGGAGATGACGGATGCAGACGTGGCTGCTGTCGAGCCCGTCGGCAATCCCATGGCCTTGGGTTCGGCCTTCCACGCCGCCTGCCAGTGGCTCATCGAGATGGGTGCCGATGCGTTGCCCGCTGCGCGTGCCGATGCGCTGGCGCGCCTGTGGCGCTTGACGCCAGAACAGCGCGAGCGCTTCGACGTTGCCCTGGATCGCTGGCTCAAGTCGTCGGTTCGTGCCGACCTGCTCGTGTGGCCGTGCATCCGTGCCGAGGTGCCGTTCTTCTCGCTGGGTTGCGAGGACGAGGACATCGCCCGCTACGGTGCCTATGCCGAGGGCGCCATCGACGCTTTGGCGACGAACCCGGCGGATTCGTCACGCGCGCTGGTCATCGACTACAAGACGGGCGGCACACCGGACGAGACGCCGGAACAGCTGCTCGAGAAGCACGCCTTGCAGGCGCGCGTCTACGCCGATGTGTTGCACAAGGCGGGCTTTGCGGCCGTGACCGTCAAGTTCGTCCGCGTGGAGCAGGCGAATCCAGCCATCTTCGTCGAACCCGCCGAACCTCAAGTAGTCACCTACAACCTCTAGCCCTCAGATAACTTGCGGTGGAATAGTTCCTGTATTGCGACCCAGGTGGCCCAAGCGGGAACTATTCCACCGCAACTGCAAGAGGAGCCGTGTTGGTTTGGCTAGGTTCGGGTGCTGTCCGTGCCGTGCGGTAAAATCGTTCAGTCAGAACACGAACCCGCATCGGAGCTCATCACATGGCATTCGTCCATCTGCACAATCACACTGTTTTTTCCATGCTCGACGGCGCAACCCGTATCCAGGATATGGTCAACCGTGCCGTTGAGCTTGGCATGCCCGCCGTGGCCATTACCGACCACGGCTACATGTATGGCGTGCCCGACCTGGCGCTGGCCTGTGACGCCGTCAACCACAACACGCCCGAGTACAAAACCTGGAGCCACGACAAGGCCTTCTTGGAAAAGGACCGCCGCGACGAGCTGGTGGAGCCCGATCCCGAGGAAAACCCGCGCGAGCATGCCCAGTATGTGAAGGACATGGCCATGTGGGACGAGAAGGGCAACATCGACGAGCTCAAGCCGCCCCTGGTCATCAAGCCCATCTTTGGCTGCGAGGTCTACTTTACGCCGGACGAGACCCTTGCCCGCGACCACAAGCCCGAGCTCTACCACATGATCCTTCTGGCCAAGGACCAGGAGGGCTACGTCAACCTGATGCAGACGGTCTCCGAGGCCGCCGTGCAGGGCTTTTATTACAAGCCGCGCGTGACGCTCGACAACCTGCGCCGCCACGCCAAGGGCATGATCTGCACCAGCGCCTGCATCGCGGGCATCATCCCCAAATACATCGACCGCGGCGACATGGAAGGCGCCATCAAGTGGGCCGAGACCTTCCGCGACACCTTCGAGCCCGGCGACTTCTACATCGAGATCCAGGAACACGGCATCACCACCGACAACGGCCTGACCGACGAGCAGATGGACCGCACGCTCATCGACATTGCCAAACAGGTGGGCGTCAAGGTCATCGCCACCAACGACTTCCACTACCTGCGCCGCGAGGATGCGCCCGTGCAGGACGTCATCATGTGCATTGGCATGAACGCCAAGGTCGACGACCCCAACCGCATGCGCATGACCGGCTCGGAGTTTTACATGAAGACCGAGGAGGAGATGCGGGCGATGTTCCCGTATTGCCCCGAGGCCTGCGACAACACGCTCGAGATCGCCGACAAGTGCTACGTGGAGCTGGACTGGGACTCCATCATCCTGCCGCGCTTCCCGCTGCTCGATCCCGGCGAGACGCACGAGAGCCAGTTCCGCCGCGAGTGCGAGAAGGGCCTGCGCCAGCACTACGGTGACGACTGGGCCACGCGCGAGATCGGTGGCGTCAACATCAAAGAGCGCTTTGAGTACGAATACAAGGTCATCTGCGACAAGGGCTTTGCCGCCTACTTCCTCATCGTTGCCGAGTACGTGCAATGGGCCAAGGACAACGGCATCGGCGTCGGCCCCGGCCGTGGCTCGGCCGCCGGCGCTATCGTCGCCTACGCCATGAACATCACCGCGTTCGACCCGCTCGAGAACGGCCTTATGTTCGAGAGGTTCTTGTCCCCGCAGCGTACCGAGATGCCCGATATCGATATGGACTTCGACGATGAGCGGCGCCTCGAGGTCGTGGAGCACGTTCGCCAGCTCTACGGCCCCGAGAAGGTCACCCACGTCATCACCTACTCGACCATTAAGGCCAAGCAGGCCATCAACGACGCCGCGCGCGTGCTGGACTATCCGGTCTACATGGGCCAGCGCCTGTCCAAGATGGTCTCGAGCGACCCCAAGGTCAAGCTCAAGCAGGTGCTCGAAAAGCAACCCGGCAAAGAGGATCTGTTTAACCCCGACTTTGCCGAGGCCTATAAAAAGGATGACGACGCCCGCCGCATCATCGACACGGCGCTCTCGATCGAGGGCCTCACCCGTGGCGAGGGCGTGCACGCGTGCGCCGTTCTGATCTGCCGCGATCCCGTCAACGAGCACGTACCCACCAAGCTCGATACCAAGGGCGGCGTCGAGATTACCCAGTACGAGGGTCATACCGTTGCCGACATGGGCTTGCTCAAGATGGACTTCCTGGGTCTGCGCACGCTGACGGTTATCTCTAAGGCCAAGGCCAACATCAAAAAGAACTTCGGCATCGACATCAAAGAGGAAGAGATTCCCTTTGACGACCCCGAGATCTTTAAGCTCATGGGCTCCGGTCACACCGCCGGCGTCTTCCAGGTCGAGTCCGCCGGCATGACGGCCACGATCAAGAACATGAAGCCCACCGAGTACAAGCACGTCGTGGCATTGATCGCTCTGTACCGCCCGGGCCCGCTGGGCGCCGGCATGGTTTCGTCTTACATCAACCGTATGAACGGCAAAGAGCCGGCCGTCTCCTACGATGACCGTCTGGACGACATCCTGGGCGAAACCTACGGCACCATGGTCTACCAGGAGCAGGTTATGCTCATCTCCGTCGAGATGTGCGGCTTCTCCAAGGGCGAATCGGACTCGCGTATCCGTAAGCCCGTGGCTAAGAAAAAGATCAAGCTGCTCACGTCGACGGTGCTCCACTGGGAGGATGGCTCGGACGAGACCACCTACGACCACTGGATGAACGGCGCTATCAAGAACAACTACACGCGCGAGGTCGCCCAGAAGATTTGGGACGATGTTCTTGAGTTCGCATCTTACGCCTTTAACAAGTCGCACTCCGCTGGCTACGCCATTCTGGTTATGCAGACGGCGTGGCTCAAGGCGCACTATCCGCACGAGTACATGGCGGCCGTTCTGACGTCCTATACGGGCAAGACCGACAAGATCGTTCACTACGTCTCGGCGTGCCGTCACGACGGCATCCCCGTGCTGTCGCCAGATGTCAACGAGTCCGGTACCGAGTTCACGGCTACCAAGGAAGGCGTGCGCTTTGGCCTGGCCGGCATCCGCGGCGTGGGCACCGGCGTGGCGCAGGCGATTATCGCCGAGCGCGAGGCGGGCGGTCCGTTTAAGACGCTGCACGACTTTGTCGAGCGCGTGGACTCGAGCCAGGCCAACCGTCGCGTGATCGAATCGCTGATCAAGGCAGGTGCCTTCGACTCCACGGGGTATCCGCGTCGCCAGATGATGCACTTTGTGGATAAGAACAATCCCGAGAACATCATCGATGCCGCGGTAAAGCGTCAGAAAGATCGCGCAAGCGGCCAGACGTCGTTCTTCGATATGTTTGGCGACGTTGAGGGGTCGGGCTTTGAGGTTAGCGTGCCCGATCCGGATGGCCAGGAGTGGGACCGCCACCTTAAGCTGAGCCAGGAGAAGGAGGTTTTGGGCATCTATGTCTCGGACCACCCGCTGCGCCCGTTTGAGTATGCACTAGCCAAGGCGCGCGACTTCTCGTTCTCGCAGATCGACACCGGCTACGAAGTTCAGAATCCTACGGGCGGCACCATCAACCAGGAGATTCCCGAGGGTAAGGCGCTGTGGTGGGCCGGCATGGTCTCGAGCGTGTCCAAGCGCGTGACCAAAAACGGCGACCCCATGGGCATCGTGCAGCTCGAGGACATGGAAGGCGAGGCCACGGTCGTGGTGTTCCCCAAGACCTACAAAGAGGCCGAGGGGTATCTGTACGGCGAGGTCGATCCCGAGACCGGCGCGCAGCTGTCCGACGCGTTTGTGCGCATTAAGGGTAAGCTCGAGCGCTCGGACCGCGGCGACCAGATCATCGCGCAGGAGATTGTGCCGCTGGAGCTTAGCGAGGAGAAAAACAAGCCCAAGGTCTTTGAGGTCATGGTGCCCAACAGCCGCTTTAGCCAGGGCAATATGGCGCGCCTGGCCACGGTGCTCACCACCAACCCGGGCGGCGACCGCGTGGAGATCTTTATTGAGCAAGTCGACGGGCGCGTGCTGCGTGCCGAGGTGCCGGCCAAGGTCAATGCACGCTCGATTCCGCTGCTGGCAGAGGCAAAGGCCATCGTCGGTAACCAAGGCCGCGTGACGGTTATCTAAGCTACCCCGGGTGAGATTGGAGGAAGTGATGGCGCAGGGGACGTTTGTGCAGGCGCTTCGCAAAGAGGCGGCGTTGAGCGGCACCTTTATGAAGGGGCGTTCGCTCATGCTCAACGGCGCCGTGCTGTCGATCGAGGACAGCTGCTCGCGCTTCTCCAAAAACGTGACGGTTGAGGGCTCGGTGCGCGGTTCGCGCGGCGACCTGTACAAGACGCGCGTGGCGCTCGACATGGACGAGCACGAGGTGATCGACTACGACTGCGATTGCCCCGCTGCCTATCGTTACCCCGGTATGTGCAAGCATGCCATCGCTACAGCGCTGGCGTATCTGGACGCCAGCGGCGTTGAGCCTGTTGAGGGGCTGCGCACACCGGTTCGCACGTTTACGGCGCAGCCGAAACAGCCCGCGCGCACCGCGCCCAAAGCGCCAGCCGTCAACCCCAACTTTCCCTTTCCGGCGCCCGTCCCCACGAGTCCCAGCCTCATGGCGGCGCTCTCCGATCTTTCGGACGCACGCATGGATGAGCTGGCGAGCATGCGCCGCAAGCTCGCCGGCAGTGTGGATCCCGATGCCCCCAAGGCGGTGTTGGAGCCCTCGCTGGTGCCGTACTGCAATCCGCTGTTCGCCGACCGCTTTAGCTGGGCGCTCGAGCTTCGCATTCGCTGCGGTTCGGTGTCCTACGTGGTCAAGGATATCGACGGCATGGCCGACGCCTATGTCCGAGGCGGCGCCTTCTCGTACGGCAAGAAGCTCACGTTTGTCCATACGCCCGAAGCCTTTGAAGACGTGTCGACAAAGCTGCTCAACCTTGTTGTGACGACAGTTGCCTATCTCGATGACATCACAAGCTCGCGTTCGGCTTCGTACGACTTTGCCCGCAGCGGTTTTGTCGCCGAGCGTCAGTTGCCGCTGTCCGAGCATAGCATCGTATATGTGCTGGACCTGTTGCGCGGCCAGACCATCTCTTTTGAGCCCGCCTGGTCGCGGGGGACGACGACGCATCGCACCTATGACGTGGCGGTCGAGCCGGCGCCGAAAGGGGAGGATGAAGCCCCGACCAAGCGTCCGCCGCTCCTTGCCGCCAAGATTGCGCCGGCGGTCAGCGGCAGCTACGACCTTCGCCTGCCCGCCGATATGTACTGCTTTGCATCGGGCGATGCTGCCTACCTGGTCGACACGCGCCGCGCGCGCCGTACCGACACGGCGTTTGCCCAGCATGCGGCGCCGTTCCTATCGCGCTTACTGCCCTGTCGCACGCCGATCCATATCGCTGTCGACCAGGTGGGGGAGTTCTGTCGTATGGCGCTGCCCATTTTGCGCGACTACACCGACCTTACCGCGCCCGCCGCGCTCGATACCGTGGCGCCCGAGCCGAGCTTTGCCATGGCGATCGGCGTCGACGATGGGCTCGTGACCTGCAAAGTTACGGTTACCTACGGCGACTGGTCGGCGGATCTCTTTAGTCTGGGCGCTCCGGGCAGCCCCTTCGAAGAGCAGCGCCCGGGCGTGCCGCCCCGCGACGAGGTGGCAGAGTTTCGCGTTATGGACACGGCGGCCCTGTACTTCGATTTCTACGAGGGCGGTCTGGCGTTTGAGGAGCGCGATGACGAGAGCTTGTTCTGCCTGCTGACCGAGGGCCTGTCCGCCCTGTCCGAGCTGGGTGAGGTTATGCTCAGCGACCGTCTGCGCCAGATCTCGGTCCGCCCTGCGCCCAAGCTTTCGGTGCGTGCGACCGTCAAGAGCAATCTGCTCGATGTCGAGCTGGGTGCGAGCGGGCTTTCGGCCGCGGACCTTGCCGTCTATCTCGATTCGTACAAGCGTCACCAGACGTTTGCGCGTCTCACGTCGGGCGACATCATTCGCCTGGACGAGGGCGCCCGAGCCGCGTTTGGCCTTGCCGAGGACCTGGGTGTCGATGCTGTCGACCTGCTCGACGGCGTGTCGCTCCCCGCGTCGAGTACCCTGTTCGTCGACAGCATGCTTGCGCGCACGCCGGCGCTTGAGGCCGATCGCGACGCTGCGTTCCGCCGTACCGTCGAGCGCCTGGACACGCTCGGCAAGATGGACTTTACGGTACCCGCCTCGCTCAAGGCCACGCTGCGTGGCTACCAGGTCGACGGCTACCAGTGGCTCGGCTCGCTTGAGCATCTGGGCCTCGGCGGTATCTTGGCCGACGATATGGGCCTGGGCAAAACGCTCCAGATGATCGCGCATATCCTGGCGCGCGTGGAGGCGGGGGACACCAAGCCCACGCTCGTGGTATGCCCGGCCTCACTCGTGTACAACTGGACTGCCGAGCTGGAGCGCTTTGCGCCCTCGCTGGATGTGTGCGCCATCGTGGGCGCCAAGGCTCAACGCCGCGTGCAGATAGCCGGCGCCGACGAGCATAACGTGGTCGTGACGTCGTATGACCTCATGCGCCGCGATATCGACGAGTATGTCGAGCAGGACTTTGCCCGTGTGGTGCTCGACGAGGCCCAGTACATTAAAAACCCGCTCACGCAGGTAGCGCGTGCCGCCAAGCGCCTGCCTGCCGGCGTGCGCTTTGCCTTGACGGGCACGCCCATCGAAAACCGCTTGTCCGAGCTCTGGAGCATCTTCGACTTTTTGATGCCGGGCCTACTTGGCACGCGCGAGTCGTTTGCCAAGCGCTTCGAAAGCCCGGTCGAGCACGCCGAGGGCGACAGCGCCGCTCGCCTGCAGGCGCTCGTGTCGCCGTTTGTGCTGCGCCGCGTAAAGGAAGACGTGGTGGCAGACCTGCCCGAGAAGATCGAGGATACGGTCATAGCGCAGCTCACCGGCGAGCAGCGCAAGCTGTACCTGGCAAACCAGGACCGCATCGCCCAGCAGGTGCAGCACCGCGAGGCATCCGAGTTTAAGAAAGACAAGCTCAAGGTGCTCGCCGAGCTCACCAAGCTGCGCCAGATCTGCTGCGACCCGCGTCTACACTACGAGGATTACAAGGCGGGGAGCGCCAAACTCGATACGTGCATGGAGCTCGTGCACGGCGCACTCGACGCCGGGCATCGCATCCTGTTGTTCAGCCAGTTTACAGGTATGCTCGATATCATCGGCAAGCGCCTGGCCAAGGAGGACATCGCCTTCCTTAAGCTCACGGGCGCTTCGTCTAAGGAGAGCCGCGCCAAGATGGTCGCGCAGTTCCAGGCAGGCGAGGTTCCGGTCTTTTTGATTTCGCTCAAGGCGGGCGGCGTGGGCCTTAACCTGACGGCTGCCGACGTGGTCATCCACTACGACCCGTGGTGGAACGTGGCGGCGCAGGACCAAGCAACTGATCGTGCGCACCGTATTGGTCAGCAACATACCGTGACCGTGTACAAGCTCATCGCCAAGGACACGATCGAGGAACGCATTATGCAGATGCAGGAGTCCAAACGCGACCTGGTCAACAGCGTGCTCGGCGGCGACGGCATCTCGTCGGCGCTGTTTACCCGCGAGGATGTTCTGGCGCTGCTCGGCGGCGACGGGCGTTAACCCGCTCGGGTGAGGCCGCCAGGGCGGATAGCCCGCGCTGTCCCATCGTCCCCGCCCGTTATGTGTTCATTTGCAATGCCGTGGATGGTTTGTCTGCCTTTGGGCATAAGAACCATCAAGAACATTGGCACATCAGCAAAGGAGAACATCATGGCGAAATTCTTTAAGAACCCCGACGGCAAGCTCATCGCTGCCCTTGGCGACGACGTTGCGACCCCTGCCGGTTGCACGGAACTGACTGCAAACACTGAGGACGCGGCGCACGAGAAGCACGTGCCTGTTGTCGAGACCGAGCGTGACGGTCACGTGATTCGCGCACGCGTTGGCTCGGTCGAGCACCCCAGCCTGCCCGAGCACTACATTGAGTGGATCGCCCTTGAGGCCGAGGGCCGCTTAGAGGTCCATTACCTTGAGCCCGGCATGAAACCCGCGACGTTTTTCGCGGGCGGCTCCAAGACCGGTACCGTCTATGCCTACTGCAACCTGCACGGGCTGTGGTCCGCGACATTCTAGGAACGCGCCCCCGCTCGGGGTATCATAGCTAGCATATGCACATGCAAGCGCCGACTGCATTATGCGGCCGGCGCTTTTACTACGATTTCGATGGTTTACGACGGAAAGGGCTGGGCCATGAAGCTCGCGCTTGCACAGATCGATATGCGCCTGGGTGATATTGAGGGCATTTGCGGCCGCATCGAGGACCAGGCTCGTCTGGCCCACGAGCGCGGGGCGCGCGTGCTGTGCGTTCCGGCTCCGCTCTTTATGGGCGCCATGCCCGGTGGCCTGGTGGGCGCTGCCGACTTTGAGCACGACATGCTTGCCGGCTTGACCGGTGTCGCCGAGCGTATCCAAGAGCTTGACATGATCTGCATCGTGCCCGCGGCGGTTTCGTTTGAGGGCCAGCCGCTGCTCGACTACATGATGCTCAAGGACGGTCATGTGGTGCCGGCGCGTTCGAGCATTGCCCTGCAGCGTGGCGAGAACAACGACACGCGTTGGGCGCCGCCGGTGTTCGACGTGGACGGCGTGCGCATCGCCGTGATTTTTGACTTGGACCGCGAACTCGAGATGTTGCCGACCGGTGTTGACCTCATTGCGTATTTCCAATTCAACGCGTTTGACATGACCGACCGTGAGACTGCCGCCATTGCCGCCGTTCGCAGCGGCGCCTACCGCAAGATCGCATCCAAGCGCAGCGTGTGGTTTGCCTGCATGGCGCCGGTCGGTGCCTTTGACGAGTCGGTGTATACCGGCGGTTCGTTTGTGCTCGACGACTGCGGTCGCGTGGTGGCCCAGGCGCCGTGTTTTGAGGAGAGTCTGCTGGTTCAGGAGATTCAGCGCGGCGTGATGCTCGATGCCCTGGAAGATCACGAACTGCCCGAGTTCCGTTCCGAAGAGTGGCTGTGGCAGGCGCTGGTGTTCGCCGTGCGCGACAACGCCCGAGCTCACGGTGCTTCGCGTGCTGTGGTGGCACTCGAGGGTGACTTGCCGTCGTCTTTGCTGACGGCGCTGGCCGTCGACGCTCTGGGCCCGCGCAATGTGATTGGCCTGGTGCTGGGGCGCAACCGTATCTTTACGCCGGCGCAGGAAGAGGCCGAGGCTGCCCGCTGTGCCGCCGTCCGCGCCATTGCCGAGCGCCTGCACATTCGCACTGTCGAGCGCGATGCACCGGATGCGGCGCGTGTGCTCGATCGCGACGTGTCGGCGGGCGATGCCGAGCGCCTACGCTCGCGCACGCTGGGTCTCATGCTGGAGGACACGGCGCTCGAGCTGGGTGCGATGACGCTGAGCCCGCTGTCCAAAACCGAGTATGCGCTGGCGGCGCCGGCGCTTTGCGGCGGCTACCAGGGCGACTTTGCGCCCTTTGGCGATGTGTACCTGTCGACGCTTGAGTTTGTGGCGCGTGTGCGCAACCGCACGTCTGCCGTGGTACCCCAAGGGCTCGTGACGCTCAACGCGGTGGAAGATTGTATGGAGCGCGTGCTGGCGCAGGCGCTCTCGACGCTCGACGGCCCGGTCGATATGCTCGACCGCGCGGCACAGCTGCTTGGCGGGCTTGAGCCGGGTGAGGTCGATGGCGCGCTCGAGGCACACGTGGACCGCAATCGATCTTTCGACGACATCCCGATGGCCGCTGGCAAGCCTGAGGCTTGCTCGCTGCTGCTGATGCTCGTGCGCCAGGGCGAGGCTGCCCGCCGCATGTTGCCGATGGCGCCGATCGTCTCGGCCCGTTCGTTTGCCGAGCGTGCCTGGCCGTACATGCTCGCGTGGTCCGACCTGGGGCTGAGCGGCAAGGAGCGCATGACGGTCGATTCGCTGGCTCGTGCCGAGGTGCGTCGTTTTGCCGACGAGGATACGAGCGAGCGCGTGCGAAACGAGATGATGGGCGTGCTGGGCGAGCTGCTGGGTATTTCGCCCGAGCAAATGGAGGAGCTGCGCTCTGAGGACGGTCAGCGTCGTTTGCACGAGGGAATGAAAAAGTTCGAGGGCGAAGTTCAGGACGCCATCGATAAGATGATGGGCGGTCAGGGCGGCTCGCAGGGTGGGCCCCAGGGCGGCCCGATGCCGCATCCGCCGGTTGATCCCCGACAATTCCCGTTCTTCTCTCAGAACTAGGTCGCTGCGCGCCCGCCAGAGCGGCAATCTGCCTTTCAATCGTCGGACATGACCGCCAGGTCAATGCCCTCCTCTTTCAAGGCACCTTGCTCGCTCTGGCGGGCGCTCGCTTGCGTATACTCAACCTACAATTCGATCTCGGCTGACTTATAGGGCTAGCGTTGTGTTATTCTAGAACAGACGTTCGTGAATGATGCGCGGGGCCTTGTCTTGCGCTGTGCTTGTGGCGAGGGGAGGTCGGCTTGGTCATTTTGGGTATCGACCCCGGTTTGGCCCATACGGGTTGGGGGATTATCGAGGAGCGGCGCGGCGAGGTTCGCTGCCGTGCCTACGGCTGCATCGAGACCAGTGCCGGAAGTCCGCTCGCGGTGCGCCTGTCGCATATCGCCCGCGACCTCAAGGGTGTCGTGGAGCGTTATCGACCCGATACCGCTGCTATCGAGAGCATTTACTTTGGTGCTAACGTTCGCTCGGCAATTCCTACGGCGCATGCCCGCGGGGCTGCACTCGTGGCGCTGTCGGAATGCGCGCTCGAGATTGGCGAATACACGCCCATGCAGATCAAACAGGCTGTGGTGGGCACCGGCGCCGCGGACAAGCGGCAGGTCGCCTACATGGTACGCACGCTCACACAGCTCGATCACGACCCGCATCCCGACCATGCCGCCGATGCCCTGGCTTGCGCCATCTGCCACGTAAACCTCAGCCGCACCCGCGCCCTTACCGGTGGCGAGTTCTATCAACAGAGAGGAACCGGATACTGATGATTTCCCAGCTCCACGGAACGCTTGTCGAGGCCACGATGAGCTCTGCTGTCGTCGATGTGTCGGGCGTTGGCTTTGAGCTCGGCATCTCGGGCAGCACTGCGGCCACGTTGCCGACGCCCGGCGGCGAGGTCCGCCTCTACACGCGTATGCAGGTGCGCGAGGACGCCATGACACTTTTTGGTTTTTCCTCAAAGGATGAGCGCACGATGTTCGACCGGCTCGTGTCCGTTTCGGGCGTTGGCCCGCGCCTGGCGCTCGCCGTGCTTTCCACCTATACCGTGGGGCAGCTGTATTCGCTGGTGATGGCCGAGGACGACAAGGGTATGGCCAAGGTACCCGGTGTGGGCAAAAAGACAGCTCAGCGCCTGATCCTAGAACTCAAGAGCACCTTTGCCAAGGATAAGGGCTTTGTGCCGGTCGACGTGATTCCCGGCCAGGTTGCGATGCCGGTTCCCGCCGCCGCTCCTTCGGCGATCGATGATGCCCGTGCGGCGCTCCTTTCCATGGGCTTTAGCCCGCAGGAGACCGATGTTGCCCTGAGCGGGTATGATGGGCAGAATATGCGTGTCGAGGATCTGCTCGGCGCGGCGCTTAAGCGACTCGGAATGGATGCGTGATGTGGGAAGCCGATGACTCTCAGGACCTGTGGGCGACGCCCGGCAACTCGCCGGCGGCATCCATGGCGCACGGCGAGCGCATGGTGGGCTCGGAGCTGACGGCCGAGGACCTCGATGTCGACCGCACTTTGCGCCCCCAGCGCCTGGACGATTACTGTGGTCAGGAGCACATCAAGCAGAGCCTGCGCGTGTTGATCGAAGCGGCGCAGAGCCGTGGCGAGACGCTCGACCACGTGATCTTCTCGGGTCCTCCGGGCCTAGGCAAGACCACGCTGGCCACCGTTATCGCCAACGAGCTGGGCGCTCAGATCAAGACCACGAGTGGCCCTGCCATCGCGCGCACGGGCGACCTGGCGGCCATCCTTACTAACTTGCAACCGGGTGATGTGCTGTTTATCGACGAGATTCACCGCCTCAACCGTTCGGTCGAGGAGGTCCTGTACCCCGCGATGGAGGACTTTGCCCTCGATATCGTGATTGGCAAGGGTCCGGCGGCGCGCTCGATTCGCCTGGATATTCCCAAGTTTACGTTGGTAGCGGCAACGACCCGCTCAGGCATGTTGACAGGCCCGTTGCGCGACCGCTTTGGCATTTCATATCGCCTGGATTACTACACGGTCGAGGAGCTCGCGCAGATTGTGACGCGCTCGGCGACTATCCTGGGCGTGACGATCGACCATCCCAGTGCACTCGAGATCGGCTCGCGTTCGCGCGGCACGCCACGTCTTGCCAACCGCCTGCTCAAGCGCGTGCGCGACTATGCGCAGGTGCGCGGCAACGGTCCCATTGAGCTCGATATCTGCCGTCAGGCACTCGAGTTCTTCGAGATCGACGAGCTCGGTCTGGACTGGATGGATATTCGCATTTTGGAGACGCTCGCCAAGACGTTCTCCGGTCGTGCCGTGGGACTTACGACCCTTGCCAGCGCGGTGGGCGAGGACCCGGGCACGCTCGAGGATGTCTATGAGCCCTATTTGCTGCAGTGCGGGTTGATGATTCGTACGCCGCAGGGCCGTCAGGCAACCCTTCGCACCTTTGAGCACCTGGGGATTGAACCTACCGTTTAGGGCGCTTTGTTTTGGCGGGCTGTTGGGCTATCGCTGGGCATCGGGTAAACATATCGCCGTTCATCGGTTATGGGCGTTTTACTATTGCGCGCCCGTGCTATGCTGAATTGGTCTTTTTCTCATTCGGTAACGAAAGGACCGCCCATGCCTACTGACATCGAAATCGCACGTTCTGTCACGCCACTGCCTATTACCGAGGTGGCCAAGAACGCCGGCGTCGACGTTAAGCACCTTATTCCGTACGGCTTCGACAAGGCTAAGGTCGACTATTCACTGCTCAACGAGCCGACTGATCACCAGGCTAAGCTCGTCCTCGTGACCGCTATCAACCCAACGCCCGCGGGCGAGGGCAAGACCACCACGACCATCGGTCTGGCCGACGGCCTGCGTCGTCGCGGCGTCAAGAGTGCCGTGGCCCTGCGCGAGCCTTCGCTCGGCCCCGTCTTTGGCGTTAAGGGCGGTGCTGCCGGTGGCGGCTGGGCTCAGGTGATCCCCATGGAGGATATCAACCTGCACTTTACCGGCGACTTCCACGCTATCGGTGCCGCCAATAACCTGCTGGCCGCCATGCTTGATAACCACATCCAGCAGGGCAATCAGCTCGGTATTGACGTTAAGCGCATCACTTGGAAGCGCGTCGTCGATATGAACGACCGTCAGCTGCGCCACGTCATCGACGGCATTGGCGGTAAGGCCCAGGGCGTGCCGCGCGAGGACGGCTTCGATATCACCGTTGCCTCCGAGGTCATGGCGATCCTGTGCCTGTCCACGAGCATCAGCGATCTTAAAGAGCGCTTGGGCGAGATCGTTGTCGGCTATAGCTATGCCGGCGAGCCCGTCCGCGCCCGCGACCTTAAGGCCCAGGGAGCTATGGCCGCACTGCTCAAGGATGCGCTCAAGCCCAATCTGGTGCAGACGCTCGAGGGCACGCCCGCGTTTGTCCACGGCGGTCCCTTCGCCAATATCGCCCACGGCTGCAACTCCATCATGGCCACGCGTATGGCTATGCGTTTTGGCGATGTCGCCATTACCGAGGCGGGCTTTGGTGCCGACCTGGGTGCCGAGAAATTCCTGGACATCAAGTGCCGCATGACGGGCGTTCGTCCCAACGCCGTCGTGGTCGTCGCCACCGCTCGCGCGTTGAAGTACAACGGTGGCGTCGCCAAGGCCGATCTCAACGAGGAGAACCTCGAGGCACTCAAGGCTGGCATGCCCAACCTGCTGCGTCACGTCGACAACATCCAGAACGTTTATGGTCTGCCCTGCGTGGTCGCCATCAACCGATTCCCGACGGACACCGAGGCCGAGCTTGCGCTCATCGAGTCCGAGTGCCAGAAGCTCGGCGTCAACGTTAAGCTTTCCGAGGTCTGGGCCAAGGGCGGCGAGGGCGCGCTCGACTTGGCCGATGAGGTCATGCGTCTGATTGAGCAGCCGAGCGAGCTCAAGTTTGCCTATGAGGACGGCGCTGATGTCGCTGATGCCCTCGAGGCCGTTGCCACCAAGGTCTACCGCGCCGACGGCGTTGACTTTACGCCGGCCGCCAAGCGCCAGCTCGCCGAGCTGCGCGAGAATGGCTTTGGCAACCTGCCGGTGTGCGTCGCCAAGACGCAGTACAGCTTTAGCGACAACGCCAAGGCCCTGGGCGCTCCCGAGAACTTCCGCATCACCGTGCGTGAGCTCAAGGTTTCTGCCGGCGCCCACTTTGTGGTCGCACTGACTGGAAGCGTTCTGACCATGCCGGGCCTGCCCAAGGTCCCTGCGGCCGAGAATATCGACGTCGACAACGACGGCAACATCACCGGCCTGTTCTAAGCTCGCTGCTCATAGCCGCTTGCCCGCCCCGTCGCGCCTACCAAGGCCCGGCGGGGCTTTTTGATCCTTAGGCCCGCGCATGTCTTGTAGATACCGACGGACTCTGCCCATCATAGGCTTTTGCGCGGGTAGAATGCATGGATAACTTGAGGCTCAAGCGCGACGGAAAGGAATCGTTGCATGGATCAGGACAAGACAACCGTGATGGGCGGCTACGGTTCCGCGCAGGCTGGCGATAGCGCCGATGCGACCTGCGTTGTTCCCAACCCCGGTTATGCCGACCCCGCCGCGACGCAGCCTTCTGCCGAGCCCACCCGGGTTATGGGCTATGGCGACACGGCGCAGGATTCTTACGCTGCATCTTCGCAAGGCCCCTATGGCAACGCAGTTCCGGATCCGTTTGATTACGCGCCGCAGGATTCTTATGCTGCCTCGACGCCGAATCCCTATGATGACCTGCCGCAAAATCCCATTCCGCAGCCTCAGCAGACGACGTATATGCCTCGCACGGCGCAGCCTCGCTACGAGTCGCGCGAGCCGTATCGCGAGTACCCCAAGTCGATTCCGCAATATGGCGAGGACGAGGAGAGGAAGCCGTCGCGTTCGTCGAGCGTGATCAAGAAGATCCTCATCGTACTGGCGATCTTCTTTGCGCTGTCGATTGTGTTTGCCATCGTGTCGGGCATGCTCAACAAGCGGGGGAGTTCAACGGCCGATGCCACTGCCGAGCAAACCGAGTCCGCCTCGTCTAGCACCGTCGATCTGAGCGATATCCCGGGGCAGTACTGGTCCAACGCCAAGAAGATCCTCAAGTCGCGCGGCGCCGATCTTTCGAATGCCGTGGTCCTGACTGATGATGGCTCAACGCCCGTCGTCGATGCCAACTGGGTCGTTACTTCTGCCTACTATAACGACAACGGCAACCTCGAAATTCAACTCACGCACAAGAACAGTTCGGGCAACTCGTCCGACGGCCAAAGCGGTACCGACAGCTCGAGCTCCAATACGCTGGAGGACTTGAGCAACAAGGTGCAGGAGTTGGGAGACAAGGCGCAAGAGCTGGGCGATACGGCACAAAATCTGGGCGATACCGCGCAGAACTTGGGCGACATGGCGACGGATGCCTGGAACGCCCTACAAAACGGCATCTCGGGCGCGCAGGGAAACTAGCTGTTAAGTGGGCTACAGCTGCTCGGCCGGACGGTCGGGCGAGCTAAAGCCCGAGTCAAACGTAACGACGCATGAGGCATCGGGCCGGCGCTCGTGCACGATGCACGTGACGAGCTCCAGCAGCTCCTCGTCGGATATGTCAAAGCCGTCGGGACGCACCAGGTCAAACGAAACGAACCCGTCGTGCTCGTGCAGGTCGTGGATGGAGAGCGCAGGATCGATCTGCATGACGCCGCGCTTGACCCAGCCGCGCAGGTCGTCGCCGGTGGTGGCGATGGGGTCGCAGTGCAGTGTGATGCCGATGCCCATCTGACGCTTGATGTCGTGCTCGATGGTGTCCAGAATCTCGTGATGCTCAAAGGCATCGCCCTCGCCGGGCATTTCCACGTGGGCGCTGGCGAACTGACGGCCGGGGCCGTAGTCGTGCACCATCAGGTCGTGTGTGCCCAGGACCTGCGGATAGGACATGATCTTGTCGCGGATTGCCTGGACGAGCTTGGGGTCGGGCGCTTGCCCCAGCAACGGGCTGATGGCGTCGCGCACTAGGCCCATGCCGCTGATGCAGATGAAGATGCCCACACCCAGGCCTGCCCAGCCATCGAGGTCAAAGCCGGTCGTCTGCGAAATAAGCGCCGCCACCAAGACCGAGCCCGAGGTGATGACGTCGTTTTTGGAGTCCTGTGCTGTGGCGATGAGCGTCTCCGAGTCGATGCGATCGCCCAGCGTGCGGTTGAACGCTGCCATCCAGAGCTTAACGAGCATGGACAAGACGAGGGCGGCTAAGGAGAGCACCGAATATGCAGTGGGGGAAGGCTTGATGATCTTAGTGACCGACTCGAGGATCAGATTGATGCCGACGGCGCAAACCAGGACGGCGACGAACAGGCCAGCTAGGTACTCATAGCGACCGTGGCCATAGGGGTGGCCTTCGTCTGCCGGGCGGCTGGCAAGGCGGAACCCGAGCAGACTCACGATGTTGCTCGAGGCATCGGAGAGGTTGTTGAAAGCGTCGGCGATGAGGGAGACGGAGCCGGCGAGCAGGCCCGCGATGCCCTTGGCCAGGCACAGGGTGATGTTGAGGCCAATGCAGACGAGGCTTGCGGAAAAGCCCGCGTTGGTGCGGCAAGATGCATCGACCGGCTCGCTCTCGCTGCCGGGAACAAGCGTATGTACCAGCCGATTTACAAATAGCATAGCGGTCGTCCTCACAATCATGTTTAAGGGGATAGTGTAGCTTGCGCGGGGGCGCCGTGCACCGATGCTCAGAAAATGCAGCAATAGTCTGCCGGTGCTAACGAGCGAGCCTTCTCGTCTGCCTGGGTGGTCCATTTTGGGCCACATGGGTATGGGCATGTGCCTGCTTGCTCGACATACTTAATGTCGACAGCCCCTGTGCAAAGGAGGACGTTTCCATGGACGAGATGTTTGCCATTAAATGTCAAAACTGCGGCGGCCCTATGTACTCGCACCAGGCTAAGCGCAGCTTTGAGTGCGCCTATTGCGGCACGGTCGTTCCGTGGCAGGCTGATGCGGGGGAGCCCAAGAGCGCCCTGGGCATTCGCCATACGCCGCTGACGGTGGTGAATGGACTGCTCAAGCTCACGCATGTGTCGCAACTCGAGCGCCCGGAGGACCCGGACTGGTATTTCTTCAATTCGCACTGGCGCAATCAGTCGGTCCTGGAACATCTGCTGTGGGAGGATCGCGGCACGGCGCAGGAGTTCCAAGAGGCCACGCATGTGAGCATTCCTTGCCCCTTCTGTGGTGCGTCCTTTGAGGGCGAGTCGACCCAGCGCGTGTTTGAGTGCCCGTCCTGCGGCAACAAGATCGGCATTGCCGACCTGCTCAAGCCGGGGACGTTTAGCAAGCGTCTGACCATGGGCGTGGGTGCGGAGTATGTGCCGGATCAGGGTATTCCCTGCGAAATCTCGCCGCAGCAGGCACGTGCCAACGCGCTGCAGCTGGTGCGCCAGTATCCGGATGCCTTTGCCGGGCACGACGTGGAAGATGCGATCCAAAACGACATGATGCTCTTCTATTTCCCCATGGCGCTGGCGGACCTGCGCATGATGGCGAGCTTCCCGGGCAAGGGCCTGAGCAAGGAAACCCTGGTGTACTACGAGGTGCTCGACTGGGTATACCCCAGAGCAAACTACCTGGACGTTCGCCTCATGGGCATTTTGGAGCCGTGGGACTTTGCCAAGGTCGGTCCGTTCGATCCCGCCATGCAGGAAGGCGACTTCCGCGTCGTCTCCGTCGATGCATCTACCAAGGACCAGGTGGTCATTGATAAGTTGGCGCTCGACGTTGCGGGTAACGACGCCGAGGCTGTACTGGGGCTCAATAAAAAGAGCATCCGCACCTGGGCGCGCAAGGCCCGCAAGCATAAGGACGGCCTGGTGATGGTGCCGGTCTACTTTGTCGATCGTCCGGCGACAGACGGCCGCGATGGCGAGCAGGTGCGCATTGCCGTAAACGGCCAGACGGGCCGCGCGGCCGCGGTGGTGTTTAGCGACAAGCGCGAAAC
The DNA here is from genome assembly GCA_048205395.1 of Collinsella sp. Lineage (GTDB taxonomy): Bacteria > Actinomycetota > Coriobacteriia > Coriobacteriales > Coriobacteriaceae > Collinsella. The sequence continues at coordinate 29,152 of DBEWUK010000023.1, forward strand.
GCATATCGTGGCGCCGCTTAGCCCGAGCCTGCATCTGTCCAGTGAAAGCACCGTGCACGCCACGCCCGTCGAGGTCAAATACGTTAAATCGCCGTTCCTCTACCAGATTGTGCGCCGTGGAGACGGCGAGCAGCCGCGTCAGGTGGCAGCCGCCGTCGAGGGTTCTTACCGAGAGGAAAAGCCCAAACGCAAGGGCTTGTTCGCTGCGATCTTTGGGAAGTAGGGGAGTAGCGCCGGTTGTTGCCGTAACGTGATGGCCGGGGGTGCGGGGCGGCTCTCAGGAGTGCGGGCTGCTGTCTGATTGTTTGAGGGTGCCAGATGTAAATAAACAGTGGAGCGGCTGCAAAAGAGCTGCCTCACTGGGTAAAATCAGGTTGTGCCGCGGAACCCGCTCCTCAGCGCTTAAACTTCGGAGACGCGGGCAACGCAGGTATTATCGTCTAGGGCCGGCTGCAACCGGCCCTTTTCTATGACTCCCTTCGCTATCCGTTACTGCTTATATTCCCGCCAGATCGCGTAGAGGTTCCGGGCAATGCCGGTCGCGTACATCGAGAGGCGCAGGATTTCAAGAAACAAGTTCATAGGCTTCACCCCAATCGGAGATCGGAGCGTTGCCCGCAGGCGGATTCCGCGGCAGACAAGATTTTACCCTATACGCCGCAGCGGGGGATATCTGACCCCAGTGTTAGAGTGGTGTCCATTTGCATGGATGACCGGGCATGATCGCGACATGTCCTGGAGTTGAAATGCCGCTGGGGATACGAGGGGGAGCCGGGGTCGGATGTTGGGGCTCAACGAAGCAAGTGGCGCTTCTGTCTTTTTGGGATCGGGGATGCGAATCAGCCTGCAGCAATGGGCCCAGCTCGATTCGGGGCGCAGTGAGTCCCGAATCGAGCGTTCCTGGCTGCCATGCATGTCAGGTGATGAAAGCCCACAGCGGCATCGCCTTACACGGCAACGGGGGCCTCTTTGGGGCGTCCCACCCTTGGTGCATCGGCGAGTCGTGCCTCGATGGAGGCTTTGGACATCATGTGCTTGGTGCCATCCTTCCATGAATCCAGCAGTCCTGCATTTAGCAGTTGTGACACCCGTGCTGAGCTAACACCGAGCATACGCGCGGCATCCACTGCGGTGACGGCGGGAATGTCGCCGAGTTCGCGGTTGACGGCTACAGCGATAATCTTGCCGCCGTGTCGCGGCTCATGTCCGAAGTCTGGCACGGGAAGTTCAATGCCGTCCGAATCAAAGAACTCGAATTCCCATACGTAAACCAGGTAAGACCTCCTCTAATGGCGAATAATACGAGGCGTGCTCCTAGAATATTCCGGTCGCATCGATGCAGCTGAGCATACCTATCTTAAAGCCTCGCGCGGACACGAATTGCTGTGCTGTCTGACATCATCGCATGGGGCCTTGCGGTGGTTAAAATGTGACCATAGAGGCAGTTTTAGCGAACCCCGCGGGAGTGACGCGTATGGACAACAACACGCTGCTGTTCCAGGACAAAGGTTCGGGTAGGTTTAAAGACGTCAAGATCTACCTTAACCGCATCGAGGTGCTCAAGAAGGGCACTTTTGGTGGCAAGCACACCGAGATTGTTTATCTTAAGGACATTACGGGGGTCAGCAGGATCAAGGGCCGCGACGTTTTCCTACGTAACAGGCTGTTGACTGCCTGTGTCTTTAGTCTGAGCAGCCGCTCCCAAGCTCAGGAGTTCGTGAATGCGCTGAACATGGTGATGTAGCCGATAACGGTGTTCGGGCTAAGGTAAAAATCGGGGCGCAGAACGGTATTCTGCGCCCCCCCAATTGAGTCGATGTGTCTAAAAGGCGGGCTTGCCTATTCGCTGTCGTCCCCAACGTTTTCGCGGTCATTGGCAAGCATCGCCGCGCCGGCGAGTTTTCCGGTCGAGCCCTTGCTCTTGTTGCCGCCGCCGTTCTTGTCGGCGCCGTCTGCGTTGGAACCCGTGCCGCTACCGGTGCCGCCTGCACTGCCCGAGGCCGCTACGGTAAAGCTTGCGGCTCCATCGCTGGCGAGCGTGTAGTTTTGCGCCGCGTCGCCCAACAGACCTTTCGCACGCACCCAATACGTCCCCGCGGCAAATGCCTCGCCCTCGGCCATTGCCGTGCCCGGAGCGCCGTCCGCGTCGTGCACAAACTCGAGCTGGGCGGTGCAGGCGTCGGTTTCGAGCTTGCCCTCGAGTGATGCCGCAATCTTGGCGCGCACGTCTTCGCCGGCCTTAAGGCCTTCGAGTCCCTCAAAATGGGGCGTCAGCGCGAGCGGATCGATATCGATGGGCACAGAGCCCTGCAGCCCCGTAACGGTCTCGTTGCCCAGGGCGTCGACATCCACGTATTCAATGGCAAACGCATGGCCCGAAGCTGTCGCGTTGAGCGCGTTGCTGCTGTCGGCAAGGCGGAAATGACCCTCGCCAACGGTCTTGCCATCCTGGAATGAGGCATCGCTCAGCGAGTCGCCGTACGTCATGCGCATGCGGGTCGGGAGATAGTACGGGAGATAGTACGAAGCCGTCTGCTTGTGCTCCGTATCGTAATTGCGCTGATAGATGCTCCGGGCCAGCGCCGCATCAACAAAGTCGGATGCGATGATGCCAATGTGCTTGAGGTAATCTGACTTTGTATCCTCGATGCCGCTGGGATTGATGTACGGGCTCTTATACAGATGCTCGTTGACTACTCGTGCCGAGGTAAAAGGATTGCCTCCGTGCGACAAGCCCGTGCAGCTGGTGTAGTTGATAGACCAGCAACGCTCCAGGACTTTCTCCTTGGCCCCGTTATCGTCCTCGACATCTACCTCGTTGCGCGTGCGCCCGGACGTTTCCTTCAGCGCATTATCGACCCAGCTGAGCTTGTCGGTTCCCGTGAGTTTGTACTTGTCCTGGGCGTATACCTTGGTGCAATAGGGCTCTTTATCGCCTGTTTCCCCCGCGGCTTCAAAGCCCCGCGCGTCTTGGACGAGACACATAGTGGCGCTGTCGGAGTGAGCCTTGATCTTGTCATCCCATTCGGTAAGGTCGAGGCCCCACGTGTGGCCGCTTACACTGTTGCCGGCGAGCCTAAATCGACGCAGCAGAACGATCTTTCCGCGCACCTCGTGTAGCGTGGGGATTCGGCTCGACGTATAGAACAGTTTGGGGTTGTCGTCCAAAACCTTGGCGAAAGCCGTCGTAACACTTTCGTCGGTAGCCTCGTCGTTGCCTCGTGATACAAGCATGATGAGCGCTTCTGTCGGGTTTTCGTTCAAAAACGTTTTAAAGTACCCGATGACATCGGAGAGATGCAGATAGTCCCCGTCTTTTTTGAATAGGTAGAAATCCCCGTGGCAGATGCCAGGGTTGTCGCCCTTTCCGAGCCGGATATCAAAATAGCGAATGCCCTCGAGCAACTGCGTGGGAATGTAATCCTGCTGGCATTTTACTTGCGAGGATTGGGGCTCGGTGTCGTTGTCCACGCTACAGGTGCCCGAATCGTGCGTACCCGGGATGCTCAGCTCGTCGAGGAACTTGTTGTCGTCGACGTATTTCATCCAACATGGCCCATCGACGTAGCTGCTGTACGTGATCCAGTCGAGGCTGCTAACCGTGGCATCGTTCTTTTTCATGTCGTAACCGATAAGTTCGAGCTCCCACGGAATGCTCTTACTCTTATGGCAGATCTTATTGTTGTCCTGGTCTTCGCCGTTCGATTCTATTGCCAGGTACTTAATGTCTTTTTTCTCGGTTTCTTTCTCGACCGTGCGGTCTCGGATGATATAGGTTCCGTTTGATTGCCGCTCGAACGCAAAAGCGCGGCTGGGCTTGTTGTCATACTCGCCGCTCCATACGTGGATGACCTTTCCGTCTTTGTCCGAGTCGCCATCGACCGACCAAATGCTGTAGCCCGTCTTTTTATGCTCTTCGAAATTGAGCAAGGTGCGGATAGCATACCAGTTTGTATCGTCATTCTTGGTCGTTACGTTCTCAAGGATGAGCTTGCTGGACGTGCCGTCATTAAACAGATGGCAGACGTTGCCGATGACGTTGCCGTCTTCGTTAACGCTTGCGGTACGAAAATAGCCCGCGGGGCGAAGGCGAATGACGAAATTGTCGAGGCTGACTGCTGGCCCGGCCGTGCTGTCCGCAAAGGCTGCCCGCGGGCTAATGCCCAGCATGGCGGTTTCGGGCAGGCTTGCAAGTGGCGACAACGCCGCGAGTCCAAGGCCCAACGTAAATGCTCGGCGGCTGATGGCGCGGTGTTCGGTCATAACTTCTCCATTCGTAGAGTGCGGTTATGCGATAGTTTTGGTCACTATACTGCTCAGATGTTTAAAGATGCTGGTTTAATTGTCTGCGCGGCGCAATAAATCGGCGGGCGGACGTGTTGGGGTGCTTGTCGTTTTCGTACTGTTGCTACATTTGGAGCGGTTCCGGCGTCCGGCATCCTCGCGTTCGTTGGCTACCGGCATAAGAAAGGGAGGGTCGGTTTACCGGCCCTCCCTGGGTACGAAGCTCTGGGGTACCGTCGCTTGTTTGCACTGCGCCTGTGTTTCCCGCTGCACTCGCCAGTCGCTTAACGCTTGATCTCGATATCGTCGAGCTTGACGTCCATGGCCTCGGTCTTGGCCTCGGCGATGTCGTCGGCAAACTCCAGAGACTTCATCATGGTCTCGACGGCGTCCTTGTGTTCCTCGACGTTGTCGATGCGCACATACACACTGCCACCGTCAACGTCGGTGAAGTGCTCGGTCGTCACGCCGCCCGAGTGCGTAAAGTAGGCACTGCGCCAGGTCTTGCCGTTGTACTTAACGGGATCGCTCTCGGTCCATCCGGAGTTGGCCTTCCACTTTGCCTCGTAGTCGAACAGCTCGTCGGCGTTCTTGTCAGGATCGAAGACGGGGATGAAGCGGTCGCTGGCGTGCTCGCTCTCGGTGAACTTAAACTGGGCCCTATCGGCCGTGTCGCCTGCGACGTCGGTGATCTCGACGCCCTCGGGGACCTCGACCTTAAACCAAATGAAATCGGTCCTCATATCCACGGCTGGCTTTTCTGCTCCGCCGCCACCGCCGCTTCCGGTAGCGCCGCCGCTGCCACCGCAGCCCACTAGGGAGACTGCGGCTAAGAGGCTTATGCAGAGGGTGAGAATCGCAAAGGCCTTCTTTTTCATGGTCGTGTCCTCCTCGATCTGTAACCGCCCATGGATTACCTGCCTTTACTGTACGCGCGAGCGGCTCGTTCTGGTGGGCCATGTGTCCCATTCTGGGGGCTGGAATTGCGCCGACAAGTGGCAATATACGCGGGTCCAAAAGAGGGGAGGGCCGATGCTGTCGGCCCTCCCCGGGGTTGGGTGCCCGTTGTTTTAAAAGGGGCGCGTGTACGCGGGCGTTGCCCCAACAGGTTCCTTGTTTATAGATATGCCCCAGTTTGTGACGTCCGGAAGTCTCGAAAGGTGGGCCATGTGTCCCATGCTTGCGTTGTCGACGCCTATCGCGTGCCATAGAAATCCGCGATGGCCAGATGCGCTGACGCTCGCGTACTTATGGGCTAGACTTAGCACCATTACGTGATCGATGCGGTCGGCCGGCGTCGGCCGCCCGACCGATATATATGACTTGAAGGTGCGTGTGCGTATGAGCCAAGAGATGATGGATAAAACCTGTCGCGGTTTTGCCGAGGCGCTGGCCGCGCGCGAGCCGGTTCCCGGTGGTGGCAGCGCGAGCGCTTTTGTGGGCGCGCTGGGCGCCTCGCTGTGCGGAATGGTTGCCCGCTACGGTGCGACCAATCCCGCGCTTGCTGATCGTGCGGATGACCTGACGCGTGCGTTTGCCCAGGCTGATGAGCTGTCCCAGGAGCTTGTCGAGTTGGTTGCCGAGGACGTTCGTGCCTACGGGCAGGTGTCCACGGCGTACGGTATTCCGCGTGACGATCCGGCTCGAGCAACCGCGATTCAGGATGCGCTGCATGTGGCCGCTCTGCCGCCGTATCGCATTATGGATGCCTGCGGGCGTGCGCTGGCGCTGCTCGAGGACATGGCCGACAAGGGTTCGCGTCAGCTGCTGTCCGATGTGGCGTGCGGCGCCGTGTTCTGCCGTGCCGCTATGCAGGGCGCGAGCTTGACGCTCTTTGCGAACACCACGTCTATGAAAGATCGCGCTCGTGCTGAGGAGCTCGAGACGGCGTGTGATGAGTTGCTCGACACATGGTTGCCGCGCGCCGATGCGCTGGCGCGCCGCGCCTCCGACGCTGCGAGGAAGAGAGGATAGCCATGGCTGAACTGCTGAAGGGTGCTCCCGTTGCTCGCGCTTTGACCGAGGAGCTCGTTGCTCGCTGCGTTGCTTTGCGCGAACGCGGCGTTGCGCCGACGCTGGCCATTGTTCGTGTGGGCGAGCGCGAGGACGACCTGTCCTATGAGCGTGGCGCTCTTAAACGCTGCGAAAAGGTTGGCATCGAGGCTCGTCGCGTTTTGCTTCCTGCCGACGTCTCGCAGGACGAGCTGCTGGCGGCTATCGAGGGCATTAATGCCGACTTGGCTGTTCATGGCTGTCTGATGTTCCGCCCGCTGCCCGCCGGCCTTGACGAGAACGCCGTCGCCGCAGCGCTCGATCCCGCCAAGGACGTTGACTCCATGACGCCGGCTTCGCTGCTCACCACGCTTTCGGGACGCGGCGAGGGTTTTGCCCCCTGCACAGCCGAAGCCGTGCTTGCTTTGCTGGATCATTACGGTGTTGAGCTGGATGGGGCCAAGGTCGCGGTCGTTGGTCGGTCGCTGGTGATTGGCCGTCCCGTTGCCGCCATGCTTACGGCTCTCAATGCCACGGTGACGACGTGCCATACGCATACGCGCGACCTTGCTGCCGAGTGCCGTGCGGCTGACATTGTGGTTGCCGCCGTTGGACGCGCGCGTACGATTGGCGCGGATGCCGTTCGCGAGGGCCAGACGATCATCGATGTTGGCATTAACTGGGATGAGGACGCTGGCAAGCTGGTGGGTGACGTCGATTTTGATGCTGCGGAGCCGGTCGTTAACGCCATCACGCCCGTGCCGGGCGGCGTGGGGGCTGTGACCACCGCGATTCTCGCCAAACACGTGATTGAGGCGGCGGAGCGTGCATCGAAATAGGTGTTTTGGGCTGCTTGAGGGGTTAGCTATATACCACGTGGTCAAAAAATGCCAAATATGAGTACTGCTGTCAAGATGGTCACATATGTTTTATGACATTTGGGCTTCCTAGCGATATCCATTATCGTTAGGAAGCCCATTTTATTGAACCTATGGGGAATAACGCGGTCTCGCTTTTGGACAAATAGGGATTTTCGGCACTCATTACAAGGAAATTTGCTGCTACTAAATTGGTGACAGTACTCATATTTGGCATTTTTTGACCACAGAGGTCCCGAGGGGGTCTCGAGGGGCCGTGGTTTCGCCCTTTCTGCGCCGAAGCGATACACTGTTATCGTTTGATTTCTTCACTCAAGGAGGATGCGCATGCCGTGCACAACGATTCTGGTCGGTAAAAACGCAAGCTACGACGGGTCGACCCTGGTCGCGCGTAACGAGGACTCGTCCAACGGGGTGTTTGAGCCCAAGCGTATGCGCGTGGTGCATCCCGACGAGCAGCCGCGCGTCTACACGAGCGTCCTGAGTCACCTGACCGTTGAGCTGCCCGATAATCCCATGCGCTACACGAGCGTCCCCGATGTTGTTCCGGGCCACGGCATCTGGGCCGAGGCCGGTTTCAACGAGCTCAATGTGGGCATGTCCGCAACTGAGACGCTCACCACCAATGAGCGCGTTCGCGGCGCCGACCCACTCGTGGACTACGTGCCCGCCAAGGGCAACGAGGGTGAGGACGGCTATGTGCCGGCGCAGCCTGGTGGCCTGGGCGAGGAGGACATGGTGACCTTGGTCCTGCCGTACGCTAAGTCCGCCCGCGACGGCGTTCGTATCCTGGGCGACCTGCTCGAGCGCTACGGCACCTACGAGAACAACGGCATCGCCTTTAGCGACGTGGACGAGATCTGGTGGCTCGAGACCATCGGCGGTCACCACTGGATTGCCAAGCGTGTGCTCGATGACGCCTATGTGACCATGCCCAACCAGCTGGGTATCGACAGCTTTGATCTGGATGACGCCGAGGGCGCCCAGGCCGATCACATGTGCTCTGCCGACCTGCGCGCCTGGATGGCCGAGTGGCATCTGGATCTGACGCTGGGCGTCGAGGGCGACGGCCCGGCTGCGGTCTTTAACCCGCGCGAGGCCTTTGGCTCGCACAGCGACAGCGACCACGTCTACAACACGCCGCGCGCGTGGTACATGCAGCGCTGTCTCAACCCCAGCGACGTGTGGGATGGCCCCGACGCCGACTACACGCCCGAGAGCGACGATATCCCCTGGAGCCGCGTGCCCGAGCGCAAGGTGACCATCGAGGACATCAAGTACGTACTCTCGAGCCACTACCAGGGCACGGAGTACGACTGCTACGGCAGCAAGGGTACGCCCGCCACGCGCGGCGCCTATCGCCCCATCGGCATCAACCGCAACAGCCAGCTTGCCGTGTTGCAGCTGCGCCCCTATGCGCAGCCGGCCTACCGTGCCGTGCAGTGGATGGCGTTTGGCTCCAACTCGTTTAACGCGCTCGTGCCGCTGTACGCCAATGTCGAGACCATGCCCGAGTACTATGCCGACACGCAGTCTCGCGTGACGTCCGAAAACTTCTACTGGGCCAACCGCCTGATCGGCGCGCTGGCCGACGTCCGTTTTCATGAGTGCGGCCGCGCCGTGGAGGACTACCAGGAGAAGGTCGGTGGCATGGGCCACAAGCAGATCCATGACGTCGATGCTGCCGTAGCCGCTCTGCCCGAGGCCGAGGTGCCTGCCGAACTTGCACGCGCCAACGAGGAGTTTGCCGAGCGTGTTCGCGTAGAGACCGATGCCCTGCTGGGCAAGGTGCTCTACACCACGAGCTGCGCCATGAAGAACTCTTTTGCGATGAACGACAACGTGAGGTAAGGGTTTCCCGTCGATCGAATAGCGCTAAAACGCTTTGTCGCTTTCGCTCAATCTTGGGTACAAGAACGCCAATGCAGTTGTTTGTGATTGGAGACAACCATGGTTATGAAACTCGATCAGCTTGTTAACGGCGCCATTAACGTGGGCTTTGGCGCTGCCGCCGTTGCTGTCGAAGGCGGCAAGAAGGTCCTCGACGACCTTAACACCAAAGGCGAGCAGGTCCGCAAGGACACCGCCACCCCCGATATCGCCCGCAGTGTGTCCGACATGTTCGAGCAGGCCGGCGGTACCATCTCCGATCTGACCGAGCGCTTGGGCATGCAGGGCGAGACCGCGGCCCAGCGCGTGCTCGACGAGCTCATCCTTGCCCGCGTCCGCGTTATGACCGCCCCCGAGCGCACGGCCTTCCTGGCCCATGTGCGCGACATCGTCGATTCGGTCGAGGACAACGTGACCTCGGTGCCCGTCGAGTCCGTTGAGCCCGACGATGCAGAGGACACCGAAGAGGCCGAGTAGCAGCGCAGATGGCAGATTCCACCACCGATTACAACAATCTAGATCCTCTGGGTGACGAGGCGGCGGTTGTCGATGAGGTCGACGCCGCCGTCTCGGGCGCTCGCAAGAAGCCGCGCGCTGTCGATATGGTGCCCGAGGAGCCCGACGCGATGGCGCCGGACGAGGAATACCAGCTCACGCCGGCGGGTCGTCGCGAACGCATTGGGCAGATTGTTCGCCTGGTCAAAAAGTACCGCGTGTGGGATAACCTCACGCCGGTTCGTTTGCGCCGCCTGCTCGAGGAACTCGGCCCCATGTTCGTCAAGATGGGGCAGATTTTGGCCAACCGGTCCGAGATTCTGCCGCAGCGCTTTTGCGACGAGCTGCGTCGTCTGCGCTCCGACGTGGAGCCGGTGCCGTACGAGGTCGTACTCAGCTGTCTGGAGGAAGAATACGGCTTGCGACTGGGGGAGATGTTCGATGCGATCGACCCCAATCCGCTTGGTAGCGCATCGCTCGCGCAGGTGCACCGCGCTCGTCTGGTGACGGGCGAGGACGTGGCCGTCAAGGTGCAGCGCCCCGGTGCGCAGCAGGTTATGGCGCAGGACATCGATATCATCCGCTCGGTGGTGCGTATCGTTTCCAAGTTCGTCAACACCGATCAATTCGTTGACCTGCACGGCGTGGTCGAGGAGCTGTGGACCTCGTTTCGCGAGGAGACCAACTTTTTGGCCGAGGCCAAAAACCTCAATGACTTTTACGAGTTCCATAAGAGCGTTCATGGCGTGACGTGCCCTAAATCCTATCTGGACCTGTGCACCGAACACGTGGTGGTTATGGACTACGTCGACGGCATTTCGATCGCCGATCCTGAACGCTTAGTGGCCGAGGGCTATGACTTGGAAAAGATCGGTGCCGCGATTGTCGAGGACTACTCGACGCAGGTGCTCGACGACGGCTTTTTCCATGCCGACCCGCATGCGGGAAACATCATCCTCAAGGACGGTATTGTCTACTTTATCGACTTGGGTATGGTCGGACGTATGTCGAGCCATGACCGCGGTATCGTCAAAGACATGATTTTCGCCGTGGCCGAGGGTGACGTGCCCAAGCTCAAGGATTCGCTCATGCGCTTTGCCGTGACGCGCGGCGATTCGGCCGAGCTTGACCATTCGGCCTTTTTGTCCGACTTGGACTTTATTGTTGCCGACTTTGCCGGGCTCGACCTTAAAGACCTGGATATCGGCGAGTTTTTGACTTCGCTGTTAAACCTCGCGCGCAAAAATGACGTTGAGCTGCCGAGCGTGGTGACGATGTTCGCCCGCGGCATGGTGACGCTCGAGGGCCTGTTGACCGAGTACATGCCCAACGTCAACATGATCCAGATCATCCAGACGCACATCAAAAACGAGAAGAGCACCTACGCCCGCATGCGCGAGATGAGCCGCGATCTTGCCGCGAGCAGCTATCGCGCGGCAAAAGGCTCGCTCGAGGCGGCCGAGTATCTGGGCTTGGCTTCGCGTATGCTTACGCGCGGCCAGCTTAAGGTGAACACGCAGATCATGAGCAGCGATAAGGCGCTGCGACAGCTGGGCGGAATTATCGACCGCATGTCGATGGCAATCGTGATTGCTGGCCTGTTTATCGGTTCGTCGGTGGTGTACTACGCGCGCATCGAGCCGGTTGTGTTTGGTATCCCGGTCATTGGCTTTATGGGCTACGTGAGCGCGCTGGTGCTGGCGCTTATGCTGGGCCGCAATATCTGGCTCAACAGTCACGGCGGCAAGCATTAGAGGCTGCGGCCGTCACCGCATTTTCCTATCGCGAACAATAGCTTTTACCTTGGGCTTCGCCTGCGTACGAGGCCCTTTTGCGTGATACCATTTTGACGGTAATAATCGATGGCCTAGATGGTGGTGCGGAGACGCACGAATGCGCGGTTATCCTGCGCATTTGGGAGAATCGGGGTGCAAGTCCCCAGCTGTACCAGTAACCGTAATTCCTCTTGGCTCGGGATGCTCGCGTCGCAGATCGGACGACGTGCCCGAGTCGTTAAGGTTAAGTCGGATCGCCTCCCGTCTTGCATGCGGCTGCGGCTTTTGCCGCCGGTGTGCATAGGGCTCTGGAGGGAAGGGGGACCCCGATGGGGGAACTCGAGCGCAACATGCGCGATGACGTGGGGCAGTCTCAAGGCAACGCTCCAAGTACAGACAGTAGGAGACAAATGGATATGTTTGAGGACGAGCGCCAGCGCGTCTCGCATCGCCGTGGCGCAATTGCGCGCGGCGTAGCCAAGCGCGGCCTGGTGGCATTCCTGGCCTTCGCGATGGCCTTTAGCACCACGCCGTCTCAGCTGTGGGCCGAGGGCGCCGAGGGCATTACCGACGCTGTGGCTCAGGCTACGACGCCAGGCGAGGACGCAGCGCTTGCGGGCGGTACCGCTGAGCAGAGCGGCGCCGAGGTTTCGGATTCCGGGAGCGCGCCTGCAGCTAGTGCCGCCACTACAGAGGCAGCAACTGGCGACGAAGGCTCGGCGACGGGGGAGAGCCCTGCCACGAGCGAGCAGTCTTCGACGGCATCCGCTGGCCAAGCAGGATCTGCCGCCGCGGCTGCCGTCCAGACAGAGAACCCGACAGAAACTGGCGATGTCGTCAAGAAGCAAATCGAGGTCTCGTTCTCGATTATCGGCACCGATGCCGACGGCAAGGCTCAGACCTGGGTGGCGCCTACGCAGCTCAAGCTCGACGAGGGCGCGACGGCTGCGGATGCCTTCATTAAGCTGCAGGAGAAGACGGGCTTCAAGGCGAAGTACGATCCGAACACGGCATACGGTTTCTACCTCGAAAGCATCACCTCCCCGAGCGATGGCCGCACGCTTGCCTACGATCCGACGACTCATGCCTACTGGCAGCTGTTCGTCGACGGCGCGTCTTCCTCGGTTGGCGCGAGCAGCGTCAAACTCACCCAGGGGCAGAAGATTGAGTTTGCCTATACGGCTGGTAGCGCGTCCCCTGTCGTTAAGGACCAGCTTGCTGCGAATGTGACCGTCATTGGTCGCGATGCCCAGGGCAAGACTCAGACCTGGGTCGACAACGCGCAGTATGTGGTGACGTCCGGTTCGAGCGCGCTTGATCTTACGAAGGTCGCGCTTGAGGCGAATGATATTGACGCCGTTGCTGCGGGCTCCTTCATTCTGAGCCTTAAGTACAACGGTGTTGAGCTGGGTACGCCCCAAGATTATTCGACCTATTGGCAGCTGTTTATCAACGGCAAGTCGAGTGACTATACGGCGGACAATGTCACCATCCATGCTGGCGATACCGTCACGTGGTTCTACGGTGGCTGGGGAGACCAGTTGCCGTCCGATTCTGTCCATGCTTCCGTTCAGGTGCTTGGCAAGGACAAGGACGGCAAGCAGCAGGTTTGGGCTTCGACGGGCCAGACGAGTCTCAAGGCGGGCTCTACTGCTAAGGACCTGTTGGAGCAGACTGGTCTTAAACTCAAAGCTACAGAAGAGTCTTGGGGTTGGTACCTTAGGGGCATTACCTCGCCGCTTGACGGTAAGACCTATTGTGGCTCTGATGCTGCGACCAATAGCTATTGGCGCTTCTACGTAAAGGGCAAGTCCGACGCAAAGTACAAGTTCGCCGACGTTGGCGCTGGTGCCTACGAGCTCCATGAGGGTGACGCCGTCACCTTTATGTATGCTGGCGACAGCGATGCCCTCCCTGGTCAGGTGCTTGGATCCGCCGATATCATCGGCCCCGATGTCAACGGCAACAATACTCGCTGGGGCTCGGCAAGCAATGTTTCCCTGCCCGAAGGCTCTACGGCTCAGGACCTTATTGAGACGGTTCTGAAGGCGAAGGGCATTGATTACAAGGCCTCCCAGAGTGGTGCATACTGGTCCATTACTTCGCCGTTCGAAGACAAGTCTTACGGCTATGATGGTGCGACCGGTAAATACTGGCATCTGTATATCAACGGAGAGTCCTCATCCCTCTGTGCCAACCAGGTCACGCTCAAGAGCGGCGACAAGGTTACATTTGCCTACACCACCGAAAAATCGCCCATGCCCGATCCCGACAAGATTGTCGTGGACCCGAGTGCGACGACTCCTAATTGGGATGCCGAGTGGGCCGGCTACGGCAACAGTGGCAACGGTTCGACCGTAACGGATGCCAAGACGCCTGCGCAGGCCGCCGGTCTTAAGTGGGCCTTCGATTGGAAGGCCGAGTCTGGCCAGCAGTATGCCAACTGCAGCGAGCCTGTCATCGCTAACGGCTTTGTGTACATCGCGACCGAGAACGAGCTCATTAAGATCGATTCGTCCACGGGCAAAAAGGTTGCCTCTGCGCCGCTTGCCTCTAAGGTGAGCTATACCTCTCGCCCGATCTATACCAATGGCCTTATCATCGTTCCGCTCAACGGCGGTGCGGTCCAGGCGATTACTGCAGACAAGCTGATCTGCAAGTGGCTGTCGCCTGGTTTGACGGACTTGACGCAGAGCTCCTGCACCGTCGTTTCGGACGGCGAGTACGTCTATGTAGGCTCGGTCGATATTTCGTATGACGAGAATTACAACGCGACCTACGGCAACGGCTCCTTTATGCGCATTAAGATTGCCACGGGCGAAGTTTCTTGGCAGAACATTGACGCTTCCGAGGGCTATTACTGGACTGGTGCGGCTTTGACGGATAAGTATGCCATCGTTCCTACGAGCGCGGGCACGCTTAAGTGCATTGATAAGACGACGGGCGATGTCGTTTCGACCATGGAGCTCGGCGCTGTCGCAAATGCCGATTGCATTGCCGATCCGTCCAATGGTTCGACCTTCTATCAGATGACGCACGACGGAAAGCTCCATGTGATTTCGCTTTCGGCGAAGGGTGTGCTGAGTGCACAGAAGACGGTTGATCTGGGCCTTACGAATAATCTGAGCGCCCCTGCGGTGTTTGGTGACAATCTGATTGTCGGCGGACAGACGGCTACGGGCTCTGCTCTGGTTCTCTATAACCTGAAGACGGGTAAGACCACGATGGTCGCTGCTGCCGACGGCAAGGCGCTGCCGGCTGGCCTCAACGGTATTGCTGCTACTCCGCTGGTGAGTGTTCAGGGCGGCAAGACCTATGTGTACTTCACCGTTAACAGCGCGGATAGCAAGGATTACGTCAACTACTCTGCTGGTGGTGGCGTGTATCGCTATACGCTCGGTGATGCAGAGGCGACGCAGATTTATGATGCGGCTGGCCATTACCAGTACTGTGACTCTACGGTCATTGCCGATGCATCTGGCAGCCTGTACTACATCAATGATTCGGGCACGCTGTTCAAGCTCGGGGCCGTTGAGTCTTGGACGGTTGCCTTTAATTCCAACGGCGGGTCTGCTTGCGACACTAAGTTTGTTGCTACGGCCGACGGCAAGCTGGTCAAGCCGGCCGATCCGACGCGCGATGGCTACACTTTCGGCGGTTGGTTCACCGATGAGGCTTGCACGCGGGCGTATGACTTCAGTACGCCGGTGACGGCCGATCTGACGCTGTATGCCAAGTGGACCAAGAATGCTGTTAACCCTGGCGGCAATGGCGGTTCTGGCTCCAATGGCGGCAATGGTGGCGCTGGCAACGGTTCCGGTGCTGGCGCTGGCACGGGCACGGGTTCCGGCTCCGGCACGAAGGGCCAGCAGGCTGGCGGCGCTGTCGCTCCGGGTCATAAGCCGATGACCAAGACGACGGTGTCGACCAAGACCGAGACCAAGGACAACAAGCCCAACAAGAAGGACTCCGATAAGTCCGATAAGAAGGACGAGAAGAAGTCTGACAAGAAGTCTGACAAGAAGGACAGCAAGTCCGACAAGAAGTCCGATTCCAAGTCCGATACGGGTGCTGCTTCTACGACCACTGCTAAGAAGCCCTCTAGTGCTTCCGAGCAGGAGACTGGCGCCAACCCGCTCGCCATTGTTGGCGTTGCCGCCGGCGTCATCGGTCTCGCCATCGTCGGCGTGTTCGTGTTCACCAAACGTCGGTAGGTGAGGGCTGTGTCCAATAAATCCAAGGACGCTGACCCCAAGCAACCAAATTCCTCGTTCATTCAGTTCGACGATGCAAAGCAACAGGGCGCCGCTTCGGCGGCGTCCGCCCCTCGACGGAAGGCGCTTACTGGCGTCCTGACCGCCGCGTGCGTTGCGCTAATTGTCATATCGCTGGGCTTCGTCCATCCTTCCGAGAGCGGCGCCTGGTCCATTGACTGGATCGTTCAGACCGTGACGGGGGAGAGCGTCGTCGCGAAGGACGCCAAGGGGTCTGACTCGACCGTCGCTTCGGGTAAAGCTGGCTCCAAGGATTCCAAATCTTCGGATGGTGCGAACGACGAGTCTAAGGGTTCGGATAAATCTGACTCTAAGAAGGAGTCCGAGTCTTCGGACAAGGAATCAAACAAGGGCTCGGATAGCAAAAAGTCCGAAGACAAGGATGGCAAGAAGTCTGGAGAGAAGAACAGCAATAAAAAGACCGACGGCAATCAGTCGACTTCTCAGAACTCGACTTCTTCTGGCGGGGCCGGCTCTACGCCTGGCGCCTCCTCCTCATCCAGCGGGGCATCTTCTGCCCCCGATAACGGCAACGCCTCTACTGGCGACCAGGGCAGCTCGCAGCAGCCTAGCTACGTTACGGTGACGGTTTCGGTCACATCGAGCTCTGTGGGCAATCCTGTGTCCTCTGGTGGCACCTTTACCTTTAACGAAGGCGCTACCGTCTACGATGCCCTGTGCGCGCTGGGCCTTTCTGTCAACGCACATGGCTCGTCGTACGGTACGTATGTCTCCGCGATTGGTGGTTTGGCCGAGAAACAGTACGGCGGCACGAGCGGCTGGATGTACTCCGTCAACGGCACAACGCCCATGACGGCCTGCAGTAACTACGTTCTCTCCAATGGCGACAACGTTGTTTGGTATTACGTAACGGGCTAGAGGCCTCGACATAGCGCGCCAGACGGGCGGTTCGGACCAACATCCGGACCGCCCGTTTTTCATGCGAATGGGACTGGGTCGCCGGGTCTCTCTGCAAACAAAAAAACCGGTTGGAACGGGAATTCCAACCGGTTATACATTCAAGCAAATAGTGAATCGACTATGACCGTGCGCCCTCGAGGAAGAAGCGGCGGCTGAAGTAGTTGTACCAGGTGACGAGGAACGTGGCGATGGCCTTCATGGCCTGGTAGCCGATGCTCAAAAACGTGACGCCCACAAACATGTACAGGTCGTTGAGGCCCAAACCAATCACCGACAGGATGGTGAAGATCGTGAACTCGCGCTTGCGGCTCATGCCCTCACGGTGGTCGAACACGTACTTCATGCTGAGCCAGTAGTTGACCACGACGGACGTGGTAAACGAGATCGTGGTGCTCATCAAAAAGTCGAGGTGGAACAGCTCGACGAGCGCAATGAGCATACCCCAGTCGATGCCAAAGGAGATAAGACCCACGACAGCGAACTTGAGGAATTGCTTGGTATGAGGTTGTGCCAGTGCCTTGCGCACGTAATCACATCCAATGCGTTGACGAATCGAGCAACGAGATACTTTAGAGCTTTTGCATGGGAAACGTAAGGTCTTTGGCAAGAACTATACGAACTCGCCAAATATTCAAGAGGTAATCCGCAAACGTTGCAAATCTTCCCGTAAACGAGCAAAGCCCACGAACAACGCAGCGCTCGACGCGCGTCATCCATGGGCATCGTAAGGCTGTAAGGTTGCGAGTTACTTGGTCTCGTCGCCCTCCAGGAAGATCTTTCGGGTCACAAAGTTGTAGACCATGACAAGTGCGGTGGCGCAGATCTTGGCGATATTGGCCTCGAGTCCCAGGCCGGCGTTGAGTGTCAGCACGATACCGTCGTTGAGTGCCAAGCCGATTACGGACAGCACGACAAAGATGATGAACTCGCGGCGGCGGCTCATGCCTTCCTTGTGCGCAAACACGTACTTCATGCTTGCGAGGTAGTTAAAGATGAGTGAGATGATAAAGCCGCTGGTGTTGGCGATTAGGATGTTGAGGCCCAGACCGTAGTGGAGCAGATTCATAATGCCAAAGTCGATAACCGTGGCAATGACACCGACGACGCCAAATTTCATGATCTGCGCAAGGAGCTTTTGCATGGTACCTGCCTTAAGCTGGCGCCGAAGCGCCGCGGGGATGACAAACTCAGCAAGTTTAGCCAATCCCCGCGGGTGGTGCTAGGCGCGCTCCTCGATAGCACCGTTTCTATATGCATCGAGGAGCTGGCGCAGGTCCTGGATCTGGCCGCGGATCTTGGCTCCCGAATCGGTGTCGCTCACCATGCGGCGACGGTCTGCTTGGTCAAAACGGTTGGTCTCGCTTTCGATGTCCACGTTGCGCGTGAGTGCCTCGGCAACCGTCGTAAAGGCCCGGTGCGACTTGAGGCGGCAGCCGCGCGAGCTCGAGATGAGCGTATAGCCGGCGATACCCGTCTTGGGATGGTAAGCGCGGCAGAAGCCGCCATCGATGACCAGCAGCTTGCCCTCGGCGCGGATGGGCTGCTCGCCCTTGGTGGTTTTAACGGGCGTGTGGCCGTTGATGATGTGGCCGGTCGGCGAACATGCCATAGGCACGACGCCAAACTCGCGTATGATGTCGTCGCAGACCGAGGGCGACTTGGTAAGCGTAAAGTACGGGTCCATCGGCTCGACCCAGGTGCTCTTATCGGCGATATAGGCGCGCTCAAAGGTACGCACCAGGCGTCCGCTGGCGGGCGAGTTAAAGCCAATCCACAGGTACCACATCCAGTCGAGAGCGTCGCGGTCGCCCATGCGCCAGGCGCGGCGGGCGATGTGGTCGCAAAAATCAAGATAATCGCGGCCAGCGTGCCAGGTGCCCAAGCAGTTCATGCTGCTAAAGGTGCCGTCTTCGTTGAGCGGAACGCAGCCGTGGAAGAGCAGGTTGCCGTTGGCGACCTTGTACATCGAGCCATGGGAATAGAGGAAATCGATATGGCGATGCAGGTGATCGGCGGTGACAAACTCGGACACGAGCTTGTCGATGATGTGCTGCTCTTCGGGCGTGAGTGTGTAGGGGTCTGCCGGGTCGACGGTGGGGAAGTCGTTGGTCGTGAGCGGCCACACGCTGCCGTCGGCGAGCGTGACCGTGCCGGTGTCGTGGTCGATCTTGTCGAGTAACAGGCGATCGGTCATATCGAACTCGGGGTGGCGCTGGATAATCTGGCCCTCGAGCTTAAAGAGCAGCACGTTGATGGCCTTGATCAGCGGGGTGATGGACTCGCCGGCGGTGTAGGTTGCATCGGCAAAGGCGACAAGCTCACGCAGCGAGATGCCGTAATCGTTCTCGAGGATCTCGTAGTTGTCATAGCGTAGGTTGTTGCGCAACACCGTGGCGATGCAGGCGGGCTCACCGGCCGCAGCACCCATCCACAGCAGGTCGTGGTTGCCCCACTGGATGTCGAGCGAATGGTAGGTGAGCAGGCGGTCCATAATCTTGGCCGCGCCGCCGCCGCGGTCGAAGATATCGCCCACCAGGTGCAGGTGGTCGACGGCCAGGCGCTTGATGAGTGAGGCGAGCGACTCGATAAAGTCGTCGGCGCTGGCGGTCTCCAGGATGGACTCCACGATGCGCTCGTGATAGCGCACACGATAGTTGTTCTCGTCCGGGTGCGTGTGCAACAGCTCGTCGATGATGTAGGCGTAGTCGCGCGGGATGGCCTTACGCACCTTGGAGCGCGTGTAGCGGCTTGAAAGCGAGCGAGCGACCATGATGAGCTGGTCAAGCATCGTCTTGTACCAGGTGGGCGAGTCCTCGCGCTGGCTGCGGACCAGGTCGATCTTTTCGCGCGGGTAGTAGATGAGCGTGCACAGCTCGCCCTTTTCGTCAAAGGAGAGCGTGTCGCCAAAAATTTCGTCGACATGCTCGCGCACGACGCCCGAGCAGTTGTTGAGGATGTGCATAAAGGCTTCGTACTCGCCATGCACGTCGCTCATAAAATGCTCGGTGCCCTTGGGCAGGTTGAGGATGGCCGAGAGGTTGATGATCTCGGTAAATGCGGATTGCTCGGTGGGAAACTGTCTCGAAAGCAGGCGCAGATACTTAAAGTCTTGCGGGTTGCGATCGAATGCGACCATGAAACACCTTCCGATGGGGTTGGTAAAACTGATAAACAGCGTCAAACATTTATCAGTATGCGCCGCTTTTGTTTCCATTTTGCGCCAGCGGCTGAATTGTCGGCTGAACGGTTTGGTAAATCGATTTAGTTGAGGTAGATATGGCGGTTGAGTGGAGACGACAGAGGATGTTTTCTCAGATATTTATGCGTGGGGCCGGTGGAGACGATGGTGGTAAAGATGTTCACTATTTTTGGTTCGATTTGGTAAATAGTGGACATATGTACCGCATGTAGGCCCACTGTGCGATAATTTGCGCAGTAATGAGTAAGGAGCCTCATATGAGTGATTTTGTCCTGACCTGTGAATCTGCCGCCGACCGAACTCGGGAGTTTTTTGAATCGCGCAATATTCCCGTCGCGTATTTTCATTACGAGATCGACGATGTTGTCTATACGGACGATCTGTATCAGTCGATTACGCCGGACGAGTTTTTTGCTCAGATTGCCGCGGGTGCCATGCCCAAGACGTCTCAGGTGAGCGTGGGTGAGTACGAGGAGTTTTGGGAGCCGTTTGTTGCCGAGGGTAAAGACGTGCTGCACCTGACGTTGTCGTCGGGTATTTCGGGCACGTATGGATCGGCCTGCGTTGCGGCGCAGATGCTCGCGGATCGCTATCCCCAGGGCGGCAAGGTGCGCGTCATCGATTCGCTGGCGGCGTCTTCGGGCTTTGGCCTGTTGCTGGAATATGCCGCCGACGTGCGCGATAGTGGGGCTTCACTCGACGAGACGGCTGCCTGGATCGAGGAGCACAAACTCAACCTGCACCACTGGTTCTTCTCGACCGATCTGTCGAGCTACCTACGAGGCGGTCGCATTTCGGCTGCGAGTGCGATCATCGGCACGGCGCTTAAGATTTGCCCGCTTATGACGGTCGATTGCGACGGCAAGCTGTCGCCACGTGAGAAGATTCGCACTAAGAAGCGCGCGATTTCCGAGATGGCTAAGACCATGATGGCACACGTGCAGGACGGTGCGGATTATTCGGGTAAGTGCATCATGTCGCACTCGGCGTGCCGCGAGGATGCCGAGGCAGTTGCGGCGCTGATTGAGGAACAGGTTCCGCAGCTTAAAGGCAAGATTGAGATCAATGACATCGGTACTCTGATTGGCTCGCATACCGGACCTGGTACGGTGGCGCTTTTCTTTATGGGCGACAAGCGCGTGGATTAATTTGCCCCATCACATCGCTGCACGATTGTTCAAACGAAAACGGCCCGCCTCACGTTTGTGGGGCGGGCCTTGCTGTTGCGGCTAACGTTTCTTTCCGCGGAAGAAGAAGCCGTGCAGTGATGGCTTAAGGCCGCGGTTGGCGCGATGCTTCTCGACACGCTCGTGGATCGAAGCGACGCGCTCGATGACTTCGTCGGGAATCGGCACGTCGGGATTCATGTTCTCGACCTGGCTGACCTCGGCGGCGGCGACTTGGTCGATAATGGGCACATCGTCGCGCGAGATGACGGGTGTGGCGTCTTCCTTCATCTTGCGATAACGCTGCATCATGTCGGTCTGCAGCTGCTGGGCCGAAGGCGGTGTCCAGATGATGGCGTTGGCGCCGGCGGCGATGGTCTCACGGATGCTCTCGGGCGTCTTGCCGCCCGGCGCGATGAGCGGCAGGTTGGGATAGTGCTCGCGCAGTTCACGCAGGACCTGGGGCGTGTTTTTGCCGGCGGCGATGTTGAGAATCTTGGCTCCGGCGCGCACTTTGGCATGCGCATCATCGTCGCAACGTACGACCGTGGCGATGACGGGGATGTCGGCGATGTTGGTGATGTGCTCGACCATCTCGGCAGTAGCGGGGGAGTTGACCACGCAGCCCGCCGCGCCCTGCATCTCGGAGACGGCTGCCATCTGCACGGAGCGCTTACCGGTCGTAGTTCCGCCGCCCACGCCTACAAAGACCGGGCACTCGGCGACGGTCAGCAGCGCTTGCGTAATGGCAGGCTGCGGCGTGAAGGGGTAAACGGCAAAGACAGCATCGGCATTGGAGTTGCGGATGACAGCTACGTCGGTGGTGTAGATGAGCGACTTGATGCGGCGGCCGAAGAGCGTAAAGCCGCTGGCCTCCTCGATCTCGTCGGGCATGCGGAGGGCCGCCTTGCGCAAACGCCCGTCGATGGGCAGCGGCTCCATGGGGAGCAGCCCGTTGGGGGTCACGGCTACCTGGGCCTCGGTGAACTCGTCTGCGAGCTCAACCTCGGAGAAATCGACCGAGGCAACGATGTCCTCGTGAACCTCGGCGGGCACATCGATGGGAGCTTGGTCGTTTGCCGCGGCGGGCGTGTCGAAGGAGCTGGTGCCGACGAAGGCGTCGACGCGCTCATTTAGATCGTTGAGGGTATCCATGGAGGCTCGATTCTATGTGATGACGGCCGGCGCGATGTAGCCGGAATAGCGAATGCTAAATCGTTTGACGAGTTGATTTTTCCCCGCCGCGACATCCGTTAGACCGAAGGGCCGGCGAACGTGAAGGAGCTGTGGTGGCGGGTATCGAGGTGCTATCTTGAAAGTCCCGTTTAAAAGAGAGGTGACGCGGTATGGAATTTTCGGCAATGTTGGGCTCGATTGGCCTATGCGTGGGCGCAATCGTAGCCGCCGCGGTCATCTACTTTGTGGTCACGGCCATTAAGGGCAAAAGGGCCGAACGCAAGGAGCGCGCGATGCTTAAACAGCATCGCGACCAGCGGGGCAAACGCGCACAGAGATAGCTTGTTGAGTTTTGGATCCGTGCGCTAGCTGCGTTTTCGGATCAGGGCAATGTAGAAGCCCTCAAAGTCGCGGCTGGGCGGAATGGTTAGCGTGCCGGGCATACCGTTGGCGACGGACGAGACGTGGCCGGCGGCGATGGCCTCGGTAAGAGCGTTGCTCTCGACGCGTGGCTCTTCGCCAGCTTCCTGAGCACGGCGCGTTTCACTTTCGCTCGGCGTGCCGTCGAGGGGGATAAGCTCGCAGTCCATATGCTTGTCGAGGGCCTCTTGCAGGGCGTCCTCGTTTTCCTGCGGCAAGATCGAACAGGTGGAATAGACGAGCGTGCCGCCCGGTTTGAGGGCACCCATGGCGCGGTCCAGAAGTGCTCGCTGCGAGCGGGCGCACTTGCCGAGCAACTGCTCGGTGAGGCCACGCAAGCTCTTTTCGTTGCCGCTGATGACGGTGCCCGTGCCGGTGCAGGGGGCGTCGAGCAGGATGCGGTCGAAGCGGAAGAACTCGTCGAGCTCGCGTGCGTCGATGCGCATGACGGGCACGTTTTTGGCACCCTGGCGATGGAGGTTTGACTCGAGCTTTTCGGCGCGGGGAATGCTCATCTCGCAGGCTGTGAGGTGCGCCTGGCCCTGGGTGAGGGCGGCGATCTGCGTCGTCTTGCCGCCAGGGGCTGCGCACATGTCCAGGATGTCCTCGCCTGCCTGGGCGCCCAACACCAAAGGCGGCATCATGGACGACAGGCTCTGTAGGTAGATCTTGCCGTCGCGGTAGATGTCGAGATCCCACAGATCGGAAACCTGGGCCTCGGGCAGGATAAAGGCGTCCGGATACCAGGTAACGGATTGGTGTGCGATGCCGGCGGCATCGAGCGCCGCAGCGATGTCCTTGGCGGTTGCCTTGAGCGTGTTGGCGCGCAGCGTGACCGGGCGTGTGGCCGCGGCGCCGAAGCCCTCGATTATGAGCTCGGCATCGGTGGGGGCATAGGCGCCGGCGACCGTGTCGACCATAAAGCGCGGCAGGTCGGCGGCGGAGTGTTGGGCGGCAAGCTGGTCGGAAAGATCGGTAGCAGCAAACTGCCTGAGCTTGAGCTCGGGCTTAACCTGCTTTTTCTGCTTACGACGACGCGGCTTGGACATCCGTCTTTCCTTCCCGTCCCAAATTGACTACTTTCCGGGCACGCCGCTGCTGGCGTGCTTTAGTACTGGCTCTCGTGCTTGCTGAAGAAGTCGAAGCGCGGGGGCAGCGGCTTCACGCGGTGCTCACCGGGCTTCTCGCCCAGGCTCTCCACGAACTCGTCCGTGGAGGCAAAGATGTTATCCCAGCTAAAGAAGGCGACCGGATCGACGTCGAAGTACTCACAGATGAGCTCGCAGCCGGCCGGCACAATACCGTGCATCAGGACGGTTGCCACGCGCAGCTCGGTAAAGGCGTCGACGAGGGCCTGCTTCATCGCGGCGTTCGCCTCGTTACCCTCGAGCTTGTTGGCGACCTTGGAGGCGTCGCTCCAGCGCTTGTTGGCGGCGCGCAGGTAGTCGTCGCACACGGCAAGCGCGCGGTGCGTCTCGAACTTGTACATGGCCTGCTCAAAGGCGAGGGCTGCCTGTTGGGCGGCTTCGACCACGGTGTCAGAAGCGGCGCCGGCGGGAATGCAACCGTTGCGATAGGGGCTCTCGTCGCCTTCCTTGACAGCGACGCCGTAGAAGCAGCTGCGGGCCAGGCGGTTGAAGACGCCGGTCAGCAGCGCGCTCTCCTTAAGGGCCGGGTCGATAACGCGCTTGTCGTCGCAGGCGCGCACCTCGTTGCCGTCCTTGTCCTTGCCGGTCACGCGCGTGTCGTATGCCTTAGGGCTAAAGCTTACCGGCTTCTCGGACAGGCCGAGCGACAGCCAGTGCGCGCGCATTTGCTCGCAGGTGTAGTGGTTGAGCAGGTCGTCTGCCGGCGGGGGAGGCGTCTGCGAGGACGAGCTGGCCTTTTTGCCCATGTAGAGTAGGTGGTAGCAGGCGCTGACGGTGCTCTGCGTAAGGTTCCAACCCAGGGCCTCCCACATGGCGGTCTGCGCGATGCAGTAGAAATAGATGTTGTCCTGACCGATGAACTGGTAGATCTGAGCGTCGTCAGAGCACCACCAGTCGCGCCAGTCGAGCGAGCTGTGCTGGTAGGTGGGTGCGGGCACCTGTGTGGAGTCGACGGCGGGCTCGCCCATGAGGGCGGCATCCTGGGCGGCGACGCCCTCGGTCACGCCGGCGGCCTTGGCATCGCGTGCGAGCACGGTGCGGGTGTAGCTGATGGGCGCCCACAGGCTCTCGGGCCAGCACCAGCAGGTGACGTCGGAGACGCCATCGACCTCGGGCACCGGAACGCCCCAGTCGATGTTGCCGGTGATGCGGAAGGGCACGAGCGCCTTGCCGCTGCGGAAGCGCACGCCACCGTTGGCGAGCACTGCGTGGGCATCGTCGCGCTCCTTCCAGCTGGGGAAGGTGACGGTAAAGCTGCTCTTGTTGCCCTCGGGCTCCAGCACGGTGTGCTCGGGGAGCTGTTCCTCGACGGCATCGAAGGCCTCGCGGAACTTGTTCTGGATGTAGAGCTGAGCCGGCAGCAGCCACTCCTCCATGGTCTTGGAGACCACGGAGCGAACCTGCGGGTTCTGGGCGAGCTTGGCGGTATAGGTCTTCATAAAGTCGAGGTAGGCCGGCAGGTCGAAGTAGAGGTTGTCGACCGGGCGCAGCTCGGGCACCTCGCCGGTGAGCTGGCTCTTGGGCGCGATGAGCTCCTCGGGCTCAAACTGGTGGCCCAGATCGCACTCGTCGGCATAAGCCTTCTCGGACTTGCAGCCCTGGATGGGGCAGCGGCCGATCACCTGACGGCCGTTGAGGAACGTGCCGGCCTTGGCATCGTAGAACTGCAGCGTGGAGCGCTTGGAGATGGTGCCCTGCTCGTGCAGGCGCTTGATAATCTCGGCGGTCACCTCGTTGTGAATCTGCGCAGCCGGCTCAAGGCCCGAGCCGCCGTAGATGTCGCAGCTGATGTTGTAGTTGTTGAGGGTCGCGGCCTGGCGGGAGTGATTGGACTCGACATACTCGCTAATGGACTTGTCGTAGCCCTCGTTCTCCTTGAGCTTGCGGTAACTCTCCATGATGGGCGAGCCGTAGCAGTCGGTGCCCGAGGTGAAGATGACGTTCTCGCGGCCCAGACGGTCGCGCAGGAAACGGGCGAAGAAGTCGGCCGGGACAAAGACGCCGCCAACGTGGCCAAAGTGAAGGCCCTTGTTGCCATAGGGCTCGCCGGCGGTAACGATGGCGCGGCGAGGCCAGCTGGGACGGTCGTTCATGGAGTATTTGGATGCCATGGGACTCCTTCGCATATGGTGAGAGCGCAGTCGGGCGCAAGGCCTGGCGGCGCGGTGGTCAATTCGTGCATATCGTTCGACATTATCGCACATGCGGACGGGTACGTGGCAGGGGCGCTATCCTAAGATGCTATGAATGAGATTTCCAACATACATGCGTTTGAGGACGAGGATTTTCTGCACGCTTGCTTCGTGTGGGGGATGGTCGTAGTCGGCGTGTTTGCCGTGTGCCTGGTGCCGGTGTTTATGCTGCTGGGCGGGCCTGCAGACTTGGATGCGGCTGACGCGGGCGGCTGGATGGCTGTTGTGGGCTGGATAGTCGGCTTGGCTGCGGTTTCTGCGGCGTCATTTGCCGTGCACGAGCTGGTGCATGCAGCGTTCTTTAAGTTGTTTGCGCCTGCCGGTGCGCATGTGACCTTTGGGGCGAACCTCGAGACGTGCATGATCTATGCCTGCGCCGAGGGGATTGTGTATTCGCGCCGGCGGTACGTGGCGGTTTGCCTGGCGCCGACGGTTGTTGTGACGACAACGCTTGCCCTGGGGTTTGCGTTTTCGGGCTATCCGCTGCTGTGCTACTTGGCTGCCGGCTTGCATTTGTCGGGCTGTGTAGGCGACTGGTATTACGTGCGGACCATTTTGCGCGACTGCCGCATTGTCGCCTGCGAGGATACGTCCTTTGGCGTGCGCTTTTTTTGGTGAGGAGATGTCGATGAAGTCGTTGTTGCTGCATGCGTGCTGTGCACCATGCTCGCTTGAGCCGGTTCGCCTGCTGCGCGAGGAGGGATTTGAGCCCACGATTTGCTGGACCAACCCCAATATTCAACCGCGCGATGAATGGCAGCGTCGCCTAGACGAGCTGCGCCGGTGGTGTGCCGATGGCGACATCGAGCTTATCGAGGCGGGGGAGGACCGTGAGCGCTGGGAGGCCGGCGTGGCACCGCTGGGCGCCGATCGGCCTCGTCGCTGTCGCGCGTGCTATGCCTTGCGCTTGGCCGAAGCGTGCCGCGTGGCCCAGGAACGTGGGTTTGAGTTTGTGGGCACGACGCTCGCCGTCTCGCCGTATCAGCTGTTCGATACCTGCAATGATGTGCTTGAGCGCTTGGCGGCGGCACATGGGCTCACCCCGGTGATTCGCGATTTTCGTCCGTATTACCCCGAGGCGACACGCCGTTCGCGCGAGCTGGGCATGTATCGGCAGAACTACTGTGGTTGCCGCTTCTCGGCTGTCGAGGCGGCCATGGACCGCGCCCGCATCCGCGACGAGCGCAAAGCGTCCAAAAAGTAGTTCATTTGGGACGTCAGCCTGCTAGGATGTAGAGCGGACTTTAGCTATATAAGGAGTATCCGACGTGTCTATGCGTACCGATGATTTTGACTACAACCTTCCTGAGGAACTGATCGCCCAGGCTCCAGCCGAGCCGCGCGACTCCTGCCGCCTGCTGGTGGTGGATCGCAAGGGCTCCCAGGCGGGAACGCCGCTGGAGCACGGCGGTACCGTTGAGCACCGCATCTTCCGCGACATCATCGACTATATCGAGCCGGGCGACGTGCTCGTCATCAATCAGACGCGCGTGATGCCGGCCCGTCTGATCGGTCGTAAAACGGGATCGGGCGGCGTGGTCGAGACCCTGCTGCTCAAGCGCCGCGAGGACGTGGATCCGCTGGGCCATGTTTGGGAGTGCTTGGTCAAGCCGGGCAAGCGCCTGAAGCCCGGTGCTCATATTGAGTATCGCGCCGGTGGCGCCCATGCGCCCGAGGGGGCTCCCGTGGTGCTGACGGCCGAGGTTGTCGACTTTGTCACCGATAGCCGCGGCGGCCGCCTGGTACGCTTTGAGCCGGCCGGTTGCAATGCCGCCGGCGAGCCGCGCACGCTCGACGAGGCCATCCATGCTGCCGGCCACGTGCCGCTGCCGCCCTACATTACCGATTACGAGGGCGATCCCGAGAAGTACCAGACCGTCTACGCCATGAAGGAGGAGCACTCGGCCGCTGCTCCCACGGCGGGTCTGCATTTTACTCCCGAGCTCATGGCTGCCATCGAGGCCAAGGGTGCCAAGTTTGCCGCCGTCGAGCTCGAGGTGGGTATCGATACCTTCCGTCTGGTGGAGGAGGACGACCCCGCGCAGCACGTGATGCACACCGAGCGCTACCACGTGTCGCAGGAGGTTGTCGACGCCGTGCATAAGGCGAAGGCCGAGGGCCATCGTGTGATCGCCGTCGGCACTACCGCAGTGCGCTCGCTCGAGAGCGCGTTTGACGCGGACGCGCCGGTGTCCGATCCGGCTGTGACGGCGCGCTATTTTGAGGGCCGCGAGGACGGGGCCGACACGCTCGGCCGCGGCGACATCGTGGTGCGCGAGAACGCGACAACGCAGCTCTACCTTATGCCCGGCTCGACCTATCACGTGGTCGACGCGCTGATCACGAACTTCCACGTGCCGCGCTCCACGCTCATGATGCTCGTAAGCGCACTTGCCACCCGCGACCAGATCATGGATGCCTACGCCGCTGCTATCGAAGAACGCTACCGCTTCTTCAGCTTTGGTGACGCCATGCTCATCTTGTAGGTTACGGCGTTTTACAAACGCCGTAACCGGTCGACGCTGCGCGGGCCGCATTTGGACAAACTGACGTTCAACTTCAAGGGCGCGCCCAGAAGGTCAGCGCCCTTTCGTTTCACGTCACCTTGTCTCAAATGCGGCCCGCTCGCTGTCCGTCCTCTACCTGCGGCGTTGCCTTGCTCCGGATGCGGTATGCTCAATTTGCGGCGTTCTCTTGGGTAGTCATTGGGGATGTTCTTAAATGACTAGGTTGGGTAAATTGCTTTTCGAGTTTATTTAATCTGCTTTGTTAGAAATTAAGCTGACTACCTACTCAAAGTAATTAACAGCCTTCATCTGCTATTGAAAATAATGCTCGAAAAATCGTCCAAGAGGTCGCGGGGCGATTTTTGACGCGTCGCGCGTCAAGTGATGTGGCAAGCGTTTGGTTAGATATTGGTCAGGTTGGGGGCAACCTTGCCAAAAGCTTGACGGATGCAGATATGAACGTCGACAAATGAACACTTTGGACGGGGGCAAACAAAAAATCTGGGCTGATTCTCGATAATCGCCATCAATCGTCCCTTGCCAAGCGCTGGCCTCGCGTACAATCTGCTCCGACATTCGCGCGCCGCCCGGCGCTTAAGAGGGGAGGACCCCATGGCAAACGAGATCTGGACCATCAAGCGTTGTCTCGAGTGGACCAAGGAGTACCTGGCCGAGCGCGGTGAGGAACACCCCCGTCTTTCTGCCGAATGGCTGCTCTGCGCTGCCACGGGCTTGGCGCGCATCGATTTATATATGCGTATGGACGAGGCGCTCGATGCGGTGCAGCTCGAGACCATGCACGCGGCGGTCGTCCGCCGCGCCAAGGGCGAGCCGCTGCAGTACATCACCGGCAGCACGCAGTTCCGCATGATCGACGTCGCGTGCGCCCCCGGCGTACTCATCCCGCGTCCCGAGACCGAGATGCTCGTCGAGGAAGTCCTCAATTATCTGGATGCCGAGGTGCTGAGCCCCGAGGCTGCCGCCCGTCAGCGCGTTGAGCTGCCCTGGAACGATGAAGTCGAGCAAGCGCGCAAGGCCGAAGCCGCATTGGCCGACGAGCGAGCGACGGCCGAGCGCCGTGCCGCCAACCTCACAGCCGCCGACGAGGCGGCGTTGGGTAGCGATGTGCTGGGCAGCCGCGCCTATGCCGAGGAACTGGCCGATCGCGAGGCCGAGGAAGCCGCCACGCAGGCAGCAGAGACCGAGGCCGAGGAGGCCGCTGAGCCCGAGCTCGACGAATACGGCATCGCCATCGAAGGCGCCGACCATGAGGCGTCTCTGACGGAGGATGCAGCCGCGCCCGCTCCGGTCGAGCCCCGCATTGCCCGCGTTCTCGAGGTCGGCTGCGGCACGGGCTGCATTTCGCTCTCCCTTGCCTGGGAGCGCCGCGGGCATGTCACCTGTACCGCTACCGATATCGAGCCGCGCGCCATTGACCTGGCTACCAAAAACCGCGACGCCCTCGGCCTCACGGCAGATGAGGTTGCCTTCAGCCTCACAAACCTGGTGAGCTCCATCCCCCGCGAGGAGTGGGGCACCTTCGACGTGCTCGTCTCCAACCCGCCTTACATTCCGACCGACGTCATGCGCTCGCTGCCGCACGAGGTCAAGGACTTTGAGCCCGATTTGGCGCTCGAGGGCGGCGCCGACGGCCTTGATATCTTCCGCCGCCTGCTCAATGCGGCGCCCTATATGCTGCGCGCCGGCGGCCTGTTTGCCTGCGAGCTCTACGAGGGCGCCCTCGACGCCGCCGCCGAGCTCTGCCGTCAGGCGGGTCTCTCGGACGTGCGCATCGTCCGCGACCTCACCGATCGTCCCCGCATCGTTCGAGCCATCGTCACCGAGCCCAAACAGCGTATTTAAGCTGAATAAATAGACATTTGCGCAAGTTTGTCCTTGCAATATACCGTAAAACTTCTACTATAGAAGGAGAAAGGTATGTCAAATCAGCTGCATCGGTACCGTATCGTGCTTGATTACATTGAACCTTGGCTTGATGAGCAGGATGAAGCTACGCTGAAGCAGATTTATGCAGACCTTTTGGTGCTCGAGAAGGAAGGTCCCAGCCTTGGTCGTCCGCTGGTTGACCGCGTAAAGGGCTCGAAGCTTCATCATTTAAAGGAGCTGAGAGTGACGTCGTGTGGTGGGCAGGTGATTCGCATCCTCTTCGCCTTTGACCCCAAGCGCCAGGCGGTATTGCTATTGGCGGGTGATAAGTCGCGAGCGGGATCGTCAAGGGCAAAATGGAACGGTTGGTATGCGATCAACATTCCAAGGGCCGAGCAAATATACCGTCGCCACGTAAGGAGGCTCGATCGAGATGGAACTGCATGAGTATATGGAATCTCGCGGGATAACACGCGACTCCATTACCGCCGAGCAGGAGAGGACTCGCGATCGTATCGAAGCCTATAAGCTTGCTCAGATTCGCAGGTTAAAAGATCTAACACAGGCGTCGGTCGCCCAGTCGATGGGCGTTTCTCAAAAACGTGTATCCGAGCTCGAGCGTGGGGAGTTGGGTTCGATGAGGCTCGACACGCTGAGCAGGTACGCAGAGAGCCTCGGCGGAAAACTGGTTGCAAGCATCGAGTTTCCCGATCGTACCGTTACGCTTGCGCGCTAAAAATCTTCAATTAACCCCCTCACTTTCACCGACTACTACAGCCGCTCACCAAACCAACATGCGCTCTGGGCAAATAGGTTGAATGTTTCGTGCGAGAATGCCCCTCAGTAAACAAACTTGCACCAAAGCGTAAGGGGCTGGCATACACATGCAGACGGTCTATCGGGTATACGAGGGAACGCGCGAGCCGCATCGGCTCGCCGTCGAGCGCACGGCCGAGGTGCTCGGCCGCGGCGGCCTGGCCTTGATCCCGACCGAGACCGTCTACGGTGTCGCCGTGGCAGTCAACGCCTTCTCGGACACCGTGCCCCAAGATACAAGCGAATTCCCATCGTGGTCGCGCGATCCGCAGGCTGTCGTCAATGGCGCCGCGGTCCCTGCGCTCGGTACCGGCTACCGCCGCATCTTTACCCTCAAGCAGCGCAAGCTCACCCAAACGGTCGCCTGGCTGGTTGATAATGCCGAAGCACTCGACCGCTATGGCGTGGATATCCCCGAAGAGGCTCGCGTACTCGCGCGACGATGCTGGCCGGGAGCCCTGACTATCGTGGTCAAGGCGGCCCCCTGCGTGCCGACCTTTATGCGTGCCGCCGACGACACGGTGGCTCTTCGCGCGTCGGCCTCGCCTGTGGTCCAAGCGCTCATCCGCGCCTGCGGCAGTCCCCTTGCCTGTACGAGCGCCAACACGCACGGCGCGCCCTCGCCGGCAAGCTTTGCCGCCGTCGAGGGTCGCATCCTGGAGGGGGTCGATGTTGCCGTCGACGCCGGTGAGACCCCGTGTCGCGACGCCTCGACCATCGTGTCGTTCCAGCACGGCGGGCTCCAGATCCTGCGCCAAGGCGCACTTCCCGCATCAGAGATCGAGCGGGTCCTGTCCGACCCGATGCAATAGAAAGGTGTAAGCGATGTCGTTGAATCTGGGCAGCCTGGGCATGGAAGATGCCTCGTTTGACTTTGGCGGTTCCTACATCATGGCGCTCGACTGCGGCACCACCTCGGTACTTGCGACCATCGTCGACGAGTACGGATGCATCGTCGCGCAGGCACGTCGCAGCGTCAAAACCAGCTTCCCACGTCCCGGTTGGGTAGAGCAAGACCCCATGACGGTCCTTGCCAGCCAGATCGCCGTCATGATGGAAGTCCAGTTTAAGAGCGGTATCCACTCCGACCGCATTGCCGCCATCGGCATCTCCAACCAGCGCGAGACCACGGTGGTCTGGGACCGCGTGAGCGGTCAGCCGATCTATAACGCCATCGTATGGCAGTGCCGCCGTACCGCGCCGGCAATCGACGCGTTGGTTGAACAGGGTTGCGAGGAGCTGGTGCGCTCCCGCACGGGACTCACGCTCGACCCGTATTTCTCGGCCTCCAAGGTGCAGTGGATTCTCGACAACGTCGACGGCGCACGCGAGAGCGCGGCGGCGGGCGACCTCATGTTTGGCACCATCGACACCTGGCTCATCTACAACCTCACCGGCGGCCAGGTCTTTGCCACCGACTACACCAATGCCAGCCGCACGGCACTCTTTAATATCCATACGCTCGATTGGGACGACGACCTGCTGGCGCTCTTTGATGTTCCACGTTCCATGATGCCCGAGGTTCGCTGGAGCTCGGGCGACTACGGCCGCGTCGCGAGCGACATCATGACCAACATGCCGCCCATCATGGGTGTGGCGGGCGACCAGCAGGCGTCGCTGTTCGGTCACTGCTGCTTCCATCCCGGCCAGACCAAAAACACCTATGGCACGGGCTGCTTTATGCTCATGAACACCGGCGACGAGATCGTCGAATCCAAGAACGGTCTGGTCTCCACCATCGGTATCGCTGCGAACGGGAAGATCAGCTATGCACTCGAGGGCTCCATCTTTGCCGCCGGTTCCACCATGAACTGGCTTCGCAACAATATGGGCATCATCTCGAGCGTGAGCGAGTCGGCACAACTCGCCGCTTCGATTAGCGACAACGAGGGCTGCTACTTCGTTCCCGCCTTTGCGGGTCTGGGCGCTCCCTGGTGGGACCCGCATGCCCGCGGTATCGTGTGCGGTCTGACCGGCGCCTCGAGCCGTGCGGCCATCGTACGTGCCGCCTGCGAATCCATGGCATATCAGAGCTACGACGTGCTGCGCGCCATGGAGCAGGACGTGGGGCTTTCGATCGAGCGCCTGTCTGTCGATGGCGGTGCCTCGCGCAACGAGTTCATCATGCAATTCCAGGCCGACCTGCTGGATATCCCCGTGCTGCAATGCGAGACGGTGGAGACCACAGCAATCGGTGCCGCGTACTTGGCGGGTCTTGCCGTCGGCTATTGGGAGGACCTGGAGGAGCTGGAGCAAAACGCTCAGATCGTTAAGACCTTCCTTCCCCATATGTCCGCCGAGCGCCGCGAGCAAAACCTTGCGGGCTGGCGTGATGCAGTCAGGCGCTCGCTCAGCACCTCACAGTAGGGCTGCGATGGGCTGCTCGATACAACAAACCGCTAAACTAATGCATGGCGTGCGGCGGCAACATTGCTGCACGCCTTGTCAGCAAGGCCGTTTTGCGGCCGCAACGAAAGGGGCAATCAATCCATGACCGTCACCTACGATGCGTCCCGTGTGACGCTTGTCGATCACCCGCTCGTCCAGCACAAGCTGTCGATCCTGCGCGACAAAAACACCGGCACCAACCAGTTCCGTCAGCTCGTGCGCGAACTCGCGCTTTTTGACGGCTACGAGGCCATGCGCGACCTGCCCATGGAAGACGTCGAGGTCGAGACCCCCATTACTACCGCCACGTTCAAACAGCTTGCCGGCAAGAAACTCGCCATCGTGCCCATCCTGCGTGCGGGCCTCGGCATGGTCGACGGCATCCTCGACTTGGTACCCTCTGCTCGCGTGGGCCACATCGGCATGGAGCGCGACGAGGTCACCCACGAGCCGCACGAGTATTACTGCAAGATGCCCAAGGATATCGACCAGCGCATCTGCCTGGTCGTCGACCCCATGCTCGCCACGGGCGGTTCGGCCGAGATGGCCATCAGCTACCTGCGCGAGCGCGGTGTCAAGGACATCCGCATGCTGTGCATCGTCGCGGCCCCCGAGGGCCTCAAGTCGCTGACCGAGAAGGACCCAGATGTGCATATCTATACCTGCGCCATCGACGACCATCTCAACGAGGCTGCCTACATCGTTCCCGGCCTCGGCGACGCCGGCGACCGCATCTACGGCACGCTCTAGTCGCTGGGCTAAGACGGCCGCGGCTGCAAATACGAAGAAACGATGCGCGCGGACGAACAAAAGGCGACCGCGCGCACTCCTGTTAACGGACGTTTTGCCCTGCAGGGTTCGAGAAAAACGTATTACCGTACCTGCGGCATAAAGAAGGTCTTAAGAAAACGAACAGGTGCGTATTAACCGATGCTTTTTCGGTTGTACTTTAGCGATTGGCTCGTACAATAGTCACCAATGTTTGGCGGGAACTGTTCTGTGAAGCGTTAAAAAGGAAAGTGAGGACGCCAGTGTTTCAGATAGCCGATCTGCTCGCTATCGTTGCAGGCGCCATAGCGGGCGCAATTGCCTTCCTTCCCTTTGTCTTTACGCTCAAGCCGGTTCTTGACGATAAACAGAATGCGGACATGCTCAAGGGTATGGTGAGTCTGGCGGTCTCGGCAATCGCCCTGCTCGTCTTTACCTTGGTTGTGTTTGTGTTGTTCGGAGAGGCATTTCGCATGTTCCTCCTGGGCGAGGCGATCGGCTTCGTGGCCTTTATGGCCGCCTGCACGGTTCGCGTCGCCAAGGCGCTGCGAGATCCTCATGAGGTCGAAAGGTAAGTCGTGGAAATTTTTGAAAAGCTGCCTGATGAGATTAATCATCTGGTCAGCGAGTTCAGCTCCACCCCTGTCGTGGGCGATCTGAGCTGCGGCATCACGCAGTACTCGTTTTGGCTGATCGTCTCCACGATCGTGCTCCTGATCGTCCTGGCCGTGTTCAAGAAGAAGCAGACCCTGGTTCCCAAGGGCTTCTTCGTCAACGGTTTCGAGTACATCATCGAGTACGTCGAGAACGATATCGGCAAGGGTGTCGTGGGTGAGAACTGGAAGAAGCACTTCCCGTTCCTGTGCTCGCTTTTCCTGTTCATCCTGATCAATAACATGATCGGCCTGATCCCGGGAATGAAGCCCGGCACCGGTGCAATCGGCTCCACCGCCGCGCTCGCCATCTTCGCCTTTGTGTACTTCATCTACTACGGATGCAAGGCTCACGGCGTGATCGGCTACATCAAGAGCCTCGCCCCGCAGGGCGTGAGCTTCCCGATGAACGTGCTTGTGTGGGTCGTCGAGCTTTTCTCGACCTTCCTGCGCCTCATCACGCTCGCCGTCCGTCTGTTCTGCAACATGTTCGCAGGACACGTGGTCATGGGCTCGTTCGCCATCATGGCGAGCATGTTCATGCAGCCGCTGCTTCAGCAGGTTTCCGCGGCCCACGCCGTCGGCGCCCTGCCTTCGCTGGCTTGGCTTGCCATCCTCATCCTGATCTATGCGATCGAGCTTGTGGTCGGCGCCATCCAGGCTTACGTCTTCACGGTCCTTACCGCCGTGTATGTCTCCGAGGCAGAGGAGGTCGCGGAGGAGGAGTAGTCTTCCGTTCGCGCCTTAAAGGTAAGGCAATTCGTTAAACCGCCGGTGCCCGTACCCATGGAGCCCGGCAGTTATAAAAAGGTTATCCTGCGTGAAATAAGACACGCACGACAAAGGAGGAATCGTGGGAGTTATCGGTTACGGTCTCGGTGTTATCGGCGCTGGTCTTGCTATCGGCCTGTCTGCTCTGGGTGCTACGGGTGCTATGGCCCGTCAGCCTGAGGTCCAGGGCCGCGTGTTCACCGTCTTCATCATGGGCTCCGCCTTCGGCGAGGCTCTGGCTCTGATCGGCTTCGTTGTCGCGCTGATCGTTAAATAGCACGGAGCGTCAAGTATGAATCTTTCATCCCAGAAGAGCGCGATCGCACTCTCCGCGTCCGCGGCCGCGCTGCTCATGCCGGTTCCCGCGTTCGCCGAGGACGGCGCTGCCGGTGCGGACATCCTCATCCCTAAGATGGCGGAGTTCATCCCGGCGCTTATCGCCTTCCTGATCATCTGGATCGTGCTGGCCAAGGTCGCCCTGCCGGGCATCATGAAAACCATGGAGGAGCGCGGCAAGAAGATCGAGGAGAGCCTCGACGAGGCCGAGAAGACCAAGCAGGAGGCTATCGCCAAGCGCGCTGAGTCCGACTCGATCGTCACCGACGCTCGTCGTCAGGCTGCCGACATTGTTCTCGAGGCTCGTAAGGACGCCGAGTCCGAGCGCGCCCGTATCATCGAGGCTGCTCACAAGGAGGCCGAGGAGATCATCGCCAAGGCCCATACGACCGTCGAGGACGAGCGCAAGTCCATCTACGCCGGTGCCGCGAGCTCCATCGCCGACCTGTCCGTTGCCGTCGCCACCAAGATCGTGGGCGAGGCACTCGAGGACGAGACCGAGCAGAAGAAGCTCATCGAGCGCTACATCCAGGAAGCAGGTAGCCTGAATGCCGACTAGCCGCTATCAGGACAAGGTGCTCGAGACCTACGCGCGCTCCCTTCTGGAAGCCGCTAAGGCCGAGGACCACGTGTTCGAGGACCTCGAGATGATCGAGCGCCTGGCTAGCGCCAGCCCCGAGATCGTCGCCGTGCTCGACACCATGTCCAAGCGCGACCAGCTCGACCTTCTTCCCAAGGTGGCAGCTGCCTTTAAGTATGTTGCCGAGGAAGACGAGGATGTAGTGGGCGTGACCGTCACCACGGCGATCCCGCTCGACGACGAGCTGCGTCAAACCATCACTAAGAAATGCGAGCAGGACTTCGGCCGCAAGGTATTCCTTATCGAGCAGGTCGACCCGTCTATCGTGGGCGGCCTGGTGCTCGAGGCCCGCGGCGAGCGTCGTGACATTTCCGTCAAGACGCAGCTGCGCGTCGCGCAGGAGACCCTCGCAAACTCTGCTAATTCGTACGGAGGTGAAGCCTAATGTCCGAAACCCTCAATGCCCAGGATATCGCCAAGAAACTGCAGGAGCAGCTCACGAGCCTCTCCGCGACGGTCGATACGCATGAGGTTTCAACGGTCGACGAGGTAGGCGACGGCATCGCGCGCGTCTCCGGCCTCAAGAGCGCCATGGCAGGCGAGCTTCTGGAGTTCAAGAGCTCCGATACCGGTGAGACCGTCTTCGGCCTTGCCCAGAACCTTGACCGTGACGAGGTCGGCGCCGTTCTGTTCGGTGCCGTCGACTCCATCAAGGAAGGCGACGAGTGCCGCACCACTGGCCGCATTATGGATATCCCCGTGAGCCGTGCCATGCTCGGCCGCGTCGTCAATCCGCTCGGCCAGCCCATCGACGGTTTGGGTGACATTGTCGCCACGCACCGTCGTCCTATCGAGTTCAAGGCCCCCGGCGTCATCGACCGTACCCCGGTGTGTGAGCCGGTTCAGACCGGCCTGTTGGCCATCGACTCCATGGTGCCTATCGGCCGTGGTCAGCGTGAGCTCATCATCGGCGACCGTAAGACCGGTAAGACCGCCATTGCCATCGACGCTATCCTTAATCAGCGCGGCAAGGGCATGGTCTGCATCTATGTCGCCATCGGCCAGAAGGCCTCCACGGTTGCCAACATCCGCGAGACCCTCGCTCAGCACGGTGCGCTCGACTACACCATCATCGTTTCGGCCACCGCTGCCGATTCCGCCCCTATGCAGTACATCGCGCCTATGGCCGGTGCCGCTATCGGCGAGTTCTTCATGTACAACGGCGAGGACGGCAAGCCCGCCAGCGAGACCAACCCCGGCGGCCACGTGCTCGTCATCTACGACGACCTGTCCAAGCAGGCTGTGGCCTACCGTCAGATGTCGTTGACGCTGCATCGTCCGCCCGGACGCGAGGCCTATCCTGGCGACATCTTCTACCTGCACTCTCGTCTGCTCGAGCGTGCCGTCAAGATGTCCAAGAAGAACGGTTACGGCTCCATGACGGCTCTGCCGATCATCGAGACCCAGGACGGCGATGTCTCGGCCTACATTCCGACCAACGTCATTTCCATTACCGATGGTCAGATTTACCTGCAGTCCGAGCTCTTCTTCCAGGGCCAGCGCCCGGCAGTCGACGTGGGCATCTCCGTGTCCCGCGTCGGTGGTGACGCACAGACCAAGGCTATGAAGCAGGTCGCCGGCAACCTCCGTCTGGACCTCGCTTCGTACCAGGAGCTCGCCGGCTTTACCCAGTTTGGTTCCGACCTCGACGAGGCCACGCAAAAGCAGCTTACCCACGGCGCTCGCATGACTGAGCTCCTTAAGCAGCCGCGCTACAAGCCGTTCGAGGTTGGCGAGCAGATTGCAGTTCTGTTTGCAGGCAACGAGGGCTTCCTCGACGATCTCGAGATTGCCGACGTGCTGCCTTTCCGCGCTGAGCTTATCGAGTACCTGGACAACGGCTTTGGCACGCTGCTCGACAAGGTTCGCGCTAAGAAGATCGACGACGATACCAAGGCTGAGCTCCTTCGCGTCATCGGTGACTTCAAGCAGCAGTTTATGGCCAAGCACCATTCGGATGTTTCTGGATCAGAGGAGAACTAAGCCCCATGGCCAACCTTCGCGACATTAAGAAGCGAATCTCCTCGGTTACCACGACCAAGCAGATCACGCGCACGATGGAGATGGTCTCTACGGCCAAAATCCGTCGTGCCCTCGATCGCTCCAAGCAGGCCGAGCCCTATAAGGAGGCGCTGACCGACGTCATGTTGACGGTCGCCGGCGACGCCTCCTGTTCGGGCACCGATCCCATGCTGCAGAAGCATGAGAGCGTCAAGCATGGTCTGATTGTCGTTATTGCCTCGGACCGCGGCCTTGCCGGCGGTTTCAATACGACGGTGGAGCGCACGGCCGAAAAGCTCGCCGCTTCTTGGGCGAACGACGGCATCGAGTGCGAGATCATCGCGTGCGGGCGCAAACCGGCCACGTATTTCCGTGACCGCGCAAACGTCATCATGCACTTTGAGGGCAACTCCTCCGAGCCCGATTTCAATCAGGCCCGCATGATCTCCTCTCATATCTGCGATGCGTATCGTGCCGGTGAGCTTGACCGTGTCGAGCTTGTCTACCACCACGCCAAGAACCGCGTGGATCAGGAGCTTCGCGTCGAGCATTTGTTGCCGCTCGACCCCGAGATGATCGCTATGGCCCACGGTCCGCGTAAGAACGAGACCGACGCCCCTAAGCGCATCTCGTCCACGTTCGAGTTCGTGCCCTCTCCCGAGCATGTTCTCGGCAAGCTTGTGCCGTCTTATATCCTGACGGTCATCTACCAGGCCCTGATCGATTCGGCGGCTGCCGAGCAGGGTGCACGCCGCAAGGCTATGCACTCCGCGACGGAAAACGCCACCGCGATCATCTCGACCCTTACCCGCACGTATAGTCGCGTGCGCCAGGCTTCGATCACGACCGAGATTAACGAGATCGTCGGCGGAGCCTCAGCATTGGAGGAACAGTAATGGCTAATAACACCGTAAAGCTTGCGGTCGAGGAAGCCACCAAGAAGACGACTGCCGGTGATGGTCGCATCGTGCGAATCATCGGCCCTGTCGTCGACGTCAAGTTTGACGGCGCGGTGCCCCCGATCTACAACGCGCTCACGGTCGAGGCCGAGACCCCGATCGGTCATCTGAGCACGATCCTTGAGGTCGAGAGCCAGCTTCCGGGCGGCGTCGTCCGCACGGTCGCCATGTCCTCGACCGACGGCCTGCAGCGCGGCCTCATCGCCACCGATACCGGTGAGCCCATGAAGATGCCCGTTGGTCCCAAGACGCTCGGCCGCATTTGGAACGTCATGGGCAAGCCCGTCGACGGCAAGCCCATGCCCGAGGTGGAGGAGTTCTACCCCATCCACCATGCAGCGCCCCGTTTCGATGAGCTCACCACCAAGACCGAGATCTTCGAGACCGGCATCAAGGCCGTTGACCTGCTCGAGCCCTACATCCGTGGCGGTAAAACGGGTCTGTTCGGCGGCGCCGGCGTTGGCAAGACCGTTCTGATTCAGGAGCTCATCAACAACCTCGCCCAGGAGCACGGCGGCACCTCGGTGTTCACCGGTGTCGGCGAGCGTACTCGTGAGGGCACCGACCTGTTCCTCGAGATGAGCGAGTCTGGCGTTATCGACAAGACCTGCTTGGTCTATGGTCAGATGAACGAGCCGCCCGGAGCGCGTCTGCGCATCGGTCTGGCCGGCCTTACCACTGCTGAGTATTTCCGCGATCGTGGCCACGACGTTCTTCTGTTTATTGACAACATCTTCCGCTTCTCCCAGGCAGGTTCCGAGGTTTCCGCACTGCTGGGCCGTATGCCGTCCGCCGTTGGTTACCAGCCCACGCTGGCAACCGAAATGGGTGACCTCCAGGAGCGCATTACCTCGACCAAGACGGGCTCCATTACCTCCGTCCAGGCTGTCTACGTCCCCGCAGACGACCTGACCGACCCGGCGCCTGCCACGACGTTTACGCACCTCGACGCCACCACGGTTCTTTCGCGTAGCATCTCGTCGCTCGGCCTGTTCCCGGCTATCGACCCGCTCGCGTCTTCTTCTGACGCTCTCGATCCCTCGATCGTCGGCGAGGAGCACTACCGTGTCGCCGTCAAGGTCCAGGAGCTCCTGCAGGAGTACTCCGACCTTCAGGACATCATCGCCATTTTGGGTATGGACGAGCTGTCCGAGGAGCAGCGCCTTACGGTCAACCGTGCTCGTAAGATCCAGCAGTTCCTCTCGCAGTCCTTCCACGTCGCCGAGAAGTTCACCGGCAACCCCGGTGTCTACGTCCGCGTCGAGGATACCGTCCGCTCCTTCGCCGAGATTGTCGACGGCAAGGCCGATGACCTGCCTGAGCAGGCATTCCGCTATGCCTCCACGATTGAGGACGTGCGTGAGCGCGCCCGCAAGATGGAGGAGAAGTAGGTTATGCGTATCCGCATCGTGTGCCCCGTGAGCCTCGCCTATGAGGGTGACGCTGCGTTTGTGTCGATTCCGTCTACGGATGGCGAGTTTGGCGTTTTACCTGCTCACTCCAGCGAAATCTGCACGATCGACCGCGGTTACGTTCGCGTTTCCGATAAGGCCATGGGCACTGTCGACCACACGTTTGCCGTGGCCGGCGGCTATGCCCAGGTTGCGGACGATGTCGTGACCGTCCTCGCCGAGCGCGCTTGCGATTTGGCGACTGTCGACGCCGACAAGGTTAAAGCTGATATTCAAGGTTTTGAAGAGAAGCTGGGTAATTTGTCGGAGGATGATGCACGCCGCGCCTACCTCTATAATGAAATCGCATGGTGTAAGCTCAAGCTTGCCCAATAGTCAAACGTTTTAGCGTTCGACCATTTGCGAACACATCATGCCCGGGATGGCCCAGCCACCCCGGGCATGCTTTTTGAAAGGGTAGACCTTGGATATTATCCGCGTTGAGGGTGGCCACTCCATCGGAGGCTCCGTGCCCGTCTCGGGTGCAAAGAATTCCGCACTCAAACTCATGGCTGCAACGCTTCTGGCGCCGGGCAAGACAACGCTTCAGAACGTGCCCGATATTTCCGATGTCCACGTTATGGGCAAGGTGCTCAAGGGCATGGGCGCCACGATCGAAGTTCTCGATGAGCACACGCTCGAAATCGATACCTCCCAGGTTGATTCCTGGGAGGCTCCCTACGAGCTTGTCGCCAAGATGCGCGCCTCTACGGCTGTGATGGGCCCCCTGCTGGGTCGTTTCCATCGCGCCAAGATTGCCATGCCGGGCGGCTGCAACCTGGGTGCTCGCAAGATCGATATGCACATTCTTGGTCTTGAGGCCCTGGGCGTTGAGTTCGATACCGCCCACGGTTACATCAACGCTAATGCGCCCCAAGGTCTGCGCGGTACCACCGTCACGCTCGAGTTCGCCAGTGTCGGTGCGACCGAGAACCTCATTATGGCATCCGTGCGCGCGCAGGGCACCACGGTTATCGACAATGCCGCCCGCGAGCCCGAGATCGTCGATCTCGCCAACATGCTCAACGAGATGGGCGCCAAGATTGTTGGCGCCGGTACGCCTGTCGTGACCATCGAGGGCGTGGAAGAGCTGCATCCTGTTACCCATCGCGTAGTAGGCGACCGCATCGAGGCCGGTACCTTTATCGTTGCCGGTGCGTTGATGGCCGACGATCGCGGTGTCGATGTCACGGGCTTTTGCCCCATTCACTTGGGCATGGTGCTCAAGAAGATGGAGCTCATGGGTATCGATTGCGAGCGCGTCGAGGATGGTGTCCATGTGAACCGTGCCGAGCGTATCAAGCCGGTCGACATCCAGACGCTTCCGTTCCCCGGCTTCCCGACGGACATGCAGGCGCAGATTATGGTACTCTCCGCCCTTGCCGACGGCAGTTCCGTTATTACCGAGAACATCTTCGAGAATCGCTTTATGTTTGCCTCTGAGCTGGTGCGCATGGGTGCCGACATTCGTATCGAGAGTCATCATGCCATGATTCATGGCGTCAAGGGCTTCTCGGGCGCACAGGTTACCTCGCCCGATCTGCGTGGCGGAGCGGCCCTCGTCGTAGCGGGCTTGATCGCCGACGGGACGACCGAGGTTTCGGCTATCCATCACATCAAGCGCGGCTACGAGCAGTTTGTCGAAAAGCTGCAGGCGCTCGGCGCGCATGTCGAGCATGCTACCGTCCCCGATCCCGTCATCTACTAATACAGGTTGCCTATGTTTAATAAAAAGCCCCTCGCGGATACCACCGCCCGAAGACCCTCAACTGGTGCGCAGGCCAAGATCTACAGTCGCGATAACGTGGCTCGCTATTCCGAGCGCGCTCGTCAACGTCGTCGTAGCCACACGATTCGTCACGTCGCGCTCATTGTCGTGCTTGGCGTGCTGCTGAGTGCCACTACCGCTGCCGGCCTGTGGTTTGCCACCATTATGGGCAAGCTCGGCGATTCTAATGTCATTACCGACAATCTGCGTCGGGTTCTGGTTGACACCGATGAGGCAAAGGATCCGTTCTACGTGCTGCTTCTTGGCACCGACGGCCGTCCGGGCGAGGATACGTATCGTGCCGACTCGATTATCCTGGCACGCATCGACCCCACGCAAAAGCAGGCGACGCTCATTTCCGTTCCGCGCGACACCAAGGTCGAGTACAAGGGCGAGACCATGAAGATCAACGCCTGCCATACCGTTGGCGGCGCCGAGGCCATGGTCGAGGCGGTCAACGAGCTGTGCGGTGTTCAGATTTCCCACTATGCCGAGGTCAGCTTCGACGGTATGCAGGCGCTGATTGATTCGGTTGGCGGTATCGACATTAACGCAACCGATGATGTTGACGACCCCGAGCACCTGGATATTAAGATTACCGCTGGCCAGCAGCATATGGACGGTGCCACCGCCCTTACCTATGCCCGCTGCCGCTACACCTATGCCGACGGCGATTACACGCGCATGCGCCACCAGCGTCAGGTGCTTGGCGCCCTTGCCAACCAGATTCTCAATAACTTCGATGCCACGAAGATCTTTGGCCTGGTTAATTCGCTGTCCGATATGCTCGTAACCGATATGAGCGTTCAGGATATCGTGGCTACGGTCAACGCCATGCGCGGTATGGATGTCGACGGTATCTACTCGGCCAACCTGCCTTCGTACGCCGACGACAGCACCATGATCGACGGTGTGAGCTACGTCTTTGTCTACGAGGACGAGCTCAAGGAAATGATGGAGCGCGTCGATGCTGGCAAGGATCCCAAGGGTCCCAACACCATGGGTCTTTCCGACGGTTCCAGCTCTACGATCGGCGACCTGAACAACAACACGTCTGACGACTACGCAAACGGTACCGCAACCTCATCGGTCAGCTCTGACGATTCCGATGACTCAAGCGATTCGAGCGATTCGGACTACTACGAAGAGCCCACCGGCGACGGCAACGGCTACGAAGCCAACTACTAAGTTACGGCGTTTTACCAAACGCCGTAACGGCTTGACGCTGCGCGCCGCCCAAGGCGACAATTTGTCATTCAAAAGGCAGGGCATGACCAGAAGGTCAATGCCCTGCCTTTTTCATGCCAACTTGTTCGCCTTGGACGTCGCTCGCTGACGTTGGCTCAACCTGCGGTGCTGACTACTCCCCTTGCACCAAAAACCGCCCCGTTCTCGGTTTTGAGGACGGGGCGGTTTTGCTTACCTAGATTGTTCGAGTTCCCTATGCAAAGCGGGCGACGAGCTCCTGGAGCACGTCGGTCATCTTGACGAGCGAGCTGACCGGGACGAACTCGTTGACGCCGTGGTAGCAATAGCCGCCGGTGGAAAGGTTGGGGCAGGGCAGACCGCGGAACGACAGCTGGGCGCCGTCGGTGCCGCCACGAATCGGCAGCACTTGGGGCTCAACGCCGCAGGCAAGGTAGGCTTCCTTGGCAACATCAATAAGCTCGGGATAGTCACGAACGATCTCGGCCATATTTCGATACTGTTGCTTAATCTCGACCGTCACGCGCTCCTCACCCAGACGCTGGTTGAGTATCGAGGCGGCGGCATCAATAAGGTCGAGTTTCTGCTGGAACTTGGCGGCGTCATGGTCGCGGACGATATAGCGCGCTGTGGCGTGATCGACGGTCGCAGATACACCCTCAAGGTGATAAAAGCCCTCGTAGCCTTCCGTATACTCCGGGCGCTGCACGTAGGGGAGCAACGCGTTGAAGTCGCAGAACAGATTGCCTGCGTTGACCATACGGCCCTTGGCGTCGCCCGGGTGGATGGACTGGCCCTCAAAGCGGACGGTCGCCTCGGCGGCGTTAAAACACTCCCACTCCAGCTCGCCGATGGGGCCGCCGTCGACCGTGTAGGC
Source organism: Collinsella sp. (assembly GCA_048205395.1). GTDB lineage: Bacteria > Actinomycetota > Coriobacteriia > Coriobacteriales > Coriobacteriaceae > Collinsella. Next base: position 73,990 of record DBEWUK010000023.1, read on the forward strand.
GTACTTGCAGCCAAAGGTATCGATATCCAACAGCTCGGCTCCGTGGCCGATCTCCTCGTCAGGGCAGAAGCAAATGCCGAGTGCGGGATGGGGCAGAGAAGGGTCCTGAGCGATACGCGCGACAAGCGACATGATCTCGGCGACGCCTGCCTTGTCATCCGCGCCCAGCAGCGTGGTGCCATCGCTGCAGACCAGGTCCTCACCCGCGAGGTCGTTCAGGGCGGGAAGCTTGGCGGTGCTCATGGCAACGGGTCTACCGTCAACCGTGCCGCAGACCAGGTCGCCGCCTTCGTAGTGTACGATGTGCGGCTTCACGCCGGCGCCCGGTGCAACTTCGGTGGTGTCGAGATGGGCGATCAGGCCCAGGGCGGGCTTGTCCTCAGCGCCCGCACTTGCGGGGATATGCGCGCAGACATAGGCGTGCTCGGTCACGTGGGCATCTTCCGCACCAAGCTCGCGCAGCTCTTCAGCCAGCACGTTGGCAAGGTCAAACTGAACGGGGCTCGAGGGTACCTGGTCGCAGTTTGCATCCTCGGACTGCGTGTTGATCTGGACGTAGCGCAAAAAGCGCTCGAGAACATCGGGGCTCGTGGTGGTGTTTTCCATAAAGACCGCTCCAATCTTGGTCGTCGTGTGCAACAAGAACTCTAGCACGGTATGCCACGGCATACCACGACGCTTGGATGGGGTAGAATCAGCCATTGAATGCAGAAGGGACGGAAGATCATGGATACGACAAATAGCTCGCGCGAACTACATCTGACGGTGGCGAACGAAGACTACTTGGAGTGCATGGTTCGCATTGAAAGCGAAGAGGGGGAAACCAACGGCGTGCGATCGGTCGACATCGCGCAGCGCCTTGGCGTCTCCAAGGCATCGGTCAATAAAGCGGTTTCGGCGCTCAAGGCATCCGAGCTTGTCGAGCAATCGCACTACGGCAAGGTAGTCCTGACCGATCGCGGCCGCGAGGTTGGCACGGCTATCTGGTACCGTCATCGCCTCATCCGCACGTTTTTGGTTCAGGAGCTCGGCGTCGAATTTGAGCGTGCCGATTCCGAGGCCTGCATGATGGAGCATGCGCTATCCGAGGACACGATGAACCGCTGGCTCGCCTATCTCGAAAAGCAAGGAATCAGCGTCGAGGAATAGCGGGATATATATGGATACTAGTTATTACAACCGCTTTGGTGCCGAGGAACTTACGCGCCGCTTGTCGAGCGAGACCTTGTTGGCGCAGGGCCCCATGGGCAGTGTCTTGTTGAGTGAGTACGATGCCGCCGACATTCCACCGGCGTTTTGGAATCTGGCAGAGCCGCAGACCGTTTCTCGTATCCATCGCTTGTATGTCGCCGCCGGCGCGCAGGTGCTCATTACCAACACCTTTCAGGCATCAAGCTATGCCCTCAAACACGACCAGATTGCGCCGTCCGTGGCGGAGGTCAATCGCGGGGCCGTCGACGATGCCCGCCAGGGGCACCCTCAGCTGCTGCTGGGCTCGATGGGCCCAATCGGTATTGAGTGGTTTGCCGAGGACTCTGCCGAGTATCGTGAAATCCGCGGCATTGCGCGCGAACAGGCGCACGCCTTGCTCAATGCTGGTGTTGACGGTCTGCTGATCGAGACGGTGACGTCTATCCGTAATCTGCAGCCCATGCTTGCCGGCGCCCGAGATGCCGCCGACGGCATGCCTGTTCTGGTGAGTTTTGTCGTTGACGATAAAGGCGACCTGTTGGGCGATGGCCTCAACATCGAGGCAGCCGTTTTGTACGCTGAAAAACACGGCGCAAACTCGGTTGGTGTTAATTGCTGTTCGCTTGCGGCCGCGAACGCGGCGGTGCCCAGGATGGTTGCATCGGCGACTACTCCCGTCACGGTGCGTCCCAACGTGGGCGATCCGGTCCAGACTCAGGATGGCCCCGTATGGCACGAGAACCCCGAAGCTTTCGCGCGCGCATGCATCGAATGGAGACATGCCGGCGCCGCAATGGTGGGCAGTTGTTGTGGAACCACAGCAATCACTACGGCAGCGATGGCCGAGGCGCTCGATATATAAAGGGTAAAACCGCTCCATCCGGGGCGGTTTTTTTATTGCTTGCATGTCCTCGCCAGCATTTGCCCAAATGGTGAATGCTGGTGCCGGCAGGTTGCCGAGTGCGTGTTGCGGGTATACCTCACGCGTACCATGATCCAAACACTGTGAGGTGTCTGCGCGTGTGCGCGATAATTCATTTTGGAACTGACGGTTGGCGCGCTCGCGTCGATGAGGACTTCACTGCCGATAACGTTGCCCGTATCGCCGATGCCGTCGGCGAGTTGTGGCAAAAGACCAATCCGGGCAAAACGGTATATATAGGGTTCGACACCCGGCCCCTGGCGAGCGAGTTCGCTGAGCTTGCGGCGGGCGTGCTAGCAGCGCACGGGCTGGACGCCGTGCTCGCTTCGCGACCTGTTCCGACCCCTGCCCTTACGTGGGCGGCGGCTTATGACGGTGAGGCGTGCGGCGCGCTCATGGTGACGGGGTCCCATCATCCGCAGGGTTATCTGTGCCTCAAGATTCGCATGGGTGACGGCTCGACCGCCAACCAGGATGTCATCGAAGAGCTCGAAGAGACCGTGGCTCCCGAGCCAATGGGGATCGAGGGGCAATATCGCACCGCGGATATTATTCCTGACTATATGCAGGCGGTGGCATCGTTTGTCGATGCCGAAGCCATCCGCGACGCGCACCTGCGCGTGGTTGTCGATCCCATGGGCGGCGCAGCCCAGGGCTATCTAGCCGATTTGCTGCGCGAGCTTGGCGTTGAGGTGCACGAGATTCACGCCGGGCAGGCGTCTGACCAAGAAGATATCTGCCCCGACCCCGTTGAGCCTTGGGTGGACGCTTGCGAGCGCACGGTTATCGAGGACGGAGCTTGCGCTGGCCTGGTGACCGACGGCGACGCCGACCGTATCGGCGCGGTTGACGAGCGCGGCAGATATATACATCCGCATCAGATCATGGCGCTCGTTTTGGGCGACTTGGTTCAATTTCGTAATTTGGAGGGGCGCGTCGTCGTCAATCTTTCATGCTCGACGCTCGTGCGTCGCATTGCCGAGGCGCTTGGCTGCCGCGTGACCGTCAAACCAGTCGGTTTCAAATATATAGCGGCGGAGATGAAGAAGGGCGGCGTCCTCATAGGCGGCGAAGAAGCCGGTGGTATCGGCATCGCCGCGCATATGCCCGAGCGCGATGGCATCCTCGCCTGTCTGATTCTGTGTGAGCTTATGGCAAAGACGGACGCGCCTTTGGGCGTTCTGGTCGACCAACTCGAGGACAGTTTTGGTAAGACGAGTTACGGTCGACGCGATTTGCGCCTTGAGGCCGAAGATGCCGAAACGTTACGAACCCTGCTGCCGGGCGTAAACCCCAAGTCGATTTGTGGCAAGGTGCCGCAAAACGTTAGTCATATGGATGGCTTGCGTTTGGCATTCGAGGATGACACGTGGCTGCTGGTCCGTCCTAGTGGGACCGAACCAGTGGTGCGCGTCTACGCCGAGGGGTTCTCGGTGGAAGAACGTGATGAGTTGCTCGATGCTGGCTGTGCTTTAGCTAGGGGGACGTATCCGCTTTAACCATGAGACTGCCTTATATAAAGAGATGCTCGGCGAGCGGTAGGTAACGGCTGGCAAACGTTAGTCGGATTCCAAGATGTGTAGGAAATGTGTACGCCCAGATTCCCGCCCACGGCGCCCCTCCGGTCTGGCAATATATCTCCTTGCCGCGCGGCCCGGTCGGACCGGATCAGCCGCGGGGCGTGCACCTTGAGAACCGGATACTGCGAGGATGGACACTTCAAGTGTCGCATCCGGG
>DBEWUK010000033.1:0-24289 GCA_048205395.1 Collinsella sp.
GTATTGCTCCTTCTGCTTGCAATAATCATCCAACCCGTGTGATGGTGTTGGATACGCCTGAGCTTCTGGAGAAGGCTGCTGCTTGTCAGCCTCGGTTTGCTCGTGATGGATCTATCTTTGGGGCTCCGCTCATCTTCCTTATTTGCAGCGTTACCAAGGACGCATGGGTGCGCCCGTATGACCAGATGAATTCCAGTGAAATCGATACGTCCATCGTGTGCGATCAGATGATGATGGAGGCCACCGAGCAGGGCCTGGGAACGTGCTGGGTATGCCATTTTAAGCCTGAGGTGGCACAGGAGCAGTTCAATCTGCCCAAAGGCGTCTATCCCTATCACATGCTCGTCTGCGGATATCCTGCCGACCACATCGCCGATCCCGAGCATCGCGAGGCCCGTACCATTTCCCTCTCCGACTTCCTTCTCAAGTAGATTTTGGGACATGCCCTAAAACCTATCCTTGACCGCTCACCGGTTCGCCGAGTTCTGCGCCACTATGTGCAGGGCTCGGTTTTTTATGTTGCGCGCCCCGGTACAGTCATAAAAAAGGACCCGCAAGCTGCGGGTCCTTTCTAGGCACTAAATTGTAGGCCGAATGTTAGTCTAGGTCGTCGGCAGCAAAGTTGTCGATCGGGGCGAAGGGATCGGCCACGGGGACAACCGGGTCAGCGACGGGTAGCGGCTCGGCGGGAACAGTCACCGCAGGAGAAGCGGCAGAACCGACCGGCGTGGAGGCCATGAGGTCGGCCGGGAAGGAGTTCTGGGCATCGTCCATGAAGTGCTGGATGAGCTTGAGATACTCGGCCTTGAACTCCTCACGAGAAGCCTTGAGACGATCGATCTCCTCGAGCTCGGCCTGCTTTTCGGTCAGAGCCTGGCGGATAACCTCGCGGGCCTTAGCGTCAGCCTCGTTGCGAATACGCTCAGCGTTCTCGTTGGCATCGTTGACGATGGTCTCAGCGGTCTGCTGGGCAGCGATCAGGGCAGCGGAAATCTGGCGCTCCTGAGCGGAGAAGTCAGGGGCGGGAGCAGCCACGGGGGCGGCAGGAACGGCCTGGGCGGGGGCATCCTGAGCCTGGGCAAGCTGAGCCTGCGCATCGGCAAGCTGCTGCTCGGTAGCAGTCAGACGACCCTTAAGGTCGACGATCTTAGCGAGCATAGCGTCAACCTCAGAGGACAGCGTCTCCAAGAAGACGTCGACCTCGGCAGGATCGTAGCCACGCTTGGCCTCAGAGAAAGTCTGAGCCTGGATGTCTGCAGGGGTAATAGCCATAACAAGTCTCCTTTTTCATCGCCTCGGCGCTACACGCCCGACGTAAGTTACTAAGTCAGTTCTATACGAGTATACCTATAAGAAGCTGCAGAACCAGCCTCTGCACCAACTGCAACGCAATAATCGCAACGACCGGCGAAAAATCGATACCGCCCATCGGCGGGATGAAACGACGGAACAGGTTGAGCCACGGACCGCACACGCTATCAAGCACCGCGGCAATATCCTGAAGCAAACCACCCTGCTTCATGGGAATCCACGTCATAAAGCAGTAGACGACAATGAGCGTGGAATAGAAGTTGAACAGCGTGTTGACCAGCTGGACGATAGTGTAGATGTTGATGGGAATCTCCTCGTCTTGTCTTTACTTAAGGTAGCCGTCGGCACGAAGCTTCTTGAGATCGGAATCTTTGACCTCGCAACCGGCGGGCAGCACCATGAACACGCGGTCGCCCACCTCCTTGACCGTGGCACCCAGACCGCAGGCAAAGCCGTAAGAGAAGTCCAAGACGCGCTTGGCAACTTCGGTGCGTACGCCCACAAAAATCAGTGCGACAGGCTGCTTGGTGCGAACGCGGCGCACCACGGTCTCCACGTCGTCATAGCTCTCGGGGCGCAGGACATAGGCCGGCAGCTGCGGCGTGGCGTTGATGATATTGCTCGCATAGGCCGAGGCATCGCTCGGTGCAGGCGCGGGTGCAGCGGCGGCACGGGCGCGGGTATTCTCGGCGTAGCTCGACGGCGTGTCATAGGCACCAGGACGATAACCGCTCGCAACACTGTCCTGCGAGCGCGAAGGCGGGTTATACGTCGTGGCATGGCGGGAGTCATCGCCGACCAGCTGACCGGAGCGCGTATACACGGCAACCGACTCAGCTTCACCACGGCGCGTCTGACCAAGCAGGCCGTTGCTCGGCTCGTCTTGGGTGTAGAAGCCCTCGCCCGAAGCACCGCTGTAGCCGTTGTTCTGATAGCCATCGTCGTAGCCGTCATCGTAGCCGTAGTCGTCGTCCTGGCCATAACCCTGGTCGTAACCCTGCTGGCCGCCCAGGTGCATCTTATTTTTAATCTCGTCAAGGAAGCCCATGGTTGTGTCCTCTCGCGGTTTAGTGCAGGCGCCCCGATAATCAGTGCGCACTTCAGAGCCTTATTTTACTGCAAACTCCGGGCTAAATACTACCCTGCCCAGGCGAACGAGCGTAGAGCCCTCCTCAAGGGCAGACTCAAAGTCCTCGCTCATGCCGCAGGAAAGCTCAGGCAGGTTCAAATCGGGATGCGCCACCTCCAGCTCATCCCTCAGCTCACGAAGCCCCGCAAAGGTGCGGCGTGCCACATCCTTATTCCCCCGGGGCGCCATAGTCATAAGCCCCTGTACGCAAATTCCCTCAAGTTCCGCAAGCTCACCCGCGGCGGCGCGAATCTCATCGGGCGAAAAGCCTCCCTTCGACTCCTCACCACTCACATTGACCTCAATGAGCACACGCTGGGGGCCGGCGAGCTCGCCTGACTCAATCTTGCGGGCAGCACGGCTCGAGATCGCCTGCGCCAGATGCAGCGAACCCACCGAGTGAATCAGCTCGGCTGAGCCCAGCACCGCATTGATCTTATTGGTCTGCAGGTTGCCGATCATATCGAAGCGCACCTCGGGCAGCTCCGGATGCTCCGCCAGACCCGTGAGCTTGCGAACCAGCTCCTGCGGGCGGTTCTCGGCAAAATGGCGATACCCCGCATGGATGGCGGCAACGGTCTCATCGACACCAACGGTCTTGGACACGGCAATGAGGCGCGCGGCGTCGTGGGGGCGGCCCGCGCGATCGAGCGCCGCATAAAAACGTTCCAGAATCTGCTCGCGGCGAGCGCGCATCAAGTCCAAATAGTTATCCATTGCCAATCGCCTCCGCTGACAGCCAAACAAGTAGTCCCATGCTAACGCAAGAGCGCGGCCCCGCATGTGCAAGGCCGCGCTCACTTAGGTATTTACAATCTTTCGACGAACGGAATTACTTACTCCTCGTCGTCCTCGCCATCGTCCTCGTCCTCAAGATGATCGAGCAGGTAGCGAAGACCCTCGCTGACCTCGTTAGCGGGCACCTTGGCAACGTAGTGCGCGTCGACGGCGGGCCTCATGATAACGCCCTCGCCCGAAGGTACGCGCATGCTCTCGAGCTCGTCCTCGTCCGTGCGGGCGATATCACCGGCAGTCATACGCTGTCCGGTCAACAGGAAGGTCAGACGGCAGGCGGCATCGATGGAAATCGAGGCGATGCGATCGAGATAGCGCGATACCATGATGGCGCGGCGCAGGTCGTCATAGTTGCTGTCGTCGTCCATAAAATCGCCCGTGTCCATGCGGTTAAAGGTGCGGAAGAACTTCTCGTAGGCGGCGTGCACTGGCTCGTCCTCGACGGCCAAGTTGCAGATGATGGACATGTCGTTGGTGACGAGCGCAGAAAGCGAAGAGCCCAGCACCTGGTAGACGGCCTCAGCCTCGGCCTCGACCGTGCCGACAAGCTCCTTGGGCAGCGAGATGTCGGCCTTGATCATATGGCGCGTGGCGCGGCAGATCTGACGGACCTTATCGGTCATGCGCTGCAGGTTAAAGTCGACGTAGATGATCGTCTGAAGCAGGCGGAAGTCGGAGGCGACCGGCGACTGCGTAGCGATCAGGTTGTAGCACACGGCCTCCAGATTGGCGCAGCGCGCGTCGATTGAGAGCGTGCGCTTCTTGGTCTTGGTGGCGAGTTTGCGGTCGTCGGTCACATAGGCCTTCACGGCATCGTGGAGGGCCAGATCGACAGCCTCATAGATGCTCAGCATCTCATGACGGGCCTCGATGAGCTGACGGGAAAACAGTTTGCGCATGGTTCACTCCAATCAGTTGGGTGCGGTCATGCCGCCCGCACAGTGAATACGCACCGGACCAGGTCCGATCGGCTTGGGACTAGTCGCACCGATCAGCCAAAGCGGCCGGTGATATAGTCTTCCGTCCGCGAGTCCACCGGGCTGGTGAAGATCGCGTCGGTTTGACCATACTCGATGAGCGTGGCGGGCTCGCCGGCAACTTCCTGCAAGAAGAATGCGGTGTAGTCGCTGATACGAGCTGCCTGCTGCATTGAATGCGTGACGATGATGATCGTCATCTCGGGCGCCAACTCGGCCATCAGATCCTCGACCTTAGAGACGGACGTGGGGTCGATGGCGGAGCAGGGCTCGTCCATCAGAAGGACATCGGGTTGCACCGCAAGCACGCGCGCGATGCACAGACGCTGCTGCTGACCGCCCGAGAGCGCCAAACCATCCTTGTTGAGCTGATTGGATACCTCTTTCCAGAGGTTGGCGCGCTTGAGCGATTCTTCGACGATGTCATCGAGGTCGCTTTTGCTAGTCACGCCCTGCAGACGAGGGCCAAAGGCGACATTCTCGTAGATGGATTTGGGAAACGGGTTGGGCTGCTGAAAGATCATGCCCACGCGGCGACGGAGGTCGACCGGGTCGACACCCTCGGCATAGATATCGTTGCCGTCGAGCGTCATGGTGCCCTCGACGCGCGTGCCCTCGATCAGGTCATTCATGCGGTTGATGCAGCGCAAAAACGTCGACTTGCCGCAGCCCGAAGGGCCAATGAAGGAGGTGATGGCGTTTTTGGCGATGTTGAGGTCAAGCCCCGTCAGCGCATGAAAGTCACCGTACCAAAAGTTGAAATCCTTGGCCGTAATGGCCGCTTGCTCCAACGTGGGAGCGGACTGATAAACGGACATGGGACTCCTTAACTAGCGACGCTTGCGCGACAGGAAGCGCGCAAACAGGTTGAAGGCCAAAATGATCACCATCAGCAAGAGCGCGGTGCCGTAGGCTGCGTTCATGTTGATGCCGTCGTTGGCAAGCAGGTACAGGTGGACCGTCATGGGGCGGCCGGAATCGAGCGGCGAAATAGGTAGATTGATGGCCTGGCCCATGGTGTAAAGTACAACCGCGGTCTCGCCAATGGCACGGCCGATGGCAAGGACGATGCCCGTGGCAATACGGCCAAAGGCGGAAGGAAGCACGATCTTGGAAACGACCTGCCACTTAGTGGCGCCCAAGCCATATGCGCCCCAACGGATATAGCGCGGCACGGCGCGAATAGCCTCCTCGGTGGTGCGCATAACGATAGGCAGCATCAGAAGCGCCAGCGCCAGGGCAGCCGAGACCATCGAAAGGCCCAGACCCATGGCCTCGACAAACAAGGCGTAGCCAAAGAGACCCATAACGATGGAGGGCACCGAGGCCAAAGCGTCAGCAGCGTAGCGAATGAGCTCGACGATCTTGCCCTGCTTGGCGTACTCGGCCAGATAGACGGCTGCCAGCACAGCGATCGGCGTGCAGATAAGCATGGCGAGCGCCGTCACATAGACGGTCGAGACGATCGTGGGCCAAATTCCGCCCTCGGCATTGACGCCCTGAGGCCAACCGAAGATGAAGTCGAACGAGATATGCGGTAAGCCGTTAACAACCACGTAGGCGATGATAGCGACCAGCACCAGCGTGGTGATGTAGGCAGCGGCACGAAACACGCCAAGCATGATCTTGTTGGACAGGTCCTTGTTGATGCGGCCCTTCTTGCCGTGGGAAAGGGCACGCTTAATGCGCTCGCGCGACGAGGTCGTATCGACCGTCGTGTCAACGGAATCGGACATAGCCTACCCCCTCTTCTTCTTGGAAATCAGACGGACGATGCCCACCAGCGTAGCGGAGATGATAAACAGGACCACGCCCATGCCGAACAGCGCCGAGCGGTGCAGACCCGAGGAATAGCTCATGTCGAGCGCAATCTGGCTCGTGAGCGTCGAGATGGGGCTCGCAATGCTGTCGGGAATAACCGGGGCGTTACCCACGACCATGAGCACGGCCATGGTCTCGCCGATGGCACGGCCCATACCCAGCACGATGGCATCCACGATACCCAGCTTGGCGGCAGGTAACACGACCTTATAGATGGTCTGCCACTTGGTGGCGCCCATGGCATAGGATGCCTCGCGAATGCCCATGGGAATGGAATTGAGAGCATCGATGGTGAGCGTGGTGATGGTAGGGACGATCATGATGGCAAGCACGAACCACGCCGTCAGCGCACCAAAACCAAGACCACCGGTCAGTTGTGCGATAAACGGGCGGATGATGATCATGCCGAAAAAGCCGTAGATGATAGAAGGGATGCCGGCCAGCAGGTCGACGGCAGGGCTGATGAGCTTGCGCACGCGCTTGCCGGCGATTTCGACCAGGTATACGGCCGTACCCACACCTAGCGGCACGCCCATGGCGAGCGCACCGACGGTCACCAGACCTGAGCCGGCAAGCAGCGACATGATGCCGTAGTGGCCCTCAGAGGGCGCCCACGTAAAGCTAAAGAAGTCCGCCAGACCGATGTCAGTAAAGACGGGCAGCGCCGAGTATGTGGTAAAGACAAAAATCAGGATGACGGTAACGACCGCCAAGAACGCGCAGGCAAAGAAGATCCACTGCAGCGCCTTCTCCTTGATATAGGTACTGCGCGATACGAGCGCCAGCTCGCGCTTCTTGGGTGCCTGAGCATTCTGCTCAGTCTGGGAGTTTTCCTGTGCTTCCATGCTACTCACTCCCCTTCTCGTCGTTGGTGACGGGAATAAAGCCCGCCTCGCGAATCTGCTTGTCCATCTTTTCGGACGTCACGTAGTCGATGTAATCCTGCGCCTGCTGCGAAGGAGCACCCTTCACAAAGAAGTAAAGGTCGCGCGAGATGGGATAGCCGCCGCTCGCGACCGTCTTCTCGGACGCCTCAACATGATTGACCGAGACGGCCCTGACCGAGGTCTTGGCGTTGAGGCTATCGACGAAGCCCAGCGAAATGTAGCCAATGGCACCGCGCGAACGAGATACCACGTCGCGCACCTGGCCCGTGCCCGAAAGAACGGCCGAGCGGCGATCGAACGGCGTGCCGTCCATCACGATGGTACGGAAGGCCTCACGCGTGCCGGACGCCTCATCTCGGTTGATAACCTGAATCCTCAGGTCCTCGCCACCGACTTCTTTCCAGTTGGTGATCTTGCCGGCGTAAATATCGCGGAGCTGCTCGGTCGAGAGGTTATCGACCGGGTTATCGTCGTTCACGATGACCGCGATACCGTCGTGGGCAATGACGATGGGAGTCAGGCCCAGATCCTGTTCGTCGGCATTGAGTCCACGGGAGGAGCTGGCGATATCGGCCGTGCCGGCGCTGACGGCCTCGATGCCAGCAGAAGAACCCAAACCGGAAACGAGCACGTCGATGCCGGTCTCCTCCTTAAAGCCCTCGGCCGCAATCTCGGCGATAGGAAGGCAGGTCGTGGAGCCAGCGACGGTAATGGAAGAGGTAGAAGATCCCGAAGAACAGGCGCACAGCGTAAGCGTAAGCACAGCGGCGCTCAGGACCGATACGATCTTTCTCATAGCATCACGCCGATCGCAGCATGGCGCCCACAGGTGCCGCCCTCGTTACGGTAGGAATAAAAGCGGTCGTTCTGACGCACGGTCGAAAGCTGGGTATCCACGATATTATCCGCGTCGACACCGACATCTACCAGCGCCTCGCGAATGGCAGCGGAAAGATCGAGCATGCGAGAGGTACTCGCATCGATGCAAGAGAACTCGGCGGCAAAGCGATCCATGAGTTCCTGGGATACCTCATATTCGTCACCCAAGATATGGGGGCCGATATAGGCGGAAACGCCGCTCGCATCGCAACCGGCAGCATCGCAAAGCGCCTGGCACGCCTTGGCGGAAATGCGTGCAATCGTGCCCTTCCAACCGGAGTGCACCACGGCAAATCCGCCAGGGGCCACCAGCACCACGGGAACGCAGTCGGCAAAGCAGAGCAGCACGGGTACGTTATGCGCCGTACAGACGATGGCATCGCAGCCCTCGGCAATCTGCTCGCGGACGTCCTCAAGGTCATCGGCGCCGTTCGAGGTCACCGCAACGATATGGTCACCATGGACCTGATTGGGAACGAGCAGGTTGTGCTCGCACTCGGCGGCACCCATAGCCTCGAGCGCGCGACGACGATTTTCTTGAACAGCAAAGGGATCATCGCCAACATGCGAGCCCAAGTTGAGTGAGGAGTACGCATCTTCGGAAACACCACCGGCGCGCTCGGTGAAGGCAAAGCGAACATCGGATGTCGCGCCTTCCACCAACGTAACTCCATCATGGTCGACACGCGAAACTTTGTCCGCACGTGCTGCCATACTAAAGCCTCCTAATAACACAAGTACCGCGGCATCGCCGCTACAGCCAGCTTTTATACGGCTGTCATACTTCTCTAAAAGGATACCTGCTGCGCTGGAGGCAATCGTAAAGGGAACGTAAAGAGATTGGAGGTTCTAGTTTACAAAGTCGAAATAAAAAGGGCGCGTCCATACGGACACGCCCCTGTGCACAACAATGCAAAGAACGACTTAGAAGCTGCCGCGCTTCAGGAAGTCGGGAAGCTCGAACTGATCGTTGCCGAAGTTAGGAAGCTCGGTGCCACCGACGTTGCGGGTCGGAGCGGCCTGAGCCGGGCTGGTGGCCGGAGCGGTGCGCTGCGGCTCAGCGGAGGCAGCGGCCTTGCTCTGAGACTGCTGAGCAGCAAAGAGCTCGTCCTGACGGTTGACGTTGGAGTCGGAGAAGCCCGTAGCGATGACGGTGATACGCACCTGATCGCCCAGGGACTCGTCGACAACGGTACCGAAGATGATGTTGGCCTCGGGGTCGACGGCGTTGGCGACAACGTCGGCGGCGTCGCTGATCTCCTGGATGCCCAGGTCCTTGGAACCGGCGATGGAGAGCAGCACGCGTGTGGCACCATCGATGGAGCTCTCGAGCAGCGGGCTGGAGATGGCCTGCTGGGCTGCGTCGACGGCACGGGTATCCCCAGAAGAGGTACCGATACCCATCATGGCGGTACCGGCCTGCTTCATGATGGTCTTAACATCGGCGAAGTCCAGGTTGATGATACCGGGGACGGTGATGAGGTCGGTGATGCCCTGGGTGCCCTGGGAAAGGACGCCATCAGCAATCGCGAAGGCCTCGAGCATGGTGGTCTTCTTCTCGGCGATGTCGAGCAGCTTATCGTTAGGGATGACAATCATGGTGTCGACGCAATCGGAGAGGGTCTTAATGCCCTCCTCGGCGCTCTTCTTGCGCTTGCGGCCCTCGAAGGTGAAGGGCTTGGTCACGACGGCGACGGTCAGTGCACCGACCTCGTTCATCGCGATATCGGCAACGATGGGAGCAGCGCCGGTACCGGTGCCACCGCCCTCGCCGCAGGTGATGAACACCATGTCGGCACCAGCAAGCGCCTCGGCAATGTCGTCGCGGGACTCATCGGCAGCCTTGCGGCCAACCTCGGGGTTGGCGCCGGCGCCCAGGCCGCGGGTAAGGTCGGTGCCGATGTGCACCTTGATATCGGCATCAGAGATCGCGAGTGCCTGAGCATCGGTGTTGATGGCAACAAACTCGACGCCGCGGATGCCCTCTTCGATCATTCGATTGACCGCGTTGGTACCGCCGCCGCCGACGCCGACCACCTTAATGACGGCAAGGTAGTTGTTGATCTCTGTCTCGTGCATGTCGGTCCTCCGAACAAAGGTTATAGCCATAGCATGGGTCGACCCCTGCGCACATTAACCTTCAGGTTGAAAGTAAATGCAAAGGTAAACCGTATTATGTTTGCACATTATGAACGTATCAGTCAAATAATTGACCGTGAAAACCAAACAAACCAGATAAACGGCGTGGTATGGCCCCTCAACAAAGTAACAACCAGCGCTACGAGGTCGGAGCATTCCTAAATGTGTAGTTGCCCGGAGAGCGCACATTGATATACGTTACGCCCTCTACCTGCGAAAGCAACTTGGTGACTACGCGTTCTTTCTTGGCGATATCGTTCGAATCGCCCAGCGACACCTCAATGCCGTTATTAAGGTTTGCCGAGATGGCTTCGACCGAAGGCGTGGAAATATCCTTGACTTGTCCCAAGAACTCGCTCGAAAAACCACGCACATAATCCAGGCCGGCCTTAACGGCTTTGGAGTTCACCGCCTGGCCGGAAACCGGAGCGACATCCGCCGAGACATCAGTCAACAGCACCGCGCCATAATGCTTAGCGAGCGCCAGCGCGGCATCGATTCCGGTCAGGGTATCTGAGCCCTGCCCTGTCGTGATGACGTTGCCCTGGTCGTCCACTTCGACCGACGTCGACAGTGGGGCGATCCAGGTGTCATCATCCCCGATGGCCCAGGCAAGGTCATCGGAGCTGATATAGGCAATTGCGATGACCTTGCGCTCCATAGGCGTAATGATGAGCGTATGCGGGAACTGACGCTGGACATCCACGCCCGAGACCCACGGGTTCTGCTTGAGATCCTCGGTAATCTGGTCGGGATCGACGTTAAAAAGCGACGTTCCCTCGGGCAAATCGATCAGCTGGATAGCATCGTGCTTCGTCACATGCTCGCTGCCTTGAATCTGAATATCAGTGGCGGTAAACAATCCAGAGTTAATCACCACGATGGCAACGACGACGAGCACGGCCAAGACGGCCAGAACGCCGCCCACGATTTTGCCTTTGCCTGTAACGACAGAAGCGGCGTCTGATGTTTTATTTACCATCGCCCCAAGTGAAGACAACGGGTTGACGCTTTTTTTACCCGAAGGCTTCTTGACGGTAACCGGGACCGATGTCAGCGAGCGCGGTTTCGATGCGCCCAGCGTGCGACCTGGACGCGGCGCTTTAGTTCCTGTCGAGGGCTTAGGAGTTGCCATGGGACGGGCAGGTTTGGCGCCCATAACAGGCTTTGACGTCACCGAGGGACGCGAGGACTTTTTTGCGGCCGGACGATTACCGAGCTGCGAGCCGACGACCGGACGACTGGTCTGTCGAGCATGCCCGACAGACTTAGAATGCGCGACGGTATTGCGTTGAGGTTTGGCAGGCGCGCCGGAACGCCCTCCGGCGCGGCGGAAGGTGGGTTTCGATGCTCTAGAAGCCGAGGAATTTAACTTCCGGTCTGAGCTCGATGCCATACGCCTCCCTCACCTTTCCGTGCACATGTCTGATAACCGCGGCAACGTCATCGGCCGAGGCAGTTCCGTTATTAACGATAAAATTAGCGTGAACGGGCGAAACTTCCGCGCCGCCAATTGAAAAACCCTTTAATCCACAATCCTCGATAAGCTTGCCCACACTCGCATCGGGCGGATTGCGAAAGACCGACCCGCAGGATGCGCGACCCATGGGCTGCGTACGCTTGCGCCTCGTCAGGTACCGCTCCATGCGCTCGCGAATGTCGGCCTTGGGCGCCGGTTTAAGCTTGAGCACGCACTCGAGGATGATCTCATTGCGGGGAAGGCTACATTCGCGGTAGCCCCAAGTGATCTCGGACCCCGCATAATGCTTGATACCGGATGCCGGGTCAAACGTTACGACATCCTCAACCAGCGAGCCAATCCACTCGGTCCGTGTGCCGGCATTCATAGATATCGCACCGCCGACCGAACCAGGGATGCCAACGGCAAACTCAAGGCCCGAGAGGCTACGCGACAGGGCATCGTTGACCAGGCGCGCAAACATCACGCCCGCACCGACCGTCAGCGTACAACCGTCATCGGCAACAACCGTGCGCTGAAACTCACGTCCGAGCGAAATGACGGCACCGCGATAGCCGCCATCGGCAACCAGCAGATTGGAGCCCTTGCCGATGATGACCCACGGCACCTGCTCGCGATCGAGCACCGCCACGGCGCGGCGGAGGGCATGATAGCTATGACACGTCACAAAGAGGTCGGCCTTGCCGCCGATACGATAGCTCGTATGACGCGCAAGGCGCTCGTCCTCGATCACATCCGTGTCGATCATGCCCGAAAGCGCCATGACGGCGTTAAACAGACCCATTAGACTTAAGCGTCTTTCTTGGCAGTCAGATACTCGATAAACTCGGGACCTACGGTCGTAACGTCACCGGCACCCATGGTGAGCAGCAGGTCGCCCTCGCCCACCATCTGCTCGAGCTCCTGATTGAGCTCAAGACGGCTGGAGCAGTACACGACCTCCTTGCCAGGATGCTTGGCGCGCACGGTATCGGCGAGCATCTTAGAGGTGACACCCGGAATGGGCATCTCGCCAGCCGAGAACACATCAATCAGCAGCAGTTTATCGGCATTGGCAAATGCATCGGCAAAGTCGTCGCACAGGGCCTGCAGGCGCGAATAGCGGTGCGGCTGGAACACGACGTCGACGTGCTTGTAGCCCAGCGACGAAGCAGCAGCAAGCGTCGCCTTGATCTCGGTGGGGTGATGGCCGTAATCATCGACCACGGTGATGCCATCGATATCGCCCACGTGGGTAAAGCGACGACGGACGCCCTCAAAGCTCGAGAGCGCCTTGGCGGCGGCGTCAATGTCAAGGCCCAGGACATGTGCGACGGTGAGCACCGCCGTGGCGTTGAGCATGTTGTGGCGACCGGGATTGCTCTTGATCTCCACAGCATGCTCAGTGCCGTCCTCAAAGCGAACGATAAAGTCACTCTGGATGCCCTTAACATCCGGGTGCATGCAGACGATGTCGTTGCTCTCGGCAAAGCCGTAGGAAAGCACGTGACGGCCCGTCGACTTGGCGAGCTCGACCAGATGCGGGTCCTCGCCGCAGACGATGACAGTGCCGTCCTCGCCCACCAGGCTCATGAATTTGGCGAAAGTCGCCTCGATCTCCTCGATACCCGAGTAGTGATCGAGGTGGTCGGCCTCGACGTTGGTCACAATGACAACGTTGGGGTTCAGGAACAGGAAGGAGCTGTCGGACTCGTCGGCCTCGGCGACAAAGTAGTCGCCCGAGCCGTTCTTGCCGTTCGTGTCATAGCCCTCGACGATGCCACCGATCAAGAAGCTCGGATCCAGACCCATGCGGTCGAGCATGGTGGCGCACATCGAAGACGTGGTGGTCTTGCCATGCGTGCCGGCAACAGCGACAGTCGTGTAGCCGTGGCCCAAAGCAGAGAGCATCTTGGCACGGGGCCACACGGGAATGCCCAGCTCGCGAGCGCGCACGAGCTCAGGGTTGGACTCCGGAATAGCGGTGGAGACAACAACCACGTCGGGCTTGACCTCGTCGATCGTGGCGGCCTCATGGCCCACATGCACCTTCACACCAGCGCGGGTAAGCTGGCGGATATAACGTGACGTCTTAAGGTCGGAGCCGGTAACGGCATAACCGCGCTCGTGCAGAACGAGGGCGATGCCGCTCATGCCGGCGCCGCCGATACCGATAAAGTGGGCGCTCTTAAACTCGGGCGCGGAGGTTGCAGTCTGGGAATCAGCCATGTGCTCGTGTACTCCTTGCGTAAACACTGCCTGTAACCCGTTAACTGTACCGCACCTACCGCATCAGCGCGAGGACGACCGACGATATCCCGTCTAACTAACGCAAACCCTCTACCGCATCGGCCAGAAGAGCGGCGGCCCTATCCTGAGCCAGACCACGCGCCGCCTGACGCATGGCCTCGCGCGCCGCCGCATCATCGACCAGGTGCAGCAGCTCATCGGCAAAGGCAGAACCGTCGATATCGGCATCGGCGCAGAGCACGCCGGCCCCGGCGTCGACCAGATAACGAGCATTGGTGGTTTGGTGGTCGGCCGTCGCATGTGGATACGGCACGAGCACCGAAGGCACGGCGAGCGCAGCAATCTCGGCCACGCTCGATGCGCCCGAACGCGAGAGCACCAAATCGGCAGCAGCCAGCATATCGCCCATGTTGTCGATGTAGGGCAGGACGCGGTAACGCTTCGCCTCCTCGGGCGTCAGCGCCAAAGCGCGCTCGGTCTCCTCAAAGCCGTCGGCACCCGTCGAATGCAACACATAGAGGTTCTTGCGCGAAAGCAGCTCGTTTTTGAGCGAAACCACGCGCTCGTTGAGGTGCTGGGCGCCAAGTGAACCGCCAAAGACGAGCAGCAGCGTAGCGTCCTCGGGAACGCCAAGTGCCTTGCGGCCGCGAGCGCGATCGCCCTCGATCACCGAGCGACGTACGGGGTTGCCGGTCATGAGCACGTGGTCAGGGTCACCTTCGCGCTCAAAGACCGAACGCGCTGCCGGCACCGAGATGCACACGCGAGCGGCGTGGGAGTTCATCATCTTGTTGGCCAGGCCCGGAACAGAGTTCTGCTCATGCAGCAGATACGGAACGCCTGCGCCCTTGCACCACCCCAGCAGCGGAACCTCGACATAGGCACCAAAACCGATGGCGGCATCGGGCTTGCCGACCTTTGAGAAATGACTGGCGAGCGCACGCTTGGCCTTGTTGACACGCCACAGCGAGGTTAGCGCCGTCCAAGGACGGGAGCGGTCGAAGCCCGTGACCGTAATGGGCACAAAATCAAACCCAGCCTCGGGGACCAGACGACCCTCGAGCTTGCGCGACTGGCCCACGAACACAACGTGGTGGCCACGGTCACGCAGCTCTTCGGCCAAGGCGAGCGCGGGGTTGATGTGTCCTGCCGTGCCGCCGGCTGCAATAGCAACGGTCATTTTATCGGTCATGGTAGTCCCTTCGTACACGCGGTCCCTGGTCGTCGGTGCGCAGACGCGCCGACGGGTCCGAGTTCAAATCGATTCGATTATATCCGCCGCCCGCGTTGCGAGGGCTGGGGCGCTGCGGACGACCTTGCGGCGCCGTTCGCTGACGCGGGCGGGCTGCCGGCTCGGTCGCAGAGCCATTCAGGACGGTAAAACCGTTACGCGAAGATCGCTCGCCGCGCACGTGGGGCACGCCGGCGGTACTCTCATCCATAACGGCAAAGCTCTCACGGCGGCGGTCGTACTCATCGCGACGGGCGCTCTCGTACGAAACGCGCAGGATCAACCCGGCAAGCATAAGCGACACAATAATCGACGAACCGCCGTAGCTAATAAACGGCAACGGTTTGCCCGTCATGGGAAACACGTTGAGGATGCCCAGCGCGTTAATCAAAAACTGCACCGCGAGAATGACCGCGGAGCCAGACGCCATGAGCGCGCCCCGACGATCGGTCGCCTGCTCGGCAATGCGAAACGCCGAGTAGATCAGCATCGCAAACACCAAGAAGAACAGCACGGTTCCGACAAAACCGACTTCCTCTCCAATGATGGCCAGGATGTAGTCGTTGTGCGCCTCGGGCAGATACGAGTACTTCATGGTTGAGTTGCCGATGCCACGGCCGAACAGACCGCCCGAGGCAAAGGCCATGATGGCAAGCGTGGCCTGATAGCCGTCACCATACTCGTCGGCCCAAGGGTTCAAGGCAACCTGAATACGCACCATTCGGTACGGCTCTGCGACAAGCGCAATCACGATCACGAGAATGCCGAAGATTAGCACGCCGATGATAAATCTGGGGTCGAGACCCGCAAACAACGCCATGCACATGAGGGTCAACAGGATGATCAGGACAGTACCGAAATCGGGCTGGATAAAGATCAGAAAGAGCGAAATGCCCAAGTAGATGCCCATCTTGCGAAGGAATTCGTTGATGTTGCCACCGGGCGAAAAAAAGCGATCAAGCATGATGGCCGAATACGCAATGGCAAATGGCTTTAAAAACTCGGAAGGCTGGAACTGAATGCCGGCGATGTTGAGCCAGCGCGTGGCGCCACGGCTGCCGCTGCCCACCAAGAACACCAGAAACAGTAGCCCTATCATGCCTATGAGGAAGATCCTGAGCACATCCTCCCCAAACCAGCTGTCCGGCAAAACGCGCACGATGGCAATCAGCGCCAGAACACCGACCACGGCAAACGCGGCCTGTCGACCCAGAAAAAACGTCGCCGAGCCATTCTCGTGCAGCGCCTCGACCGAAGACGCCGAGTACACCATCAGCAGGCCAAAGCACACCAAGGTAAACAGGCAGGCCATGAATATCAAACGGGGGCGCATGATACGGGCGGGAACGCCGGCAATATAGCGTTCGCTAAACGACTGCCCGCCGCGACCGGAACGCGGTGTGCTGCGCCGCGAGGAAGCACGGTCCGAGTCGGGCCTCCTCATACCTTGTCGGGGGCTCTCCTCTCTCACCGGCAACCCCTATTCCATTTGCGATTTCGCCGCAGCGGCAAGCTGGGCCACATAGTCCTTAAACACGCGGCCGCGCTCCTCATAGCCCGAGAACTCATCGAACGAAGAGCAGGCAGGAGAAAGTAAGATCACGTCACCACGGCTCGACAGCGAACGGGCGACGTCCACGGCATCGCGCAGGTCATCCGCCTGGGCGATATCCACATCGCCATCGACATCGGCCTCGTCCATAGCGGCGGTGAAGCGCTCGCGCGCATCGCCAAAGCAGACGACCGAGCGTACGTTATCCATAACGACGCGCGCGAAGTCCGTGAGAGGCGTGCCCTTATCGTGGCCGCCAAGCAGCAAGATCACGTCGTCATCGGGAAATGCCGTCAGTGCCTTCTCGACCGCATCGGTGTTGGTCGCCTTGGAATCGTTGACGTAGCGCACACCGTCAATCTCGCCACACGGCTCCACACGGTGCTCGAGCGGCTGGAACGAGGCCAGACCGCGGCAGACACCATCGACATCGGCACCGACTGCCAGGGCAGCCGTGGCAGCGCACAGGGCATTGATAACATTGTGATGGCCCGAGATCTTGAGCTCGGATGCAGCGATGAGCGGGGTCTCGACGCCCTTCAGACGCACGATCATCTTGCCATCGCGCACAAAGGCGGCATCCTCGCCCTCAGGCTCGTCAAAGGCAACCTTGCAGATGCGACGACCCGGCGTGTAGATGTACTCATCGAACTCGTGAATGCCGGCGTCTTCGACGTCGACAACCGCCAGATCGTCATCGACCATATTGTCAAACAGTTTGATCTTGGCAAGCGCATAGTTCTTATGGCTCTTATGCCAGCCCAAGTGGTCGGGAGTGATGTTGAGCAGCACCGCCACGCGGGGGTGGAGCTCGGTGGTCGTAGCAATCTGATAGCTCGAGAGCTCAGCCACAAACCACTCGTTGTGGGCTCGGCCGTCAATCTCGTTGACCGG
Source organism: Collinsella sp. (assembly GCA_048205395.1). GTDB lineage: Bacteria > Actinomycetota > Coriobacteriia > Coriobacteriales > Coriobacteriaceae > Collinsella. Next base: position 17,325 of record DBEWUK010000033.1, read on the forward strand.
CGGCTCGCCGATGTTGCCGACAGCTACGCTGGCCTCACCGGCAGCCTTGAGCAGATAATCAGTCAACGACGTGGTGGTCGTCTTGCCGTTGGTACCCGTGATGGCAATCCAGTTATCGGGCGACAGGCGATAGGCAAACTCGGGCTCACCCATAATCTGAGCGGCATGCTCGCGCCCGGCCTTAAAGAAGCCCGAGAACTCCGAGATGCCCGGGCACGTCACGCATACGTCATAGGCACCCTCGACCTGTTCGGTCCCATAGACAAACGACGCACCAGCAGCCTCGAGCGCACGCGTGGCGTCATTGGGCTCAGAGGTGCCGCCGCCATACACGGTAACGGCGCTTACGCGCTCGGGATGTGCCAGCGCCCAGCGGGCGACATCGAGACCGGATTTGCCCTGACCCAAAACGAGCAGGCTAAAGACATCAGCAAGAGGCATGAAAGACCACTATCCCAACTGGAAGAACAAAGCAAGGCCAACGGCACCAAAGGCCGCAGCGATAATCCAAAAACGGATGACGACCTTGGTCTCGGCCCAGCCCTTCTTTTCGAAATGATGATGGATGGGCGCCATAAGGAAGACGCGCTTGTGCGTAAAGTGGAAGTAGACAACCTGAATCATGACCGACAGGGTCTCAACGATAAACAGGCCGCCGATGATGAGGGAGACGACCTCGGTGTTGGTCATGATGGACGTGCAGGCAAACGCGGCGCCCAGGGCAAGCGAGCCGGTATCGCCCATAAAGATGCTCGCCGGATAGCAGTTGAACCACAGAAAGCCCAAGCAGGCACCGGCACACGCGGTGCAGAAGATGGACAGGTTCACGTCTCCGTGCAAAAACGCCATGGCAGCCATGGCGAGCATGGCAATCATGGAGGTGCCGCCAGCAAGACCGTCAAGGCCATCAGTCAGGTTCACGGCATTAGAAAGACCGGCGATCATCAGCCAGCAAAAGACAATGTAGAGCCACGGGAACGAAAGGCCGCAGATAGTAGTCGAAAGAACACCGAGGTCAATCGTCAGGCCGCCGGGAAAACGAATCTCGGGGGCGACGCCGCACCAGTTAACGGCAAGTACCGTAAAGGTGACACAGATAATGGTTAGACCGATCATCTTGGCATGGGGCGTCAGACCGAGCGAGCGCCCATGCGTAACGGAGGTCAGGTCGTCAATCAGGCCCAGCACGCCGGTCGCCAGCGTGGCGAGCAGCACGAGCACGAGCTCGGTGGTGAGCTTGCCCATCAGCAGGCAGGTCAGCGAGATCGCGACGAGGATGACAACGCCACCCATGGTGGGCGTTCCCTGCTTAACCAAATGACGCTTGGGGCCGTCGGCACGAACCTGCTGGCCGATACCCTCGACCTTAAGCAGCTTGATCCACCACGGCATGAGCAGCAGCGCAATGGCAGCGGCGATGCCAAGCCCCAAAAAAGCCTGATACGTTGGATACGAGGGATTGCCGAACATGGGCTAGCACACACCTTCCACAAAGCGGTCGAGCTCAACAAAGCGGGAACCCTTGACCAGTACAACATCATGTTTTTCAAGCGCGCCGCCCATGCGGTCGAGCACCTGCTGATAATCGGAGAACACCTGGATGCGGTCCTCGTCCATACCCATCATGCGCGCGGCATCGGCCATAAGCTGGGCCAGCTCACCACCCACGCACGCCAACATGTCGAGCTTCTTGGCGGCGGCATAGGCGCCCACGAGCTCATGCATGCGAGGAGCCTCATCGCCCATCTCGCCCATCTCGCCCAGGATCGCCATGCGAGACCCCGTGCACGAAAGCGAGCACAGCAGATCGAGGCCAGCAGCCATGGATTCGGCGCTGGCGTTATAGGAATCGTCGATGACGCGGGCACCGCTCTTGGCGCGCTTAATCTCCTGGCGGTGACCGGTGATCGTGAGGCCCCTAAAGGCAACATCTATCTGCTCGGGCGTCACGCCCAGGCGATAGGCAACCGCGGCGGCCTTAACGGCATTAGGAACGGACTGCACGCCGGGAATGGCAAGCATGGTATCGATCGTCTCACCCTGGCCAAAATCGAGCGTAAAGACCGGACGGCCCTCGTCATCAACACGAATGTCGCGGGCACGGACCTCATCATCGTCCGAGACGCCGGCCAGCATCACGTCGATACCAGCAGGCTGGGCGAACGTATCGCGAATGAACGGCGTAAAGTCGTCCTCGCCGCCCAAAACCAGCAGCGGCAAGAAGTCGCCAGCGGCGCACATACCCTGGACAATCTCGGCCTTAGCGCGGGCGATGTTCTCGCGGCTACCCAAAATGCCGATATGAGAGGTACCAATCTTGCTCACAATGGCAAGGTTGGGATTGGCGGACTGGGACAGGCGCTCGATCTCGTGGAAATGGTTCATGCCCATCTCGAGCACCAGGACCTCGGTATCGGCCGGAGCGGAAAGCACCGTGAGCGGCATGCCGATCAGGTTATTGAAATTGCCCTTGGTGGCCCAGACACGATAGCGCTTGGCGAGCACGGCGGCGAGCACGTCCTTGGTCGTCGTCTTGCCGATGGAACCGGTAATACCAACGACCAGGCAGCCAAGCTCCAGACGGTACGTGTGCGCCAAACGCAGCAGAAAGTCCTCGGGATCATCGGTCAGCAAGATGGCACAGCCCTTGTCCTGCGCCAGCGAGACCAGCTCGGCCTCGGGCTCACGCGTCATTACGACGGCGCCGGCACCCGACTGGACGGCACGGGAAGCAAAATCATTGCCGTCGACGTTTTCACCGGGAAAGGCGACGAAAATCGTCCCTTCCTCGACCTGACGCGAGTCGATAACGCACCCGCGGCATACCCGATCGGCTTCTCCCGTCACGGTTCGGGCCCCTGTTGCGGCCGCGAGGTTGTTGACGGCGATCTCTATCATTGCAGCTCCCCTGTAAACCTAATAATGCTATCGGCGTATTGTATCCCAGCGCCGCGCATGCGTGGTGCAGGGCATGTGAACACCCCTCATATGGGACAACAAACCACGCCCCAAAGATTGTAACCCCCTACTTCGTGTGCGGGATACCCAGCACGTCGAGCGCGTTGGCCATAATGGACTGGAACGGCACCGCAGCGGCATCTGAGCCGCTCGGCGTTCCGTCGAGCGTGATATAGCACAGCACCTTGGGCGATTGTGCCGGCGCAAAGCCCATAAAGGACGACATGTAGTTCTCCTTGAGGTAGCCGCCGTTCTCGTCGGCTCGTTCGGCCGTACCGGTCTTACCCGCCACGTCATAGCCGTCAACCGCGCCGCCAACGCCCGTTCCCTCGGACACGACCGTCTGCATGCACGATGTCACCTGGGATGCGGCGTCCTCAGAAATCGCGCGCTCGCCTTCGCCCCAGTCCTTCTCGTCGCCTTTGCTGGACTTATAGAAGTGCGGGGTCATCATCACGCCGCCGTTGGCGATGCCGCCCACGGCACGTGCGATCTCAATCGGCGAGACGGACAGCGCCTGTCCAAAGCTCATCGATCCCAGCGTGGCGCCGTCATACTGGTCACGCTCCTTGACGATGCCCAGGCTCTCGCCCGGAAAATCGACACCGGAGCTGTGACCTATGCCCCACTTGTCCACATAGGCGGCAAAGTCGTCCGCACCGATCTTGCGCCCCACCAGGACAAAGCCCACGTTGGACGAACGGCGCATCATCTCGCGCACATCCATGGTCATGGCATAGTCGCGCTTGTCGGCATCGGTGACGGTATCGTCACCCACCTTGATGCTCGCCGGCACCTCAAACGACGTACTCGATCGCACGACGCCCAAGTCGAAGCCGGCGCCCGCCACGAGCGTCTTAAAGACCGAGCCGGGCTCGTAGGCGTCGGTGACCAGGCGCAAGTTCATATCCTCGGTCTTGGCGTTTTCCAGATCGGTCTGGTCGTAAGTCGGATACGAGCAGGCTGCCAAGATCTCGCCTGTCGTAGGATCGGTGACCAGCGCCGAGCCGTTCTTGGCCTTAGTCTTCTCAACTGCCTCTGCCAGGGCATCCTCGGCCGCACGCTGGATATTGACGTCGAGCGTCGTCACGATATCAACGCCGTCGACCGCAGCCACCTTTTTATAGGCACCGCCCGCGATATAGCTGCCGTCCCTCGCGCGCTCGCGCACAAGAGAACCGTTCGTACCGGTCAGAAGCTTGTTGTATTGCTTCTCGAGACCCGTCAAGCCGTCGTTGTCTACATTCACTACACCCAGCACCTGCGATGCCAGATTGCCGTATGGATATACGCGCTTCATGGCCTGCTCAAAAAGCACGCCGGGCAGGTTCTTCTTCTCCAGCGCCGCAGCATCGTCTTCGTCCACCTGGCGCTTGATATACACCCAGGTGCCATCGGACTCGACGAGCTTGCGGCAGGTCTTTTTATCGATCCCAGTTGCCTTGACCAGCGCCGACACCGTCTTGTCAACATCCTCGACAAGCTGCGGGTTCACGGCGATGTTGCGACATTCGACCGACGACGCTAGCACGTTACCGTTGCGGTCGTAGATGGTGCCGCGTTTGGCATAGAGGGTCTGCGCAAGCAGGCGGCGCGCATCGGCACGCTCGCGCAGTTTATCGGCTTCGACAATTTGATAGTCGGCAAGGCGAAAGACGCCCAAGCCCAAGCCAAACCCAATGAATCCCATGACGGCTTTGCGGCGAGGCAGAGGCGCGCCTGTGAGCCATTCGGTCGACGAACTCTTGCGCGACCTGTTGTTATGCACTTGAGGGCCGCCCGAGCCGCGAAGTCGCGACGCCGGGTCGTTGCCACGGGACTGCCCGGCGTTGTAAGATTGCCGACCCGTTCCTTGATAACCAGAACGTCCCCGCGACGAGGGACGTCCAGAACCGCGGCCCCCATCGGAACCGCGGCGATAGTCATTTGTCATACTCAGCTACCGTCTTGCTACTGAGCGGTCGCGGTCGCGTTGGCGCCCGCGGCTGCATCCTGCGAAAAGTCAAGTGTAACGCTCTCGCTGGGCTCCACCATGCCATAAGCGCCCGCAAGGTCGCGAATGCGCGTGTCGGCGCCATAGACCGAATGCATGACCTCCAGGTCGGAGCTCTCATCGGTCGCCTTTTCGAGCGTGTTGGTAAGCTCGGCGTTGCTGTTGAGCACCTGGGCCGTAACGCCGGCGAGCGCCACGCGGGCGACGCCGATCGTCATGAAGATAGCCGCAATGATGCAAAACGTTTTAAGAACGCTCATGAAAACCGGGCTTACCGCCTGGTTTGCCTGACGGCCCGCGCCCGTGTAGACATCAAAGCGCGGCGTGCGCTGCTCACGGGGAGCAACGGGGGCCTGCGGCGTCTCACGATAGGCGGGCATGGCGTTCATATCATAGGCGAGTGCTGCGCTTGAAGTGTTGTAGCCCATGATATGCCGCCTCCCATCCCGAGTACGTTGGTAGTGTGTTTAAGCTTCGTTTATGGTGCGAGCGGGAGGTCCAATATCGCGCGGTCGCGCCTACAGACGCTGCGCCACGCGGATTTTGGCTGATCTCGCCCGAGGGTTGCGCTCAACCTCATCAGGCTGGGCAACCAAGGGTTTGCGGGTGATGACCTTGAGTATCGGCACGTTGCCGCACACGCACACCGGAATCTCCGGCGGACACGTGCACCCCTGGCTCATCTCCTTAAAGTGGTTCTTTACGATACGGTCCTCGAGCGAGTGATACGAGATGACGCAGATACGTCCGCCCGGGTTGAGCCACCTGGTGGCGGCATCAAGCCCTCGTTCGAGCACATCGAGCTCGTGATTGACCTCGATGCGAATGGCCTGGAAACTTTTCTTGGCCGGGTGTCCGCCATGCCGACGAGCGGCAGCCGGGATACCCGCCTTGATGATCGCGACAAATTGGCCGGTGGTTTCGATCGGTTCTTGCTCGCGGCGGCGCACGATCTCGCGCGCGATCTGCGAGGCGAACTTCTCTTCGCCGTAGACGCGTAGAATCCGGGCGAGGTCGTGTTCGTTATAGGTGTTGATGACCTCAGCTGCGTTTAAGGTGTTATTACCCGGATCCATCCGCATGTCCAATGGGGCGTCCTCGTTATACGAAAAGCCCCTGCCAGGGATATCGAGTTGCGGCGACGAAACACCCAAATCGAACAGGAAGCCATCGACCCCGGGCACCTCGGCCGAGCAAAGCAGCTCGTCCAAGTCACCGAAGTTGCCCTTCAGCAGCTGGTGCGGAACGCCGGGAACCTCGCGGTCCAGACGGGCGCCAGCGGCCTCGAGAGCCATGTCGTCCTGATCGACGCCGAGCAAAAGGCCCGTCTCCCCCACCTGCGCGGCCATCTTTACCGAATGGCCAGCACCGCCAAGGGTGCAATCGCAGACAACGGAGCCGCTCTTTAGCCGCAGCGACTCAAGCACTTCGCCGAGCATGACAGGTTCATGCCGATATTCTTGTGTCAAGATCCCACGCTCCATCCGTTACCCGTGCCTTGCCCTTACGAGAAGAAGAGGTCCAGCAGGGCCTCATCGTCATCGTCCTCATCGGCCGCGGCGCGATCCCAAACCTCAAGGTGGTCGTAGTTGCCCACAACCGTGACCTCGCGGTCGAGGTTCGCCTGCTTGCGGAGAGGCTCGGAAAGACCGATACGACCGGCGCTGTCCACGTCCATCGACGTGGTGCGCTTGTTGATCGCCCTCATGAGCTTCTGGTCGTTAATGTCACGCGGGTTAAAACCCTCGTGGCCCTCACGACCCGCGAAGAGTCCTTCGACCCACTTATCGAAGGCCTCGGCAGAGAACACGTACAGAGCATCGACATCCAGGGCTTTGAACACGCGAACGTGCTCTCCAAGCTCCTCGCGAAGGGGTGCAGGCAGGGACAGACGACCTTTTGCATCGAGATTGCGCTCGTATGCACCAGTCATTCCCATGTGCGCCCTCCCCTCGGTTACTCAGATGGCACGTACGCGGGGAACCACCCCGCCTGTCGACGTCATTAATAATAT
>DBEWUK010000062.1:0-67272 GCA_048205395.1 Collinsella sp.
GAGTTGGGGGGGGGTCGGTTCTTTTTGTATCTGTGTTTTACGACCGTCCCCAATGACTACCTTGCACCAAATTTGCCGGCCCTCGCCGGGCTCGTCCTTTACTTTACTGAGATAAAGTGAACGTGTAGATTCGTAACCCACTCGCAACCGTTCTATGGCACGATATTGAACGAATGTATGCTATGCGCCCGAGCCTTTCGGGCAGAGTGGGAGACAGTATGGTTAAGCTGTACGAGGACGGCATCTACCTGCGCGGCGGCAGCGAGATTGTGCCTGCGGCCGAGGCTGCCGAGCGCGGTATTACGCAGACGCCCGAGGACGCCAAGCGTGGCACCATCGCGTATTCGATCCTCCAGGCACACAATACGTCCGGCAACCCCGAGGCGCTCAAGATTCGCTTCGATGCCATGGCGAGCCACGACATCACCTTTGTCGGCATCATCCAGACGGCGCGCGCCTCGGGCATGGAGCAGTTCCCGCTGCCCTACGTGCTCACCAACTGCCATAACTCGCTGTGCGCCGTGGGCGGCACCATCAACGAGGACGACCACGTCTTCGGTCTCTCGGCTGCCAAGAAGTACGGCGGCATCTTCGTTCCGCCGCACATCGCCGTCATCCACTCCTTTATGCGTGAGAACTTCGCCGGTTGCGGCAAGATGATCTTGGGCTCCGACTCGCACACCCGCTACGGCGCCCTGGGCACCATGGCCGTGGGCGAGGGCGGCGGCGAGCTGGCAAAGCAGCTGCTGCGTGACACCTACGATGTTGCCTATCCCGGCGTTGTCGCCATCTACCTCACGGGCGCCCCGCGCCCCGGCGTCGGTCCGCACGATGTGGCGCTCGCCATCATCAAGGCGGTCTTTGCCAAGGGCTACGTCAAGAACAAGGTCATGGAGTTTGTGGGCCCCGGCATCGCGAGCATGACGACCGACTACCGCAATGGCGTCGATGTCATGACCACCGAGACCACCTGCCTGTCGAGCATCTGGGCCACCGACGAGGACACGCACGCGTTTTTGACCATGCACGGCCGCGGCGACGACTACCGCGAGCTCAAGCCCGCCGATGTTGCCTACTACGACGGCTGCGTCGAGGTCGATCTATCGAGCATCAAGCCCATGATTGCGCTGCCATTCCATCCTTCCAACGGCTTTGAGATCGACGAGCTCAACGAGAACCTCGAGGACATCCTGCGCGAGGTGGAGCTCGAGGCCGCCAAGATCGGCGAGGGCAAGACGCACTTTAGCCTGCTCGACAAGATCGTCGACGGCAAGCTGCACGTGCAGCAGGGCGTTATCGCCGGCTGCTCGGGCGGCAACTACGACTCCGTGGTCCAGGCTGCCCGCGTGCTCAAGGGCGCCAACACCGGCTGCGGCGAGTTCTCGCTGTCGGTCTATCCCACGAGCCAGCCCGTGGCACTCGAGCTTACACGCCGCGGCTACATCTACGACCTTATGGAGGCCGGCGCGATTGTGCGCACGGCATTCTGCGGCCCGTGCTTCGGCGCCGGCGACACGCCTGCCAACAACGGTCTTTCGATCCGCCACACTACGCGCAACTTCCCCAACCGCGAGGGCTCCAAGCCGGGTAATGGCCAGCTGAGCGCCGTGGCCCTGATGGACGCCCGTTCCATTGCGGCGACGGCTGCCAACGGCGGCGTCCTGACGCCGGCGACCGACCTGCCCGAGGAGACTTGGGACGAGGCCTGCGAGTACACCTTTGACGACGCGCCGTACAAAAAGCGCGTGTACTGGGGCTTTGGCAAGGCGGAGCCTGCCGACGAGCTGGTCGAAGGCCCCAACATCAAGCCGTGGCCCGCGATGGAGCCCCTCGGCGACGATATCCTGCTCAAGGTGTGCTCCAAGATCATGGACCCGGTCACCACGACCGACGAGCTCATCCCCTCGGGCGAGACGAGCTCCTTCCGCTCCAACCCGCTGGGCCTGGCCGAGTTTACGCTCAGCCGCCGCGACCCGGCCTACGTGGGCCGCTCCAAGGAGGTCGACGCGGTGGAAAAGCGCCGTGTGGCCGGTGAGGCCGCGGGCGACCTGGCGGCGCTCGATGGCGAGCTTGCCGGTGTGTTTGAGGCACTGGCCGGCGCGGGTGTCGCGGCCGATACCAAGGCGACCGAGTATGGCTCCATGCTCTATGCCAAGAAGCCTGGTGACGGTTCTGCCCGCGAGCAGGCCGCGAGCTGCCAGCGCGTGATTGGCGGCTTGGCCAATATCGTTCACGAGTACGCCACCAAGCGCTATCGCTCCAACGTGATGAACTGGGGCATGGTGCCCTTCCAGATGGAGGCTGAGCCCAACTTTGAGGTGGGCGACTACGTCTTTGTGCCGGGTATCCGCGCTGCGCTCGATGGCGACCTGAAGAACATCGCCGCCTACGTGGTGCGCGCCGACGGCACGGTCGAGCAGATTGAGCTCTACATTGCCGATATGACGGCAGAGGAGCGCGCTATCGTCAAGGCCGGCTGCCTGATCAACTACAACAAGTTCAAGGCCGCTGCCGAGTAACGCACTTAATTGTCCGCCCGGGGCTTACCCTTTCCCGCCCGCTCACGCGCTTCGCAAGGGTCGCGTTCGGGAAAGGGTAAGTCTCGGGCTACATTTCTGCGTTCTCGTTGGATCTTGAGGGACGCTAATAAATGGACTTGCTTGATGCCGCCTCTGTTATCGGGGCGGCTTCTTTTTGTCGAAAACCACCACAAAGGGGACAGGCACCTTTGTGGTGGTGGGGTACGAGCAGTTCCTTTTGGTAATAGTGCTGGCTGGCGATATCATTAGTGCAGGTGGCGAAGGCTTGTATTGTGAGGTGCTTTGCTGTGAGAAGTCCTGCCCGTATTGGATTGATTGTTTTGGCGCTTGCGATCACCGTGGTTGGCATGGGTGCTGTCGGCATGGCGTTTCTGCCTGCTGCGGTGACGGAGCCGGTGGTCAAGCCTGTGACTCAATCAGTCGAACTTCTGACCGGCGATGACAAGCCCGAGACCATTACCGTTGATTTTGATGAGCAACCGGCTACGCTGGGCATTAGTAATTATCCACATATTCAGCTTGGGGCTATGCGCTATACCACGGATTCTAGTCTGATCGACAGGGCGTCCGAGCTGCTCAAGGGCAAAACCTTTAAGCGCTGGTATGGATATGCGTCCTATCGGGCAAAAGCGAACGACATGGTTGGCGGATGCCGCTCGTCCATCGAGTTAGACACCGCGAATGGTGCCAAGTTATGTGATGTTTCGTACGATCCTGGCTACGAGGGCAATGAGGGGCCGGGCATCTACATCTTGGACGGCGATGCCGCCTATGTCATGGAGGGCAACCAGGCCGAGCTCAACGATTTTATGGGTCAGTGCATTCAGGATGCCTATGAACAGACCTGCTTGCCAGACCCGCAGACTGCACGCGATAGTGGGTCTGCCCGTACATGGCTGTTCGAGGATGAGATGCCCTGGAACGCCGAATCGGGAAGCACGGGCTCGGCAAGTAAATAGAGGCTGCAACCACCACAAAGGTGCCTGTCCCCTTTGTGGTGATTTTCCATGTCATGAGAGCACTCAGAAAATCTTATATATAGAGACTTAGATTTGTGTATAAGATCGCGCAAAGCTGGCAACAATACTTCTCGAACAACGTGAAGCCGCCCCGTAGGGCGGCCGCCCCAAGAGAGGTGATTCCATGAGAATCGATAAGCTAGCAATGACGTCGCGCGAGGCGCTGCAGACCGCCATGAGCACGGCTGCCGATGCACAGGCCGGCGCGGTGGAGCCGATCCACCTGCTGTCTGCCCTGCTCGGTGCCGGCGAGCGCAATATCTCCGTGATCATCGAGCGCATCGGTGCCGACCCGGCTCAGCTCGCACGCTCCACACAGGATGCCATCGACCGCGCGCCCAAGGTTTCGGGCGAGGGTCAGCAGATGGGCCTGTCCAACGAGCTCGTCCGCGTCATCGAGAAGGCCGAGAAGAAGGCCACCAAGATGGGCGACAGCTTTGTGGTGACTGAGCATCTGCTGATGGCTCTTGCCGAGGACAAGGGCGAGGCGGGTCGCGTGCTGCGCGACGCCGGCGTCACCAAGGAGCGCATCGAGCAGGTCTACGAGGAGCTGCGTGGCGATGACCGCGTGACGTCTGCCGAGGACAAGACTCAGTTTGAGGCACTGGAACAGTACGGCCGCAATATCTGCGACCTTGCCCGCGCCGGCAAGCTCGACCCGGTCATCGGTCGTACCGACGAGATTCGCCGTACCATCCAGGTCCTGTCCCGCCGCACCAAGAACAACCCCGTGCTCATCGGTGAGCCGGGCGTCGGCAAGACGGCCATCGTCGAGGGCATCGCCCAGCGTATCGTGGCCGGCGACGTGCCGAGCACCCTGCGCGACCGCGACCTTATCGAGCTCGACATGAGCGCGCTGGTCGCCGGCGCCAAGTACCGCGGCGAGTTCGAGGACCGCTTAAAGGCCGTGCTCAAGGAAGTGCAGAAGTCCGAAGGTAAGGTCATCCTGTTCATCGATGAGCTCCACACCATCGTGGGCGCGGGTGCCACCGAGGGCTCCATGGACGCCGGTAACATCCTCAAGCCTGCGCTCGCCCGTGGCGACCTGCATGCGATCGGCGCGACCACGCTCGACGAGTACCGCAAGTACATCGAGAAGGACGCGGCGCTCGCCCGTCGTTTCCAGACCGTTATGGTCTCCGAGCCTACCGTCGAGGACACCATCTCGATCCTGCGTGGCCTCAAGGAGAAGTACGAGATCTTCCACGGTGTGCACATCACCGATAGCGCGCTCGTGGCCGCCGCCGACCTCTCCGATCGCTACATTGCCGACCGCTTCCTGCCCGACAAGGCCATCGACCTGGTCGATGAGGCCGCAAGCCGCCTGCGCATGGAGCTCGACAGCATGCCGGTCGAGATTGACGCCACCACGCGTCAGCTCACCCAGCTGCAGATCGAGGAACAGGCGCTCATGAAGGAGACCGACGACGCCTCCAAGGAGCGTCTGGAAGCCCTGCGCCAGGAAATCGCCGAGGTCCAGGAAAAACTCAACGTGCAAAAGGCCGGTTGGCTCAACCAGAAGAACGCCATCGACCATGTGCAGGAGCTCAAGGGGCAGCTCGACGAGGCCAAGAGCGAGGAGGAGCGCGCGACGCGCAACGGCGATCTGGGCCGTGCGTCCGAGCTGCGCTACTCCGTGATTCCGGGTCTGCAGCAGCAGATTCAGGATTCCGAGGCCGCGCTCGAGGCACAAAAGCAGCAGGACGGCGAGGGTCTCAACGAGCAGGTGACCTCCGATGAGATCGCCGAGGTCGTGAGCGCCTGGACCGGCGTGCCCGTGTCCAAGATGATGCAGGGCGAGCTCGACAAGCTGAAGGGCTTGGAGGGCGAGCTGCACAAGCGCGTCATCGGTCAGGACGAGGCCGTCTCCGCCGTCGCCGCGGCCGTGCGCCGCAGCCGTGCGGGCCTCTCCGATCCGGACAAGCCCATCGGCAGCTTCTTCTTCCTGGGCCCCACCGGCGTGGGCAAGACCGAGCTCGCCAAGGCGCTTGCCGAGTGCCTGTTCGACGACGAGCGCGCGCTTGTGCGTATCGACATGTCCGAGTACATGGAGAAGTTCAGCGTCCAGCGTCTGATCGGTGCGCCCCCGGGATACGTGGGCTACGACGAGGGTGGCCAGCTCACCGAGGCCGTGCGCCGTCGTCCGTACTCCGTAATCTTGCTCGACGAGATGGAGAAGGCCCATCCGGATGTCTTTAACGTGCTGCTGCAGGTGCTCGACGACGGTCGTCTGACCGATGGCCAGGGTCGCCAGGTGTCCTTCAAGAACACGATTATCATCATGACGAGCAACGTGGGCTCCAAGGCCATCGCCGATCTGTCCGGCAAGGACGAGGAGGAGATGCGCCATCAGGTCGACGCGGCCATGGCCCAGACCTTCCGCCCCGAGTTCCTCAACCGTATCGACGATATCGTGGTGTTCCATCCGCTCGGTATGGCGCAGATCGAAAAGATCGTCGACATCCAGCTTGCCGACGTCCGCGCGCGTCTGGCCAAGGAGCGCATGACGCTTGCCGTCACCCCGGCGGCCAAGCAGATGCTCGCCGTGGGCGGTTTGGACCCGGTCTTTGGTGCCCGTCCGCTCAAGCGCCTGGTCCAGCGCGAGGTCGTGGACGCCATCGCGGCGGCCATCATCGACGGCACAGTGCGCGAGGGCGATCAGGTGACAGTCGATGTCGACAAGGACGGCGGCTTTACCGTCGTGTGCGACAACACGCCGGCGGCTACCTACGAGGTCCCCGACGCCGAGTAGATTTTTGGGACATGCCTTAAAATCTACCAGCCGCCTCTAAATGCCAAGGGCGGCGGATCCAATTGGGTCCGCCGCCCTTTTTCGTGCGACAATCGTTGATGTTGAGCATGAGTACATGGCAAGGAGATATGCAGATGAAAGACGAGATCAAAACAAGTGCGCCGGCGCCCAAGCCCACGTCCAAACCGGCGCCCAAGCCGTGCGACCCCTACATCCGTGCCGAGAACGAGGACGATGACGGCTACGATCCCTACAGCGATCGCCGCCCCGAGCGCGAGCCGATGTTCGAAGCCGATCCGTGGCGCTGAGTGCCACCCAAAAGGCCACCAATAAGTTGCGGTGTAATAGGGACTATTTTGCGGTTTGACCAGCAAAAACAGTCCCTATTTCACCGCAACTGCGTTAGGGATTTTTCTGCAGGGGGAGGGTAGTCAAAAAAGCCCCGTCCCAAATTGACTGCCAAATTGGCTGCTCGGGGAGTCGCATTCGAGCTCGGTTGTCCTCTTAGCCACTCGATATCCTTCGGAGCAATAATAGTGAAAAACTTGCTTAAGTGTTAATCAAGCTACACACAATCTTGCTCTTTAATTAATCAAGAATCAGTATAATTTTGATTAGCTAGAGAGCAAGATTGGAGAATCATGGCATTCAACGACTTGATCGCCCAGAAAATAAAGGACTTTGAACAGCAGGGGGTTCCGCAGGTCTTTGAGCGAGACCTTGATCTGGGAAACCCACAGGAGCCAAAGCGCGACAACATCGTAAATGTGGTTGTGGGGGCCCGCCGTTGTGGAAAGACGTATCGCCTGTATCAGGAGATGCAGCGGCTTCAGGGCCGGGGCGTCGAGCTTGACCGGATGCTTTACTTTAATTTTGAGGACGAGCGCTTGCGCCCGTATGAGCCATCGCTGCTGGCGGACGTGCTTGACACGTTCTATGCGCTGTATCCTGCTGCTCGAACCGAGGGCGCTTACATTTTCTTTGACGAGATCCAGGAAATTCCCGAATGGGGTGCGTTTCTGCGGCGTGTAGTCGATACGGAGAAAGCGACCGTCTATGTGACGGGATCCTCTTCTAAGATGCTGTCCTCAGAACTTAAGAGCGAGTTCAGGGGTCGTTCTCTTATACGAGAGCTTTTTCCGTTGAGTTTTTCGGAATACGTTCGATATAAGACGGGGAGCGTTTTCGAGCCAGATGCGACCTTTTCCCCAAGCGATGCAGCGCTGCTTCGACATCATCTGATCGGATATCTTGAACGAGGGGGATTCATCGCGACACTTGAGCAGACGCCCGCAGACGCGATTCAGCTGCTACAGGAATATGCTTCGCGAACGGTCGCCATGGACGTCGTTGAACGTTACGACGTCAAGAACCCTCGCCTGGCATCTCTGTTCCTGACGCGGTGTATGGCATCTTCGGGACGAGAGCTGTCGGTGAACAAAGTGTACAACGAGTTCAAGAGCAGGCAGATACCCGTCAGTCGTAATTCGCTCAGCGACTTACTTGAGTATTATGAGGATGCCTACCTGCTGTTCTCCGTGCCGGAGTTCACGCGTTCACTGGCAAATAACATGCGGTCTGCGTCTAAGGTCTACGCTGTCGATCCTGCGATGTTTGGAGCATTCTCTCCCGCATCGGCATTGGACCAGGGCCAGAGGCTCGAGACCGCAGTGTTCAACGCGCTTAGAAGAAGGACTCCCGCGGTGAGGGTCGGATCGGTCTGCCGCTTGCTGATCAAAGAGAAGAGTAAAAACCATGAGGTGGACTTTGTGGCTGGGGACGCACTTCTCATGCGGGCTTATAGCCTGATTCAGGTGAGTGTGGATATGGCAAGTGAGAAAACGCGCGAGCGCGAAATTGCCGCGCTTGATGCCTCGATGGCCCAGTTCGATCTTGGCGAGTCGGCAATCGTTACCATGGATGAGCAGGCCGATATTCCATGCGAGCACGGTGTGGTACACGTTGTTCCCGCATGGAAGTGGCTCCTTGCCTAACCATCTACGGATCTGTGGGGCCAGGACCTCCTGGCCCCTTCATCACGGTTGGGGAGCACCATGATGCGCCCGGCTAGTCCTGGGCTTTGATACTCGGCAGGAGAATCTGGGCGAGGTAGTCGGTCTCGAGTTTGGTCGCGGCGTCGGCTTTGCCGTCTTTGCCGACCAGTACGTTCTTGATCTGGCTATAGGTGTAGCGGTTGCCGGTCGTAAGCTCGACAAGCTCAATGGCCGTGTCCATGGGGTAGGTCGACACGGGGTTCTGCGTCCGTCCGTTGATGGTCTGGGGCACCACGTACGGGTAGACGGGGCCGCTGGCGTAGACGGTATAACCGTTGCCTAGATTGGCCGCACCCAAAACCGTATCGCCCTCATCGGGCGTAAAGCTCTCGCCCTCGCGCACCGCGACGAGCGTCACAATCGGTGTGTTCGTGTCGCCGGCAAGATAGATGCACAGCGTGCTGCCGTTTTGCCAAGTCTCGACCTTGCCGTACCACTCAACGGGAATATCGAGCTGATACAGGTCCGTTGCCTTATGTCGAGCATCGGCGTCGCGGGCCGCCTGCGCCTTGCGGGAGCTCACGGCGTTGGTTGCGGCGTCGCGTCGCGCGGTTGCCGCCTGCTGGAGTACCTTTGCGACCGCGGCGGAATTCACCCCGCCTTCCTCGGCATACTTGGCGGCGGCATCGATCTGGTCGTCAGTCACCGTGTCGGCCGAAGGCACCTTGAGCTTAAAGGTGGCCTGGGCACTCAAATCCTGCCCATCGCTCTTAATGGTGACCTGCGCCTTGGTGGTCGGGACAGTGTAGATAGTGCCATCGGCCGCGATGGGAGAGGCGGCGATGGAGAGCGTGTAATCGCCGGGCAGCAGCTTAATGCCGAGACCATGCTCGTCAACGTAGAGCGTTTCGCTCACGGAAGAACCGTCGGAATCCTGCCCGCTCACCTGCACGGGAATCTTGGAGCCAGTTGAGCAGTCGAGGCCCGCGGCATGCACGCCAATCTGCACCGACATCATCGTGTGCGCACTGGCGGCGACAGCGGCAGCCTGCTCTTGCTGATATCCGTTCCAGGCAGCATAGCCTGCGCCGCCGGCGACGAGCGCGACGGCCACAACGCCGGCAACCATTAGGTTGCGGCGCTTGGGCTGCATCTTACGATGACGAACCTCGGCTTCGCGTGCCGAGGGAACGGACGGTAGGGGAATATCGCCCATGGCGATGGTCTCGTCCACGGCAGGTGCAGAGCCTAAGCCAGGGAGCTCGCGGGTCAGCGAATCTTCGGCCGGCAAGCTGTCGAGCAAGATGGTTTCCTCACTCGTGTCAGATTCGGGCTGGTCGTCGGCCTCGCATTCGGATTCCTCGTGCCCCGCCTCGTCTTCGGTGGGCGCGGTGCCATCGTCTTTTGCATCCTGATCATCGGGCTGCGCCTCGATTTCCGGCTCATCCCGCATATCAACGCTCGAATCGTCAAACGCAATCTCGGCCAGCGCGATCTGGTCTAGGCTCTCCAGAGCCTCGGCACACGCTTCTGCATCTTGGGCCGCATCCTCTTGGCCCATCGTCTCATCTTTCATATATCCCCCAAGCTCAATATCGGGACAACACTGTACCCAAAAATGGAGCCATATAAAGCGCATGCGAAATATAAGATCCGATTTAACCCGAGCGCATCGTTCAGCCGCATCATCGCGGCAGCAAAAAGCCCCCGGAACGCGAACGAATCACATTCCGGGGGCTTTGCAATGCGTTGAGTTGCGCGGAGCCGGCTATGCGGCTTCGTACTCAAGCGATGTTTGCGTCAGGTGCGTTACTCGGCGTGCGCGTAATCAACCTTGGCGCGGCGAGCGGTGGCCTTCTCCCAATCGCTGGTGCCCTCAAAAACATCCTGCTTGTAGGGATTGCGGCCGAGCTTCTTGGCGCGGTAGGCGATGTAGATGATCGCGGCGACGTTGGCGATCAGTGCGGCGATCGAGACCGCGGTAGCGGCGCCGGGGTCGAGCGTGGAGTGGGTCACAAAGATGGACTCCTCCTGGAAGTACGGGAACACCTGGGCAAACATGCACCAAATGGCCAGCGTAAAGGCGCGGTTCTGGATCCAGCCGCCCTTGTTCCAGATAAAAGCGGCGACGGTGGGCGCCAGCAGCAGCGCAAAGCCGCAGAACCAGGAGTGGGTGGGCAGGCAGTTGTAGGTGTAGCAGAAGTTCCAGATATCGTAGGCGATGATGTAGACCCAGGTCATGTCGGGCCACAGCATATCGGTCTTGTCCTCGGAGGCGTAGACGCTCCACCAACCGGTCATGCAGAAGATGTTGATGAGACCGGCGATGCCGTTGAACACGTTGTTCCAGCCGGCCAGCTGCGTAGCACCTTCGGAGGTGACCCAAGTGGACTGGCCCAGGACAAAGAAGTGATAGGCGCTCTCGAAGTCGGACACGACGGCGATCAAGATGTTGATGGCGACGATCACAAACGGCCACGCGCGGAACCAATGCGCCTTGCCGATCTTGCCCCACTGATACTTAATGGCGATGAAGCCCCAGCAACCGGCCAGCGCAGCGTATACCTTGGCGTAGTGGAACCAGCTGTTCTGGTACACATGGGTGGGGTTGGTGAGCGCCCACTCGGCACCCTGCGAAACGCCCACGGCGATAGCGACGCAGTAGATGGTCATGGCCAGCGGAGCCACGCCAAAGATGATTGCCGCGCCCAGCTTGGTGCGGCGGCCGACCTCGTTGAGCACGATCAGGCCAATAAAGACCATGGCCCAGCCGGCCCAGTGGATAAGGGTATCGCTACCCCAAACATCGAACAGCATGCTGCTCTCCTTTCACACGCCCGCGGCCCCTCTTCTGATCGCGGGCAGTTTGGCCAAATGTCGTCAGTTCTGGGGCTTGCGCTCCGGATACTTGGCGGTATAGCCCTCGATGTGGAGTGTCGAGGCGATGATTTCCTTGACCGTCTCGTCGGGCACATCGGGGTGCGTGCGGATGTACATCAACAACCCCATGATGAGGGTGTAGAACGTCTCGTAGACATGGTCGATGCGTAGCTCATGATGGGCGACAAAATCCACCACGGTGGTGTCGCAGATATACTGCGCCACGCGCTGGACCACGTTGTGCAAAAAGCCGCCGTAGAGCGCGCCGCTGCTCGAGGTGAGCGTACTCGGCAGCTCGTGGCCGCTGGCGACCAGGCGCTTAAAGAGCGGGGCGACGGTGTCGAGTGCGCCCTCGATATCGCCGACGGTGCGGCTGGCATTCCACTGCTCGAGCTCGGAGATGAAACCGTCGATCGCCTCGTCCATAACAGCGGTGACAGCGGCGTCCATGTCGGCGAAGTAGTGGTAGAACAGCGAGCGCGTGCAGCCGGCTCGTTTGGTCACGGCCGATACCGATAGATGCGACACGCCCAGCTCAGAGCTTACGGTGCGCACGGCGGCGAGGATCTCGCGACGGCGTTCGTCGCCCGTCAAGCGCTTTGCCGCGCTATCGGATGCGGGGATGGCATCGACCACAGAGGTATCTGCTGCGTTGTTGCCCATGTTTTGCCGCCTTTCACCCTCTTTTGCCTGACCGTTCGCCTAACAGTCTTGAATATTGTTGACGGTTCGTCAATACTATTTTTGACACAATGTCAACAATGGCGGGTGAACGGCATGGGGGCATGCCCGGCCTGCAAAAAAAGAGGGGCGCTGCGGCCTCGCCGGGCTGCGGCAAGAGAAGGGACAACCATGATTCTCAACGGACCGGGAATTAGCTACACCGAGCCCGATATCGGTTCGGAGTTCGTGCCGCCGCTGCCGGAGCATCCGCGCGAGGCCATCGTCAAGCTGTGCGAGCACTGCACCAACCGTCTGCTGCATCGCGACGAGCTGCTGGGCTACGAGTACTGGTCGTTTGCCGAGGCCGCAACCGACGAGCAGGCCGAGGTGCTCTGCAAGATGAAGATGCGCCGTCCCTACACGCTGCCCGAGATGGTCAAGCTTACCGGCATGTCCGAGGCCCAGATCGAAAAGATGCTCGACGACATGAGCTACACGGGTCTGCTCGAGTACAACTGGGAAAACCCCGAGCGCGCCAAGCAGTGGGTGCTACCCATGCTGGTGCCGGGTTCCGCCGAGTTCCTCAACATGCGCATGAGCCAGCTCGAGGAGCATCCGGTCTATGCCAAGTTCTTTGAACAGGCATCCAAGGGCCCGCTGTCCAAGGCTACGCCGATGGTGCCGCCCGGAGGCGCCGGTATCGGCATGCACGTCATTCCGGTCGAGAAGGCCATTGACGCCGCGAGCACCTCGGTGCCTATTGAGCATATCGAGCACTGGCTTGACAAATACGATGGCAAGTATGCTGCCAGCACCTGCAGCTGCCGTGCGAGCCGTCGCGTGATGGGTGAGGGCTGTGCCGACGACCCGGCCGATTGGTGCATCGCCGTGGGCGATATGGCCGACTACGTGGTCGAGACCGATCGTGGCCATTACGTGACGCGCGACGAGGTTTACGACATCTTGCGCCAGGCCGAGGACAACGGCTTTGTGCACCAGATCACTAATATCGACGGCGAGAACAAGATCTTCGCCATCTGCAACTGCAACGTCAACGTGTGCTACGCCCTGCGCACCTCGCAGCTGTTCAACACGCCCAACCTGTCGCGCTCGGCCTATGTCGCTAAGGTCGAGAAGGACAAGTGCGTGGCCTGCGGTCGCTGCGTCGAGGTGTGTCCGGCCGGCGCCGCCAAGCTGGGCCAGAAGCTCTGCAGCAAAAAGGCCGGCGGACAGGTGCCCGAGTATCCGCGCCAGGAGCTGCCCGATGCCACCAAGTGGGACCACACCAAGTGGTCGCCCAACTACCGCAACGACAACCGCATCGAGACGCATGAGTCCGGCACCGCTCCCTGCAAGACGGCCTGCCCCGCGCACGTTGCCGTTCAGGGCTATTTGAAGCTCGCGGCTCAGGGTCGCTATGACGAGGCGCTGGCACTCATTAAGCGCGAGAACCCGCTGCCCGCTATCTGCGGCCGTGTGTGCAACCGCCGCTGCGAGGACGCCTGCACCCGCGGCCGTGTGGACGCCGCCGTGGCCATCGACGAGGTCAAGAAGTTCATCGCCCAGCGCGATCTGGATGCCGCGACCCGCTACGTCCCGCCCGTGGTGACGCCGACGCGCGCTGGCGGCTTTGATCAGAAGATCGCCATCATCGGTGCCGGTCCGGCCGGCCTGTCCTGCGCTTTCTATCTGGCCGAGAAGGGCTACAAGCCCGTCGTCTTCGAGAAAAACGAGCGCCCGGGCGGCATGCTCACCTACGGCATTCCCAGCTTTAAGCTGCAGAAGGACGTCATTGAGGCCGAGGTCGAGATCATTCGCCTGATGGGTGCCGAGTTCCGCTATGGCGTGGAGGTCGGTCGTGATGTGACGCTCGACGAGCTGCGCGCGCAGGGCTTTAAGGCCTTTTACGTGGCCATCGGCTGCCAGGGCGGCCGCCTTGCCGGTATTCCGGGCGAGGATGCCGTGGACGTGACCGTGGCCGTCGACTTCCTTCGCGAGGTTAACAGCGGCAAGATCGATACCCTGTCCGGCCGCACCATTGTGGTGGGCGGCGGCAACGTGGCCATCGACGTTGCCCGCAACGCCTGCCGTCTGGGCTCTGAGCATGTTGAGATGTTCTGCCTGGAGAGCGAGGCGCAGATGCCCGCCAGCGAGGAAGAACGTCGCGAGGCCGTTGAGGACGGCGCTCACATCAGCTGCGGCTGGGGCCCCAAGGAGATTCACCTGGACGAGGCCGGTCGTGTGTGCGGTATCACCTTCAAGCGCTGCACGCGTGTCTTTGACGACGAGGGCCGTTTTGCGCCCGAGTACGACGAGAACGATCTGCGCCGTGTCGATGCCGACCGTGTCGTCATGTCGATTGGCCAGTCCATTGTGTGGGGCGACCTGCTGGCTGGCTCCAAGGTGGAGCTCGGCCGCGGCCAGGGTGCCCTTGCCGATCCCCAGACTTACCAGACCGCCGAACCCGACATCTTTGTGGGTGGCGACGTCTACACTGGCCCCAGCTTTGCCATCGACGCTATCGCCGCCGGTCACGAGGCCGCGGTGTCCATCCATCGCTTTGTGCAGCCGGGCTCCACGCTCACCATCGGCCGCAACCAGCGCCGCTACACCGCGCTCGACCGCAACGACGTTGTGCTCGAGAGCTACGACAACGCGAGCCGCGAGGTTGCGCATGTGGACCGCGAACGCGAGAAGGCTGCGCCGTTTAGCGAGTACGTCGAGACCTTTACCGAGGAGCAGGTGCGCGCCGAGACCGCCCGCTGCCTGGGCTGCGGTGCCTCAATCGTCGATCCCAACAAGTGCATCGGCTGCGGCCTGTGCACCACCAAGTGCGCGTTTGACGCCATCCATCTGGATCGCGACCGCCCTGAGTGCTCCACGATGGTCAAATACGAGCAAAAGCTCCCAAGCCTCGGCAAGTACGCTCTAAAGCGCGCCATCAAGATTAAGTTCGGTCGCAAGTAAGTAGTCATAACGGGAACGGCGGAGGAAAAAGTGCACGAGCTCGGAATCGTCTATCACATCATTCGCGATGTCGAGAATGTGGCGCGCGCTCATGGCGTGCGTCGCGTTTCGAGCGTGACGTTGCTACTGGGCGAGGTCTCGGGCGTCGTTCCCGACTTGCTGCTCGACGCTTGGCGCTGGGCAGCAGATAAAAAGCCTATCGCGCAGGGCGCGGAGCTTATCGTGGAGCCCGTCGAGGCCGTGACACATTGCGAGGCGTGCGGCTGCGACTACGCGACGGTCGAGCACGGCAAGACCTGTCCCCAGTGCGGTAGCGGCGAGACCTATTTGCTGCAGGGCCAAGAGGTAATGATCAAACAGATCGAGACCCCCGACGAGGACCCGGCAGACGCTGCTCCTGACGGCCTCTCCGACGCCCCCGATGCCGTCGACGCCGCCAACCCTCTCCACATCGCCTAACATCCAATGACTACATGGGCTAGAGTTCTAAACATATTTGCTTCGGTTAGTCAAGTCATGTCTGTTTAAACAAAATGGTGGCACGCAGACGCATTGGGATCAACCTAAAAGAGGTCTTAACGAACAGTGCACCTTTATATGTCTTTGAAAGCAATCAGCAAATCACGTTTTAGCAGGCAATAAGCTGTAAACCGGCAACGTAATCAATTTGTAACAAACTTAGACGTTTAAACAAATAATCCAACCTTTTGCGAATTTAGCTATAATTCCACAATCCAAACAGGTATACTCCTTTCATGTCGTGTAGGAAATACGTAGACAAAAAGGAGGTTATGTGATGGTAAGTATTGTTCTTGCTAGCCACGGGGACTTGGCAGCTGGAATCAAGCAGACGGGCTCGATGGTCTTTGGCGATCAGCCGTCTGTTGCCGTGGTCTCGCTCGAGCCGAGCATGGGCCCCGACGATTTCCGTGCCAAGGTCGAGGAAGCAGTCGCTTCCTTCGAGGACCAGGAGCAGGTGCTCTTCCTCGTTGATCTGTGGGGCGGCACGCCGTTCAACCAGATCAGCGGGCTCATCGAGGGCCACGATTCCTGGGCTATCGTCACCGGTGTCAACCTGCCTATGCTCATCGAGGCATATTCGCAGCGCTTTGACGCAAAGAACACTGCACATGCGATCGCAAAACATCTCGTGACTGAGGCTAAGGCTGGCGTGCGTGTCAAGCCCGAGTCTCTGGAGCCCGAGGAGAAGAAGCCGGCTGCGGCCGCCGCTGCTCCTGCAGGCGCCATCCCTCCGGGAACGGTCATCGGCGACGGGCACATCAAGATTGCCCACGTCCGTATCGACACCCGTCTGCTTCATGGTCAGGTGGCCACCACGTGGACCAAGCAGATCAACCCCAACCGCATCATCGTGGTTTCCGACGGCGTTGCTCACGACGAGCTCCGCAAGACCATGATCGAGCAGGCTGCCCCTCCGGGAGTCCATGCCAACGTCGTTCCCATCAAGAAGATGGCCGAGGTCGTCAAGGACACGCGCTTTGGTGACACCAAGGCCATGCTGCTCTTTGAGAACCCGCAGGATCTGCTCAAGGCCATCGAGGCCGGCGTCGACATCAAGGAAGTCAACATCGGTTCCATGGCTCACTCCAAGGGCAAGGTCGTCGTCACCAACGCCGTCGCTATGGGCGATGACGACGTTAAGACTCTCGAGGCTCTCAAGGCCAAGGGCGTCAAGTTCGAGGTCCGCAAGGTTCCTTCGGATTCCTCCGAGGATCTCGACGCCATGTTGAAGAAAGCTAAGGCCGAACTGGCCGCTCAAGCATAGTAAAGGAGGGTCCGATACATGTCTGCAATCACTATTCTGCTTGTTGCGATTGTCGCGTTGCTTGCCGGTATGGAAGGCATTCTGGATGAGTTCCAGTTCCATCAGCCGCTCGTGGCATGCACGCTTATCGGTCTCGTAACCGGTCACCTTCAGGAGGGCATCCTCCTGGGCGGTTCGCTCCAGATGATGGCCCTTGGCTGGGCTAACGTTGGCGCCGCTGTCGCGCCTGACGCCGCTCTGGCCTCGGTCGCTTCTTCGATCATCATGGTGCTCGCCCTCAACGGTGGCGCCACTGATTCGGCAAAGGCCGTTACCGCCGCCATCGCCGTCGCCGTCCCGCTGTCGGTCGCTGGTCTGTTCCTGACCATGATCTGCCGTACCATTGCTACCGCTATCGCTCACGCCATGGACGGTTGCGCCGAGAAGGGCGACTTCTCCGGCATCGAGCGCTGGCAGTATGCTGCCATCCTCATGCAGGGCCTTCGTATCGCCATCCCGGCAGTGCTTCTGTGCGTCATCCCGGCCGAGGCCGTTACCAACGCGCTTAACGCTATGCCCGACTGGCTGTCCGGCGGTATGGCTGTCGGCGGCGGCATGGTCGCTTCCGTCGGTTACGCCATGGTCATCAACATGATGGCCACCAAGGAGACCTGGCCGTTCTTCGTCCTCGGCTTTGTCCTTGCTGCCATCCCTCAGCTCACGCTGATCGCCCTTGGTCTCATCGGCATCTCCCTTGCCCTCATCTACCTTGGCCTTAAGGATCTGGCCAAGCAGGGTGGCGGCATGGGCGGTGGCTCCGGCGACCCGCTCGGCGACATTCTGAACGATTACGAGTAGGAGGGGAGTGATACATATGGCAGAGAACAAGATTCAGCTCACCAAGGCTGACCGCAAGAAGGTTTGCTTCCGTCATCAGTTCCTTCAGGGCTCGTGGAACTACGAGCGTATGCAGAACGGCGGCTGGTGCTTCGCAATGATCCCTGCGATCAAGAAGCTCTACACCAGCAAGGATGACCAGATTGCCGCTCTTAAGCGCCACCTGGAGTTCTATAACACCCACCCCTATGTTTCCGCCCCCGTCATTGGCGTTACCCTCGCCCTCGAGGAGGAGCGCGCCAACGGTGCTCCGATCGATGACGTCGCCATCCAGGGCGTCAAGGTCGGTATGATGGGCCCGCTCGCCGGCGTCGGTGACCCCGTCTTCTGGTTCACCCTTCGCCCGATTCTGGGCGCTCTGGGCGCTTCCCTGGCCCTGTCCGGCAGCATCGCCGGTCCGTTGCTGTTCTTCTTCGCGTGGAACATCATCCGTTACGCCTTCCTGTGGTACACGCAGGAGTTTGGCTACAAGGTCGGCTCCTCCATCGCCAAGGACCTCTCCGGTGGTCTGATGGGCAAGGTCACCGAGGGCGCTTCCATCCTGGGTATGTTCATCATCGGCGCCCTGGTCGAGCGCTGGGTGTCCATTTCCTTCACCCCGATCGTCTCCACGGTCAAGCAGTCTGCTGGCGCCTTTATCGACTGGGCTAGCCTGCCCTCCGGTTCCGAGGGTATCAAGGAAGCGCTGACGATGTACAACTCCGTCGGTGCTACCGCCCTTGATCAGATGAAGGTCACCACGCTTCAGGCCAACCTCGATCAGCTCATCCCCGGCCTTGCCGCCGTGTGCCTGACCCTGCTGGTCTGCAAGCTCCTCAAGAAGAAGGTCAGCCCGATCGTCATCATCCTGGCTCTCTTCGCCGTCGGCATCATCGGTCGCTTCTGCGGCTTCATGTAAGTACGCTTCGGCTTAAGACCGAGAATTGCTAGGCAAGGGCTTTTGAGCCATTGAAACGGACCGCACCCGGTGGGTACACTGGATGCGGTCCGATTGTTTTATTTGGAGGGCGAGGCGCGCATGGCGCAATCTCAGAACAGCACGGTCGATCTGGCAACGCCGGCAACCTGCCTGATGGGGCTTACCAGCCACGGCAACGTGATGGTGGGCAATAAGGCGTTCGAGTATTACAACGAGCGCAATCCCGAGGACTATATTCAAATCCCGTGGGATGAGGTCGACTATATTGCCGCCGAGGTTTTACGCGGCACCAAGAAGATCACGCGTTTTGCCATCTTCACCAAGGACAACGGTCACTTTACGTTTTCGACGCGCGACGACAAAGAGACGCTTCGTGCTGTCCGCAAGTACGTCGACGAGGATAAGCTTGTGCGTTCGCCCGACTTTATCGATGTGACGGCCAAGGGCGCCAAGAGCATCCCCTCCGTTATCAAAAACCTCTTCCACAAAGGTAACTAGCTCCTCATAAGTTGCGGTGAAATAGTTCCTAAATACGGCTCTAGATGCTTCGGACAGGAACTAATCCACCGCAACTTCGAAGTCTAGTCATGTGACGTATGGCTATGCAGTAAATCTGCTACACTAGTACAACATGCCTCCGTAGCTCAGGGGATAGAGCACCGCTCTCCTAAAGCGGGTGTCGACGGTTCGAATCCGCCCGGGGGCACCAGGGAATATGACGGCGTCGCGAGAGCGGCGCCGTTTCTGGTTTGCGGGAGCTGCCGGCGGATTCGGGCCGTCGACACCCGCGTCACCAATTGCGTCTAGAGCCCTCCGGTAGAGTGTCCAAGCCCTAAAGCCCAGTTGATGCTACGGGGTTTAGAGGCGGACTGAAGCAAGGGGAAGACATGTCCGCTCGGGGTGATAGACTAACGCTGTGGTAAATACAGGACAGTTTGACCGTTTTTCAACCAAGATAGGCGTCCCATGCAACTAAATGCAGCTGATATAGCGCAAAAGAGAATTGACCTCGGCCTCACCCAAAAGGAGTTCGCCGCCGCCCTTGGTATGGGCTCGTCTGGCGAACGCACCGTTCGGCGCTGGGAGTCTGGGGATACTAGTCCAACGGCGGCTGAATGCGCCTTTATCGCATCGCTCGATGCGGGGGCTCCATTTGACCAAGGGGAGCGCAGCGACGCGCCTTTTACCTTCTGCGATCTCTTCGCGGGCATCGGCGGTATACGAATGCCGTTCCAGGAGCTTGGCGGTAGGTGCGTCTTCTCTTGCGAGTGGGATAAGTTCGCCCAGAAAACCTACCGGATGAACTATGGAGAGACCCCGGCGGGCGACATCCGTCAGGTCGCATCAAACGATATACCGGACTTCGATGTCCTGCTCGCAGGCTTTCCTTGTCAGCCATTCTCCCTTGCAGGCGTTTCGAAGAAGCAATCTTTGGGGAGACCCACCGGCTTTGAGGATAAAACGCAGGGAACCCTCTTTTTCGAGGTCGCTCGCATCATACGCGACAAGCGCCCGAAGGCCTTCTTGCTTGAGAACGTTAAGAACCTTACGAGTCACGACGGCGGGAAGACCTTCAAGGTCATACGACAGACGCTTGAGGAGGACCTTGGATACCATATTTTCTGGAAAGTGCTTGATTCAAAAAACTGGACGTGCCAGCACAGGGAGCGCATCTACATCGTGGGGTTCAGGGAGGAAGTTCCCTTCTCGTGGGATGACCTTGAGGTGCCGGGACCGGGACATACGCTAGGGGAAATCCTCGAAGAGCAACCAAACGAACGCTACACCATTTCGGATAAGCTATGGGCCTATCTGCGCGCCTATCGCGAAAAGCATGAGGCGGCGGGCCACGGCTTTGGATACTCGATGGTCGGCCCAGAGGACACGACAAGGACGCTTTCCGCCCGGTACCACAAGGATGGCAGCGAGATTCTGGTCGGGCAGGAAGGAAAAAACCCTCGTAAACTCACTCCCCGCGAATGCGCGCGCCTGCAAGGATTTCCCGATGAGTTCATCATCCCGGTGTCGGATACTCAGGCATACAGGCAGTTCGGCAACTCCGTGACCGTGCCGGTCGTGCGCTCGGTCGCGAAGTTGATGATGGAGGTGTTCTAGGATGGACTATGGAGTACTTGGCGCGTATTTTGACGGTGCTGTCGCGAAAACCCTCGCGGGCGTTGACATCATGGGGGCCAATAAAAGCCACCAGCACGAATTCAACGGCGTGGGGCCTTTGCGCGCGCTTTTCGGAGACGATGACATAAAGGGGATGCGAACTACCTTCGCATATCTCGATGATGGTGCAGACCCTATATTCGACCATGGTTATACCACTTGGTACGACGCCCGCAGGAAGCATCCAACTAGAACTGAGTATAGGCTCTACTACAACGATAATGCTGCCATGGGCATGGCCCGTCCGGGCGACCTCATGGTTTTGGCCCTACACGAAGCCAAGGAGGTCGTAATCCTATTTGCCCGAGCGGGGAGTACGGCGGAATCTCAAGTTCGCTGGCTCTTCGCGCTCGACGGGGTTGGCGAGAAGGGTTTTACGCCCTCTGCTCGGGAGGATACGCGCATCACGTCGATCGCCGCAAGGATTTTGGAGTCCATCGGCATCGAAGTTAGCATGCCGATCGCAGCGGAGAACTTCCTCGACGGTATGATCGAGAAATTCGGCGAGTCCTTCCCCAAAGGGGCAGACTTCTCAGCCTACTCAGCTTCCACCCTTGGAAAGCTCGATTGGACGGGCGACCCGGATGGCTGCTTGGTCGCTTGTTACGAACGCGAAGAGATGCTGTTCCGCGTCTTTGAGCGGCATCTCTTGGAGCGCGACCTCGCGCCATACCTTGGCTCGGCGCTTGATGTTGATGGCGTGCTGCGCACCACTATGTCGGCCTTCCAGCGCCGCAAGTCCCGTGCGGGGACGGCGTTCGAGAATCAACTCTCGATGCTATTCGATGCTAGGGGCATACGCTACTCGGCGCAGAAATACACCGAGGGCAAATCAAAGCCGGATTTCATCTTTCCCTCTATTGACGATTACCACGACCCCAAGTTCCCTGTCGCTCGACTGACGATGCTCGGTGCCAAGACAACCATCAAGGAGCGTTGGCGTCAGGTGCTTGATGAGGCTGACAGAATCGAGGACAAGCATCTTGTAACACTTGAGCCCGCCGTAAGTGAGGATTACACACGAGCTATGGCTAAGGACAGGCTCAGCCTCGTTGTGCCCTCATCGCTGTTCGAAACCTACACGCCCGCGCAAAGGGAATGGCTCATGAGCGTCAACGACTTCTGCAGGCTGGTAGAAGCCCGACAGCACGAGTAGAACCACGAGACGTTTTTTAGAAATGAGGCCGGAGACCAGTTGAGTCTCCGGTCTTCTTTTTTCACTCGCAACAGATTCGTCGATCACGAGGTGGGATTTGTATTTGGACTGCGCAAACTCTTGGGCAAGGGTGCTTTTTCCAACGCGGCGGGCCCCCTCGAGCATGATGGCTCGGGATCCATTGCTCGCTTTCCAATCGAGGAGTTTATTGTAGGCCGTACGTCTGAATACTGACATGATTGCCCAATCTAGCTGCTGTATACACGAAATGGGAAGTGTGGTTACCTGATTCAATACACGAAATGGGAAGTATATACAGGCCCTTTTCTACACGAAATGGGAAGTGCGGGTACCGCTGGAGCTTGTTGGGATAGATGGAGCGCATGTGTTGCGTCGCTCAGGTATGCTCATATGTGCCTAGAGTTTCACATGCCGAGAAAGGTTGATGGCTGCCATATCCACATACCAAAACACGGAGCGCTCAGCGCCGTCGACACCCGCGTCACCAATTTCCCCGCGGGGGGGAGTTTTCGAATCCGCCCGGGGGCACCAGGGAATATGACGGCGTCGCGTGAGCGGCGCCGTTTTTGGTTAGTGGGGGCCGACGGCAGATTCGGGCCGTCGACGCTCGCGTCACCAATCGCGTCATTCGAATCGGCGCTGGGAATTCAGTGCTTTTCCTCATGCAAGTATCTTCCATCTTGCGTCGCCGTCAGCCGTGAGCGGTCGATTTTTACCGATAAACGGCAAATTAATTCAGAAAAAATCAGGTAACTTCAAGAATGGTCAAACTTGATTAACAGCAAAACCACAAGGTAGATGGCTTTATACGGTGAAAAACTCTGACACAATGAGAAAAAGAGTGAAAAATACTGATTGAAAATGAACTTTTGTGGCAGTAATCTACATGTCACAGGGTAAGCCCCGGCGCGCAGGCGGCGGCCCTTATCGAATTACGGATATAGATCAGGTGCTCGAACGGGCAGAAACGATCAAGGACGAAGGTAAAGGACGTAGAAGCATGAAGCTTGCAACTCGTATCAACTCCTATTTTCGCGATGGCGACAAGAATCTTGATCGCGTGTTCGCGGAGTTCCAGAGCGTGGGCCTCACGCACGTCGACCTCAACTACCCCGAGCACTGCACAGGTGTCACGGCTGAGGACATGGCCGCCAAGCTCGCAGCTCACGACCTGCAGCTGAACGGCTGCGCGCTGCGCTTCCGCAACGCCTTCCTCAACGGTGACCTGGGCAATGCCGATGATGCCCTTGCCGCGGAAGCCCTTGAGCTCTGCTACGAGGCGTGCGACTACTGCCGCACTGCCGGTGGCAACACGGTGACCATCTGGCTCGGCCACGACGGCTTTGACTACAGCTTCCAGATCGCCTACGCTCGCGTCTTCGACCAGCTCGTAGCCGCATTCCAGAAGGTTTGCGACTACGCGCCCGACCTCAAGATCTCGATTGAGTACAAACCCTACGAGGAGCGCGCGTACGCGTTCATCGACTCCATGGGTATGACCGGCATGATTCTCAACGCTGCAGACCGCCCGAACCTGGGCGTCACGCTGGATTACTGCCACATGCTCATGAAGCACGAGAACCCTGCCATGGCCGCCGACCTGTTCGGCCGCGAGGGCAAGCTCTACGGCATTCACCTAAACGACGGCAACGGTCGCTTCGACGATGGCCTTATGATTGGTACGTCCACGCCGGTGAAGACCCTCGAGTTCCTCTACTACGTGAAGAAGCACGGTTACGACAGCGCAATCTACTTCGACACGTTCCCGGTCATCGAGCCCGCTGCCGGCGAGGCTGCACAGAACGACCAGATGATCCATCTGCTCAACGACGCCATCGAGGCCGTAAGCATGGAGAAGATCCAATCCGTTATCGATGCAAACGACGCGATTAAGGCAGCCGAGCTTGTCCGCGAGCTCTTCTGCGCAATGGGGAGGTAACCAATGAAACGCGACTGGAACGCGATGGCTCAGGGGATTCTGGACGCCGTCGGTGGTCCCGAGAACATCTCGGGCATGACGCACTGCGCGACGCGCCTGCGCCTCAATCTCAAAGACGACGCGGCTTGCGACGACGCTGCGGTCAAGGAAGTCGAAGGCGTTGTGAACACGCTGAACAAGGCCGGTCAGTACCAGGTCCTCATCGGCACTGAGGTCCCGAAGCTGTACGAGAAGTTTGAGCCGCTGGTCAAGGGTTCGGGCGTGGAAATCTCCGCTGCTACCAAGGACGAGGGCGAGAGCATCGTCAGCCAGGTCTTCTCCGCGATCTCCGGCATCTTTGCCCCGCTGCTGCCCGCCATGGCCGGCTCCGGTATCCTGCGCGGCTTCGTTATCCTGGCCGCCCAGCTCGGCATCATCGCTGAGGGCACGGGTACCTACACCATCCTGTACACCCTGGCCATGAGCGTGTTCTACTTCCTGCCCGTGCTGCTCGGCTTCTCCGCCGGCAAGCGCTTCGGCGCGAGCCCGTACCTGTCGGCGCTGCTCGGCGCGTGCCTGCTCTACCCGGACTTCATCGCCCTCATGGGCGACGCGGGCAACGGCGCCATGACGGACTTCTTCGGCATCCCCGTGGTTCTCATGAACTACAACTCCACGGTTATCCCTGCCATCTTGTCTGTCTGGGTCTACTCGTACCTGTACAAGTGGCTCGATGAGCACGTTTCCGAGATGCTCAAGCTCGTCGTGCTGCCCGCCATCTCCCTGATCGTTATGGTTCCGCTCACCATGCTCGTCATCGGTCCCCTGGGCGTCTACGCTGGTGAGGCCATCGCCTTCGTGGTCAACTGGCTGATCGAGCGCAGCTCCGTGTTCGCCGGCGTGCTGGTTGGCGGCGGCTGGTCCGTGCTGGTGTCCATGGGCATCCACTGGGCCGTGAACCCCATCATGATCAACAACATCGCTCAGAACGGCTTCGACTACATCTGCCCCTTCACCTTCGCCTGCAACTTCGCCGTTATCGGCTGCGCCTTCGGCGTGTTCCTCAAGGCCCGCGACCAGAAGCTCAAGAGCTTCGCGATGACCGGTGTCGTATCGATCGCCCTGTCCGCCATCATCGAGCCCACGCTGTTCGGTATGCTCGTGAAGAACAAGAAGGTCTGGCTTGCGCAGATCATCGGCGGTGCCGTCGGCGGCGCGTTCCTCGGTATCATGAAGGTCGTCACCACTGCGTTCACCTTCGGTTCCGTCACTACGTTCCCGGCTTTCGTGAGTTCCGACCCCATGAACTTCGCTTGGGCTATGGTCGGCATGCTCATTTCCGCCGTCGTGGCCGGTGTTCTTGCCTTCGCCTTCACCGGCAAGGAGGATCAGCTCGCCTAAGAGCCCCGGATGCGCCGCCTCTCCTAGGGTCGTTCTCTTCGCTTGAAGAGCGTCGCGCTTACGCGAGGTGTGTCAACCTCGTTCAAATTGTGAACGAGAGGGTAGGTCAATCGATTAAACGGTCGTCATCGCAACAGGTGGCGGCCGCTATTCTGCTTGTGCGTTACACTTTTCGAAAAGAAATGAACGAGCGTGAAGCAGAGTGGTTTGGAGAGGTTCCCAATATGATTCCGTATGAGCGCCAGGAGCGAATTGTAGAGTGCCTGCAGAAGTCGGGCCTCGCGAGGATTTCCGAGCTGCAGGAGGAGCTGCCGGGCGTCTCTATTTCGACGCTACGTCGCGACCTCAAGGAGCTGGAGGCGCTTGGCAAGGTTGAGCATCTTTCGGGCGGCGCGGTGAGGCTCCTCTCGGCTGTCCACGAGGTGAGTATCTCGACGCGTTCGGGCCTACACGGGAGTGAGAAGGAACAGATTGCCCAAGTCGCCTTGCGTTTTGTTGAGGACGGGGACACGCTCTACTTGGACTCGGGTTCCACCTGCACGGCGCTGCTGCGTCTGCTGCTCGACCGCGACGTGACAATTTACACGGCGGATGCCTCGGCGTGCCTGATTAAGAGCGAGACGCGCGCCCAGCTCATCGTGGTGGGTGGCGAGTTCAACTATGTGAACTCCTCGTTCTGCGGTTCTATGACCGAATCGATCCTGCGCGATCTGTACTTCGATAAGGCGTTTATCGGGACCAACGCGATTGACGAGGACCGCGGCGTCATGACGCCCTCCTACGTTGAGGCGGCGAAGAAGCGCATCGTGCGCGAGAATTCGAATAAGGCGTACGTGCTGTGCGACAGCTCGAAGTTCCATCAGTTCTCGAATGTTCGCGCGTTTGGGTTCGATGGTGTGTCGATTATCGCGGAGTCCTATGACGAGAAGATCGCCCAGTGCGCGCGCCTGATCACGCCTGGAGCGTAGGGGGTCCGGGCTCAGGTCTGCGGATTGCGGCCCCTGGCTGCTGCTGTCCGCGTAGTGGGATTTCTTCCTAGGGAATACGACAGCGTTTCGTGGTGCGGGCTCCTACATGATACCAGCTAGATAGGCAAATATGGCAACGTTGTGAATCTGGAAAAGCCTGCAGGTTAACAACGTGGTTAAACGATTAATCAGCCAGACTGTAGATAAAGGTTAAACGATTAATTACCACCGAGTAGATAATCACCGAGCAGATAAGGAGTTCACTATGCTGCTCTGCCCCAGTCTCATGTGCGCCGACTACGGCAATCTGCGTGCGACCGTCGAGGATCTCGACGCCGCCGGCATCGACATCTTCCATTGCGACGTGATGGACGGCAGTTTCGTTCCCAATTTCGCCATGGGTCTCGAAGACATCAAGGCCGTGCGAGCTGCCACCAACAAGCTCGTCGACGTGCACCTTATGGTCGAGAATCCTGCCAGCAAGGTTGAACTTTTCGCCTCCGCCGGCGCGGACATCATCTATATCCATCCGGAGTCCGAGCGTTACGTGGTCAAGACACTCGCCGCGATTAAGTCCCTCGGCAAGAGCGCCGGTATCGCCGTGAACCCCGACACCTCTATCTCCGAGATCGAGGAGATGTTGAACCTCTGCGATTACGTGATGGTCATGACGGTGAATCCGGGTTTTGCCGGTCAGAGCTTTATCGAGTTCACGAACGACAAGGTGCGTCGCCTTGCTGCGCTGAAGGAGCGCTTTGGCTTCAAGCTCATGATCGACGGCGCCTGCTCGCCCGAGCGCGTGCGCGACCTGTCCGCCATTGGCGCGGACGGATTTATCTTGGGCACCAGTGCGCTGTTTGGCAAGGACGCTGGTTACGAGGAGTGTCTGCGCCGTTTGCGCGCCGGCGAGGTGTATTAGAAGCGGAACGGCGAATTAGGACGGATTGAGCGCGCGGCATGCGCGAATGGTTCTTATGGAAAGGGGTCTCTTTTGAAGATCGGTATTGGAAACGACCACGTCGCAGTCGAGTACAAGGAAGCCATCACGGCGTATATCCAGGAGAAGTACGGCTACGAAGTCGTGAACTTCGGTACGGACAGCACCGAGCGCTTTGACTATCCCATCGCGGGTGAGGCCGTGGCGGACGCTGTCATGTCCGGCGAGGTTGATCGCGGTATCGTTATCTGCGGTACGGGTGTGGGCATCTCGCTTGCCGCCAACAAGGTGCGCGGTATCCGTTGCTGCACCTGCTCTGAGCCGTATTCCGCTCGCCTGTCGCGCGAGCACAACAACACCAACATGCTCGCATTTGGTGCTCGTGTGGTAGGCATCGAGCTGGCCAAAATGATTGTCGACGCCTGGCTCACCGGCGAGTTCGAGGGCGGCCGTCACCAGCGACGCATCGATATGATTCGCCAGATCGAGGCTCGTCAGCTCGTACGTGCGGAGGAAGCACGCGGCTGGTAGCGGAAAAGCCCGTCACCCGTGTGGTGGCGGGCTTTTTGCATGTCGCGCGTGGGATAGAGCACATGCGAGAGAAAAACGCGGCTATTCGCTGCCCGCTGTCTAGCTGCTCGCGCGTTGCACGAGCTTAACGGGGACAAGCGTCTCCATCTCGGGCTCTTCGCCGCGCAGCAGGGCGAGCAGGGCCTGACATCCCTCGTGCGCGAGGCGCTCGGGGAAGCGGCGGATGGTGCTGATTTGCGGCGTCGGAAGCTGCGCGTAAACGGAATCGTCGAAGCCGATGAGACGGACGTCTTCGGGTACGCGCTTGCCGGCGGCAACGAGCGCACGCAGCGCGCCCACGGCTGCGTGGTCGCTATGGGCGAAGACGCCGTCGACGGGGTAGCCCGTGGAGAGGAAGTCGGTCACGAGCTCTTCCGACTCGATGATGCTCGGCTGCTTACCCGAGACAAACAGCTGGTAGTCGCGGCGTAGCGGCATTCCGTGCGCGGCGAGCGCCCGCTCGTAGCCCATCTGGCGCTCGTTGCCGGGGTAGTTGGCGGTAAAACTCGAGATGCTCAGGATGTCCTTGCAGCCGCGCTCGATGAGGTGCTCGGTCGCCATGTAGCCACCGCCGATGTTGTCGGAGCCCACGTGTGGGAAACCGAGGTCGTTTTCGGGCGCACGGTCGATGCAGACCACGGGGATTCCGTGGGGGACGAACTCGCCGTCGAGCCTGCGCAGGCCGGAGATACAGATGATACCGTCGGCCTGCTTGCTTGCCAGCGTGCGGAAGTAGTCACGCTCGCGGGCGGGGTCATTGGCGCTGTTGCAAACAAAGACCGAGTAGTCCTCGGTTGCCAGCTCGCGCTCCACATGCAGGGCGATCTTGGAAAAGAAGTCGTTGGAGATGTCCGGCACGATCATGCCGATGGTCCGGGACTGGGCCATACGGAGGCTCTTCGCCGCCATGTTCGTGACGTAGCCGTATTCCTTTAGGGCGGCTTCCACGCGTTTGCGGGTGTCTT
This sequence comes from Collinsella sp., assembly GCA_048205395.1. Taxonomy (GTDB): domain Bacteria; phylum Actinomycetota; class Coriobacteriia; order Coriobacteriales; family Coriobacteriaceae; genus Collinsella. The sequence goes on from DBEWUK010000062.1 coordinate 28,508, forward strand.
CGGAAAAACGGCCGCTGCCGTTGATGACGTGGGAGACCGTGGCGACGGATACGCCGGCCGCGACGGCAATCTGGCGCATGGATGGGCGCTTGCCTGGTGTGGGCATGGGGCCTCCTGCTGCTTTCGGGTGGTTAACAGATTAACCGAGATTGTAGCGCATGCGCGATGCCGTAATGGGTCGCTTCGAAGTCGTTTTGTCGCGCTCGGTCTGCACCTTGGATAAGAAGGAGTTCGTCGAGCACTCCGATCCGGAGCGCACGCGCGCCAACATCCCGCTGTTCCAGCAGGGCATCATGATACAGCAGCTCAACTCCGAGAAGCTCGTGGTCGAGACCATGGTGAAGTTCTGCGGCTAGTAATTACTGCATTACATATTCTGTTGTCACCTGGGAGGCTTGTTTTTGCGGGCCTCTTTGTGTTGCTATGGAGCCCTGGCCTGTCGATAAACAAAGCGCCCGCTTGCCGGGGAGCAAGCGGGCGCTTCTGAGCGAATATGTTTGCGGCGAGAGCCGTAATGAGCGGTGAGGTGGCGACTAGTTGGTCGTACCGGAATCGTCGCCCGTGCCCGTGCCCGTGCCCGTGCCCGAGCCCGAGCCAGAAAGTGCGACCGTCAGCGTAATCGTGCTGTCGGTGGACTGCTTGCCGGTGGGGGAGACGCCCGTAACGGTGGCATCCTCGTTACCGCTTACGGGATTGCCGTTCTGGTCACAGAAGCCGATGTTATAGAAACCGGCGTTGTTGAGCGCGGTGACGGCGGCGGAGATGCTCTTGCCGTACAGGTTGCCCGGAACACTGGCCTTGCCGGACTTCTTGGCAATGACGACGGTAATCGTGGCGCCGGGCTTCTGCTTGCCGCTGGGGTTCCAGCTGATCACGGTGCCCTCGGTAACCGAGTCGTTCTCCTGGTAGCTCACGTCGACGCCAAAGCCTGCCATATCGAGGGCGTTGCGCGCCTGGGCCTCGGTCATGTCGGTCAGGTCGGGGACGGACGTGGTATCCGGGCCGCCCGAGACCTTGTACGAGATGGTCGTGCCTTTCTCGACTTCCTTACCGGCTCCGGTGCCCTGCTCAAAGACCTGGCCCTCATCGGCCTCGTTGGCCTCCTCGGAGGCGTTGCCCTTCAGGCCAACGCTTGCCAGCGCGGCCTCGGCCTGGTCTTTGGTCAGGCCGACAAGCTGGGGAACCTCAACCTTCTCGGAGGGCTTGGGGCCCTTGGAGATTACCAGGTTCACCTTGGTTCCCTTGGCCTTCTTGGTGTTGCCGTTGGGCGTCTGCTCGGCGACCTTGCCCTCGTCGACATCGTCGTTGTAGCTTTGGTCGATGGTGCCGACCTCGAGGCCGGCTTCCTTGATCAGCTCGACGGCAGTCTGCTGGTCCTTGCCCAGCACATCGGGCACGGTGACCTGCTCGCCGCCAAAGAGTCCTGTGGCAAAGGCCACCACGATGCCGATGACGGCAACGGCTGCCACCACGGCGGCGATGATCTTGTTCTTGTTGGATTTGGGCTTTTCGACCTCGTAGGAGCCGGTGGAGCCCGAAACCGAGCTACGGGCGGTATTTTGGCCGCTCACGCCCGAGACGGGACGCACCATGGCGCGCGTCTGATCGGAAAGCTCGCGAGTCTTGGTGGCGCCCAGCTCACCGGGGGCACCGATGATGCGCGTGGGCTCCGAGACGTTGACGGCACGGCCCGACAGGTAGCTGTTGAGCACCTGACGCAGCTCGTCGGCGGTCTGGAAGCGGTTTGCCGGGTCTTTCTCCATGCACTTGAGGATGATGCGCTCAAGGTCGGCGTCGACACCAGAGTTGATCTGGCTCGGCGGAATAGGCAGCTCGTTGACCTGCTTGAGTGCGACCGAGATAGCGTCGTCACCGTCAAAGGGAACGCGGCCGGTGGCGCACTCGTACATCACGACGCCCAGCGAGTAGATATCCGAGGTGGGGCCGAGGTCCTGACCGCGGGTCTGCTCGGGGCTGACGTAGTGAGCGGTTCCCAGCACGTTGTTGTCTTGCGTGAGGTGGCTGTTCTTGGCGCGCGCGATGCCAAAGTCCATCACCTTGATGTTGCCGTCGGGCAGCACCATGATGTTCTGCGGCTTAATGTCGCGGTGGATGATCTCGTGCTTGTGGGCGACCGAAAGCGCGGAGCTAATCTGCGAGCCGATCTGGGCGACCTTCTTGGGGTCGAGGGCGCCGTGGCTCTTGATGCCGCTCTTAAGGTCGGTGCCGCGCAGGTACTCCATGACGATGTAATAGGTGTCGCCGTCCTTGCCCCAATCGTAGACGCCCACGATATAGGGGGAGGAGAGACCGGCTGCTGCCTGGGCCTCCTGCTTAAAGCGTGCGGCGAAGGTTGCGTCGCCAGCATACTGCGGCAGCATAATCTTGACGGCTACCGTGCGGTCGAGGACCTGGTCCTGTGCACGGTAGACGGTCGCCATGCCGCCTGTCCCCACCTTATCCTTGAGGAGGTATCTTCCCCCGAGGACCCTCTGTTCCATTCCTGCTCCTAACATAACTATTCGCTCAACGATGTGTGTAGTACCTACGATGTGGCCGCTGGGGCCGTGTGGCGCGTTGCCGCTAACTCTTCGGCCGCGGCGCGCCTCGGGTGTCCGATTCGATCATGGGCATCACGCTCCCTGTGCGGCAAGCGCCGCGGTCAGGACGATGCCGGCGATCTTGGCGGCCTTGACGTCATGCTTGTCGTAATCCTCTAAGGCCACCGAGATGGCGACTGTGGGTGAATCGTAAGGTGCAAAGCCAACGAACATCGAATTGACGTTGGTGCCGCCAATCTCGGCCGAGCCGGTCTTGCCGGCGACCTTGACGCCGGGGATCTGGGCATCGGTGCCGGTGCCGGACTGGACGACGGCAAGCATGGCCTGCTTGACCTGGTCGGCCGTGGCGGAGCTGACGGCCTGACCCAGCGAGCGGGACTGCGTGGTCTTGACCACGGTTCCGTCCGGGGCGAGTACCTGGGCTACAAAGTACGGGTCCATGACCACGCCGCTGTTAGCGATGGCGGCGGCAATCACGGCGTTTTGCATGACGGTGGTCTGCGGGCCGGGCGTGTGGTCCATGCCGACAGGCTGGCCGGCGCCGGCCCAGGCGGTCTCCCACTCGGTCATGAGCGACGGGTCGGCCATGATGGAGGCCGCGGAGGTCAGGTCCTGGCCGAGCTTTTGGCCATAGCCAAAGGCGTTGGCAAACTGCACGAGCGTGTTTGCGCCAACTTCGTTTGCCACCTGGCCAAAGACGACGTTGGAGGACACGGCAAAGGCCTGCTGCAGGCTGATGGTGCCGTAGCTCTCGTTGGCATAGTTGGTGACCGGTGCGTTGCCGATGTCCATGGAGCCGGGCGCCTGGTAGGTGCTGGTAAGGCTGGCGGTACCGGTCTCGAGTGCCGCGGAAAGCGTAACGACCTTAAACGTTGAGCCCGGCGTGTACAGCGCGTCCATGGCGCGATTGTACATGGAGCCGTCCTCGCCGCCGCCCGTCTGCAGCAGAGCATCGATGTTGGTGTTGTCGTATGTGGGCGAGCTGGCACATGCGAGAACCGCGCCGGTACGCGGGTCGATGACCACTACAGCGCCCTTAAAGCCCTTGAGTGCCTGCTCGGCCGCCGTCTGGATGCGCGAGTCGATGGTGAGCTTGGCGGTGTTGCCCGGCTGGGTCTGGCCCGCGAGCGACGCGATGGCGTTGTTCCAGCTGGAGTAGTCCTTAGAACCGGTGAGCGTGTCGTTCATGACGCTCTCGATGGCGGTGGTGCCATACTGCTGGCTCACGTAGCCAACCACGTGTGCTGCCAGGTTACCGTTGGGGTAGGAGCGTACGTAGGTGCCGTCCTCCTGCTGCAGCGACTCGGCCAGCGTCACGCCGTCGGACGTGATGATGGAGCCGCGCTGGATGTACTTGGAGCGGGCGATGGTGTGGTTGTTGGTCGGCATGTCTTGATAGTCCTTGGCCTTAATGACCTGGACATAGGTGAGGTTGCCGATAAGGATGGCGAACAGCGCCGTAAAGGCGAGCACCGCGCGGGTTAGACGGTTGGCGAGCGCCACGCGGCCGAGCACACCGGATTCAGGCGTGTCGAGCAGGCGACGGCGCATGCGCGAGCCGACGGAATGGCTGCCGCTGCCGTAGGAAGACGAGGTGGCAAAGCGCGTGCCCGTCGGGGCGGCGGCAGATGCGACCTGATCATCGGTGATGGCGGCCATGGTGCCGGTGCCGGTAAGCTCGGCCTCGCGTCCGGTCGCCTCGTCACCGGCGCGCAGCAGGAGCGCGACGATGATAAAGCTCGCCAGCAAAGAGGAGCCGCCCTGGCTCATAAAGGGCAGGGTGACGCCGGTCAGCGGGATTAGGCGGGTTACGCCGCCAACGATCAAGAAGGCCTGGAAGCTGATGGCTGCCGTAAGACCGGTGGCGCTAAAGGCGGCAAGGTCGGACTTTGCGCGGGCAGCTGTGGTCAGGCCGCGAACGGCAAAGAGCATAAACAGGATGAGCACGGCGCCGCCGCCCAAAAGGCCCATCTCCTCGCCGATAGCCGAGAAGATAAAGTCGGACTCGACGACAGGGATGTTGTTGGCCATGCCGTTGCCGATGCCAACACCGACCAGACCGCCATCGGCAAGCGAGAAGAGCGACTGGACGATCTGGTAGCCCTGGCCCTGGGCGTCCTTAAACGGATCGAGCCAAACCTGGAAACGCACCTGAACGTGAGACAGGAACTTGTAGGCGCCCACGGCTCCAACGGCTAAGAGCGCAAGGCCGATAACGACATACGAAAAGCGCCCCGTGGCAACGTAGAGCATCAGCAAGAAGATGGTGTAGAACAGCACGGCCGAACCCAGGTCGCGTTCGAAGACGACGACGAGCAGGCACACACCCCACACGGCAAACAGCGGCAGCAGCAGTCGCAGGCGAGGGATCTTAAAGCCCAGGATCTTGCAGTTGGAGATGGAGAGCAGCTCGCGGTTCTCGGCCAGGTACCCGGCCAGGAACAGCACGATAAAGACCTTGGCGAACTCGCCGGGCTGGATGGTAAAGCCCGCGATGCGAATCCACAGCTTGGAGCCCGAGATCGTGGTGCCGATAAAGATAGGCAGCATCAGCAGAATGATGCCGATGATGCCAAAGGTGTACTTGTAGCGCATGACTACGTCGAGGTTTTTGACCAGTGCGAGCGTTCCCACCATGAGCGCCACCGAGACAAACAGGATGATGAGCTGTGAGATGGCGAGAGCGGGGGCGAGACGCGTCACGAACGTGATGCCGATGCCCGAAAGTATAAATACGATGGGTAGGATGGCGGGGTCGGCGCCGGGCGCCAAGATGCGCACGGCGATATGTGCCGCAGCGAAGGCGGCAAAGAGGCCGATCGGCACGGCGAGCGTCTCAAAGGAGATGGCGGCGCCCGCGGTGAGCACGTACATCGCATACAGCAGGATGACGGGGAACGCCGAGGCGATGAGCAAGAGCAGCTCGGTGTTGCGGCGACTCATAAGCGGCACTCCCTTTCTAGTTCTTTTCGGAGGCTTCGGCCTCGGCGGACTGTTCGGCGGTTTTCTCGGAATCTGATTCGGAGGTCGATCCCTGATTGGTGTTGTCGCGAATCGTTTGCGCGTCGATCACCTGGCGGGTCTGCTCCTCGTCGATCTGGTGGCGGTACTTGGATATCGTGTCCTGCGCATCGTCGACACTTGTTTGCGGAATGCCCGCCTTGAGTCGGTTTTGCGTGTCTTCGGGCAGGTCGGACAGCTTGATGCTGGTTTCGCTTTCGAGCCAGTGGAGCTTGAGTCCGAGCGGCTTGCCGGGCAGGCCGCGCCAGACGGCGACATTGCCCTGGTAGGTACCCAGGTAGTACGAGCCGGTGACACCCGTGTAGGCCCAGACGCCAGCTGCCAGCACAAAGACGAGGGCCAGGATGGCGGCGATAGTAATGTTGCGGCGACGCACGCGTTGCGCCTCGCGCATAACGCCATCGTCAACCAGGTCAACGACTACTACGGTCACGTTGTCGTGGCCGCCGGCGGCAAGCGCCGCGTCCACTAGGTTGTCGACGCAGATTTGCGCGGTTGAGGACTGCGTGGCGATGTTCTCGATATCGCTATCGGGAATCATGCTCGAAAGGCCGTCGGAGCACAGGATCAGGCGGTCGCCTTCCTCGATATGCAGAGTGAAGTGGTCGGCATACATGGCGGGGTCCGAGCCCAGCGCGCGGGTGATGACCGAACGGTTGGGGTGGACGCGAGCCTCGTCTGCCGTGATCTCGCCGGCGTCCACGAGCTCCTCCACGTAGGAGTGGTCGCGGGTCACGCGGATGAGCGTGCCCTCGTGGAGCAGGTAGGCGCGAGAGTCACCCACGTGGGCGATGGCGAGCGTGTCGTTTTCGATATAGGCGCAAGTGGCTGTGCAGCCCATGCCGGGCTTGCCCAGGCCGTTCAGGGCCGCCTCGATTACGGCGGCGTTGGCTGCCTCGACGGCTGCGGCCAGGCGTGCTGCGTCGGCGGACTGTGGGGCCGTCTTGGCTATAGTCTCGACAGCGATAGAAGAGGCTACCTCGCCGGCGGCGTGACCACCCATGCCGTCGCATACGCAAAAGAGCGGCGACTGCACCAGGTAGGAATCCTCATTGTGCGGGCGCACACAGCCAACGTCGGAGCGGGCGCCCCACATGAGTTGCGTGGTGGTACCGGCATCATAGGTCGAGTCGGTCTCGATGCGCTCCTCGGTCAGGGGCTCAAAGCTCATGGTCGAGCCGGGGTCTTTGAGCTTGGCCTCAACGGCAGCAACGTCGATCTCGGCGGTGTCACCGGGAGAGACGGTGTCGGTCTCGGCGTTTGATTCGGAATTGTCGGTGTCCGGGGAGTCGGGCTCCTCGGACACGCGGGCGGTCGACTCGTCGTCTTGCGGGCTGACGTCTATAGGCTCGGGCGCCGGCGTAGACGCGGGCGCAACCTCGGATGCCGGGGCTATGGGAAACGCCGGCGCGGCGGGCTCGGGTGCCGCAAACACCGCAGCGCTCTCGTTGATTGCCGCGGCGACGGGCTCTGCAAAGTGAGCCGGCGCCGGGGTTGCTTCGGGCGCTGCGGGCTGTTCCGCAGCATGTGCGCCGATGGGCGCCGCTACGGTATCCTCTTCGTCCTCGTTATCGGCGAGATCCGAAATATCATGCGTTACATGCGAAAGAGGCAGGGAGAACACGGTGTCCTCGGGCTCCACGGGTTTGGAGCCCGCCGGAGCGGCGTGGGCCGGCGCAGCTGTGGCGGCGGCCGGTGCCTCGGTCATAGTTGCGGACTTGTTCTCCTCGTCGATCATCGACGGTTCACCTTCATGACCACGTCGCCAATCTGGACTTCGTCGCCCTCACGCAGCGTCGCGGGCTCCACGAGCTGGCGGCCGTTGACGAGCGTGCCGTTAAGCGAGTTGAGGTCCTCGATGATGAGCGCCGGGCCCTGTAGCGAAAAGCGCGCATGCGAGGCCGAGACGAACGGTTCGTTGATGCAGATGTCCGAAGATGGCGAGCGACCGACGATGACGGGGCCGAGCATGTCTACGTGGATGCCGCGGATACCGCGCGGACCCTTGTCCACATCAATCGTCCAGATAGCCGAGTCGCGGCGCTGCCCGCGCACAAGTCCCACGCCGGTCTTCATGACGGCGAACAGGAAGATATAGAGCAGGGCGACCAGGACGATGCGGCCTGCAAAAAGGACGATATCGATGTTCATAAGCGACTATCCCCTAAATTCAAAGGTACTCAGGCCAAACGTCAGCAGATCGCCGTTGCGCAGCGGGCAGCGCGTAATGCGGCGGTTGTTGACGAGCGTGCCGTTGGTGGAATTGAGGTCCTCGATCGACCAATCCGAGCCCGTAAAGGTGAGCTGGGCGTGGCGGCGCGACACGTTGGGGTCGCGCAGGGCAATGTCGGAAACTGAGCGCTCTCGACCGATGGTCACCTGTGCGGAGGTGATGTTATGGCTCTCGCCGCTCACGACGTCGACGAGCTGGGCGAGCGGGCGCTGCGGGGCGCGAGTGCTCGCCATGTTGGAGGCGATGCCGGCTGCGGCGCCTAGGCCCACGGCGGCACCGGTCGCGGCGGCTCCGCCCATGCCGGCAAGCGCGTCGCGCGAGACGGTCTGCGGCACCGGGATGGGTGCGGCGGCGGGGTCGGGGACGCTAGGCGCGAAGGGGTCTGCCACGGCAAGCGGGTCGGGAGCGGCGGCGCGAGGCGTCGGCTGCTGCTGGGGCATGGCGGCGGGGCGCTGCTGCTGCGGGGCAGCAAACTGCTGCTGGCCGGCGCGTGGGGCGCTGGCGGCGCGGCTTGCCGCGGAGTTGTTCTGGCCCAGGCCGTTTTGGTAGGCGCGCTCTTCCTCGTACAGGCGGCCGAGCGTGGGCGCATCGACGTTCTCGGCAAAGACCGAGAACTTGCCGGCGCGCAGCTGCGGATCGATCATAAAGCGCACGAGGGGCTCGCCGACAAAGACATAGCGGCGCTTTTCGGCCTGCGCCTTCACAAACTCGCGGACCTCGCGCGAAAGCTCGGGGTAGAACGGGGCGAGCATGGGATCGTCGTCGGCGGCGATAAGGATGGTATAGAGTGCCGGCGCCGTGTTGACGCCGTTAATCACCAGAGTCTGATCCTCCATGTCGCGAGCGGCCTGCTTGGCAAGCTTCTTAAAGGAGAACGGGGCACGGGTGGCACCGAAGATGCCGGCCACGTGGTCCTCGAAGATGTTCAGGAAGTTCACGAAAGATCACTCTCCGTATAGGTTCTTTGGTATCCGAGTAAATATAGGCATATCCCAACGATTATAGAGGATAGGATTCCCGCAACCGCCGCCTTGGCGATGACCGCGGCTGCAAGGCTGGCAATTTCCATATGGTGTGCAAGACAGGACGCCGCTGCGCAGCCGATGCCGGTGACAGCGATGGCGGCGATTGCGGCAAGGTTTGAGCCCTGATCGGCACGCTTGGCATGGGCATTGAGCAGCGCGGATGACGCTGCGGCAGTTGCCGCGACCAGCACAAAGGCGGCCCAAAGGAGCGAGTCTCCCAGCGCTGCGGCAACGTTACCGAGCCCCAGCACGCCTCCGGCTGAAAGCGCGACCGTGGCCAGACGGGCAAAAAGCGCGCCCATGCCCGTTGCCGCGGCGGCGCTTGCCGGGCCGAGCCAAAATGACGCGACGCCGGCGGCGACCCCAGCTGCCAGGAAGGTATTGCCGGTCAGACAGCCAAGCGCGAGTGCACAGGTGAGCGTGGCGCTCGCGGCAGCCTCGGTGCGACCCCAGGCGATCCACCAACCGGACATGGCGGCGGCAAAGATCACCGCGACGGGCAGCATCGACAGGATGCCCTGTGCCTGCATGGTGGCGTTGGCCATGAGCACCAAAAAGCCCACAGCCGAGATGGCCGAGCCAATCTGGGGGGCCAGGCCAGCCGCCGCTCCGATCGCGATGGCCGCAATGACCAGGCCGGGAAGCGCCGCGACCCCGGCCGTTTGCATCAGCAAAAAGCTAAAGGTGCCGCACGTTAGCGCCGAGATAGTGCGCATGGTGTAGTCGCGCGCATGGCTCCAGCGCGTGCCCGCCCAGCCGAGTGCGGGGTCGACCTCGATGGCGTCGTCCTCGTAGTGCGACGGCTCGATATCGTCGAGCTCCTGCTCGTCATCCGAAAGTTCGCCAACCATTTGCTCCAGGCTGCGACGGCCTTCGCGCACGCTGCCCAGACCGGCAAGGAGCTGGTCGCAAAATGCCTCGATGCTGTTGGGGCGGTCCTGCGGCATGGGGGAGAGCGCGCTCATGAGCGCGGCCTCGGCTCCCGGGGGAAAGTGCGGTATCAGCTCGCTGGGATAGGTGGCGCCGCCGATGATGCGGCCGAGCGAGTCGGCGGGCGTGGCCGCCATAAAGGGAGCGCTGCCGCACAGGCCCTCGTAGATCACACAGGCGAGGGCAAAGACATCGGCGCGCTCGTCGACCGTGCCGGTCTCGATATCGAGCTGCTCGGGCGGCATGTAGCCGATGGTGCCGCCGCGCGAACCGCCAAAGCCACCGGCAGACGACAGTCGCGCCATGCCAAAGTCGGTGAGCTTTACATTGCCCGAGTGGTCGATGAGCACGTTGGCGGGCTTAATGTCCAGGTGGAGTACGCCATTACTATGGGCGAAGGTGAGCGCTTGGCCCAGGGCATCGGCAATGGCCGCGGCCTCGTCAAAGGTAAGTGAGTGGCCGTCCACGCGGTGCAAAAACTCGGCAAGCGACATGCCATCGACATACTCCATGACTAGGTAGGCATAGGCTGTGTCGTGCGTAAAGTCGATGACCTGCACGATGTTGGGATGTTGAAGCATGGCGGCAGTGTGCGCCTCGCGCAGGACATCCATGATGTCGCTGGCGGGCATGCCGGCACCGTTGATAAGGGGGATGCGTTTAATGGCGACGCGGCGGCGCAGATGCGTGTCGCGGCAGATCTCGATGGAGCCAAAACCGCCGGTCGCAAGTGTCTCGAGCGGCTGGTACCGCTTAAGCAGCTCGCGAGAGCTGGTGCCCTCCAGAGGAACGTCCGGCGAGAACCGGGCGGTATGTTGCGAGAAAAGCGGCATGGCCAACCCTCGTGCGTTTAAAGTTCGTTTGCGAGTGGCGGGCGCGGAGCCGAGCCGTTCGCGGTGGCATAGATGCTGCTAGTGTAGCACGCTCGGGCGGATGGCGAGGATAACGGGATGCGAGGCTGCCTGTCTGTCTTGGCCTTAGCGCTTCTTCTTGTTCTTCTTCTGCTTGAGCTGCTTGCCCTTGGTCTCCTGGGGCTTGTCGCCCTGCTTGGCCTCGGCGGCGGCCTTCTCGGCCTTCATCTTCTTGCGTTTGGTCTCGATGCGGAGTTTTTTGTTGATGCGCGCCTTAAGGAAGGTGCCAAACTGCTCGGCATCGCCGCGAATAAAGGTTTCCTTAGGGATCGTCACGCCCTGGTCGGCGAACATGGCCACAAAGATGCGCTCGCCGTCGAGCACGTGGTCGAGCTTCTCAAACGGGAAAAACTGCGACTTGCCGCTCTTGCCCCAAACCATCAGGCCGTCCTCGTTGGCGGCGACGCGGCGATAGCGGCCACCCATGGACTCGTCGGCCTCGACGGCGTCGATAAAGTCGCGGGCGAGGGTGTGGTGCAGGTTTTTGCTCCACCAGGCCAAAAAGGCGCCGAACACGATCAACACGACGCCAAACTTGATCCAGTTGCCGCCGGCCACCAGCATGCCGATGCCGATGAGCGCGGCAATTGCCGCGGCGACATACAGCGAGCCGCGACGCCTGGGCGAGGCGACCAGGCGGGCGAAGTCGGTGACCAGGTCGTTTTCGTACTGGTACTCGTTGAGGTACAGGATGCCGTCATCGGCTGCGGCCTGCTCCTCGAGCGCGACCTCGACCTGGTCGGCTGCTTCGGAGGGAACGAGGTTGCTCTCTGCGTCTGCCATGCTCTTTGGACTCCTATCGCGGCGGGCTCGCCGTACGGGTTATTATGAATGCAGTATGCCGTGCGACCGCATGGCCGTCGCGGCAACAAGACTCAGTATACCCGGGGGAGCACCCATGGAATCGTTGTACCGAAAGTATCGCCCGCTCACCTTCGACTCCGTGGTGGGCCAGCAGCATATCGTCTCGACGCTCGAGCACGCCATCACCGAGGGACGCCTGTCCCACGCGTACCTGTTCTGCGGACCGCGCGGCACGGGCAAGACCACCATGGCGCGCATTCTGGCCAAGGCGCTGCTGTGCCGTAATGCCGAGGCAGCGCGCGCCGAGGGTGCAAGCGGCTGCATGCCCGACGGTACTTGCGAGGAGTGCGAGCTCATTGCCGAGGGCAACCACCCGGATGTCTACGAGCTCGATGCCGCAAGCCGCACGGGCGTGGACAATGTGCGCGAGGAGATCATCAACTCCGTCAACTTTGCCCCGGTGCGCGGCAAGTACAAGATCTATATCATCGACGAGGTCCACATGATCACGACGGCGGCGTTCAACGCGCTGCTCAAGACGCTTGAAGAGCCGCCGGCACACGTGATCTTTGTGCTGTGCACCACCGACCCGCAAAAGATTCTGGAGACCATCCTCTCACGCTGCCAGCGTTTCGATTTCCATCGCATCGGCAACGAGGATATCGAGCATCGCCTGGCATACGTGTGCGAGCAGGAGGGCTTCGATTACGACGACGAGGCGCTGGCTATCGTGGCGCGCCATGCAAAGGGCGGCATGCGCGACGCGTTGTCCACGCTGGAGCAGCTGAGCGTCTTTGGCAACGGTTCTGTGCATGCGGACGACGCCCGCTCGCTTTTAGGCGAGGTTTCGGACCAGATTCTGGGCGAGTTTTCCCGCGCCATTGCCGATCGCGATGTTGCCGAGCTGTATGGGCTTATTCGCGCGCAGGTCGAGGAAGGTAACGATCTGCTGGAGCTGACGCGCGACCTGGTGGCGCACGTGCGCGACGTGTATGTTGCCTGCGTTACCGGTGCCCGTGCCGAGTTGTTTGAGGGCGGCTCCGAGCAGGCCGAGGCGCTTGCTGCCGAGGCCGCTGCCTTTGGCGAGCATCCTGCCGACCGCCTGGCCCGTGTGCTGACAGTGCTCGACGATGCCGCACTGGAGATGAGGGGCGCGAGCGACGTGCGCCTGGTGCTCGAGATTGCCTGCACGCGTCTGGCGCGTCCCGAGGCCGATTTAACGATTGAGGCATTGGCCGAGCGCGTGGCACGCCTGGAGGCCATGGTTGCCAACGCCGCCGTGCCGGCGAGCGTGGCTGCTGCTCAGGCCGCCGCGCCTGCAGCATCCGTACCCGCTGCTGCCCACCAGCCGACGCTCATTTCGGGCGCCCGCGCTGCCGCCCCGGCGGCATCCGCTGCCCCCGCTGCTACGTCCGCGCGCCAGGGCGGTATGCCTTGGGACCGTGGTGCTGCTGTTCCGGCTGCCCAGCCTTCGCCCCGTTCTGCGTCCGTGTCAGCTTCCAAGCCTGCAGCGCCTGCACCTCAGCCTGCGCCTGCACCTCAGCCTGCGCCGGCTCCGACGCCTCAGCCCGTTGCGGCCCCCGCGCCTGCCATAGCTCCGGCACCTAAGCCCCAGTCCAACAATGCCGCCCAGGTTGCCGTCGCCGGTGCTGCCGAGACGCCCGCGGTCGAGGATGCCGGAGAGCTGCAGCGCAAATGGGCCGAGGTTGTCGAGCGTGTCAAGGCACGTCAGGCTTCCTACGCAGGGCTTTTGCTCAACGCCCGCGCCACGGCCGACGACGGCTCCAAGCTCACGGTCTCGTTCCCCGCGGGTTCGACTTTTGCCATCAAGATGCTCGGTCGCGCCGATACGCAGTCGGTGGTCCTGCCGACGGTCTGCGCGGTCTTCGGTCGTCGTACCGTCGACTATGTCCTGGATGGGGGTGGCGCGCCGGCTCCTCAACATGAGGAGCATTCTCCATCTGCACGGGCTGCGGTATCTGCGGACCCGCAACCCGTGTCCTCGGTGCCCCCTGCATCCTCGAGCGCCAGCGCGACGCAGCCAAAAGCGGCGCCGGTAGCGGCACCGACCCCGTCGGCGCCTGAACCCGCTGCGCCCAAACCGGCTGCTCCGATCCCCGCGCCCAAGTCCGCTGCCGCGCCTGCGCCCAAGTCATCCGACCTGGCCAAGGCCCCTTGGCTGCGCTCCGACAACCCTGCCGGTGCTCCTGCCACGGGCAAGCTCCCGACCGAGCCCGCGCCCCGAGCGCCCGAGCGCGCGTCCGTCCCCATGGCTCAGCCGCCTGCGCAGGCTGCGCCATGGGAATCCGAGCAGGTGCCCTACGACGATGCTATGGTCGGTGGTTTTGCTGCCGATGCCGGCGGGGACGATCTGCCCCCGTTCGACGTGCCGGGTGCGGCGTCCGCGACCAAGGCCGCTGCTGTGGCACCCGCAGCCTCTGCAAACGACGACGTCCCCGCCGCTCCCTGGGAATCCAATCCCGGTGCTGGCAGCCCCTTCGGCCATCAGGGCGCAGCCCCGAGCATCCCGCAGACCGAGGACGAGGCCAAGGCCCTCATCCGCAGCGTCTTTGGCCAGGCCACCATCTTCAAGCCGGTGGAGTAGCCGTACGGGCGGGTATACTGCTCAAGAAGAGGACCCCTTGTCCGGGCGCATCTGTATTTCGGACATGTGTAGTGTGGTGCCGCGTATGTCGCATTTGAGCAGACAGGTGCGTGACGGTCGGCCTAGGATGCTGAGGTCGATACGATACGTCGCATGGCTGTCCGTGTACTCGACTTGCTCGGCGTTAATGGTTGCTCCGATTGCCAAATAAACGCCTAGCTCGGCATCGACAATCTTGAAGTCCTTTATCTTGACCTTGAACTCTTGATAGAGGGACGGGCTGTTGTAGTAGACGGTTCGGGTTCCGTCGGTGCACTCATCGGTCGTCTCCCATTTGACGACGGGCTGGTCCGAGCTGGCTATCAGCAGTTCTGCTCCAAAAGCTATGGCATGGGTGATGACAACCAGCAATGCCCAGCCGACAAAGAGATAGAGAACCACATATGCAACGGGGTGTTTTGAGCGGATGTTTTGGAGCGCGTTGGGGACATTCATGGGGCACCTCCAAATTACTATCTATGGCAATCAAATTATACCCTGCCGCCATGTGCGCCGCCTCGAGCAGCGGTTCGGCATTTAGCTATTTAGTGGCGCACATGAAATGCCGGATTCGGCTCTACTAGATTGAGTGTGCGATATTATGCAACCTTGCATAATTCGACCTTGCATAATCTTTGAGTGCGGTTTGTATTGGAGGACATGTATATCGACTGAGGTAACACGTCCGCCCCGCTCTCTCGCCGCGCGCCGTGGTACGATTTTTGAGTTTGAAAGTCCCGCCGTGCTCCGGCTGCCCTTGCAGCTCGGCGTGCGGCCGCACGTAAAGGAGCCATCATGGCCGGTATGAACATGCAGCAGATGATGAAGCAGGCTCGCAAGATGCAGGAGCAGCTTGCCGCCGCGCAGGAGAACCTCAAGTCCCAGACCGTCGACGCCTCTGCCGGCGGCGGCATGGTCAAGGTGACCGTTAACGGCGAGATGGAGCTCGTCAACCTCACCATCGATCCCGATGCGCTCGATCCCGAGGACGTCGATATGCTGCAGGATATGATCATGGCTGCCGTCAACGAGGCCGTCCGCGGCGTCAACGAGCTCGCCAACAAGCAGATGGGCGCCATCACCGGCGGCCTCAACATCCCGGGCATGCCGTTCTAAGACACGCATATATATGAGTGCCAACCACAGTCTGCAAAAACTGCTCGATGAGCTGGGCCGTCTGCCGGGCATTGGTCCCAAGTCGGCCCAGCGCATCGCCTATTACCTGTTGGAGGCCGACGCCGAGGAGGCGCGCCGCCTGGCCGAGGCCATCCTGGAGGTCAAGCAGGAGGTCCACTTTTGCAGCCGCTGCTTTAACTACGCCACGGCCGACGAGTGCTCCATCTGCCAGGACCCGATGCGCGATACCACTCGCATTTGCGTGGTGGGCGAGCCGCGCGATGTCCAGGCGATCGAGCGCACGGGCAGCTACCACGGCCTCTACCACGTATTGGGCGGCGTGATCAGTCCCATGGACAAGATTGGCCCCGAGCAGCTGCACATTCGAGAGCTGCTGGCACGCTTGGGCCACGAGGACATCCACGAGGTCATCATCGCCACCAACCCCAATATTGAGGGCGAGACCACGGCGAGCTATCTGGCCCGTACCATCAAGCCGTTGGGCGTCGAGGTGTCGCGTCTGGCAAGCGGCCTTCCCGTGGGCGGCGACTTGGAGTATGCCGACGAGCTTACGCTTGGCCGCGCCATCGAGGCCCGCCGCGCGATTTAGGTGGCGAGCCTGCTCCTGCCGTATGTTTTCCTCGCGACGCACGGGGTAGTCATAATTTCCCCGTGCGACTGTGAGTTTGTTGTGCAACAAAGATGCTTCGTATCCGCTTATCGCATGGATGCTTCCGCTCGCATCCTTAATTTGTCCATTCGTTGCGCAACCTTTTTGGTTCGCTGATACACTCAAATATGGATTCGAATGAATGCGCCGCTCCCGAGCGGCGTGTTTTTGTTGGAGGAGAACGCATGCGGCCCGGTGGCACTCAGACAAAGCGCGGCGCCGCGGTGCGCATACGACGCCGACTGGGCTTGGCGCCGCGGGCGTACGCACTGCTATCGTGCTCGCTGGTGCTGGTCATAGCTGGCGTTTCTGCCTATGGCATGACCGTGCCGTCCATGATGCAGGCGCATGCCGCACGCGAACCGCGCGTGGGGCATGAGGTCAAAAGCGATCTGGGCACCACGACTGGATATGCTTGGGCAAGTGTGGTCGCGCATATTGTGTTTGGCACCGACGATGCGGACGGCGCCGAGGCCCCGGACAACGAAGTCACGCTTGCCAATGGCAAAACCATCGTGCTCACCAACACCAAGATCATCGATCGATTGTCCAACAATAGCGTGGCGGCAACGGTGAATAAGGTCGAGCAGCAAAAGGAGCAGGACGCCCAGCAGTCCGGAAAGCCCGGTAGCTCGGATACTTCTGGCTCCGGCTCGGATTCATCGAGTTCGGGCGGCGGCTCTGGGTCGGGTTCCTCTACCGGAGGGCCTGGAAACGGCGGCTCGACGGGCGGCAACACTGACAACGATGCAAACTCCGGCGGCCTTTCCGCTGCTGAGGAAGAGAGCATTCACAGTTGGCTTGTGACCAAGTACAACATGCTCGACGGCTATGTTTCTCGTGCCAATGACGTGGTCTCGACCTATAACTCTACGGGAGATCCCAGGCCGTGCGACAGCCTGGTCGGGGAGATGTTTGTCATTCGAGCCGAGTTCGGTCGTCAGACATTCTCGCCCCGGTCAAGGTGGTATCAGCAGTATGCCAATCTGTGGGGCTGTTACACCAACCTATGTCAATGGGTCGGCCATTACGGCGATGATGACGTCGCGCTCGGTAACTTCAACAATAACGTGGCGGCGCTTGCCCTATGATGACCGATCTTGCATCCACCACACCACAATCGCTCGGTCGCGATCCCATGGTCGGCCTGCGCCTGGCGCGTGTCGACGGGTTTGAGCCGGCCATTGCGCTCGGTCAGGACGAACTGCCTGCCTATCTGCGTCGTTTTACGATACTGTTTGCCGACGATGCCACCATGCGCCGTGGCGGTATCGGCCGCGTGACGCGTGCTGTCAACGCCCAAGGCGAGGACGTAGCACTCAAACAGCTCATCTTGCCGACGCGCGATGAGTTTGACGACGATGCCGCCCATGAGTCGCTGGTCGCCAAGTTCAAAGCGGCATTTCGCGAGGAATATGAATGCCATCGCGCCCTTTCGGGCCTTAAGGGCTTTCCCCGCCTCTATGGCTGGGGCGAGGTTGATGGTGTGCCTGCAATTGTCATGGAATGGGTCGAGGGCGAGACGCTCGCCCGCTTGCGTTCGCGACTCGCCGTGGACGATGCCGGACGCCTGTCGCCGCTTGTGGCGGCGCGTCTGGGTCGCGACCTGTTCGATCTGCTCTGCCGTATGAGCCTGGTGGGTGAGGGCTTTGTCCATCGCGATATCTCGCCCGCTAATATTATGGTGCGCACGGCGCGTCTACCGCTTGACCGGCAGCTTGCCGAGGGCACCTTTGACCTGTGCCTGATCGACTTTGGCTCGTCGCTGGCGCTTGAGCCTGCGTCGGCCGTGGCCGGTACCGGCGGCAAGGCATCCTTTACCGAGCGCTATGCCACGCTGCGTCGCGCGACGGTTGCCTATGCCCCGCCCGAGATGCTCACCGACGATATTCCCGATCTGCGCGCTTTGCGTATGTCGCCGGCGATCGACGTCTATGCCGCGGCAAGCACGGTTTACGAGCTCATTGCCGGCGTCGCGCCATACGAAGCCGCGCCGAGCACTTCGGGCACCTCGGGTTCGCGCAAAAAGACGCGCGACATCGCGAGCCCCTACCGTCTCAAGATGGACACGCGGCCCGACTATCCCATTGGTGCCCATGCGCCCGGTTGCGATTTGACTCAGCTGCTTCGTCGTGAGCCCGATGTGGCGCTCGCCGCGGCCGAGCAGGCCCAGCAGCTAGGGCTTGAGCCGGATTCCGAAGAGCTACGCGATGCGCTGGCGTTTGTCGATGCCCAGCTGTTCGACGTGGTGATGGCCTGTCTGTCCAGCCATCAAAAAGATCGTCCCGAGCCGGCGGCGGTCGAGGCGGCGCTCTCAGCGTTTTGTGACCACTATGCGCAAAATGTCGGCCGTTCGCTCCGCGGCGAGCCGCTCACGCCGTGCCCCATGGATGCGTCTGGCCGCGCGGTTCGTCGCGCGCTGATGGTCGGCGCGACGGTCGTCTGTGGCGTGGTTTGGGCTGTGATCGTGGTTTCGGCCGCGCTGCTGGCGTCGGGCGCTCGCGTGACGGCGACTTTGGGATCGCTCGTGTGGTCTGGGTCGCTACCGGGTATTATTGCCGCACTGGCGTTGGCGCTGCTAGGCATAGCCGGCGTTGCCGCGGGGGCGCTTGCGCGCGATCGGCGCTCGGGCTTCCTGCAGGGTGTGCTTGCGCTTTCTGCCTGCGAGGTTCCGGTGCTGGTTGTGGCTGCATGTAGCGTATTTTCCCAACGCGCCGTGATGGGCGGCCTTGTTGCCGCTCTGGTTGCAACCTATACGCTTACGTGGTTTTTGCTTGCGATGGGCTTTGCCTTTGAACTTCCCGTTTCGGCACCACGACGCACAAAAGCCCAGATGGCGACTCCGCTTGCCGGTGGAGCCGCAGCTGCCCGTACTTTTGGCGGACCTGTCGAAGTATCGTCCGATTCTATTTCTACGACTAAGGAGGCCTAGGTCATGGCATCTCAAGTTGAGCTCACCCCATGCGGGGCCATGTTTGACATCTTTAAGCGCGCGGCGCATCTGAGCCATATCGAGCTGTGCGGCTTGGTGCTTTCGTCCCGTCCGCTCGCCGACGGCCGCAGCCCACAGAGCCGAGCCGCCGATCGCTCTTGGGTTTCCCGCTTTATCGTTCGCGCGCCGGTCGGCACGCTTCAGCATCGCTACTTTGCCGAATACGGTACCTCGGCTGCGCGTATTATGTCGCAACTGGCCCTGCGCCAGCGCAATCCCATGGACTCCACGGCTGTGATCAATATGGTGTGCGGTCCTGCAGGTGAACCGATGGTACGCGCGCTCGAAGAGTGCCACCAGGACACGAATCTCTATCGCAACGCGCTCGATCGCCTGTCCCAGGCGGCGGAACTCATGCCCGCCGAGCGCGCCGAGGCCGTGCTGGTGCTGTTTGTCACCGTCGGTTGTTCGGCGGATGTGCGGTCCTCGGTGAACTATTCCATCGACTACGCGCACGCGACCTGTGGCGGAGGCACATCCACGCCGCGTTCGCTTGGCATGTCGCTGACTGCGGGCGAACGCGAACCCGCCCCGGCGCACCCCTTGGGCTTGTTGCGCGTGCAAAACAGTTTTGTCGTGAGCGCCCCGCGCTGGATTCAGCCGAGTGAGCAGGGTGTTGAGATTGGCGCGCTGGCCACTGGTGAGGGCGATATTACCGACGTCGGCGACGATGTCTCGGCCCGCCATGCCCATATCTGGTGCGATGCTCAAAATATCTGGCATGTCGAGGACTTGTCGTCCACCAACGGAACCGTGGTGGTAAACGGGGCCACGCGCGTCTGCATTCAGGTCGAGCCCGGCCGTTCCGCCCAACTCAATCCCGGCGACGAGCTCAAGCTCGGCGAATCCACTACCTACGCCATCCTCTTCGGTGCCCTCTAGCCGGCAGATAGGGACGTTCCTTTTCTCTGCCGGCTGGGGACACTCCTTGGCGCGCCAGAGCCGGTCGCCCGGGGATGGAGGGGCCATTTTGGCCCTTGGCGGTCACCCGAGGTAAACCTTTACCGCCCGCCTATATTTGCCGAAATTACACTTGACGGCGGGGTACAATAAACCCGCATGCGGATTTCCGTTGCGGGCGCTTCCCATCGCCGGGGCGTGCCCGGGAGCATCCGGCATGCGGCCTTTGCGGCGCTCGGTCATGTGCAAGACGGGCGGTCGGGTCTGTGGGGCGCATCAACTGTCCCTCGCCTCGGCATGTCTTCTCTCCACGCCACGTACCTGCTGCTGAGCCTGCCTGCCAGATGATTGGAAGCAACAGCGTAAATCCCATCACGCCAACATCCCGGCGATCGCCGGGGCCTGTATACCTATATGAGAGGAGAGGGGTATATGGCGCGTAAGTTTAAGTCTATGGACGGCAACGAGGCGGCCGCATATGTTTCGTATGCGTACACCGAGGTAGCGGGAATCTATCCCATTACGCCGTCCAGCCCGATGGCCGACCATGTCGACCAGTGGGCGGCCCAGGGTCGCAAGAACATCTTCGGCACCCCGGTCAAGGTCGTCGAGATGGAGTCCGAGGCAGGTGCAGCCGGTACCGTTCACGGTTCGCTGGGCGCCGGTGCTCTGACCACCACCTACACGGCTTCTCAGGGTCTGCTCCTGATGATTCCGAACATGTACAAGATCGCGGGCGAGCAGCTCCCGGGCGTCTTCCACGTCTCCGCGCGTTGCGTCGCTTCCCACGCCCTGAACATTTTTGGCGATCACTCCGACGTCATGGCCTGTCGTCAGACCGGCTTCGCCATGCTCGCCGAGGGCAACGTCCAGGAGGTCATGGACCTCTCGCCGGTGGCTCACCTTGCCGCCATCGAGGGTAAGACCCCGTTCCTTAACTTCTTCGACGGCTTCCGCACCAGCCACGAGATCCAGAAGGTCGCCATGTGGGACTACAAGGATCTGGCAGAGATGTGCGACATGGACGCCGTCCAGGCTTTCCGCGACCACGCGCTCAACCCTGAGCACCCGCACACCCGCGGCAGCCACGAGAACGGCGATATCTTCTTCCAGAACCGTGAGGCCTGCAACAAGGTCTACGACGAGCTTCCCGCCGTCGTCGAGGGCTACATGAAGAAGATCAACGAGAAGCTCGGCACCGATTACGGCCTGTTCAACTACTACGGCGCTCCCGATGCCGATCGCGTCGTCGTGTGCATGGGCTCCTTCTGCGACGTGCTCGAGGAAGTCATCGACTACCTCAACGCTCACGGCGAGAAGGTCGGCCTGGTCAAGGTTCGTCTGTTCCGTCCGTTCTCCATCAAGCACTTCGTCGACGTTCTCCCCGAGACCGTCCAGAAGATCGCCGTCATGGACCGTACCAAGGAGCCGGGTTCCATCGGCGAGCCGCTCTACCAGGACGTCGTCTCCGCTCTCTACGAGGCCGGCAAGACGGGCATCAAGGTCGTCGGCGGTCGTTATGGCCTGGGCAGCAAGGACACGCCTCCCGCGTCCGCGTTCGCTGTCTTCGAGGAGCTCAAGAAGGACGAGCCCAAGCGCGAGTTCACCATCGGCATTGTCGATGACGTGACCAACCTGAGCCTGCCCGAGGCCGAGGATGCGCCCAACACCGCAGCCCCCGGCACCATCGAGTGCAAGTTCTGGGGTCTGGGTGGCGACGGCACCGTCGGCGCCAACAAGAACTCGATCAAGATCATCGGCGACCACACCGACAAGTACGTTCAGGCCTACTTCCAGTACGACTCCAAGAAGACCGGCGGCGTCACCGTTTCGCACCTGCGCTTTGGTGATTCCCCGATTCGCTCGCCGTACTACGTGACCAAGGCCGACTTTGTCGCTTGCCACAACCCCAGCTACATCGTCAAGGGCTTCAAGATGGTCCGCGACGTCAAGCCGGGCGGCACCTTCCTGGTCAACTGCCAGTGGAGCGACGAGGAGTTCGCCGAGCACATGCCCGCCGTGGCCAAGCGCTACATCGCGAACAACAACGTCAACGTCTACCTGATCGACGCTATCGACCTGGCGGCCAAGGTCGGCATGGGCAAGCGCACCAACACGGTGCTCCAGTCCGCCTTCTTCGCGCTGGCCAAGGTCCTGCCCGCCGAGGACGCCCTGCAGTACATGAAGGACGCGGCTACCAAGTCCTACATGAAGAAGGGCCAGGCCATCGTCGACGCCAACCACAAGGCCATCGATGCCGGCGCTACCGCCTTCCGCAAGTTCGAGGTTCCGGCCGACTGGGCAACTGCCGAGGATGCCGCTCCCGTCGAGCTCTCCGAGGAGACCAAGTCCGCCATTGCCCAGCAGGTCAAGAACCTGCTCGAGCCCATCGATCGCATGGATGGCGACAGCCTGCCCGTTTCCGCCTTTGTCGATTGCGCCGACGGCCAGTTTGAGCTGGGCGCTTCCGCATACGAGAAGCGCGGCGTCGCCGTGGTCGTTCCTCACTGGGACGAGACCAAGTGCATCCAGTGCAACCAGTGCGCCTACGTGTGCCCGCATGCCACCATCCGTCCGTTCGCGATGACCGAGGACGAGGCTGCCGCCGCGCCCGAGGCTACCCGTACGCTCGACGCCATGGGCCCCAAGGCCAAGGGCATGAAGTTCACCATGGCCGTGTCCCCGCTCGACTGCATGGGCTGCACCAACTGCGTCAAGGTCTGCCCCAAGGGCGCCCTCGAGATGGTTCCCACCGAGCAGGAGATGGACCAGCAGCCCGTTTGGGACTACATGGTCGAGAACGTCTCCGAGAAGAAGGAGCTCATCGCGGCCAACGTCAAGGGTAGCCAGTTTAAGCAGCCCTACCTGGAGTTCTCCGGCTCCTGCGCCGGCTGCGCCGAGACCGCCTATGCACGTCTGGTGACCCAGGTCGCCGGCGACCGCATGTTCATCTCCAATGCTACCGGCTGCTCCTCCATTTGGGGCAACCCCGCTGCCACCGCTCCTTACTGCAAGGACAAGGACGGTCACGGCCCGGCGTGGAACAACTCCCTGTTCGAGGACAATGCCGAGCACGGTCTGGGCATGGCCGTTGGCTATGAGGCCGTTCAGAAGAAGCTGATCGCTGCTACGCAGGAGATCATCGCCGCTGACGGTCCGTCCGACGAGCTCAAGGCCGCCGGCCAGGCTTGGATCGACTCCGTCAACGACGCCGAGGCCTCCAAGACCGCTGCCGCCGCCTACGTTGCCGAGCTCGAGAAGTGCGGCTGCGACGCTTCCAAGGCGATCCTCGCCGACAAGGCTTACCTCACCAAGAAGTCCTTCTGGATCTTCGGCGGCGACGGTTGGGCCTACGACATCGGCTTCGGTGGCCTGGACCACGTCCTGGCTTCCGGCCACAACGTCAACGTCTTCGTCTTCGACACCGAGGTCTACTCCAACACCGGTGGTCAGGCCTCCAAGGCCTCGAACCTGGGCCAGGTCGCTCAGTTCGCCGCTGCCGGTAAGGTGACCAAGAAGAAGTCCCTGGCCGAGATCGCCATGAGCTACGGCTACGTCTACGTGGCGCAGGTCGCCATGGGCGCCAACCCGGCTCAGACCCTCAAGGCCATCCACGAGGCCGAGGCCTACGACGGCCCGTCCCTCATCATCGGCTATAGCCCCTGCGAGATGCACTCCATCAAGAAGGGTGGCATGCAGAACTGCCAGGCCGAGATGAAGAAGGCTGTCGAGTGCGGTTACTGGAACCTCTTCCGCTTCAACCCCGAGGCTGCTGCCGGCAAGAAGTTCTCGCTCGATTCCAAGGAGCCTGCGGGCGGTTATCAGGAGTTCCTGATGAACGAGGCCCGTTACGCTTCGCTGACGCGTTCCTTCCCCGAGCGCGCCGAGGAGCTCTTCAAGGAGAACGAGCAGGCCGCTATGGACCGCTACGCTCACCTGCTGAAGCTCAAGACGGTGTACAACGAGGCCTAGGTCTCCCACCGCAGGATCTGAGGGCTGACCTTCGCGGACGTCCTCGGACATGAAAGAACCCCCGCTGCGCACTACGTGCGGCGGGGGTTCTTTCGTCCTGCGGAGTGCCCGCGAAGGTCAGCCCTCAGATCCTGCTACGACTACGTCCTCGGATTGTGTGGGCGGATGAAGGACGTAGTTGGCGGGTATTCCATCCCTTTCGCTGTTTCGCGGCTTTGCCGCGAAACCTCGCGCCACTTTGGGGATGGATGGGGGACTTGGCTGTTGCCGCCTTTTCGGAGCTCTTCTTTATTCCTTATGCTGGATGAAAAGCCCCTTGTTTTTGCAGGGGTGCATACTCGACTTATATGTGCATAGAATCTCGTATAGTGCGAGTAAGATATTGCGCTGTCCGTTTTGTGTTTAGCAGAGATGTAGTTTGCATAATCCGACATAATCCTTGCTTCATTTAAATAAAGTCGCACGTAAATTACGTAGATATGTCTGAGCTGGAGTTCTGTACGCTGAGCGGATAAAAACGACCGTTCACCGTTCCGCTATTTTCAAAATGAATAAAATGAGCGATAAAGAGAATATAAACCTTAATAAACTCGCGTATCGCACGGACGCGGGTTATTAATGGGTTGTAGGCCTTTTACAGAAAGGATTCCAGCAATGTCTAAGCCTCTTGGTAAGCCCGATCGTATTGTCGTCGCCCTTGGCGGCAACGCCCTCGGCAACAACCCCGTCGAGCAGATCGAGGCCGTGAGCAACACCGCCCATGCCCTCCTCGGCCTCATCGAGCAGGGCAACGAGATCATCATCACCCACGGCAACGGCCCGCAGGTCGGCATGATCCAGAACGCCTTCGCCGCTGCCCACGATGCCATCGGTACCCCCGAGATGCCGCTGCCCGAGTGCGGCGCCATGTCCCAGGGCTACATTGGTTATCACCTGCAGCAGGGCATCGGCCGCGAGATGCACAAGCGCTATAAGCGTTGGCACGCCGCCACCGTCGTCACCCAGATCGAGTGCGATCCCGACGATCCCGCGTTCAAGAACCCGACCAAGCCGATCGGTCCCTTCTATACCGAGGAGCAGGCCAAGGAGTTCATGGCCGAGGATCCCTCCAAGGTCTTCGTCGAGGATTCCGGCCGCGGCTGGCGTCGCGTCGTCGCTTCCCCCGATCCCAAGAAGATCGTCGAGGCCGACTCCATCCTCAACCTGCTCGACAACGAGTTCATCGTCATCGCCTGCGGTGGCGGCGGCATCCCCGTCGTCCGCGACTACGAGAACAAGGGCTGCTACAAGGGCGTTCCCGCCGTCATCGACAAGGACCTGGGCGGCGAGCTGTTGGCCGAGGACTGCGACGCTGACGTTCTGTTCCTGCTGACCGCCGTTGAGCATGTCGCCATCAACTTCGGCAAGCCCAACCAGGAGGAGCTCGAGGACCTCACCGCCGACGAGGCCGAGCGCCTGGCCGACGAGGGCCAGTTCGGCAAGGGTTCCATGGAGCCCAAGGTTCGCGCTGCTATCAAGTTCGCGCGTTCCCGCAAGGGTCGTACCTGCATCATCGGCGCTCTGGACAAGGCCGCCGAGACCATGGCCGGCCTCTCCGGTACCCGCATCCACGAGTAGTCTCTACTCTGCTGCCTCTCTTGTGGGCGCCAGGCAAAGCGCCCACAAACTAGCCTCTCTTCATGAGCCCCGCAGTCCGCTCCGACTGCGGGGCTTTTGCTATTCACCTAGTCATTGGGGACGTTCTTAAATGACTAGTCAAACAAGAGCGCCCCCAATGACCACTCATTTAAGTCTGTCCCCAATGACTAGTAGTAGGCCCACATGGCTTCGACTTCGTTGAGGACCTCTACGACGCCCCAGCGGCGGGCGCTGCGGTTGGCCGAGTTGGGGTCGTAGACGCCAATCTGGTTGGCGTTGTCGATGCCGTAGAGCACGATGTAGTGGCCTACGTTGGTAAACGTACCGGGGCGCACTGCGGCGATGACGGGCGCACCCGAGCGAAGTGCTTGGGTAATCGATTCGCGATCGTTATAGAGCTGTGTTCCGTTGAGCCCTAGCTGCCACGCACCGCCTGTCATAAACGACCACTCGGTGGCACCAGTGGGGGCGTAGTTGCCGGCTTCGGCCAGTGCGCATACATCGACCGGCGTCTTATCGGTGTGGCCGGTCTTAAAGATATAGACCATGGTGAGGCAAGTGGGACCGCAAGCGTTTTCTCGAATAGTGCCACCGGCATAGGGCAGCTCCGACCATGCGGGGTCAATTTGGTAGATGTGGGGCATGGCGCCGGCCTGCCATTGCGAGCGTGGGGTCGAGAACGCAAAGGAGTAACCGGGCGCGACGGGAGCTTTAAGCAGCTTGTCCTCGGCAGTGGGCTCAAGACCGGCTGATCCGTGGGAGATACAGGATCCCAAAAACACAAAGACGAGGCAGGCGGCAATGGAGCAAAGCGCAAGGCGTAGGCGGCGGGCCGGAAGCGCGTGGCTTGTGGTGTGCGACGCGGGGTGAGGGGCGGAATTGCCGCGATCGCGTTGAGGTCGCGAAAAGGAGCGCTTGACGTAGTAGTCGGTCTTACGGCGATCGTAGCGGCGTGGCTGCGATGTGCCGGTCTGGCGTTGGCGTGTGCTCGTACTTACACGGTCTGACTGCTGCACGGTACGGCTTTGCTGCCGCGAAGAAGCCCCGAGCTGCTCTTGGGGGCGCTGCGGGTTGTCGTTGTCGGAGGTGATTTTGGGCGTTGACGTGGTGCGGCCGGCAAGGCGCACGCTTTGTGGCCGTTGGTCGCCGTCATTGTATCCGTATGCCATTCGAATCACCTTGCCTCATGTGTAACTTGTCTATCCTACATAAAAAGATGCACGACACATGGGTATGTGCGCCAAAAGCCTGACAAATGGTATGAACGTTGCCGCGCCGCGCGCCAAGCGTCACGGCAACAGGTATTCAAAAGCAGACAAGATGAAAGCGTCCAAGACGAATGACGTCTCCCGCCGTTCGTCCCAAAAACGGTGCCGCTCGTTTTGCAATTCTGCCTTCGGTCGAGCTGCGAGCGGCGCTGCTGCGCCAAGGCCGTATCTTAAAGCCATGGAATAAAAGCGCGCGGCAAAACGGACCGCGCAAGGGGTGACGCCAAGGGCGTCAAACAGGAAAGGAGGGGAACAATGGCGGACAAGAACGCAGAAGTTGCAGTCGAGGATAACGGCGGCATGAAGAAAACGCTTTCGCTCTGGAACTTCTTCACCATCGGTTTCGGTGCCATCATCGGTACCGGTTGGGTTCTGCAGGTCGGCGACTGGATGGTCGTGGGCGGCGGTCCCGTTCCCGCTATGATCGCATTCCTCTTGGGTGCAATCTTCCTCGTGCCCGTCGGAGCTGTTTTCGGTGAGCTCACGGCTGCTATCCCCATCTCAGGCGGCATCGTCGAGTATGTCGATCGTAGCTTTGGCCGTACGCTGAGCTACATCACCGGATGGCTTTTGGCCCTGGGCAACGGCATCCTGTGCCCGTGGGAGGCCATCGCCATTTCGACCCTCGTGTCCGAGATGTTCGGCAGCCTGCCCGGCCTTGAGTGGCTGCGCGCCGTCAAGCTCTACACCATCCTGGGGGCCGACGTCTACCTGTTCCCGACGCTGATCGCGCTCGGCTTTGCAGTCTACGTCATCTTCCTCAACTTCCGCGGTGCCAGCTCGGCCGCCAAGCTCCAGGCCTTCCTGACCAAGGCCCTGCTCTGCGGCATGCTGCTCGCCATGGGCGTCTCGCTGTTCACCGGCTCGCCGGACAACGCCATGCCCGTGTTCTCCCAGGTCGCCGGCGCTGGTGGCGGTAAGGCCGCTACCGAGAGCACCAGCCTGTTCGCCGGCATCGTGTCGGTCCTGGTTCTGACTCCGTTCTTCTACGCCGGTTTCGACACCATTCCCCAGCAGGCTGAGGAAGCAGCCGAGGGCCTCAACTGGAACAAGTTCGGCAAGATCATCTCCCTGGCCCTGCTGGCCGCCGGCGGTTTCTACATGGTCTGCATCTACTCGTTCGGTACCATTCTCGACTGGCATGAGTTTGTTAAGAGCCCGGTTCCCGCGCTTGCCTGTCTCAAGGGCATCAACATGCTCCTGTACCTGGCTATGCTCGTCATCGCCACGCTTGGACCCATGGGCCCGATGAACTCCTTCTACGGCGCAACGAGCCGCATCATGCTCGCCATGGGCCGCAAGGGCCAGCTGCCCGAGAAGTTCGCCGAGGTCGACCCCAAGTCCGGCGCTCCCAAGCTCGCCTGCGTTGTTCTGGGCGTCATCACCGTCGTCGGTCCGTTCCTGGGCAAGAACATGCTCATCCCTCTGACCAACGTGTCGGCTCTCGCCTTCATCTTCTCCTGCGGCATGGTCGCCCTCGCTTGCCTGCGTATGCGCTTCACCGAGCCCGACCTGCCTCGTCCCTACGAGGTGCCCGGCGGCAAGTTTGGCATCTGCCTCGCCATCGCTGCCTGCGCCATCATCATCGGCCTGCTCGTGATTCCGTTCTCTCCCGCCTCCCTCAACATGGTGGAGTGGAGCATCGTGATCGGCTGGTTGGCTATTGGCCTGGCCCTCATGGCTTTCACCAATTCCCGCAAAAAGTAACGCCTAGCCGGGGCGGATCGGGTGCGCGGAATCCTCTCTTCCGCGCACCGAACCCGGCGCCACTTGGGTAGCTTTGTGAGGCCTTAACCCAACACGGCCTCGCCCACTATATGGATCCATAAGGAGGAACCATGTCCACTAAGTATGCAATCGTTGGCGGTAAGCTCATCGACGGTACCGGTGCCGAGCCGGTCGAGAACTCCCTCGTTCTCGTCGACGACAACGGCAAGATCGAGTACGCCGGTGTTATGCAGGACCTTCCCGAGGGCGTTGAGGTCATCGACGCCGCCGGCAAGACCGTCCTTCCCGGCCTGATCGACACCCACCTGCACTTCTCGGGCAACTTGACCGACGATGACACCGACTGGGTCATGCAGCCGCTCCTCGAGAAGCAGGCCGTCGCCGTCAAGCAGGCCTACGACTGCCTCACCCACGGCCTCACCACCGTCTGCGAGATCGGCCGCTTTGGTATCCAGATTCGCGACTGCATCGACAAGGGCGTCTTCAAGGGCCCGCGCGTTCTGGCCACCGGCCTTGGCTTCTGCCGCGTTGCCGGCCACGGCGACTCCCACCACTGCAGCCAGGAGCTCAACAAGGAATCGCACCCCTGGGGCGATCAGGTCGACGGTCCTTGGGATCTGCGCAAGGCCGTCCGCCGTCGCCTGCGTGAGAACCCCGATGCCATCAAGATCTGGGCTACCGGTGGCGGCATCTGGCGCTGGGACTCCGGCCGCGACCAGCACTACTGCTCCGAGGAGATCCAGGCCGTGGTCGAAGAGGCAAAGATGGTCGGCATCCCCGTGTGGAGCCACTGCTACAACAACCACGCCGCTGCCTACGATTCCGTTCGCTTTGGCTGCGAGCAGCTGATTCACGGCTTCGATATCGATGAGCGCACCATGGACCTCATGGCCGAGCAGGGCACCTTCTTCACTCCGACGATCGCCTTCCTGCCCACCTGGTACGCCACCTATCCGCCCGTCTACGTTCCCGAGCTGCACGACAAGTACGAGGGCACCCTGGTCGAGAAGGAGCTGCAGCGCAACTACGACTGCCTGCGCGAGGCCAAGAAGCGCGGCGTCGTCATGACGATCGGCTCCGACTCCTTCTCCTTCGTCACCCCGTACGGCACCTGCTCCATCGAGGAGATGTACGAGTTCGTCGACAAGATCGGCTTCACCCCGGTCGAGACCATCACCTGCGCCACCCTTAACGGTGCCAAGATGTGCCACATCGAGGACGAGACCGGGTCCATCGAGGCCGGCAAGTGCGCCGACCTGCTGGTCGTCAACGGTGACGTCGCCGCCGACATCCACGTGCTCAACACCGACAACATGGACGTCATCATGAAGGACGGCTGGATTGTCGAGGGCGGCACCTTCGGCGAGGCAAACAAGTACAGCGCCTAAGCTACCGTTCATCGATGGCTTGATGTAAAACACAGTATTTGATTGCATAATGCAATTGAGAGGGTCGCTTGCGGCCCTCTTTATTGCTATGGGGTGCGTCAGTAAGAAGGAGATGACGGTGGATCTCAATAGGCTGATTCTGGGCAAGAGCTACAACTCTACTAAGGTCTTTCGTACCGCTCAGCATGTGGTTCAAGCCATCTTGCTCGGTATTGTCGTTCCGCTGCTTATTCTGCTGCTCATCTGGGATCTAACCGATAATCCCAATCCCGTTCCGGCCGTTGTCGTCATTGCCGGCTTGGTCATGCTGTGCTTCTTCTTCTCGTACGTCTTTGTCGTTCCCGACGACCTCACATCGAGCGCTACCGACCGCACGCTCGCCATCGCGTCGAAAATATTCGCCTACACGTCGCGCGGCCTTACGCCCGAAGCTGCCTTGGGCGCCTCTAAGATCATCCTGTCCGAAACTATCGCCTCTGCCATCTGCTTTACCGACGGCAAGCAGGTGTTGGCAAGCTGGGGCGAGGACTCGGCAAAATGCCCCGCGGGCACCCCGGTGGTGCTGCGGACTACGCTCAACGTGATCAACAGCGGTGAGCAAAGCGTGTTCTCGCGCGATGCCTCGACCGAGACAGGTGGCTACTTTCCGCGCCTGCGCGCCGGTATTGTCGCACCGCTTACCGTGCGCGGGCATTGCGTGGGCACGCTCGAGCTGTATTATCCCCGTCTGAGCAGCATCGATATGTGCCAGACGGCGCTTGCCTCGGGCTTTGCCGACCTCATTTCCACGCAGCTTGCGAGCTTTGAGCTCGAGCGCCAGGACGAGCTTACGGCCCGCGTGGAGCTGCGCGCCTTGCAATCGCAAGTCGATCCTCATTTTCTATTCAATACCATTAGCACGATCGTGTCGCTCGTTCGAACCGAGCCCGACAAGGCGCGATCGCTGCTGATCGACTTCTCCAACTACTATCGTCAGACGCTTTCTGATTCCGATACGCTCACCACGCTCGAGCACGAGGTGGAACAGGGTACTCGTTATATCAATCTTATGCAGGCCCGGTATGGCGACGGCCGTCTGCGCGTCTCGGTCGATATCGACTTTGAGGTGCGCGATTGCATGGTGCCGCCGTTTATCTTGCAGCCGTTGCTCGAAAACTGCATCAAGCACGCGCAGCGCGAGACCGAGCCGCTTTCTATTCACGTTAGGGCTTTCGAGACCGATGACGGTTTGGAGATCATCGTCGAGGACGATGGCATCGGTATGAGCGAAGAGGTCTGCGCGCATCTGTTTGAGCAGCATCGCCTGGAGGAGCCCGAGAGCATTACCGCCGACGGCTCCGTCAAGCGAGGTTGCCGCCTGGCGCTCTTCAACGTGCTTCAGCGCATCCATTTCTTTTACGGAGAAGATTCCGGCATGCGCGTGGAGTCCCAGGAGGGCGTGGGAACGCAGGTCATCGTCGAGCTGAACGGCGAGCCGCATGAGCCGGCGCCGTTGACGGCGTAGCACGCGGTTGGATTGAGAGAAAAAGAGGGGAAGCACATATGTCCGAAGGCTGGAACATCTTGGTGGTTGATGACGAGCCTCCCATTAGGGCTGAGCTACGCTATCTGTTGGAAAAGGATGCGCGTGTGGGTCAGATTGCCGAGGCGGGCAATGTCACCGAAGCCGTGGAGTCGATTCTGTCGAACAAGCCCGACGTGCTGTTTTTAGACATTACCATGCCCGGTCGCTCGGGAATTGAGCTTGCCGAGACGCTGCAGAACCTAAAGACGCCGCCGGTGGTTGTGTTTGTGACAGCGTTTGCCGAATTTGCCGCCGATGCGTATAACCTCGATGCGGTCGACTATGTCGTCAAGCCGGTCGAGGACGCACGCCTGTCAAAGGCACTCGACAAGATCGAGGCAGCCTTGGGTGCCCGTCGTGTTATCCATGCTCCGCGCCAACCTTTGCGTCTGACGGTGGACCGCGGGGGCAAAAAGGTGTTCATTCCCGCCGCAGACGTCTGCTACTTTGAGGCGCGCGCCGATTTTTGCAACGCCATCTGCGCCGAGGGAACGTACCTGATCAATGAGTCGATCTCTTCGCTCGAGCGTCGCTTGGACTCCGAGGGCTTTATTCGCGTTCATCGCAGCTACCTGGTCAATTTGGAAGACGTGCACAATGTTGAGATTGGCTCCACGGGGTTGATGGAGCTCAGGCTCGACCGCGTGAACTCGACGGTACCGGTGTCCCGTCGTCGTGCCGCCGAGGTCAAGTCGCACCTGGGGCTTGCGTAGACGGTCTGCATGCCGTCGTTTACCATCGCAGGTTTGGCATGGGCGCGCGGTGGGCATAATGGGTGGCATCGAATGAAATCGAAAGGATCATTATGCCCGCGCTTATCACCCATCATCTGTTTGGCGAGGAAAGCATCGACCGTCTTCCGCAGGGCGTCATCACGTCCGATGAAGAGCGCATTGCCTTTATCTTGGGCAACCAAGGCCCCGACCCGTTTTTCTTTCACATTCTGACACCGCGTGTTTCCGACTGCACGCTGCTGGCACAGGTCATGCATCGGTCGCGCATGTCTCGCCAGTTCGCGTGCCTGCGCGACGGCGTGTCGCATCTGCTTCCGCGCGACGCCAGCTTGGGTCGTGCCTTTGCGCTGGGCCTGCTGTCTCATTACGTGCTCGACCGCAACGCCCATCCCTTTGTCTATGAGCAGCAGTTTGGCATCGTGGAGTCCGATTCAGAGCTTGAGGATTCGAGCAGTCAGGTCCATGCCGTGATCGAGAGCGACCTGGATGTGCTGATGCTGCAGCTTAAACGCGACGGCGCTACGGTTGACGATTACCCGCCGGCGGGCGAGATCGTCACCACCGATCGCATCAATCGCGTGGCCGGCGTGCTGATGAGCTATGTTGCCGGACGCGTGTACGGCATTGACATTCCGGCGGGGGAGTACGGTGCTGCCGTTGCCAATATGCAGCGACTTTACCGCGCGATTGAGCCGGCCGGCTCCGCAAAGACGCGCGCGATCTCGCTGGTTGAGGGCTTGGTGCACGACTACTCGCTGCTCGACGGCCTTGCCCATCGCGTGACGACGGAGCTGCCCGAGCGCACCGGCAACCTGGGCCATCTGACATGGAAGAATCCCTTTACCGACGAGGTCTCGAACGAGAGTTTCCCCGAGGTCTTTGATCGCGCGCTGGTCGATTACGAGTGCACGGTCGCACGTTTTATCGAGACCGGTGACATGGATGCCGTGACCAGTCACGTCAACTACAGCGGTCGCGTGCTCAATGCTGATGAGGAGTTCGACCGCGAGGAATAGGGCCCGTGCGTGTCCCTTTGCCGAATCCTTACCGGCGGTTCTGGACAATTGGGGTACGATGAATTAACTGCATATCGGGCAAATACGAAGGGTCCCTGTCCATGAAATACACCAAGCTCGAGCGTAACTGGGTTATGTATGATGTGGGCAATTCGGCCCTCGTGCTGCTCAATACCTCGGTGGTGCCCATTTACTTTAACGCCATCAATACCGGTGCTTCCTCGGCAGACCTGGTGGTCGCTTGGGGCAACGCGCAGACGATTGCCTCGCTGGTCATTGCCATGCTCATGCCCATTCTGGGCGCGCTTGCCGATTACGCCGGCAACAAGATCAAGTTCTTCTTGGGCTTCTTCCTCACGGGTCTGGTTCTTTGCCTGGCGCAGGCTATCCCCATGTCCGCCATGGCATTTTTGACCGTGTACGTGCTGTGCACCATCGGCCTTAACTCGTCCATGACGTTCTACGACGCCATGCTGCCCGACATTACCACCGACGAGCGCATGGATGCCGTGTCCAGCTCGGGCTATGCCTGGGGCTACATCGGTTCCACCGTGCCGTTCATCGTCTGCCTGGCGCTTATCATGGGTGGCCCCGCTCTTGGCGTCCCCACCATGCTGGCAACGCGTCTGTCGTTTGTCATCACCGGTGCCTGGTGGCTCATCTTTACCCTGCCGCTCATTCGCACCTATAAGCAAAAGTACGGTCGCGAGCGAGGTCCCCAGGACACCATCGGCCACATCGTGGGCGGCGTGTTCTCCGAGGTCGGACACACCATGCGCGAGATTGCCCACAACAAGACCGTGCTGGTCTACATGATCGCGTTCTTCTTCTACATCGACGGTGTGCACACGGTCATTTCCATGGCAACCAGCTACGGATCGGCTCTGGGCATCGACTCGACCCAACTGGTGCTGGCTCTGCTCGTTACGCAGTTTGTGGCCTTCCCGTCCGCCATCATCTACGGCAAGCTCGCCGGTCGCGTGGGCACGCTCAACATGATCATGGTGGCCGTCGCCGCCTATATGGGCATCGTGCTCTTTGCCGCGTTTTTCTTAAAGACCGCCTTTGAGTTTTGGGTGCTCGCCATTTTGGTCGGCTTGTTCCAGGGTGGCGTGCAGGCGCTCAGCCGCAGCTATTTTGGCCGCATCATCCCCAAGGAAAAGTCCAACGAGTACTACGGCTTCTTTGATATCTTTGGCCGTTACGCAAGCGTTATGGGCACCTTCCTGGTGTCGGTCGTCACCTCGCTGACCGGCAACCCGTCGCTGGGCGTCCTTTCTATTGGCGTTCTGCTGGTTGTTGGCTTTGTGCTGCTGGTCCGTCTGTCCCGCATGGCTCAGACGGCGGCGTAAGGCAACCGGGCTCAGTACGGCAATTGTGCCTATCTGCAGTACTCTTTTGGAAGTAGCCGCATAAATCATTCTGACTTCCGAAC
This sequence comes from Collinsella sp., assembly GCA_048205395.1. Lineage (GTDB taxonomy): Bacteria > Actinomycetota > Coriobacteriia > Coriobacteriales > Coriobacteriaceae > Collinsella. The sequence continues at coordinate 63,058 of DBEWUK010000062.1, forward strand.
AATGTTTAGCCCAAGTGGGTATGATGGAACCAGCTAGGTCGCGGGGCGTCGCCTGTGTTTGGCGGCGCCCCGTTTTTGTGTTGCAAGGAGGGTAAAGGTATGAACGCCACGGTTGTGATCCCAACATATTGGGCGGGCGATGATACCCAAGCAAACGCTCCCGGCACCTACGATCACTCGACGTCGCTCAATGCCGCCAACCCGGAACTCGATCGCTGCCTGACTTCGCTCGAACAGGTGCGCGACATTCCGCGCATCATTCTCTTGGTGGTCTGTCCGGTTTCTGCCACGGCCGACGTATCCCATCGCGTGCACGAAATCGTTAATGCTCATCCCACACTTAAGGTCACCATCGTTACCAATACTCAGGCTTCGCGTGTTGCCGACCGCGTGGCACAGATTGCGCCCAAAGGCTCGGGCGAGTGCGTGAGCCTGCGCGGCTACGGCGCTATCCGCAACATGGGTCTTGCCTGCGCGGCGGTGCTGGGGCACGACGCGGTTGTGTTTTTGGATGACGACGAGACCGTCATCGATGCCGACTTTATGAAGCGTGCGACCTATGCACTGGGCCAACAGACGCGTCAGGGCCTGCCGATTTTAGTCAAGAGCGGATACTTTTACGATCGCGACGGGTCGCCGCTGGCTCCCACGGACAAAGTGGGCATTTGCCATCGCTGGTGGACCAAGCGTATCGAGTTCAATCGCTGGATGAAAAAGGCCCTCTCGGGCACCCGCATCTCGCGCTCCAATTACGTGTGCGGCGGCCTTGTGGCCCTGCACGCCCGCGCCTTTACGCGCGTGGCCTTCGACCCGTTTATCACCCGCGGCGAGGATCTGGACTATCTCTTTAACATGCGCATGTTCGGCTATGACGTGTGGTTCGACAACGAGTGGACCGTGCGCCACCTGCCGCCCGAGTCCGAGAAGCGCTCGCCGCGCTTTATGCAGGACGTGTACCGTTGGTACTACGAGCGGGCCAAGCTGACGTTCGCTGCGCACCAAAAGGAGCTCATTCCGGTTACGGCCGCATCGCTCATGCCCTATCCGGGTCCGTGGATCTCGCGCGAGCTCGACGACCGCGTGCGCAAGACCGCCATGGTTCGCAGCATGTTTACCCGCGAGCACGAGGGGTATCTGCGCATCTGGCGTCATGGTATTGACGAGGCTAAGACCTATGCCCGCCAAAACGCCGCAAGCTACCTGCGTTTTCAGAGTTTCTGGCCCAAGATCATGGACGAACTTTGGCGCGACGCACAGCTGATTAGCATCCTGGAGGGGGCTGAATGATCGACCGCCGCGCCCAGCGCGATAATTCAATTTCAATCTTTCGCATCATCGCCGTTGTTTGCGCCGTTTGCGTGTTGGCGTACTTTATCTTTGCCCTGGCGACTGGCATTGAGCCGATTGCCACGGTGATCGCCTGTACGCTGCTGTGCATCTTCCTGTGCATCTTTATCTATTTGACGCTCAATCCCGATTCGGTACGCTCCCAGTACACCGAGGAGACGCTCTCGGTTGCCTCGGCCATGCTCGAGGACATTAAGGGCGGTCTGACGCAGGAGTCGGCGCGTTTGGTGTGCCGGCGCATTTTGCCCGAGACGCGCGCCATGACGGTGGCCATCACCGACGAGGACAACGTGCTTGCCTGCGCGGGCGAGTTTGAGGAAAAACTGCTGCCCGATACTCCCATCCACACGCTTGCCACACGCTACGTTATCGAACATGGCATCGTGCAGTCGTTCAACCGTATGGTGGATGTCGTGGGCTCGGACGGCTCGCACAACCAAGTCCCCGCCGGCATTATCGCCCCCATCAAGGTGGGCGATCGTACCGTCGGCACGCTCAAGTTCTACTACAAGACCCCGCGCGCCGTCGACCGTACCCAGTATGCGCTTGCCTCGGGCTTTGCCGAGATCTTGTCCACGCAGCTCGCCATCCACGAGCTCGAGGTGCAAAAGGAACTCACGGCGCGCGCCGAGGTGCGTGCGCTGCAGGCGCAGATTAACCCGCACTTCCTGTTCAACACGCTGAACACCATTGCATCGTTTACGCGCACCGACCCGCTGCGGGCCCGCGAACTGCTTCGTGAGTTCTCATCGTTCTATCGTGCCACGCTCGACAACTCGGGATCGCTTATTCCGGTCTCGCGCGAGGTCGCACAGACCAAGCGCTACCTTACCTTTGAGAAGGCCCGCTTTGGCGAGGATCGCGTGCTTGCGACGTTCGATGTGTCCGAGGACGTGGAAGATACGCTGGTGCCGGCGTTCGTGATCCAGCCGATTGTCGAGAACGCCGTGCGTCATGGTATGGGCGATGACGACGCCCTGAGGATCGACGTGACCGTTCACCAAGACGGCGAGGATGCAATCTTGATTGCCGTGGCCGATAATGGCGTGGGCATGGATGAGGGTACCGCCGCCAGACTGTTTGACGAGCGTTCTGCCCGTCCCGACGCCAGCTCTCCCCAGGGTGGCGGCGCCGGTGTGGCCATGCACAATATTTCGGAGCGCATCCATCGCTTTTATGGGCCGCACTCCTATACGCGTGTCGAATCGGCACCGGGCAAGGGCACCAAAGTGCTCCTTCATCTTGATTTGTCAGAGAGCATCTTTGACATTCAAGAGTAAAATAAAAGGCTACGGGCTCAACGTCATGCGACGGATGCCCGGCGTAGTTAGTTGACGAAAGGTTTTATCCCTATGCTGCGTGCGATGATTGTGGATGATGAGGCGCCGGCTCGCTCGGAGCTTCGCTTCCTGCTCGAGCAAACGGGCAAGATCGGCACGATCACGGAGGCGTCGAGCGTCCGCTCCGCCATCGAGATGCTTATGGAAAGTCGCGTGGATGTCGTGTTTCTCGATATCTCGATGCCCGGTGCCTCGGGCCTGCAACTTGCCGAGGCGCTGCATAAGCTCAAAAATCCGCCGGCGATCGTGTTTGTGACTGCGTATAGTGACCATGCGGTCGAGGCATTCGACGTGGATGCCGTCGATTATCTGATGAAGCCGGTCGAGGAAGCTCGCTTGGATCGCGCGATCGAGAAGGTCATGCAACGTGCCAAGCCGGTTACGGACAGCAAGGTGACCATCGAGCGTATCCCGGTGGAAAAGGGCGGCCGCAAGGTGCTCATTCCCGTGGATGACATTCGCTTTATCATGGCCAAGGACGATTACTCCTGCATCTATACCGTCGATGATCGCTTTTTGTCGACGACCTCGCTGGCGCAGTTTGAGGCCAAGCTCTGCGACTTTGGCTTCTTCCGTGTTCACCGCCGCTATATCGTCAACTTGGCGTGCGTTACGGACGTCGAGACGGTGCCCTCGGGCGCCATCCAGCTGGGCATTACGGGCGTCGACGAACGCGTGCCGGTTTCGCGCCGCCGCGTCGTGCCGCTCAAGAAGGCCCTGAGTCTCTAGCACACTGGCCCCGCAGCCCTGTAGACCCATCGTCTGCGGAGTTGTGGGGCCTTTTTTGTATGTATCTGCCGAATCGTTTTTTTGCGGAAGGGATCCCATGAACAGTGCAAGCGCCAAGCGCATCGACATCATCTCGGACACCCACGGCTATTTATCGCCTGCGCTCCTGGATGAGCTTGAGGGCGCGGATCTGATTATCCACGCCGGCGACCTTACGTCAGAGATGGACTACGAGCACCTATGCACCATCGCCCCCGTGCGGGCCGTACTGGGCAACAACGATTACTACCGCGACTACGGCCCCGATGTAGACCGTCTTGCACTCTTTACCTACGAAGGCCTCAAATTCGCCGTAGCCCACTACCGCGAAGACCTTCCGGTGGGATCCGTAGACGTAGCCATCAACGGCCACACCCACGTAACCAAAGAAGCCCAAGTGGGCCGTTGCTTAGTCCTCAACCCGGGCAGCGCCAGCTACCCCAGAGGCACCCGAGGCCCCACCATGGCCAGAATGCTAGTAAAAGACGGCAAGATCATAAGCACCAAGTTTATTGACCTAGACTAACCGCAACAAAAACGGGGGATGCACAATGCATCCCCCGTTTTCTTTAAGCCAAAGGCCGAAGTTCAACAAGATCCATCAGACCAATCCCGCCGAGGAGCACGCGGGCTAGCCGCGCAGCGGCGCACGCCCGCAAAACTGGTTGAATAATGTGACGGCAGGGAGGGTCTCCGGGGCTGAGGGCGGGGGTTAAGTTTGTCGCGAGTTCCGCACGCAAAGGAAAGCACTTAATGTGCT
>DBEWUK010000066.1:0-13344 GCA_048205395.1 Collinsella sp.
CCGCTGCCTTCATTCTGTATGTGATCCTGTCGTGCACCGATAAGGTCGACGGTTATCTGGCACGCTCGCGTAACGAGATCACCGATTTCGGCAAGTTCTTGGACCCCATCGCCGACAAGCTGCTGGTGTTCTCGGCCTTGCTGCTGTTCTTGGATTTTGGCGCGGTGACCGTGTGGTCCGTGTTCATTATCCTGTTCCGTGAGCTGCTGGTGAGTGCCCTTCGCATGGTCGCGAGCGCTGCCGGCGTGGTCGTTGCCGCCGATAAGCTCGGCAAGTATAAGACGGCGACCACGATGGTCTCCATCTGCGGCTATCTGTGCGTCTTTGCGATGGCCGGTCTCCAGCTGGGGCCGGTGTCGCTGCTGCTCGGTGTCTATTCGGTGTCGCGCTTCCTGTACGTCATCGCCGTGATTTTGACCATTGTCTCGGGCGCCCAGTACTTCTGGAACTGTCGCAAGATCGTCTTTTCGGTCTAGGTCCTGGTGAGTATGACGGAGTCTTATTTGCAGATTGCCGCAAACAACGAGGAACTGGCGCGCGTTATTGTTGAGCGCGCGAGTGCCCGTGGTGTGACGGTGTCGACGGCGGAGTCGCTGACGGCGGGCATGATTGCCTCGACGATTGCCGATATCCCGGGTGCCTCGGCGGTGCTTCGTGGCGGCGCGGTGACTTATTGCGATGAGATCAAACATCGCGTGCTCGGCGTCGAGCAGGAAACGCTCGATCGGTTTAGCGCCGTGTCGCATCAGACGGCGCGTGAGATGGCCGCGGGCTCGCTTGACCTCTATCAGAGCAATATAGCCGTAAGCGCAACGGGCTACGCTGGGCCCGGTGGTGGCACCGAGCAAGATCCCGCCGGCACGTTCTATATTGGCTGGGCGCATCGCCCGGTCGATGGGGGAGCGCCGGTTGTCGAGTCTGCGCGCTGTTATTACGAGGGCGATCGGTCGTGCGTTCGGGCCCATGCGGTCGCGGAGGCTTTGGGGCGCATTGTCCGCGTGCTCAATTCTATGGAATAGACGTGGTTTAAGGGGCCTTAGGGCCCCTTAATTATGGAGAGAGGGACCTTTGACAGTATTGATGCTTGCGCTGGTACAAGGTCTAAATTTGTTCGAGCACTCGTATTTGTGATTGGCGTGGTCAAGCGTTTGGTCGGTGATTGGTCGGCGTTTGGTCGGGTTTTGGAATGTTCGGGTGCATATGATGAATCTGAACGGTTGACCACGAACAGCCGTTCGTTTATTATCGTTTCAGGTTGTTAAGAGGAGGGCTATTCATGGCCAAGAATTCAGGTCCCGTACGTACCGTTCATGCACGTACGACGGGCAAAGAGCGCGACGAGATGATCGCCACCACCAAGGCCGAGATCGAGAAGAAGTTCGGCCAGGGCTCTATTATGAGATATGGCGACGGCGGTCCCGAGCTCGAGGTCGAGGCTATTCCGACGGGCTCTCTGGCGCTTGATGCCGCCTTGGGTATCGGCGGCGTGCCGCGCGGCCGTATTGTCGAGATTTATGGCCCCGAGTCCTCCGGTAAGACGACGCTTTCGCTCGAGATCCTTGCAGAGGCGCAGGCCATGGGCGGCGTTGTTGCATTTATCGATGCCGAGCACGCGCTTGATCCCACCTATGCCGCGCGCATTGGCGTCGATATCGACGAGGTTCTGATTTCCCAGCCCGATACGGGCGAGCAGGCGCTCGAGATCGTCGATATGCTTGTGCGTTCCGGTGCCATCGACGCCATCGTCGTTGACTCTGTTGCCGCCTTGACTCCGCGTGCCGAGATCGAGGGCGAGATCGGTGACACGACGGTGGGTCTGCAGGCTCGTTTGATGAGCCAGGCGCTCCGCAAGCTCGCCGGCTCGCTTTCCAAGTCCAACACGACCTGCATCTTCATTAACCAGCTGCGCGAGAAGATCGGTGTCATGTTCGGCAACCCCGAGACCACCACGGGCGGCCGCGCACTCAAGTTCTTCTCTTCCGTACGAATCGATATTCGCAAAATCGATACCATCAAGCTCAAGGACGAGGTTATCGGCAATCGCGTTCGTGCCAAGGTCGTTAAGAACAAGGTGGCCGCTCCGTTCCGCTCGGCCGAGTTTGACATCATGTACGGCACCGGCATCTCCAAAGAGGGCTCGATTCTGGATATGGCCGTAGAGTGCGGCATCTGCAAAAAGATGGGGTCCTGGTTTGCCTATGGCGAGGATAAGCTCGGCAACGGTCGCGAGGCCGCCAAGACGTTCCTGCGCGAGCATCCCGATTGCGCTGACGAGATCGAGCACAAGGTTCGCCTTGCCTGCGGTCTTGAGTATGACGATGATGCCCCCTCCGAGGTTGAGTTGACCGACCAGCCTGCCCCCGAGGAGTTTGATGAGCTGTACGCCATCGATGGCTCCGCGATGCTCGACGATGACGACGAGTAGCGGATGCCGACATGTCGTATACGGTGACCGAGGCCACGGTCGTCTTTCCCGATAAGAAAGCGGTCTCCTCGTTCTCGAGCGGTTATGCGTCTAAAAAGCCCTGCGCGCATATCGATTGCGATCTCGAGGGCGGTTTCGAACGTTCCATTTGGATTCCCGTGCGCGTGGCGCGCCTGTACGTTAAGAACCGCCCCAATCTTCCCTGTGATTGGGATGACTTTCGCGAGGCGGTGCAGCTTATCGAACGTAAATGTGCGCTCACCTTGGTGACCGAGATGCTTTCGCGCCGCGATCATGCCACGGGCGAGGTAAGGGATAAGTTGGCGCGCTATGGCTTTCGACAGCCTGCGATCGATTTTGCGGTTGCTCGAGCGACCGAGTATCGTTTTTTGGATGAGAACCGCTTTTGTTCGTACTTTATCGAAGAGCGCAAACGTCGCGGCTGGGGACAGCGCAAGATCGAGGTTGAACTCAAGCGCCGTCATGTCGTACTTGACGATATCCCCGGGTATCCCGAGGCTTATTTTGCCGTGGATGATGACTTGGCCCGCGCTTCGGCCTTGCTCGCTAAACGTCGCGTTCCCGAAGTGCGTGCATTCGAAAAGCTCGTCAGATTTTTGATGGGTAAGGGCTTTTCGTATCGCATTGCCGCCGACGCCGTTAAGGCGCGCCTCGATTCCTTGAGTGAGGAATGCGCCGTGTAAACGCGCGCATGGTACGCCCTGCCGTTCACCGTTCGATTGGCGCCGTGCGGGTGCGTTTATTTGACAGTTGTTGCGGTTCAACGTAGGATAATTGCTGTCATTTGCTTTGTGATATGTGCTCATCTGTGATGAGTTTGTTTATATGTTTATCTGTATCCGACCCGCATAAGCTGCGCCCATATTACTCAAATGTCGCGAGCCGTTCGTAAGGACGGTTCGCTTTGCTGTGTAACGAATCCATAAAAAGGAGTGAGCATGCCTATCATTGCAGCGCTCGTTGGCCTCGTTTTGGGTGCCATCGCCGCCATTGCCTACATGCGCACCGCCAAGCAGGGTAGTCTTCACGAGGCCGACGAAAAGATCCAGTCGGCACACGCGCAGGCAGAGTCCCTGATCGGTGATGCTAAGCGTCAGGCCGAGACCCTCAAAAAAGAGGCTCTGCTCGAGGCTAAGGAAGAGATCATCAAGAACAAGCAGGCCGCCGAGGCCGAGGACAAGCAGCGTAAGAGCGAGATTCGCACGCTCGAAAACCGCGTGATGCAGCGCGAGGAATCGCTCGATCGTCGCAACGATGCGCTCGATAAGCGCGAGCATCAGCTGTCCAGCCAGGCCGGTCAGGTCGAGAAGCGCTCTCGCGAGCTTGAGGAGCTCTGCGCCAAGCAGACTTCCGAGCTTGAGCGTATTGCCGACCTTACGCGCGAGGACGCTCACAAGGAGCTGCTCGACAAGGTTCGCGGTGAGGTTACCCACGAGGCGGCCACCATCATCCGCGAGTCCGAGCAGCAGGTCCGCGCCGAGTGCCACAAGACCGCTCAGGAGATTCTCTCCCTGGCGATTCAGCGTTGCGCCGCCGACCATAGCGCCGAGGTCACCGTCACTTCCGTGCATATTCCCTCCGATGACCTCAAGGGTCGCATCATCGGTCGCGAGGGTCGCAACATCCGCACCTTTGAGCAGGTTTCCGGCGTCAACCTCGTGATTGACGACACCCCCGAGACCGTTGTGCTTTCGAGCTTCGATCCGGTCCGTCGTGAGACCGCCCGCGTTGCGCTCGAGAACCTTATTGCCGATGGCCGTATTCATCCCGCCCGCATCGAGGAGATGTACCACAAGGCCGCCGACTTGGTTCAGCAGCGTGTGCGCGAGGCCGGCGAGCAGGCCGCCTTCGATACCGGTATCCACGACCTGCACCCCGAGATTGTCAAGACCCTGGGCGCTCTGCGCTACCGCACCTCGTTTGGTCAGAACGTGCTACAGCACTCGCTTGAGGTTTCCGACCTGTGCGGCGTTATGGCTTCCGAGCTTGGTCTGGATGTTGTGACCGCCAAGCGCGCCGGTCTTCTGCACGACCTGGGCAAGGCCATCGACCATGACGTTGAGGGTCCGCATGCTGTGATTGGTGCTGAGCTTGCCCGCCGTTATGGCGAGAAGCCCGTCATCGTCCACGCGATCGAGGCCCATCATGCCGACGTCGACCCCAACACGGTGCTCGACGTCCTGGTTCAGGCCGCCGATGCCGTCTCCGCTTCTCGTCCCGGTGCCCGCCGCGAGTCGGCCGAGAATTACATCAAGCGCCTTGAGAAGCTCGAGGAGATCGCCAACTCTCACGACGGCGTCGAGCGTACCTATGCCATGCAGGCCGGTCGCGAGGTTCATGTTATGGTTCAACCGGACAAGATCTCCGATGCCCAGTCCACAGTGCTTGCGCACGATATCGCCCATCAGATCGAGGAAGAGATGGAGTATCCCGGTCAGGTTCGCGTTGTCGTGATTCGCGAGAGCCGTGCCGTCGATATCGCTAAATAACATGAACGACGCGAACGAGCTCATCTCATTTATCGCGTCGATGTCGGGGGAGGGCAACCTTCGCGTCGAGGAAAACCTTGGCGAGGGGTATGTCCGCCTCCGAGTTTCGGAGGCCGAGCGCCGTCAGGCCAAGCATGACATTCAGCATGTAGAGGACATTGTCATCGAGATGCTGCGTAATGCTCGCGATGCCGGAGCCGATAAGGTCTATCTTGCCACGACCAAGGAGGAGGGTGTTCGCACCCTCCTCTTCCTGGATAACGGTTCTGGTGTGCCGCAGGATATGCAGGAGCGTATCTTCGATGCTCGTGTCACTTCCAAGCTCGAGAGCATGAAAATGGACCGTTGGGGTGTTCACGGTCGTGGTATGGCGCTGTTCTCTATCAAGCAGAACACGGATGAGGCGCGCGTTGTTTCATCGGGCGTCGATTTGGGCTCTTCGTTTAAGGTGCGCGTTGCCACCGAACGCTTGGGTGAGCGCGCCGACCAGTCGAGCTGGCCTCAGGCGGTTAAAGACGAAGACGGTCGCTATGTATGTGCTCGCGGCCCCCACAACATCATTCGCGCGGCCTGTGAGTTTGCCCTTGAGGAGCTGCGTTGCTGCGATGTGTATCTGGGCTCTCCGTCCGAGATCGCTGCGACCCTGTACGCTCAGGCTTCGAGTCGTCTCGATACGTCGCGCCTGCTCTTTATCGATGACGAGTGCGAGCTTCCTGTTATCGATCGCTTGGGCCTTGCCTCGGATGCCGAGGACTTTATCCGGATCTGCTCCGGTCTGGGCCTTGAGATGTCCGAGCGCACTGCCCACCGAATTCTGTCGGGTCAGATTAAGCCCGTTCGCGGCGTGACTGCGCGTCTGCTGCGCGAGCGCGACTCCACCTCTCATGCGCCGGCTCCCATCGATCTTGCCAAGGACCGTCGAGGCCTTCGTATCGCCAAGGATGATATGGCGCAGTTTTCGCGTGCGGTCGAGCGTGACTTTAACGACCTCGCTGCCCGGTATTACCTCAATCTGTGCGGCGACCCTAAGATTCGCGTTTCGCGTGATCGCATCACGGTGACGTTCGATCTTGCCAAAGAGGAATAAAATCTTTACCGAGTCCGCTCGGTACGATACAGTTATTGCAGTTAAAACGTACTTTTAAACGCAGGAGTTTCTTCATGGATTGCCTGAAGGTATCAAGCAAATCATCGCCCGCGTCCGTTGCCGGCGCCATTGCCGGCATGGTCAAAGATGGCGTCCCCGTCAACATTCAATGCGTCGGTGCCGGTGCCGTCAACCAGGCCATCAAGGCCGTTGCCATTGCGCGCGGCTTTCTGATTCCGACCGGCTTTGATGTCTCCTGCGCGCCGGTGTTTTCCGACATTCTTATTAACGGAGAGTCGCGCACGGCAATTCGTCTCTCTATCTACGTTCACCAGATTAATCGGGCTGCTATGGATAACGTCGTCATGGATGACGTTAAGCCCGTTGCGTAAGCGAGCCATCTGCACGCTTGTAGCACCTATGCGCCCCGTCGATACCATCGTTAGGATGTAAGCTCATGGACCAGCGTTCCGTACGCGATATTCTTGCCGGTAAAACCTACTTTATCCGCACATTCGGCTGCCAGATGAACCAGCACGACTCCGAGCGCGTGAGTGGCTTGCTCGATTCGTATGGCTGTCTTATGGCGCTCGATCCCGAGCATGCCGATATTGTCGTGTTCATGACGTGCTGTGTGCGCGAGGCTGCCGATACGCGCCTGTATGGTCAGTGCAATTCCTGCAAGAGCCTTCCTCCTTCGCCTTCGGGTAAGCGTGTTGTCGCCGTGGGCGGCTGCATCGCCCAGCGCGATGGTGAGGGCTTGCTCACCAACGTCGATAACGTCAACGTCATTTTCGGCACCCATTCTATTGCGCACGTGGCTGAGCTTATCGCCGAGGCGTTTTTGGATGGTAAGCGCCATATCCGTACGAATGAGCATGAGGATACCGACGCCATGAGTATGCCGTGGCATCGCGAGACGCAGTATCACGCCTGGGTGCCCATCATGACGGGCTGCAACAACTTTTGTACGTACTGCATCGTGCCGTACGTCCGTGGTCGTGAGAAGAGCCGTCCCTTCGAGGAGATTGTCGACGAGGTGACCGGGCTCGTGCGTCAGGGCGTGCGCGAGATTACGCTTCTGGGCCAAAACGTTAACTCCTACGGTCGCGATCTCTTTGGCAAGCCGCGCTTTGCCGATCTGCTGCGCGCGGTGGGCGATACGGGCGTCGAGCGCATCTTCTTTACCTCTTCGCATCCTAAGGATCTGCTGCCCGAGACCATTGATGCTATGGCCGAGACACCTGCCGTCATGCCGCAGCTTCACTTGGCCGTTCAGTCGGGCTCCACGCGCATTCTTAAAGAGATGAATCGTCGGTACACGCGCGAGGATTATCTGGGCCTGGTCGATCGTATTCGTAACCGTATGCCCGATATTGCGCTTTCGACCGACATCATTGTGGGCTTCCCGGGCGAGACCGAGGAAGACTTTGAGCAGACGCTCTCGCTTGCCGAGACGGTGCGCTATGCTCAGGCCTATACGTTTATTTACTCCAAGCGCGCCGGTACCCCGGCAGCTGAGATTTATGATCCCACCCCGCATGAGGTTATCCTTGAGCGCTTTAACCGTCTGGTCAAGGTTATCGAGACGACGGCACACGAGTATAACCAGGGCGAGCTTCACACCGTGGTGCCTGCACTTATTGAGGGTACGAGCAAGAAGAACGACGCTGTCCTTCTGGGCAAGAGCCCCAAGAACCAGACGGTGCATGCGCCGATTCCTACTGGCTATAGCATCGATCAGCTCATCGGCAAAATCGTCGACGTCGATGTTGATGTCGCCAAGACGTGGTATCTGTCTGGCTCCGTCGTAGGCGAGCCTCGCTAATGATTTCTCCCGGTGCAAGCCTTTCTGCCGTAGCGATTGTCGGTCCGACGGCGGTTGGCAAGAGCGATGTTGCCGACCGTCTGGCTGCTCGTCTGTCGTCTGAAGTGTTGTCTTGTGACGCGATGCAAATCTATCGCGGTATGGACATCGGTACGGCCAAGATGATGCCCGAGGAGTGCTCTGCACCTCTGCGTCTTGTCGATATCGTGGATCCGGGTGTCGCATATTCTGCCGCGCTTTATCAGTCGGACGCCCGAGCGCATATCGAGCGTTTGCTTGGCGAGCAGCGTCTTCCGGTCTTTTGCGGCGGTACGGGCCTGTATCTCAAGGCTGCACTCGATGAAATGGATTTTCCTTCGGGTGATCTCGAGGACGAACGTCGCGCGGGCTACCAGGAGCTTGCCGAGCGCATTGGTGAGGAGGCACTGCATGCTCTGCTTGCCGAGCGCGACCCCGAATCGGCTGCCGTGATTCATCCCCATAACGTGCGTCGTGTGATTCGTGCGCTCGAGATGCACGATGACGGTGTGTCGTATGCCGAGCAGAAGTCGAAATTCAGCGTTCCGCGTGAGCGTTATCATGCCTTGTGGTTTGGTCTGACGCGTAGCCGTAAATTGCTCTATGAGCGCATTAACCTGCGTGTCGACCTTATGTTTGAGCAGGGGCTGGTTGGTGAGGTCCGTGGCCTTATGGACCAGGGCCTAGGTGATGCACTGACGTCGATGCAGGCAATCGGTTACAAAGAGATTATTGATGCCTTGCGAGGCACTATTTCCATGGATGAGGCCCGCGATCTTATCAAGATGCGCTCACGTCGCTATGCCAAGCGCCAGCTATCCTGGTTTAAGCGTGACGATCGCATCGTGTGGTTCGATATGGATGAGTTTACGATCGATGAGGTCGTTGATGATATTTACCATCGCATCGAGGCTGCCTAATGGCTCGTTTCCCTTTGGTCCCCACGGCGCCTGAACCCGAGCGCGCCATCTTGGTTGGTGTTGAGTGGCGCGATAACGCCTGGCCGCTCGACCGTTCGCTCGACGAGCTCGAGCGTCTAGCCCACACTGCTGGGGCCCAATGCGTTGCACGCTTGTCTCAGCGCCTGGTCAAGCCCTATCCTAAATCGTTTATCGGCTCCGGAAAGGTCGAGGAGCTGTGCGGTTTGGTGCATCGTATGGATGCGGATGTTGTTATCTTCGACGACGACCTGACGCCCTCGCAGCAGTCCTATCTTGAGAAAGCCGTGGGCGAACCGGTCAAGATTATTGACCGTACGGCATTGATTTTGGATATCTTTGGCCTGCATGCCCAGACTCGTGAGGGCCGCTTGCAGGTGCAGCTGGCACAGTTGCAGTATCTGCTGCCTCGTCTGCGAGGTATGTGGAGCCATCTTGCTAAGGAACAGACGCGTGGCGGTATTGGCTCGCGCTTTGGCCAGGGCGAAAGCCAGCTCGAGGTCGACCGTCGCCTAATTCGTAATAAGATCGCAGCTCTTCGACGTGAACTGAAGCAGGTTGAACAACGTCGTGATGTGCAATCGAAAAGTCGTATTGAATCGCCGGCGTTTCGCGTGGCGTTGGCTGGCTACACCAATGCCGGTAAGTCGACGTTGCTTAATCGATTGACGGGATCCAAGGTACTTTCGCAGGATAAGCTGTTTGCCACGCTCGACCCCACGACGCGCTCGTACCGTTTACCCGGTGGCCGTGGCATGACGATCACCGATACCGTTGGCTTTATTCAAAAGCTGCCCCATGGCCTGGTCGACGCGTTTAAATCTACGCTTTCCGAGGTACTCGGCGCCGATTTGATACTTAAAGTTGTAGATGCTTCCGATGAGGATTACGAGCGTCAGCTCGAGGCGGTTGATCGTGTCCTTGATGAGATTGGTGCCGGTGAGCGCCTGACGCTTACCGTGTTCAATAAAATTGATCTGCTCGATAGCGTCGATCGCTTGAGCTTTCGCCGGCGCTATCCCGAGGCGGTGCTGTTCTCGGCTCAGACGGGTGAGGGCCTTGATAACTTAGTCGACCGCATCGCTCGTGAAGCGGCCGCTACAGACGTGTTGCTCTCGGCCGATATCCCGTATCGAGAGGGCGCTTTAATCACGCTCGTGCACGAACAGGGAACCCTTCTGCACGAGGAATATCTTGAGGGCGGCGTTCGTATTGTGGCAAAGCTGCCGGCCCGTATCGCACCACGTCTTGAGCGTTACCGAACGGAATAAATCAGCTCCAGTACGCCCAATATAACGGGCTGATGAAGCAGATAGAACGGTAGTGCATGGCGTCCGAGGCTTGCGAGCACGGGGATGGGATTCTCATAGGCCCATACTGGTGCCTCGCAGTTTGATTCCTGTGCCGTTCGAGCGGCAAAGAAGCCTGCGAGGTACATAAAATAGAATGGGATGAGCGGATAGTAATCACCGGAGACAAAGTCTGGATCTGGGAAACCCAGCCAAGCTAGATAGGGGATAGGGTAGACCGCTTTAGGAATGCTCCAGGTACAGGCAAAGAATATGAGGCAAATCGTTATACCCCATGCTGCCGGCACCCTATCGAGAACCGGACGCGCGAGTGCGACAATGGCGGTGCACGCCGCCATGCAGAAAATGATGCCGAAGTTTACCGAGTCATCGACTGAGACGAGCGTCGTTGCGATCCATACGACCAAAGCGGCGGCAGCATATTTGGCGGCACGCTTGATGTTGTTGCGCGAGAGGGTGCACATCCAGCCGGCAATAACCAAAAATACCCAACTGATGCTGGCACGCCAGATGTCCTGGAAGATGGTCTGGGTAAACCAGGGCATCTTCCACCCATATAGGTAGGCAAGGTCGTAGCAGGTATGAAATCCCGCCATCGACAGCATGGTAAACCCGCGAATGGTATCAAAGACCGTGATGCGTTTTTGCATTACGAAAACCGGCGCATCAAACCGACGACCTTGCCCAGAATCGTGGGATTTGTCGCGTAGATAGGCTCCATGGTGTCGTTTTCGGGCTGCAGGCGAACGCGACCCTGCTCCTTATAGAACGTTTTGACTGTTGCGGAACCATCGATCATGGCTACGACAATCTCGCCATTCATGGCACTCTTCTGCTCACGAACGATGATGTAGTCGCCGTTATAGATACCGACGTTAATCATCGAATTGCCGTGGACCTCGAGGATAAAGGACCCCTGGTCCGTTGCGATCTCGGTTGGGATGGTAAAGGTGTCCTCGATATTCTGCTCGGCAAGGATGGGAATCCCCGCGGCGACGCGGCCCACGAGAGGTAGTGATACGGTGCCGCGGGGTGCCGTGGGTTCATCGGACTTTGAGATGGAGACGGAAGATCCGTCTTCGTCAAAGAGTTCGAGAGCGCGAGGCTTGGTGGCATCACGCTTGAGCAGACCGCGTGCTTCGAGCGCGGAGAGATGCGCATGTACGGTGCTAGGGGAGGAAAGGCCCACGGCCGAAGCCATCTCGCGCACACTGGGCGGATAGCCCTTCTCCTGCTGATATTCCTTGATGAAGTCGTAAATTTGCTGCTGACGCTTGGTAATTTTGCGAGCCATCAGGGATTCCTCTCTACCCATACCAAACAAATGTTCTATTTTTGCTTGACAGGAACAACTGTTCGAAGATAATAATAACCGAACACTCGTTCCCGCGCTAGACTTTTTTGTCCCCGCGGCTTGATAAAACAGTTCTCGTCAAAACAAACGAGAGGAGAACAGAATGAACGCAGCTAATATGGTCCAGGGAAACCTCGCTCTTAAGCTTGAGGCGCCTGCTTCGCCTGCCTTTACGGTCGTGAAGGGCGGACGCTCTCATTTTCAGGCCGTGGCCACTAAACCCGTTCGCACCCAGCGTGCGTCCGTTGCTTTGGCTCCTGTTGCCCTGAAGGCCTCGACGATTGTTTCTATTGCTGTAGCGTTCACCCTGTTCTTCGTGCTCGCCACGTCAGTTTTTTCTGCTCGTCAAGCAGCATATGCCGATTCCGTAGCCAACGTTACCTACGAGACGGTTCGCGTGCAGTCGGGCGACTCCCTGTGGTCGCTTGCCCAGGAGCATCCCATCGATGGTCTTTCCACGCAGGAGACTTCCGACATGATTCGTAGCGTCAATCACCTCGATCGCGGCTCTCTTGATGCTGGTGCAGTTCTGAAAGTTCCGGCTCGTTCGTAAGATTTCGGTTCGGTCGCATGGTACCCTTGTTATCGTTTAGGAGGAGGTACCATGCGCTGTCCCAAATGCGGCAAGGCACATACCCGCGTTGTCGATTCCCGTATGCAGGAATCGAACAACACTATCAAGCGTCGCCGCGAGTGTTGTTCTTGCAATTATCGTTTTACGACGTTCGAGCGCTGCGAAGACCCCATCGAGGTCATCAAATCCGACGGGTCAAAGCAGCGGTTCGATCGCAACAAGCTGCTGGTCGGCCTGATGCGCGCCACGATTAAGCGCGATATCGATACGAAAAAGCTCAACGAGATTATCGATGATATCGAGGTGGAGTTACGTTCGCGTACGCTGACGGCTGTTACGTCCCACGAACTGGGCGATATGGTGCTCAAGCGCCTGGCCAAGATCGACAAGGTGGCCTACATTCGCTTTGCCTCGGTCTATCGCGATTTCAAAGACGTCGATGAGTTTTTGCAAGAGCTCGACAAGCTAAGGTGATTTCATGTCCAACATTACCGTTAACATTAAGCGTCTCGATCCCTCGGTCGAGCTTCCCAAATACGCTCATCCTACAGATGCCGGTCTTGACCTCCGCGCCAACGAAGGCTGCACCCTCAAACCCTTTGAGCGTCGTTTGGTCTCCACTGGCTTGGTCATTGCGTTGCCCGATGGCTACGCCGGCTTTGTCCAACCTCGCAGCGGCCTAGCCATTAAGCAGGGCCTGTCTATAGTCAACACGCCCGGTCTCATCGACGCCCACTATCGAGGCGAGCTTAAGGTCATCCTCATCAACCTAGATCCCACCAACAATATCCAGATCAACAAAGGCGACCGCATCGCGCAACTCGTCATCCAAGAAGTCCCCACAGTCAATCTCGTAGAGGTAGAAGAACTAGACAAAACCGATCGAGGAGCCGGCGGTTTCGGTTCTAGCGGCGTCGCCTAGGGGCACTCGTATCCCTCCCGACCGCCTCTCACACATATCATTCCATGCTCAAACATTCTCGCTTCGCAGGGCGCATGGATCCCGCTTTCGCCTGAGCCCCATACATATCATCCCGTGCTCAAACATTCTCGCTGCGCTGCGAAACTGCGCGCGGGACGATATGTATGGGGCTCAGGCGAAAGGGCTAAATGCTTGAGATAAAAAATCTTTCTAGTTAGCCGATGCTACAAAGGAACAATCCCTTTGTAGCATCGGCTAACTATTATCAGATTATTTGGTTCCACCTTCGCAGCTTCTACTGGGGCGAACCCGCTGTAGTTGCTAGTACGTAAACGTAGCTGCTCGGCGGGGGCCGCCCAGATATCGTTGCACGCGCCG